>CAYOJC010000117.1:0-13727 GCA_964404195.1 uncultured Syntrophobacteraceae bacterium
ATACATTGGAAGTCACTGACCTGCACAGCGGCGCGCCTCCTCTCTACTCGACGGTTAAATCCTCTCACCACGAAGAGCACGAAGTACACGAAGTTTGGATGGGGGAAAGTTGACGCTAGTTGCCAAGCTTGACCCTTCAAGGGCGATTCGCATAGATTGATTTCATGCTTCGCGCCGGCGTCGGGCAGTCGTCCAATCCATCGACCGAGCGCGCCGCGGAGGAAGCGGCGACGCAGGCGATGAATCGCGCCGGCATCGATCGGGCGGATCTCGTCCTGGTTTTTTTCTCGGTCGATCATGTCTCTTCCGCCGAGAAGTTTACCGCAGCGCTCCAGCGCATTACCCGAACGGACGAGATTGTCGGGTCGAGCGGAGTAGGCGTTTTGACGATCGACGGCGAGATCGAAGGCCGCGCCGGGCTTGCCGTCATGGTTCTGGCTTCGGACGACGCGCAGATCCGGCCGTTTCTGCATCATCCGTTGAGGGGCCGCGATGCCGACATCGGCGCCGGGCTTGGCCGGGATGTTTTATCCGGCGCGAGCGGAGAGTCGCTTGTGGTCGCGTTTACGGACCCTTACAACGCCGAGCCGCGCGCGCTCTTTCGCGGGATCGAAGAGTCCGCGGGCTTTGTCCCTCTCGTCGGTGCCGGTTCTTCGGAGAACGGAAGCCAGGGCAAGACCTTTCAACTTTACGGACAGACGATGGCCACGAACGCGTTGGCCGGCTTCACCCTCTCCGGCGCGTTTACGAGCCGGATCGGAATCACTCAGGGCTGTCAGCCGGTGAGCGAGGCGATGACGATCACCAAGGCGCAAGGGAATCTCATTCTTGAAATCGACCATCGTCCCGCGTACGAAACCTTCGCCCGCGTCGTCAAGGGACCGCTGTTGGAAAATCTCGGCCGCGCGTTGGCTTTCATCTTCGTCGGCCTGCCCGCGGATACGCGGAAAAATAGCGTGGCTTCGGGAGAATATCTGGTCCGGAACATCGTGGGGCTCGATCCGCGCGCGGGGGTTCTCGCGGTCGCCGAAGAGATCTTCGAGGGCGAGCGCATGGTGTTTACTTTGCGCGACGGCCCGAGAGCGCGCGAAGATTTGCGCCAGATGCTGGCGCGGCAGGCCGAAAGTCTCGGCGGAAAATCTCCGGCGTTGGGATTTTATTTCAATTGCTGCTCGCGCGGCAGCTCGCTCTACGGCATGGACGGCATCGACACGGCGTACATCCGCCAGTCTTTCGGCGAGTTCCCGCTGATCGGCCTCTTCGGCAGCTTCGAGCTCGGCCCGCTGGAACGAAAAAATCATCTGCTCGCCTATACGGGCGTGCTCGCGCTCCTCACGGATAAAGGTTGAATGGCTCGACTATTTTGAATTTTTCGACTGCCGATTTTCGATCGGTCTTTTAATCCAAAATCCAAAATCTAAAATCGAAAATTGGATGGGGGAGGGGTTGCTAGGACTGGGTGAGGTGCTGCTGTTGGGTGGCGGTGCTTTCGTGGCCTCGACGCTGGCCGCGGTCGCCGGCTTCGGCGGGGCGGCGATCCTGTTGCCGATCCTGGTTCCGATCTTCGGCGTCCGCGACGCGATCCCGATCCTCACCGTGGCGCAGCTCGTCGGGAATCTGAGCCGCGTCTGGTTCAATCGCCGCGATCTCGAATGGCGCGTCGTCGCATGGTTCGCCGCCGGCGGCGTGCCCGCCGCGCTCGCCGGCGGATTCCTGTTTGCTTCGGCGCCGCTCAAATTTCTTACCCGCCTGCTGGGAATCTTTCTCATCGCGGTCGTGATCTATCGCCATAGCGGAATAAGCTCCGCCCGTAGGCTTCCGCTGCGCGCGTTTCCCCTTATCGGCGCCGTCTTCAGTTTTCTCTCGGCGCTGTTGGGCAGCGTCGGGCCGATCATGATTCCTTTTTTTCTGGCCTACGGTCTGGTCAAAGGCGCGCTCATCGGCACCGAAGCGCTCGCGACGGTCGTGATGCACGTCACCAAATTGGTCGCTTACGGCAGCACTGCTGTTCTGACGGCGACCGGCGTGCTGGTGGGACTGGCCGTGGGATCGATCATGATTCTCGGTTCCTTCGTCGGAAAAAAACTGTTGGACCTGATGCCGGAACGGTTCTTTGTCGCGCTCGTTGAAATCGTGCTGATTGTGGCCGGTGTTGCCTTCTTGGTCCGGGGCTGAAGGCACATCCTCCTTTGTTTACGCGCTTGCCGCGAGGGAATTACCCGACTGCTGAAAAAGGCGATTCCTATTTTATTTTTTTGCCGCGATCACGCCGGGCTTCGGATCATGAGGCCGATCAAAGCTATCGTCGTGAAACCGGCTCCGGCGTAAAAGGTTGCCTGCGGCCCGTACTGATCCCAAAGCCAGCCGGCCAGAAAGCTCGCGATCAGCATGGCGATGCCGCTCGCGAGATTGAACATGCCGAAAGCGGTGCCTCGAAGGCGTGACGGAGTCGTGTCCGCCACTAAAGCGGCAAGCAGACCTTGGGTCAACCCCATGTGGAGACCCCACAGCGCCACACCAGCTATGACGTGCCGCACACCGGTTGCAAGAGCCAGCACGACATCGCTTACGATCAAAACCACCAAGCCAGCCGCCAGCACCAGTCGCCGGTCCATTTTGTCGGACAGACGGCCGGCCGGATAGGCGGAGACGGCGTACACCACGTTCATCACCACCATCACAAGCGGCACGAGAGCGATGGGCAGCCCGATGTTCTGCGCGCGGAGCACCAGAAATGCTTCGCTGAAGCGCGCAAGCGTGAGCACGGCGGCGATCAACACGAACCACCAGTACGCGGCGCTCAACTGCCGGAAGTCTGCGCCTCGAATAGGCGATCGCGGCTTACCTTCCGGCCGAACCGTCTCAGGCTCCTGCACGAATATCATGAGCGCCAGTGCTACAAACGCAGGGATCACTGCGATCCAGAACACCGTGCGAAAACTGTTCAACGTGAGCACCATGAAAATGGTTGCCATGAGAGGTCCGGCAAATGCGCCGACGGTATCGAGCGATTGGCGCAGGCCATAGCAAGCGCCTCTGAGATGGGGCGGCGCGATGTCGCCGACCAGCGCGTCTCGAGGAGCGCCGCGAATGCCCTTGCCGACACGATCAACGAATCGCGCCGTCACTATCCAGGCCACGGAGGGCGCCAGGGCGAACAGCGGTTTCGTAAACGCCGCCAAACCATAACCGAGGGCGGTAAGAAACTTTCGCCGTCCGAGATAGTCGCTGAGAGTGCCGGAGAATACTTTGGTGATCAGGGCGGTCGCCTCGGCGATTCCTTCGATCATACCGACCGCCAATGCGCTCGCCCCGAGCACCGTTACGAGGAATACCGGCAGCAGGCTATGAATCATCTCGGACGAGATGTCGGCGAACATGCTGACGAAGCCGAGCGCCCAGATGCTTCCCGGTATCGCCCGCAGCCCATGGGGCAGAGGCCGCGCGCCCTTAGCCGTTTCAATTTTGGGAAGCACGCTAGCGCCCTTCGGCGACGATTTGCCGCCAGATCTCGTCGATTGCGCGGTGAAGTTCCGGGCCGGCTTTCGCGCGCTGTTCGTCCAGATATTCTTTCGCCTCCTTGCCCATGACGAGCATAGACTGCTCGGCCATGCCGCGCACGATCGGGTCGGGATCTAAAAGTTTGGTCACCTGGCAAATCGGCCGGATGCCGCGGCGGATTTGCGCCGACTCCGACACGTTTGTCAGCGCGCCGGCGGAGTCGAACGTGAGCGACGCAACAATCTCTCCCGTATTGCCTCCCTGCTGATTCACGACGGCTTTGCCGGAGACTTCGATGCCGCCGTCCTTAATCGCCGCGACTCTTATGGAATCCTCAGCGATTGAGAATTGAAAAAAGCCGTCCTGGTAGAATTCCTGGGCAAGCCGTAGCCAGCCTTTGGCCGCATCCCGGGCGCGGCTCTCCGTTTTAACCGGACGAAGAGTGAGCCGGAAAAAATTCTTTAACATCTCGGTGTCCTGTATATGCTCGACGGAGCCGTTCGGCTTAACGACGAAAAGATTGTTAGCCTTGAGCGGTTCGGGAGGAATCCGCGCGACCGGATACTTTCTGAAGCGCAGCGCGTAAAACGAATAGCCGGGGAACTCGCGGGTCAGCGGTTCGTCCTTAACGGGGATAATCTGTCCATGTTCCGAGCCGCTGAATTCGGCCAGTTTTTTTGTGAGCGAATCCGGTATCTCCTCGGCTAAGGCGAAGCCGACGGAAAACAGCGCAAGAGCGAAAAACGTTAGAACGCAAATCGCGTCTACAAGACATAGCGAGTTATATTGACGCGCGATTTTTTGCCTGGATGTTCCGCGGTCATTCATATGATTCCTCCCGTTTCCCCGGTAATGGCCGAGATACGGCGCGCTTTTAGGGAATTTTTTGCTCGTTCACAAGGAAGCGGTGTTTTGAGTTTAAAGAGGGGCGTATCGTGTAGAAACCTATCCAGCAAAAACTCGATAGCGTTACGTTCGCCCGATGCGCTTGCGCTTGTTGGCGATGTAATCGACGACGATGTAGTTGCCGATCTGGTCCGGCGAGGTGTAGAAGACCCGGCCGGTGTTCAAGCGGGAAAGCTGGTCGATGAAACCGCGGCGATAAAAATCGGCGCCGAGCATGAAGGTGTTGATCTTGATGCCGCTCTGCGTGCAGCGCCGGACCTCTTTCAGCGTCTCCTGCACGATGCGCTCGTGCAAGAGCGCGGAACCCCAGCCGCTGTGGAGCCGCCCGCCGCGGTCGAGCGTCACCGCGGTGGGCTCGCCGTCGGTGATAAGGATAATCTGCCGGTTCGCCGCCTTCCGCGAGCCCAGCACCTGGCGCGAGAAGCGCAGCGCCTCTTTGATGTCCGTGCCGTGCTCCATGAAATAGGTGATGGCCACGATCGAGGGAAGGTCTTGCGCCCGGATGACCTTGGCGTTGGAGCGGAAAGCGACGAGGTGAAGCACGTCCTGCGGATATTTGGTCTCGATCAACCGGTGCAGCGCGAGAGCCACTTTCTTGCCCGCGTGCAGCGCGTCGTTCATCAGCATCGAGTAGCTCACGTCGATCAGCAGCACGGTCTCGCAGTCGGTGGAGAATTCCTGGCGCTGAACGGAAAAATCTTCCGGGCCGATCTTTAACGGCACGCCGCGGGCGCCCCGCTCCAGAGCGTTCATCAAGGTCTCGCCGATCTTTACGTTCAGAGGGTCGCCGTATTCGTATCTTTTCGTGTCTTCCAGCGTTTCGCCCTGCAATCCCCTGAGAGTCGTGTTGTGATCGCCCCAGCGGTTCTTGTTGAGCATCTGAAAAATTTCCCGGAGCGCCTTGTCGCCGATTCTCCTCATTCCTTTCGGGCTCAACTTCAGACCCTGGCCCGTGCGGACGAGGTAACCGTCCTCTTCCATCATGCTCTCGATTCCTTTGAGGTACTTGAGCTGCTCATAGGCTTCTTCTCCGAGCAGCTCGCGGATCTCCTCCAGGTTGAGATCGGCGATGTCCGCCATTCCCCGCTGGCCCCAGCGAAGAAACTGCTCCAGGCGCTTCAACTGTCCAAGGATCTGGCCGGCTTCGCCCATCCCCATTTGCTGCGAGCCCTGGAACGGGTACTGGTTCATAAGTTGTTGCAGTTGTTCCATCTGACTCAGCGCATCGCTCAACTGGCCCAATTGCTCCTGCGTCAAGTTGTTCAAGTTTTCCAGAAGATTGTCCAGATCTTCGACCGCGGCATCCAACATATTGGGCAGATTGTTGAGGAAGTTCTCGTCTTCGAGGAGCTTGTTCATGCGGTCCAGCATGTCCATGAGATTTTGCCGGCCCTGGCCCGTAAGATCCTGAGGGCTCTTCGCCTTGCGCTGCGATAGCTGGTCTTTGAGCCGATCTCTCAGCTCCTGATAGCGCTCGAATCCCTCCTGCATCTTGCGCTGGAGCTCGTCCATGTTCTGGGCGTACTTGCCGGAGAGACGCTCCATGAAGTTGCGCATTTTGTCGTGATAGGCCTCGAGCTTTTCCGCCAGGCTGTTGAGCTTGTCGCTGAGCGCTTTGGCTTCTTCGGGCGTGAGCTTGAAGGATTCCGGCGAATACTTCTCCAGCAATTCTTTTTTCTTCTCTTCGGCTTCGCGCAGGAAATCTCTCAGGCCCTTAACGGAGCGCTGCCCGTCATCGGAGGCCAAGCCGCGGCGCAGCAAATCTCTTAACGCCCTGCGCACGCCTTCTTCTTCGAGAAAATTGTCGGAGAGATGCTTGAGAAGGTCCTCAGAGGTGGGGAAGCGGATTTGTTGCGTACCGTCCCACTGAGTGTAACGATGAACTCTCATCGAAAGTCACTATAGCGCAGAAGAAAATGGAAGGAAATAGGTTGCGCGGAACGTGAATCACATGGGAAGGGAAAGTGGTGCCGGGGGCATATCTACCGCGATGAGATCCTTTTACAGCGGTCTTTGATGGGCCAGCGCTCGTCGCAGACGATCTTCATGCCGTGATTTTGCGTCTCAAAATCTTTGATCAATGGCTAGAGAAACCCCTGCGTCAGAGGCCGGTGATTTTCTCTAATTCGGGATAAAAGCTCAAGAAGTTTTTTCGGTGGGCGGCGCTCCGCTCATGGACCGAGTTGTGGGTGGCCGAAACGGCGGGAATGGGTTAAAAAGAAATTAACAAGCCGAAGGAGGCAGATATTATGAAGATCACCGTGGATCGCACGAAGTGCGAAGGTTACGGCAAATGCGTCGAGGCGGTGCCAAAGGTTTTCAAGCTCGACGAGAAGTTCATCGCCACTGTGGCAGATGCCCGGGGAGACGGCGATCAAAAGATTTTGCTCGCCGCCAAGATTTGTCCTACCAAGGCGATCATCCTGGAGGAAGAGGGGAGCGGAAAAAAAATATTCCCGCCGGCGTAGCATGGTGAGCTCTTCCCCGTACGTCATCATCGGCGCAGGTTTTGCCGGCGCCGCCACCGCCTATCATTTAGCGCGGCGCGGCGCACGGGAAATTCTTATCCTCGAGCAGGAACAAGTCCCCGGCGTCCATTCTTCGGGTCGCAATGCGGCGATGGTGCGCCAGGTCGTGCCCGACCCGGCGATCGCCGCGCTGGCGGAGGAGGGCGCCGCGTTTTTGCGCTCTCTACCCTCCGATTGGCCGTCGCCGGTAAGCTTCGAGCGGAACGGCTCGCTGCTTTTGGGCAGCGGCGAAGGATGGAATAAACTCGCTCGCGACGCCGAGAGCGCGCGACGAATGGGGATGACCGCCGAATGCTGGACGCGCGAGCGCGCGTGCGAGCTTGTTCCTATTCTCGAGGACGCGGACTTCGAGGGCGCGGTCTGGTGCGCGACGGACGGAGTGGTGGACATTCATGCGCTGCTCAGCGGCTATCTCAAAGCGGCGCAATCTTTGGGCGCGCGCGTCCGCTACCGCTCCGCCGTCAAGAAGATCGAGACTCGCGCGGGTCGGGTGACCGCCGTCGTGACGGCGGATGAAACCATCCAAACCGGCACGCTGATCGACGCCGCCGGCCCGTGGGCTTCGACGGTCGCAAAAATGGCCGGCGCCGTGGAAGCGCCGCTCCATTCGTGCCGGCGCCATCTCTTCGTCACCGCGCCGCTCTCTTGGGCGGATCGGAAGTGGCCGTTCGTCTGGGACACCACGCACGAATTTTACTTTCGCCCGGAATCGGGCGGGCTGCTTCTCTGCCCGTGCGATCAAGAGGAGATGGCGCCGTGCGACGCGACCACGGACGAATCGGCGACCGAATTACTCTTCGAGAAAATCCGGAAATATTTTCCGGCGCTTTCCGAGGTGGCGATCAAGAACCAATGGGCCGGGTTCAGAACGCTCTCTTCGGACGGCCGTTTTGTGATCGGCTGGGACCCCAAGGTGAGCGGCTTCTTTTGGGTTGCGGGCCTCGGCGGACACGGCGTGACGACCAGCTCGGCCGTGGGCGCATTGGCCGCGAAGCTGATCCTAGATCCGACGGCGACGAGCGAATTCTCGCCGGACCGGTTTGTGAAATAGGTCGCGACTTTTCTAGCCAGCCGTTCCGGCAGAAACTTTTTGGCCGGTGCTGGGCCGCTCCCGTGTCGCTCCGGCTTGTCTCATCAGGAAAACCAGCGTCGCAATCCACACGACGGCATTGCCGCCGGTCAAAAAAACAGCCAAAGACGAAGACCGGATCAGCAGCCGGAGAGGAACCAGCATACCGATAACGATAATTGCGAGCAGCGCCGCGGCGGCCACGTCGCTGCCCTCACTGGACGGCCCCCTTTTCACCAGGCGAAACAGCGCGATCTCAGGAAGCAGAAGCAGCAAGTCATCATACGGATAGTGGTATGTCCAGAAACGGGCGATGATGGCGGACACGGATAGAAGGAGCCAGAAGTCCACACGCCGGTGGCGGTAGGTCCACAGGCCTAACGCAAGGAATACGAGCAGCGAAGCCGGGAGGATCCATTTTTCCAGGCCAACAGCGGCGAGCAGGATGTGGAGGTTCGCGGTGCCTCCACTTACGGCCACCGTGGAACCGCGCGCCAGCCACTGCTGGAAAAGCGCGGCGGTCCCCAACTCTTGAAACGACACGGCAAAAAAAGTGAGCGCCGCATAGCCAAACGCAACCAGTGCGGCCGGCCGCAGCCGGCCGGGGAGGAAAAGTGCCATCCACAGAAAAGGAGCCGAGACTGTGGGCTTTACGAACGCTAATAACACCAGGGCGGCAGAGAGCAGGTCGCGGCCCAAGCCGGGCTTTCCGTGCTGAAGCAGCAGCAAGCCGGCTAACAACAGTGGCAAGAGATGCACGATGAGCTGCCCGTTTCTTATAGTAGCGGCCGTCGCGTACATCGAAAGGGGTAGGAGGGCCACAAAGGTGCGCTCCACGGCCGTGTTCGCCTCGCTCTTCCTCACGACTAGGTAGGCAAGCCATCCAAGCGCCAGTGCTTCGGTGGCTGCCCAAAGCCAGCGAGCGGTTGTTATCTCTAACCAGCCTAGAACCGGCCAGAGAATCAGGTAAGTGGCCGGCGGATAGACTGCGAAGTGGAATTCGCTGTACACGGGCATCGAGGCAAACCACCTGTGGACTTCCAGATGACGTTGCCTGAGATCGACAGCGTCGCCGAGAGCCGGGCCCCAGAGCAGCACCGGGAATGCCTTGGCCAGTCGCAGCGCTGCGATCACACACAGGAAGACGACTAAGAGACAGAGGAGGGATTGATGGTGGCGATTCCAGCGCTCCCGGCCGACTGCGGCGATCCGATGCCATCTTTCTCCCACGGCCATCATTCCACTCACACTAGGCTCGTACCGGCTGTGTAGCGCCCTATCTCGGCGTTCGAAGGAAAAACGTCTGACCGGTGATGTGCTTGGCCGGCTCGGAGAAGAGATAGCGGACGAGACCCACGATCTCTTCTTTCGTCGTGAGTCCGCCCATCAGCGGCGGGACCGCCTCGCGCTTTTTCCATTCTTCTTCCGTCGATCCCGAGCGCGACATCGCCGTATCCGTCGCGCCGGGCGCGATCGCGTTGACGAGGACGTTGTGCGGCGCAAGCTCCACGGCGAGCGATTTGACGAACGCGATCACGCCGGCCTTCGAGGCGGCGTAGTGCGCCGCGCCCGGCTGCCCCGCGACGCCGCGTCCCGACGCGAGGCAGACAATCCGTCCGGAGCGCCGTTCCGTCATGTGGCGCGCGACCGCCTGCGAGCAGAGAAAAGTGCCTTTCAAGTTGATGCGCAGCACACGGTCCCAGTCTTCTTCCGCCATCTCCCGGACCGGAGCGCGCGAGATCACGCCCGCGCCATTGAGGAGGAAATCGATCCGCGAAAAACGCTCGAGCGCTTGCTCGACCATCTTGCCCACGCTCGCCTTGTCTCCCACGTCCACTTTTTGAAAGATCGCCTCGCCGCCTGCTCGGACAATTTCTTCCGCGAGCGATTTTCCCGCGTCTTCGTTGAAGTCGGCGACGACGACCTTCATTCCATCCTGCGCCAGCGCGCGGCAGATCGGCGCGCCGATCCCTCCCGCGCCTCCGGTTACGACGGCTACTAGCGACATACTTTGCCTCCCGTTCTTCTCATTGATTTGTAATCAGGACGACGCCGCGCAGGGTCAAGAGTCGTTTCGGCGGCAACTTTGCATGTTCCTGAAGCCGAGCCAGTCTTTTTTCCTCCGCAAAGACCACCAATCTCGTCCCGGATTGATTCCATGCTTCTAAGAATTCCTCGACGCTGAGCACTACGTTGCCGGAACCGTGAGGGGGCCGGGGATTGTTTTTAGCGATGTAAAAGCTTCCCATGACCTCTCTGCGCGCCGGCGATACGATCCATATAGGGTGGTCCACGCGCAGGTAGAACGGCAGGCTTGAGAGGCCGTCGTACATCACCACGCGGTCGCCTGGGCGGATAAGAGGAAGCGCTTTTTCCGCAATATCCCGCGAAGAGCGGGTATGAGAAATATAGTCCAGCACTCCGATACCGAAGAAATGGAAGGCGGAAAAAAATGCGCAGCAAACGAGGTAGTAAGGAGCGGGTTTTGCCCATAGGCTCGCTGCGGCGCCCAGAGCCAGGAGGACCAGGAGAATAGGGAGCAGCGGCCCGGATATCCGACGAATTAGAGGCAAGACTTCAGGAGAGCGTTCCTGGAGATCGCCGGGCAAGAGCTCGGGCAGGAACAACGCGAGAGTGAAATAAGAAAAGACCGCAAGGAAAATCAGCCATGGAAAGGCCAGCGGCCATCGCGCCCTCGCGTTGGACGAGGCCAGCATGGACGCCATTGCCTCGGCCGTCATAAGAGCCAGCGGCGGAAAGACGGGAAGGATGTAGCCCGGCTGCTTTGCGGCGGAAAAGCTGAAAAAAAGCAGAGGCAGAACCATCCACAGGATCAGAAAAAGCCTCCTCTCGTCTTTGAGGGCCGCCGTTATATTCTTGAACGGAAGATAGATGAGCGCCGTCCACGGGAAGAAGCCGATGGCCAGAACTCCGACGTAGTAATACCAGGGTTGCGCCCGGTGGAAGTGAGGCGTGAGGTAGCGGAGGAAATTCTCCTCGAGAATGAAATAGCGGAGGTATCCCGGATTTCGCGATTCCGCCCATAGATACCACGGCGCCACGATCAAGAGAAAGAGTAACAGGCCAAGCGGGAGCTCCATCTCGCGCAGCGTTGACAACCGTCGAGTCAGAAGCAGATAGAGCGCGATCACCATTCCCGGAAAAATGACTCCGATCGGGCCTTTCACCAGCGTCGCACATCCCATGGCCCCATACATCAGGAGAAAAAGGCCTCTCTTGGATTTGGCGCCGGCATTCTGTCCTCGGTAGAACGACCACAGGGACGCGGTGATAAAAAAAGTCAGCGTCATGTCGAAGATGACGGCCCGCGAAAACGCGAAGAACACCGGGCTGGTTAACAGGACCAGACTGCTCCACAACCCTCCCCAGAGTCCCAGAGGGGTCCGGGCCAGATTATAAATCAACAGGACGCACCCGAGCGCCGCGAGCGCGGAAGGCAGGCGCGCCGACCATTCCGAGACTCCAAAGATCTCATAGGCGAACGCGACCAGCCAATAGAAAAACATCGGCTTGTCGAGGTAGGGAATGAAATCGTAATGAGGCGTCACCCAGTCCTGGAGCAGCAGAATCTCGCGCGCGACTTCGGCGTTTCGGCCTTCGTCGGGCTCAATCAGCGCCGCTCCTCCGAGATTGTGAAAGAGGACGAAAAAGCAGAGCACGGCAAAAACGCCGAGCCAGCAAATTTCCCGGACGCTCTTCGATTCAGCGGGGGTTTTCGAAGATTCGGTCATGCCAGATCTGAAATATCAGCAGCGTCCAGAGGAGCTTCCGATGGTCCTTTCTTTTGTGCAGGTGGTCGTCGATCAGCCCCTTGATGTAGGGATAGTTGAAGTATCCCTGCCTTTTGATTCTCTCCTCGCCTAGGTAGTCGAGCATGTAGCTCTTGAGCTCGCCCGTGAGCCACTTCGAGATCGGGATGCCGAAGCCTTTCTTCTTTCGGTTGATGATGGAGTCCGGCAATATGCCCGCGGCGGCTTTTTTCAGCAGATATTTGGTCTTCAATCCATGGAGTTTGTACTGCATAGGCAGCCTGCAGGCAAACTCGACCAGCTCCTGATCCAGCAGAGGGCATCTCACCTCCAGGCCGTTGGCCATCGCCGCTCGATCGACCTTGACGAGGATGTCGTCCTGGAGATAGAGCTTCATCGAAAGATAAAGTATTCTTTCGAGGTCTTTGTTTAGACCGCTCTCCCGGATATAAGCGAAGACGTCTTCGTAAGTATTCTCGTGCGCGAGGGCCGCTCTGACGTCGCTGCTTAAAAGCCCCTTCTTCTCGCTCTCGGTGAAACTTCCCATCCACATAAAGAACCGGATTTCGGGGGACACCCCGGCGCCGCGCAAGAACTGCTTGATCTTGAAATCGGTGCTGATGTTGCCGTGCGAGACGGGAAGCCAAGCGGCCAGGGCCTTGACCGAATTCTTCAATGTCTCAGGCAGCAAGTCGTAATAGGTGATGATCCTGTGAGCCTGATACGTCGGGTAGCCGGCGAACAGCTCATCGCCGCCGTCTCCGCTGAGCGCCACCTTCAGCCGTTCGGACGCGACTTTAGACAGGAGATAAGAGGGCAGGATCGAGGCGTCCGCCAGAGGCTCGTCCAGGAAGTTAGGAAGCTCATCCAGGTTGTCCAGCATCTCCCGGGTGTTGAATATCTTCAGGCGATGATTGAGGCCGAGCGCCTTGGCGATGCTTTTTGCGTGTGAACTCTCATCGAACGATGGCTCATCGAAGCCGATGGAAAAGCATTCGATTCTTCTGTCGGCTTTGGCCGCGAGAGCGGCGATGACACCCGAGTCGATACCTCCGCTCAAGAAGACGCCGACAGGGACATCGGCCACGAGTCTCGACCTGACCGCTCTTTCTAGAATGTCTCTAAGCTCCTCCGCATATTCATCTTCAGTCTTAAAGCCGATCGGGTAATCCGCGAGAGGAATGTCCCAATATTTTTTTATTTCGCTCTTTCCATTTTGGTAAGAAAGGTAGTGGCCGGGCTCGAGCTTTTTAATCGACTTAAAGATCGTAGCAGGGGCGGGCACGTATTCGAAAGTCAGATATTTGTTGAGAGCGCTGAGGTCTATTTCTTTAACCACCTGAGGATGCTTTAGAAGCGCCTTGATCTCCGAAGCGAAGGCGATTCCGCCGTCGTAAATGGCGTAATGGAGCGGCTTTTTCCCGATCCGGTCGCGCGCCAGAAAAAGCGATTGTTGCGTCTCGTCCCACAGAGCGAAGGCAAACATGCCCTTGAGTCTCTCCAGACATGCCGCGCCCATCTCTTCATAAAGGTGGACGATAATTTCGCCGTCGGAAGTCGACTTAAAGGTATGCCCTTTAGCCGCCAACTCGCTCCTGAGTTCCCGAAAGTTATAGATCTCTCCATTGTAAGTGAGCCAGATTTTGCCGTCCTCGTCGGATATGGGTTGTTTGGCGGCGGAAGTAAGATCGATGATGCTGAGTCTCTTGTGACCCAGCGCGACGGCCAACTCTTCTGAATGCTGGATCCATTCTCCTTCATCGTCGGGCCCCCTGTGCCGGAGGGTGTCGCCCATACGGCGCAATATTTCGGGCTGAATCCCGCCGCGAGAGGAGACATATCCATAGATGCCGCACATGAAGGTTTTAGTGTGGTGTCTCTAAAATAGCTTTACAGAGTCCGTTCGCCCTGAGACTTATATGATGGATGTCATGCACGAGACCAAGTCCTCGC
>CAYOJC010000118.1:0-13377 GCA_964404195.1 uncultured Syntrophobacteraceae bacterium
TTAGCCGTTCGTCCTGAGCCCGTCGAAGGGCGATCGGCGATTTTTTCACACACTCCGAGGAAGCATCGGGGATTGCAATCTCTACGGCAGCTCCGCGGAGCGGAGGGAGAATTTTGCGCTCACGCGCTTTACGGCCCGGCGCATCTTCCGACCTTCCCTTTTGAGCGGATGAAGAAAAATCATCCCGGCCGCGAACAAAGCTTATCGCTTTTCCCCGCCGAACATATCCCTCACCGCGGAGCCGATCGCATCGGTGACTTTGCCCGCGCCCTCCACGCCTTTTCGACCCAACGTTTCGATTCCTTCGGCCATCCCCTTGATGCTGACACCCAATTGGCCGGCCATGGCGCTCGCTATGCGGGTAGCAAGCGTTTCATTGAGAGAAAAACTCGGATGGCTGATATCGCCCTTGAGAATAAAATTTACATCGATGGCGCCTTGATGGTCCTTCAAGAAACCGATCACCGCGTTTCTCGGCACGCCCATGAAGGTGTCCAGATAACCCGGCGACGGAGCGAATGCCAGATCTCGGACGATGGCCTTCCCTTTTCCATCCAACTTGTTGTTCCTGACCTCCGATGCGACGTCCAGATCCAAAGTTCCCCGATCGATTCGCGCCTCTCCTTTTTTGACGAGATAAGGTTGGAGGGCAACGAGATCGACGGCTTGGAGGAAAACATGGGAGGAAAAATCTTTACTGACGGGTTCAACCCAGCCGGAAACTTTCGCGTGGCCGTCACGCCTCGTCCCCTTGACGACGGCGGTAAGCTCGATTTGTGTTCTGTCCTTGAAGGAAGGCGCAACGATATCGCGTATCACGGCCTCGATCTCCTCCAGACGCGTCCTGAGCGGCGGACGGCTGACCGTGGCGTCGAACACCTCTATAACACCGTCCCGTAACGCTATTTGGGAGATCGTGACCCCGCGCGCCAAAGACCGCTCGTTGTTTCGCTCCCTTCGTTCGCCCGCCTCGAAGAGGCTTGGGATTAGCGTCAACTTTCCCGGCGTCCGCAATATGGATGGATAAGGTTTCTCGACGGTAATGGAAGAGATCCGGATCTCGCTGGCGAGAAGACTGCGAAGACTAGCAGGCTGCTGAAAAAGTGGGATTCATGCTTCGATCCTTCGACTTCACTCAGGACAGGCTCCCTCGACAACCTTCAGTCCCGAGCTTGTCGAGGGATCAGCACGAACGGAAAATCTCTAACATTTTCAACCGTCCCTTCGTTCGCCCTGAGCCCGTCGAAGGGTGGACGAAGGTTTTTTCGGCAACCTACTCGGAACGATCGTCACTCGTTCGGCCTGAAGCGTCCGGGCCGCCGGCCAGCCTTTTGGCGGCGCGATCTCGAGCCCGACCAGCTCGACCGAATTCCAGCCGACCTTCAGTTCCGCGATTTGGCTCCCCGCGCCAAGCGCCCCCGCCACTTTGTCTTTCAGCATGCGCACCGCGATGCGAAAGCCCACGACGGTTCCCGCCGCAAAAAAACCACCACAACGAAAATAATAATGGCCCAACGCTTCATGGAAACTCTTCGGAGCGCTATTTGACAATGCTCGAGATACTCTGCAAGTCGAACCCTGTCAAAGATGTGTAGGTTACGTCAGATCATTGTAGGCTGGAGCCTTCAAGCACGAGGCGCGCAAATGATCGACAGTTCACAAATATCGCCGAATCGGCAGTTCTTTTCGTTGGCATGCTGCTTGCGGATATCATTTTCAAATTTGTTCGAGGAAGGAGATAGCCTCAGAAAAAAATTAACACAATTTATAAACCTGGGCGTGCACAGCTCAGGTAGCCGACGAAGAGGGCAGCCATTTTTTTACGGCTGCCCTCTTCGTGTTTTCTTTCCAGGAATTGCAATCGCAAGCGGGTCTCTTATAAGGTGGACTTCCGCCGGCTTTCATAAACTGATCCGGCATCACGGTTCGCTACCGCGGTCGAAAAGGAAATTCATGGCCCGCGTTTCGTTGATCGACGAGCAGAATTATCCTGAGCTGTCCGATCTCATGGCCAAGATTCGCGGCGCGCGCGGCGGCCGGCTCCTCAATATCTACCGCATGATGCTGCACAGCCCGGCGCTGGCCGGCGGCTGGTTCGAGCTGAATCAGGCCGCGCGTTACGGAACCAAAGTCGATGGGCAAAGCCGCGAGCTGGCGGTAATGCGCGTCGCGATTTTAAATCGCGTCGATTACATTCTCCGCGCCCATGGCCCCGTCTATGCTCTGAAGGAAGGGCTCACCGCAGCGCAGGTCGATGCGCTGGCGAACTGGCGCGAATCGCCGCTGTTCAGCGATCGACACCGTGCCCTGCTCGCCTACGTCGATGCGATGACGCGCGACATCGACGTGCCGGACGAGGTGTTCGCCGAGCTAAGAAAACATTACGACGAGCGCCGGACGGTGGAGATCACGATGCTGATCGGCGCCTACAACATGCTTTCGCGGGTGCTGCAGGCGTTGAAGATCGATCACGAGCCCGGCTAATATCCATCGATGCCTATTCCGCCGCGACCCATCATCGTTGTCGAAGACGATCCCTTTCTGCATCTGGTCCAGGTCATTCTCGATCCGGCGACGCCTGCCGCGCGCACGGCGGCTTTTGATCACTTCGTCGCTCACGATTTGCCCGACTTTGCCGGTTGGTGCGAGCGGCTCCGCGCGCGCCTCGGCCGTCTCTATCCAGCGGAAGTCCGGCTCGTAGCGGACGAAGCGGCGCTCGAGGCGAGTCTGCCGGGGGCGGATATCCTCGTCGTTGAAGGATTCCGCGTCGGCGAGACAGAGATCGCGGCAGCGGGCGGCGCGCTTAAAATCGTACAGAAATACGGCGTCGTCACTTCATCCATCGATCACGCCGCCTGCGTGCGTGCAGGTGTCCGCCTGCTCACCGTTAGGCGCCGGGCCAACATCGCGACCGCCGAGCACGCGCTCGCGCTCATGCTTTCGTCGGCACGCAAACTCCATCAGACCGCCGGCCTCATCAGCGTCGAGCAACTCCACGCCGCCGGCTTTTCACCGACGCGTTACGATACGGCGCATACCGCCAACGGCAACTGGGCGCGCGTTCGCGGCCTTCGGACTCTCTTCGGCCGGCAGCTCGGCATCGTCGGCCTCGGCGAGATTGGCCGCGAACTGGCGCTTCGCGCCGCGCCGTTCGGCATGCGCCTTGTCTACACACAGCGCCATCGCCTCGATGAAAGCGACGAGCGCCGTTACCAAGTGAGCTACACTTCGTTGGACGAACTGCTCGCGACCTCCGATTGCGTGAGCCTCCATCTCCCCGGCGGCGCCGGCACGCGGGGCATCATCGGCCGGCGCGAGCTCGCTATTATAAGGCCCGGCGCCCTGCTCGTTAATGTGTCGCAGCCTCAACTCATAAACCGCGAGGCGCTCATCGAAGCGCTTGCCGCGGAGCGATTGGGCGGCTTTGCGCTTGATCCGCCTTACGACGAGCCGGGCCGCTCCGACGATCCATTGCTCGGCTTTCCGAACGTGATCATCACGCCGCACCTCGGCGCCTCGCCGCGCCAAAACTCGCTCGACGATTTCGACGAGCTGCTGGTCAACCTGGCGCGCAAGCTGGGTCGCGTTTAATCCATGCGCGCGACCACGGTTTTGATCCTCGTCTGCCTGATCGCGAGCCTCTGGGCTTGGCAACAGCCACCGGCGTTCGCCGAGCGCAATCTGATTTTCAGCTCGACCAATCTTTTTCACGGGCGCGGCTGGACGCTGCTGCCGGCGCTCTTCGTCCACGCGAGCCCGCTGCACCTTTTCGGCAACATGCTTTTTCTTTTCGTCTTCGGCCGCACGCTGGAAAAGACCGTCGGTGCGGCAAAGCACGTGCTGGTTTTTTTTAGCGGCGGATTGGCGGGGTTTTTATTCAGCTTGCCGTTCATGCCGGCGGGCGCGGGCATGCTCGGCGCCTCGGCGGCGATCTTCACGGTGGCGGCTTGCGTCATGCTGGTGAGCCCGCTCAAATTTTCCTGGCTCTTCCTCGCGCCGCAGGGACTGGTCGCGATCATATACTTTGTGTACAACGTGGCGGTAGTCTACGACCCGAGCCGTATTCCGGGCTACGATCACAACGTGGCCTACGTCGCCCACATCATCGGCTTCATCGTTGGAATACCTTTTGGAATCGCCTTCAGCCCCCACTGGAAAAAAAATCTCCTCATTACGCTGGCGCTCTTCGGAATCTATCTGGCGATTATTTCGGGGGCGGTGGGGGCTCTCATTCACTCACTCGGCGGCATCATGCAATGACATTCTTCCACGATCACGAACGTTTTAACGGCGGCCCAGTAAGCGAATGTCTCTCGGTCAACTCGATCGTGTACCCGTCGGGGTCTTGAATGAACGCGACGAGGTCGCGGCTTCCGGGACGGACGGGTTTCGGCTCGCTTAAAAACTTCACGCCTTCTTCTTTCAACGTCGCGCACAGTTTGTAAAGATCCGAAACATATAGCGCGACGTGGCCCGACCATTCCGGCATCTTCGTTTGCGCATCCGCGGCGCCGCTCTGGATTACCTCCAGCGCCGGCCCGTCATCCTCGCTGCCGTAGCCGAGATAACCCGTGCGCAATTTTCTTTCCGGCTCGTCGCGCAGCCGCATGACGTCCATGCCGAGAAGGCGCGTGTAAAAATCGATCGTGCGATCGAGATCGCCGACCGGCAGCATCGTGTGCCGGATGCGAAACGTGATTCCGCCCACTCTGCCTTCACGATTCACGCTTTTTTTCCTTTACGGGGTAATCTGCACGATCGACGCGCCGATGCCGTCCCGCGAAGTCTTGCCGTCGGCCGCGAGATTGTCGCGCCGCGGCGTGTCGAAGTTGTTGACGTACGCCGTGTTGCCGACAAAGACGACCGAAGTGGGAAATTCCAGCGGCCCCTTGCTGTCGTTCTTCGCGATGTCTTGGACTTTGCCGTCAAGCGTGACCATGACGACCGCGTTACGCTCGTTGGCCGCGACCCAAAGATTGCCCTTCGGATCGAAAGCCGGCCCGTCCGCTCCTTCCAGCAGCGGGCTCTGCGCAACGAGCGCCGGTTTGCCGGCTTTTCCATCAGCGCCGACCGCTACTTTCCAGATCGCGCCCCGTGCGGTGTCGGCGACGTAAAGGACCTCTCCTTTGGCGTCGAATACGTGCCCGTTGGCCGGAATCGCCTGCTGCGTCTTCCCATCGGGAAGGGTCCTCGTATAAAGCTCGATCTGCGCCCAAACCTCAGCGGCGCCGCCCGCAAGCCCGATGCGATATATTTTTCCGTTTCGGCCGCCTGAGACATAGAGCATTCCGTTTTTGTCGAAGGCGATGCCGTTGGCGCCTTCGGTGCCGGTCGCAAACGTCTCGGCCACGCCCGGCTTTTCCGGATTGAGATCGGCTTTCTTGATGCGGAGGATCTCGCGGAACGCACCGCTGGTTAGAAAGAGGTCGCCTTGCTGGTTGAAGACGAGACCGGAGCTATCCGCTCTCACCTTCTTGCCTTCGATCTCCCGCGCCACCAGCCGGCCGACCGCGAAGAGCTTGGGATCTTTGGGATCGATCCGGATGACATTGCCCGTCACGCGGTCGCAGACATAGAGCCGACCTTGCTGATCGGCGGTGACGGTCTCGACGATTACGGTTTGGTCCGCGCTGTTCGGATCGAGATCGACGAGGACCGACACTTTGGCGGCTTCGGCCGTTAGTGTAGTGGCGCACCAGAGCATGCAGGCGATCGATAGCGATATCAATCTCATTTTCTCATCCTCCCTCTTTTACAAGATAGGGCAACTCTCCAACAAGCGTCAAGAACAAAGATGAAGGATAAATGAGGACAGATGGAGGAAAAGATGAACAGAGGCGCGCGGAGTGACGAAAGTTGGATATCGCGCGATTTCTCAATCTGTCTTTCCTTTCCAGCACAATCCCAGCTTTTCCCGGAGTTGCCGGCGGGTGGCGCCCCGGCATGGGGCTTGCTGTAGCGTTGGCGAAGGAGGCAGACATGGTTCACAGTTTCTTTCGTCTTTCGCTACTGCTCGCAGCCATCGCGCTCTGGTTCGGGACATGTAAACCCGCACAAGCTCTGGATAGCATCGCCGGCGGCGCTCTGTCCGATTCGTCGCCGCTTTTCCCCGCCGACAACTGGTGGAACCTCGACGTCCGCAGTTGGCCGGTCGATCCGCGTTCGGCGAGTTACATCGCGTTCATCAATAACGGCGGCACGCGGCAGCTCCATCCCGACCTCGGCGGCGACGCTTCCACACCGCAAGATCCTTATGCCACCTACGGCATGCCCTACGCCGTCGTATCGGGAGTCACCACTTCCGACCTGGTCGCTGTGGATTTTTTATATTGGGACGAGAGCGACGGCGTCGACCTTACAACGGCCAAGAGTTTTCCCTTCTATCCGATCCCGCCCGCGGCGGCGACCCAGCCTTACTGGATCGAAGGCGGCGATCCGGGCAACGTCGATCTGCGCAGCAGCCAGGACCGTCACATGCTCATCGTAGACACCGACCGCAACTACCTCTACGAGCTTTACAACGTCTATTACAATCCGACGCAAAGAAAATGGTATGCCGGCTCGGGCGCGTTCTTCAACATGAATACCAACGACCGCAGGCCGGAGACGTGGACTTCGGCGGACGCAGCCGGGCTGGCAATCCTTCCCGGCTTGATCCGCCACGACGATGTTTACGATCCGAATATCGCCGACATCGGCCACGCCTTCCGCGTCACCGTGCGCTCCACCAACGGCTACGTGTATCCCGCCTCCCATCGCGCGGGTACAACCTCGGGAGCGTTGCCCATGGGCGCGCGGCTGAGACTCAACGCGAGCGTGGACGTAAACCAGCGGACCGCCGATCCCAACGCGCGGAAAATATTTCGCGCAATGCAGAAGCATGGGCTCATCGTAGCGGACAACGGCTCGGACATGTACATCACAGGAACTCACGACACGCGCTGGGACAACGGGATTTTGAATCCGGCTTTCGCCGCGCTCACGGCAAGCGATTTCGAAGTGATCCAACTGGGCTACAATGCTCCGTCGTCGCAAACGGCCACGGCGCTGAGGGCCGTGAGCGTGAGCCCGTCGAGCGTCACGGGCGGGCAAACGGCGAACGGCACGGTGATTCTGACGGCCGCCGCGCCGGCCGAAGGCATCGTCGTCGATCTTTCCACCGGCGACGCCGCGGTCACGCTGCCGGCGACCGTTACAATCGCAGCCGGCTCGACTTCGGCGAATTTCACGTTGAATACTTCGCCGGTAGGGACAACGACCACCGCGACGATCACGGCGAGCTACAGCGGCGTCAACCAGAACACAGCGCTGGCGGTGAAGCCTCCCGTCCTGAGCTCTCTCGCGCTGAATCCGACGACGGTCGCCGGCGGTTCGAGCTCGACGGGGACAGTTAACTTGAGCGGCAAAGCGCCCGTCGGCGGAATCGTCGTGTCGCTTTCGAGCAGCAAGCCCAACAGAGCCGGCGTGCCGCCCACGGTCACGGTGCCGGCGGGAACAAGTTCCGCGAGCTTCACCATCACGACCACCGCCGGCTCGAAAACGTCATCGACCGTCTCCGCCGCTTACAGCGGCGTGACGAAAAAAGCGACGCTGACGATTCTGAGAAGAAGGCCGTAATCTCATGTAGGGGCAGGCCTGTGTGCCTGCCCGGTTTTGGGCGACCACACAGGGTCGCCCCTACAAATTTACGTGATTCTGAAGCACGATCAAATCTTCGACGGAGTCCACAGATTCTCAGTTAGTGTACCGGCTCCAACCCACTGGCCCGCAGTCCTTCTTTCAACGCCTTCACTTCATCTTCCGGCAGCGGCACCAACGGCGATCTCAAAGCCGGGCTGGAGATTTTTCCCAGCAGCCAGGCGCAATACTTATAACGGATGTGGAGGTAGACGTAAGGATCGCAGTAGACTCGGCGGAAGATCGGAAAGATTTGATCGTGCAATTCTTTTGCGCGCTTTAAGTCTCCGCGCGTCGCGGCTTCGAACAGCTCGACGTCGTGCGCCGGGCAAAAATTGGCCGAGCCTGACAACGCGCCGTCCGGCTGAAGCTGAAAGGCGTAGTAAAAAGTCCGGCCGTTGGCGGGCAGGAGATAAATTTTCCGCGGCACCGTGCGCACGGCGCGCACTTCTTCTTCATACTGCGCGACGTCGACGTTGGTCGCCATCTTGATCGCCTGCACCTGGGGAATCTCGCGGCAGATCAGCGCCAGCGTCTCCGGCCGGTAGTAGAATGGATTGTTCGGCGAATACTGGAAGAGCACGATCGGCAAATCCGGCACAGCCTCGGCGACGGCGCGGATCTGCGCGATGCCGAAATCCGGATGGCGGTCCGCGTGCCAGGCAAACAGCGGCGGCGCGCAGAGCATCACGGCGCTCGCGCCCGCCTCTTTCGCCTCCGCGACCTGTTCGATCAACTCCCACGTCGGCAGCGCGTGAACGCCTGCGACGACGGGATAATTCGCGCCGAGCGTCCGGCGCGCCAAGCGCACGACTTCGACTTTTTCCTTCCGCGTAAGCAGCTCGCCTTCTCCCGCGTGGCCGTTACAAACCATGCCGGCGACGCCCGCCTGCTGTAGTTCCAGGAAAAGCCGCTCCAGCTCGTCCATTCGAATCGCTCTGCCGTCCGGCTCGAACGGCGTGATATTGGCCGCGTAGATGCCTTTAAATTCCATCGGACTGTCTCCTTCTATTTCTCCGCGTCCGGCTGATTTTCCGGCGCGGCGTTGACGAATGCCGGCAGCGTGCCGCAATACGCGTCGATCCGGACGAGCGTCGGAACGCCGGATAGATCGCAACCGAACCGCCGCGCGTTGGCAAGCTGCGGCACGAGACAGAGATCCGCCAGCGTCGGCGCGTCGCCGAAGCAAAACTTTCCCCGCTTTGGAGCGGCGAGCACCATCTGCTCCAGCGCCGCGAGGCCGAGCGCGATCCAATGTTGCGCCCAACGGTTCGCCGCTGCCTCGTCCTGCTTGAGCTCGCCTTTGACGTAGTTCAAGACTTTTAGATTTTGCAGCGGATGAACTTCGCAGGCGATGGCGAGCGCCATCGCGCGCACCGCCGCGCGGTCCGCCGGATCTTTCGGCAAGAGCGGCGGCTCGGGGTAGCACTCTTCGAGATACTCGATGATCGCGAGCGATTGTGTGAGAGGCCGCCCGCCGTCTTCCAGCGCCGGCACCAGCGCCTGCGGGTTGACCGCTTTGTAGCTCGCAGAAAACTGTTCGCCGCCGCCGCGCCGCAGGTGGATCGGCACGTGCTCGCAGTTGAGGCCCTTCAAGTTGAGCGCGATGCGCACGCGATACGACGCCGAGCTGCGAAAAAAAGTGTAGAGCTTCATGGTTTAGTCCTCTCGGATCTCGATGCTATGAAATGGACGCGCCGTTGGCAAGAGAAAAACTTCACCTCGAATGCCAAATCCAGACGAACTGCCGTTGGCGCCCTTTGAAAGAGCCGGTCATTAGCAAATTAAATTCAAAACTCCACGTATGTGGAAGGCGATCGCCTGATCCGTTGATGTTGCCGGGGAGTCTTATCTGAGATCTGAGATTTGCGGTTCCGAGCGAAGCGAGGACGTGTAGGACGCCGTCCTTCGGCTAGCTCAGGATGGTGAGCTTGCCCTTCGAGGATCTCAGGGCCGTGAGTCAAATCGAACGGTCGAACCACCGGAATTAAATTCAAAAAAGCCCGATCCGCCATAAATGATAGGCGGACGGGCTTTTTTGTTTGTCTAGGACGCTACCCTAGCGGCTTAGCAGCCGGTCCACGGAAAAAGCGCCTCCGCCGCCGATGAGCAGCGCCATAGCCATCAGAAACAACGCCAGCGTGTACTCGATTCCGCTGGGATCTCCGGAGCGGCGCGCCAGGAAAAAGCCATGCCCCCAGTGGGACTTGTACATCGCGGTGGCGATGAAAACCGCCAAGCCCAATGCAAACGGCCGCGTGAGACATCCGGTGAGAAGGGCGAAGCTGCCGAAGAACTCAATGAACAATCCCAGCGCCCCGATGGGGACGGGAATGCCGTATTTGTCGCGCCAGTTGGCGAGGTGTCCTTTTACGCCGCGGCCGCCGGACCAGGCGAAGATGTGTTGGGTTGAATGAAAGAAAAACGTAACGGCAAGACCCAGGCGCAGGAATACAAACGAGTAAGACGGCGGTGTGTCTAAAATCCACGTCATTGGCAACCTCCGAAGCGAAGCTTCAAAAACGATTTTGTCATTACCACACATTGCGCGCCCAAATCAAAAGCGCCGCCGGCACGCGCGAGTCGCCGAGCCGCCGAAGGTTGGTTTTCTAAAAGCGGTCGTGGGAGCGGCTCGCGCCGGCTTGACCCTTCTCACCGGCTTAGGATAAAAGATGGGCGTTTTTGTTTCGGAAGGTTCGTGCGGAAACGCAGCCGCGGCCCGAGGAGAATCCATCCATGGAACACAACGACACCAACGCCGATCTCTCAATAGGAAAAATACCCGCGACGTGGGACTTGGCGGCGGATGTGGTGATTGTCGGCGCGGGGGCGGCGGGGCTGCCGGCGGCGATCAGGGCGGTTGACGCTGGAGCCTCGGTCATCGTTGTTGAAACCAACTACGATGTCGGCGGACACGCGATTATCAGCGGTGGCAATGTGCCTCTCGGCGGCGGCACCAGCGCGCAGAGGAAATACGGCATCGAAGACTCGCCGGAGGTGGTTTTCCGCGATCTCACGGATTGGACGATCGTACAACCCAACGGCTGGCCCGATTACCGGTATAACGACCGCGCGGTCATGCACGCCTTCGCCGATCATTGCGCCCAGACATACGACTTTCTCGTCGCCACCGGCGTGAAATTCAAGGACGTCGCCCCGGACAATCAAGGCGGGCACAATTTGGGAAACTCCGCGCCGAGGGAGAATCATTTGATCTGGACCAAGGGCGCAGGTCCCGAAAGTCCCAACGCCAGAGGAGGCACCGCTCTGATCAGGCCGCTCGAGGCGAGCGCGCGGGCAAAGGGCGTGCGATTTCTGCTCAACTACAAGATGACCGGCCTTGTCCGCGAGCCCGGCTCGGAACAAACGATCGGGAGATTGATCGGCATCACGGCGCGGCACACGCCGAGGATCATGCCGGGCCAGACCACGCCGTTAGAGAGCTTTCGCTCCAACGGCAACATCGAGACCACCCAAGCGAGCGTCGCTATCCGCGCGCAGAAGGCCGTCATCCTCGCCACCGGCGGCAGCACCAGCAACGTAAACTTCCGCCGCATGTTCGATGCGCGCCTGACCGATGTTCTGCAAGTCGCGGGCGAGCCCTATACCTTCCAGGACGGCAGCGGCGAGCTTGCCGCCATGGCCATCGGCGCATCGCTCTGGGGCTTCGCGAACCAGACTCTTGAAAACGGCGACAACATTCGCACCAAGCGCGCCCTCGCCACGAGATACAATTACATGACCTGGGACCTTGAGAGCCCGATTTTCCCGCTCGTCCGGGCCACCGGCCTGAACGTAAAGGATTGGCAGGATTTAATCCTGGTCAATCAAGTCGGGAAGAGATTCTACGACGAGACCAAAGGGGATTATCCCCACGGCAACGTGTCCAACGAGATCCATCCCTATACGCCTCACGACTATCGCAACAACGAGAATATCAAGTTCAATCCGACCAAATATAATTTCTTCAACGCCGCGGTGGCGATGAACGAGCACTCGGAGCCGCCCGATTATTCCGCCGGCCCGGTGTGGGCCATATTCGACGCCGACGCGGCGGAGCGGGAGAAGTGGAAATTGACTTCGCCCTACGTCGATACCGACGGTTATTTCTTCAGCGCAAAGACGCTTTCAGAACTGGCCGCCGCGATCAAGAATCCGTATCAGGCAAAGCCGATGAACGGCGCTACGCTCGAAGCGACTGCGGAACGCTACAACTCTTTTGTGGAATCCGGCGCGGATTTGGATTTCGGCAAGCCTGCGCCCAAGTACAAGATCCAGACGCCGCCGTTCTACGCCGCCTGGGGCACGCCGCTCGTGCACGATTGCCGCGCCGGGCTGAGGATCAATGACAAGTGCCAGGTGATGGACATGAACGGCCAGGTCATCCCCGGATTCTATTGCGCGGGCGAGTCCGCGGGGGGATTCAATCAACACGGTCTAGGGCGGTGCACAACCCAGGGTTATATCGCCGGCAAGAACGCCGCCGCTGAAAGGTCCGAAGGCTAAGGGTTGCCGAGGAGTTTTCAAAGCCTTCAGCTCCGGACACTTGAGTGTTTACGGCCACGAGTCACGAGCACGTTTTTGTTTCTAAACCCTCCAGCCCCGATGGTACTATACGCTCGCCAGATCCGGTTGCCCGGATTTCATCTGAGATCTGAGATTTGTCATTTGAGATTCCGAGCGAAGCGAGGACGCACGGGCCTTTTTGTTTCTAGCTGCGTAGTGCTAGAATCGGCCATGGCACAAAGCGAGAAATTGACGCCCGCCTTGAAAAAAGCTCAGGAGCACGGCATCGACCTGACCCTCCTCTACGAGCGTCTGTCGTGGACACCAACCGAGCGCATCGAAAAACATCTTCAGATGCTGGAGTTCGCGAACAAACTAAGAAAGGCCGGTGAAAAACATCGTGGCCGTTCTCAAGGTCGAGGACCTTCTCAAGGAACTTCATAGGCTCAACGTCGAGTTTGTCATCATCGGCGGGATGGCCGCCGTTGCCCATGGCTCGGCCTATCTCACCCTGGATTTGGATCTCTGCTACTCCCGAAAAAAGGAAAATTTAGAAAAGCTGGCTCAAGCTCTGGCGTCCTTTCATCCGCGTCTCCGTGGCGCTCCCCCCGATCTGCCTTTTCGTCTCGATGCCGCCGCCCTGCGATCCGGGATGAATTTCACACTCACCACAAATCTGGGTGACCTGGACATCCTGGGCGAGGTTTCGGGACTGGGTGGCTACCCCGAAGCGCTATCCTTTTCTGAAGAGTTGGAAGTCTACAGCTTGCGCTGCAAGGTTTTAACGCTTGAGGGCTTGATCAGGAGCAAGAAAGCGGCAGGACGGACGAAGGACTTGATGCTGCTGCCGGAATTGGAAGCGCTCTTGGAAATCCGTAAATCTCAGAAAAGCTAGCGGCATCAAGACGTAGGCTGCTCCATTCTTTGGCGGAAACTCAGCACTCAGCACTCGTACCTCAGCACTGGTTTCCAGAGCGGGTCTTCGACTTCAGCTTTGCGCGCGCGGCGAGCGAGAGCCTGAGGTAAAAGTTTCGGCCCTGTATCGGGATGTTGATCCCGAACTCGGTCGTTAAGCCCTCCCGCGCCGGCGATTTAGTTCTTAATTCTGAAGTTTGAATTTTTTCCTTAACTCAAAACTCGACATTATTGACACTCGCATAACTAATGGATATCCATTGTAGAATTTGCTATCTT
>CAYOJC010000119.1:0-13351 GCA_964404195.1 uncultured Syntrophobacteraceae bacterium
TAGTTGCCAGGGCCATAGTGTAATTTGCCATCGGTAGTTTTTCAGTGAGAACTAAATAGAACCCGGGGCTTCAAGATGGATTATTTTTCATCTTCCCGTTTCATCTTGGTTTTCCCCTTGACGGTTTGCCCTGATTAACTTAATTTACCCCAAACTAACTTCGGCCGAGGTCGCTCGATCCCGGCAATATCTTCGATTTCGTATCCAGGCACTTTGGTCGAGGGGGGTTGGATGATCGCCTGTGACCGCACAACCGCGACATAGGAGGTGCCTATGAACCAGCGACGCGTTTACAAACTCATTCTGATAGCATCTTTGTGCCTGCTTTCTGCGGCGCAGATCTTCGCCCAAGACGATCCTCTGGCGCTACAGAAGCGCGCGGTCCAACGGATCGACGCGTTCGTCGACCAGTTCCGCAAGACAGGCGACATGCGGTCGCGGCTCCCCGATCTCGCGCAGGCGGAGAAAGAGCTCACCGCGAGCAACCAGATGCTTGCCGCCCGCGGAGACTGGTCGGCGCTGGCTTTTGGACTGCTCAAGCAGGGCCACGTCTACCGGATGCAGGGCCAGTGGCCGAATTCCATTACGCTCTACCAACAGGCGGAGGAGGCGGCAAAGCGCGGCCGAAACGTCGCGCACCAGGCGGATGCGCTCGCGTGGAAGGCGCTCGCCGAATCTTCCCGTCGAAACGTCGGGCAGGCCTTCGCCGACGCGACGCAAGCCGTGCGGCTCGCTGAAACGACCGACGATCAAGAGGTGCTGGCGCGGGCCCTCGACGTCCTCGGGACGGTGCAGATCGCCCAGCGCGACCTCGCGGGCGCGGCGGATACTTTGAACCGCGAGGTCGCGGTCGCTGCGCAGGTCAAAGATCCGATGGCCGCGTATTTTGCGTACCTGAACCGTTCGGACGTGTACTTCAAATCCGGCGAGAAGTGCGACTTCCAGCGTTCCTTCGAGCCGTGCTATCAGGCGCTCGACCGCGCGCGCGCCGACTTGCAGCAGGCGCTCGCGATCGTGCGCAAGCTCGGCTACGCCGGACTCGCGGGCCAGACCGAGGAATTCATCGGCAACGTAGAAGCAAGCCGCGGCCTGATCAAATCGCAGGAAGCGATGCACCAGACCGTGCAGAAGACCGCCTTGTTTCATCCGAAAAAGCCCGCTGATGTTTTGGTCACCGAGAAATTCGTCGCGCCGCCCGGAGAGGTCCCGGCGATGGTCACCGAGATCTATCAGGCTTCCAAGCGCATGGAACAGCAGGCGGGTGGCTTCGCGGACGTCGTCCAGGCGCGAACCCAGTTCACCGAAGGCATGATCAACGAGATGCGGGGGAACAATGACGCGGCGCTGGCTTTTTTCCTGAAAGCAGTTAACACGCTGGAGAGCGACCGCCGAGCGCTCCGCGACGAGCGTAGTCGCGGCACTTTTCTGGAGGACCGCATCCATTTCTACTATGCGCCGATCCAGCAGCTCCTCGAGCGCCGCCGCTACGCCGAGGCGTTCGAGCTCTTCGAGCGCTCGCGTTCTCGTGCGCTGGCCGATCTGCTCGCCAGCCGGAAGCTCGGTCTCGAGCGGCCCGAGGAGCAGAAGCTCTATGCGGAATCGACTGTGCTCCGCACCCAGATCGCCGACGCGCAAGGCAGGCTGTTCGAGATCGCGAGCCAGCCGGACGCGGTGAAGAACAGGCCGCAGATGAGCGGTCTCCAAAATCAGATACGGACCCTCGAGGCTCAGCACCAGAAAGTCGTCTCGCGCATGGCCGTCGAATCACCGCGGCTCCAGAACCTCGTCACTTCGGCGCCGGCGAGCCTCAACGCGCTGCAGCAATCGATGCGCGAGGAGCGTTACGAAGTGTTGCAGTACCTGGTGGTTGAGAACGGCGTCATCGTCTGGCACATCGCGCCCGACTCGGTATTTGTGCGCAACGTTTTTCTGCCGCGAACCGAAGTTATCGTCAAAGTCGCCGCGCTCGAGAAAAGCCTTTCCGACCGGAACGCCCGCTTCGACGAAACGACCGCGCGGGAATTGTTCCTTTTCCTCATCCAGCCGGTCCTCTCCCGGATTCGTAGCGAGCGGCTCGTCATCATCCCGCACGAAGATCTCCATTACGTTCCCTTCCAGGTATTCCAGGATCCCGCGGACGGACGTTACCTCGGCGAGCGTTTTCAGATTACCTATGCCCCGAGCGCGTCGGTGCTGCTCGGTCTCAGGCGGTCGGCTGGTCTTTCGGGCGGGCGGCTTCTCGCGGTCGCGGATCCGAGCATCGACGCGGCAATCCCGGAAGTGCAGGCGATCGCGAAACTGTTTGCCGGACGCAGCAAGGTCATGACGGATGAGCTCGCGCGCGAAAGCGACGTCAAATCCTGGGTTCGCGACTTCGACGTGATTCATCTCTCGGTTCACGGCAAGTTCGACGGCGCCGAGCCGATGCTTTCGCATTTGTCGCTCGCCCGCGGCACCGGCGACGACGGCAAGCTCACTGCGGCGGAAATGTTCGGCCTTGCGCTCGACAAAAGCCGGCTGGTCGTACTTTCGGCGTGCGAAACCGGGCGCGCCGAGGCGACGCACGGCAACGAGGTCCTCGGCATGGTCCGGGCGCTGATGTATGCGGGAGCGGGAACCCTCGTGCTCTCGCACTGGAAAGTGGACTCGGCGGCCACGGCGTTGTGGATGCAAAGCTTCTATGAGGCGGCTCTCTCTCGCTCGATGCCGGAGGCGGCGCGCATGGCGCTGATGAAAGTGAAAGACACTTCGGCGTACAGCCATCCGTATTACTGGGCGGCATTCACGATGATAGGACGGTAGAGATGGCGGACTTGCTACAGAATTTAAGCGACCGGATAAAGGCGCTGGGAAGCGACTGGACGAAGTACACCGTCGTCGGGAGCTTCCTGCTATACGTGCTCGGTTACCTCGCGCTCAGGTTTCATCTCACTACGATCGGCATCGGCACGGACCTCGCGGTCCTCGATGAGCGCTATCTGTTCACCGGGGCGCGGTTTGTCGTCTATCTCGTCTCCTCGGTGCCGGACATCGTTATCATTGCGCTGCCGGTAGTGGGGGTGGCCTGGTTGGTAAGCAGGCTCCTTCCTGAAACAACTCTCGCGAGCGCGCGCATGTGGATCATGCAGCCGACGAGGCTCGCCGTCTTCGGCGTCGTTTTCGCCGTGATCGTGATCCAGTTCGTCATGCGTCAATGCTTCGTCTTCAGCGATCTGCTATTGGCGCCCAACCTGCCGTCCCAGCCCGCCTGGCTCGTCAAGCTTCTCCTCGACGACCGGCTCATGCCGCTTTATTTTAGCGGACTGGTCGCGGCGTGCGCGGTGCCGCTGGCGATCCTGGCGGCGCTTCGCAACGTTGAGCCGCAGAGCGGGTCGGCCGCGTTCGCAAGGGGATTGCTCGCGTTTCTGGCGGCGGTCGAGCTCCTGCTGTTGCCGATCAACTACGGAGTGCTCATCGTCGACAAAGCGCTGCCGCGCGTTGGGGCGATCGGCGATAAGCCGCTCGCCGATGGGGAGGAGGCGTGGCTCGTTTGGGAGGGAAAGGACGGCGTGACCTTTCTCCTTCGCAGTCAGGAATCGAAGCGCCGGGCGCTTCTTACGCTTCCTCGGAGCGAAGTTAAGCGGACGGAAATCCTCGGCTTCGACCGCATTCTGCCGAAACTCTTCGGGACTGAGCCGGGAAGGAAGAGATGATTTGGTCGCGGCTGATAGTACGCGTCGCCGTAGCTGTGGCGCTGGCCGTTCCGGTCGGCGCGGCCACGGAATCGCTCGTCAACAGGTTGCTCCGCGTTTCGGGACTTACTGCAGCGCCCGGGCAGATGCGCGGGCCGGGCGATGAGGTCGAAGCGGGAAATATATGGATTGTCAATCTGGATCGGCGAACGACGAGAGCGCTGACCGCCGACGGCGGCTACCGCTCGCCGGTCTTCTCGCCGGCGGATGGCACTGTCTACGCCCTCAAAGGCGACGCGATCGTTCGCATCCCTGCCGAAGGGAGCAAGCCGGTGGCGGTGCGGAAGGTGTCCGGCGCCCTCAAGCTGGTCGGATTCGACGGCAAGAGCCCGGACGAAGCTGTGCTGCTGCTGGACAACGGCGCTAAAGGGTCGCCGCTGGCTATTGTGTCACTGAAGAGCGATGGAGTTACGCCCTTGCCGTATGACGCCAAGTCGGACGACCAGCGTCGCATGCTCGCGCAAATCCGCGGCCAGGATCGGGTTTACGGCGATACGATCGTCTACACCAAGACCGAGACCAAGCGCGGCCTTTCACGAAACATCGAGTGGACCGACGTTTATCTGCGGCGCGGCAATGCTGCGCCGCAGAATATCAGCGCGTGCGACGGTGTGAACTGCGTCCAGCCGGCATTGTCGCCGGACGGGCGAAGCGTCGCGTTCGTCAAGACGGGAGGTTAAGAAGTCCTCATTCATTTTGTATCGAAACCACAGTGGAGCTTGTCTTCACCGTATATCTTCATCTTTCTCGCTTCACCGCCTTCACTTCTCTCCTCCGCGCGTGCAGCACGGGCTCGGTGTACCCGTTCGGCGCTTCGAGGCCTTTGAAAACCAAGCCCAGCGCGGCCTGGAACGCGATGCTTTTATCATAGTTCGGCGCCATGTTGCGGTAGTTGCGGTCGCCGGCGTTTTGCCGATCGACGACTTTCGCCATGCGTTGGAGCGTCTCGATCACCTGCTCTTTCGTCACGATCCCGTGCTTGAGCCAGTTGGCGATGTGCTGGCTCGAAATGCGGAGCGTCGCGCGGTCTTCCATCAGCGCCACGTCGTGGATGTTCGGAACTTTGGAACAGCCGATACCCTGATTCACCCAACGGACGACGTAGCCGAGAATGCCTTGCGCGTCATTGTCGAGATCGCGCTGGATCTCTTCCGGCGTCAACTTTCTATTCAGCAGCGGCGGCGTGAGAATATGATCCAGGCTCGCGCGGCCCCGCTTCGCCAGCTCCGCCTGGCGCTTGGCGACGTTCACGTAATGATAGTGCAATGCGTGCAGCGTCGCCGCGGTCGGCGAGGGCACCCACGCTGTGTTCGCGCCCGCCTGCGGATGGGCGATCTTGGTCTTTACCATCTCGCGCATTTCGTCCGGCGCCGTCCACATGCCTTTGCCGATCTGCGCTTTGCCCGGCAGCCCCGTCTCGATGCCGATGTCCACGTTCCAATCTTCGTAGGCCTTGATCCACGGCTCGGCTTTGATCTCTTCTTTCGGCAGCATCGCGCCCAGCTCCATGCTGGTGTGAATTTCGTCGCCGGTGCGATCCAAAAATCCCGTGTTGATGAAAACCACCCGCTCCCTCGCCGCGCGGATGCACTCTTTCAAATTGACGGTCGTGCGGCGCTCCTCGTCCATGATGCCGATCTTGAGCGTGTTCGGCTTCAGGCCGAGCGCATTTTCTATGCGCGCGAAAAGCTCCACGGTCGCGGCGACTTCCTCCGGACCGTGCTGCTTCGGCTTGACGATGTAAATGCTTCCCGCCCGGCTGTTGGCGCCTTGGCTTTTTCCTTTGAGGTCGTGCATCGCCGCCAATACCGTCACCATCGCGTCGAGAAATCCCTCGGGAATTTCTTGTCCGTCCGTCGTCGTCACGGCGTCGGTATACATATGGATGCCGACGTTGCGCACGAGGAGCAGGCTTCTTCCCGGCAGCGTGAGCTTGCCGCCGGCGGGCGTGATGAAAGTCCGGTCGGGATTCAGCGTTCGATTGAGCGGGCGGCCGCCTTTTTCAAACGTGGCCTCGAGCGTGCCTTTCATGATGCCGCACCAATGACGATAGACGGTAACTTTATCGGCCGCGTCCACGGCGGCGACGGCGTCCTCGCAGTCCTCGATTGTCGTGATCGCCGCTTCCAGCACCACGTCTTTCACTCCCGCCGCGTGCGTCTTGCCGATCGGATGGCCGCGGTCGATTTGGATCTCGATGTGCGAATTGTTGTTGCGGAGGAGGATGGCGGCGAGCTCGCCGTTCTTTTCCTGATAGCCGGCGAATTTGCCGGCGTCCGCCAATCCAACCGTGCTGTTATCTTTTAACGTTGCGGCGAGCTGTTTCTTCCCGCCGGCATCTTTCAGAACATATCGCGCCACATCCGAAAAGCTTCCCCGCTCCAGACCGATCGCTTTGTCTAAAAATTCTTCCGTGTAGGCGATGACCTTTGCGCCGCGCCGCGGGTTGTAACCTTCGCCCTTCTCGGCGCTGTCGTCCTCCGGAATCACGTTCGTGCCGTAGAGCGCGTCGTAGAGGCTGCCCCAACGCGCGTTGGCGGCGTTGAGCGCGTAGCGGGCGTTGTCGAGCGGCACGACCAATTGCGCGCCGGCGATTTCGGTGATCTCGGGATCGACGTTGGCGGTCGTTACCTGAAAATCTTGGCCTTCGGGCACGAGATAACCGATCTCTTTCAGAAACGATTTGTATTCTTCCAGCGAAAACGGCCGGCCTTTGCGCGCGCGATGCCATTCATCGATCTCCTTTTGCAGCTTGTCCCGCTTTTCCAGCAATGCCCGGTTCTTCGGCCCCAAATCGCGCACGATCTCGCCGAACGACCGCCAAAAACCGTCGGCGTCCACGCCGGTGCCCGGCGCGATCTCGTCCCGCACCAGGCGGTACAACCCGTCATCGATTTTGAGCCCGCCCACCGCAACTCTGTTAGTCATGGCCGTCTCCTTTTATCCGGGATCATAGATAGACGAGAGCGGCTTCGCAAGGCTGGGAAAAGCGGGCGCCAAAATAAAGTTAAGCCCGGCGTCCGAGGCAGAGTTTGTTCTTTTTTTTGATTGCTTTTTCGCATAAGATGCGATGACTTTGTTGCAAGGTCGTTAATCTCGTGCACAAATTTAAAACGTTTGCATTTCTGATCGTTCCCTTTCTTGCCGGTTGCAATCTACCCTTCCCGCATTCGGGCGCGGTGCCGGAGTTCGGCCCGCCCGTTCAGAGAACTGCAGCAGGAAAAATTATTCCGCCGCTGTATTGCAAAGCGGCTTCCTGCGCGCAACCTGCCGTTGTCCGTCGCGTCGCCTATGTCGCCGAAACCAAACCGGCAAAACCCATCGCGATGCCTCCTGCGAAAAAACCGGCGCCGCAAGCGCCCTCGCCCGGCGGGCCGCGCTTGTCCGCGCTGATGGCGCGGGACGAGCTGGAAAAACTTTCAAAAGAACGTCTCGTCTTCAACGCGCCCGATCAAATGACCGCCGGCTTCCACGAAAGAATCGAGGCGCATATCGCGGAGAACCTGCCCGAGGATTTTGTCGCTCGACTGAAGGCGCTCGGGATAATCGACCCGGACGATATCCGCTTCGGGAGCTCGATGAAGGCCCGTCTCGCCGGCGACGGCTTCGATATCGCCCTATTGGGCGACGAGGAAAAACCCGTGAGCGGCGAAGGCTCGACCCCGTGGGTCTGGGACGTGACGCCGGTGCGCGCGGGGACTCAGACGCTGCTCTTGACGGTAACGATCAAAGTCAAAATACCCGGCAACGGCGATGAGCGGAAAGAGCTTCCCGTCTTCACCAAGCCGGTCACGGTCGCCCCGAGTCCGCTCTACTCGACGGTCAGGTTCATAAGAGCTCGGTGGCCGTGGTTCATCGGCGTCATTTTCGCCGCGGCGCTGGCGGTGTGGTTCTTGCGGCGACGGCGGGCTTAGTTCGGCTGCGGTTTAGGTGTTCAACTTCATTCGCTTGGCGAATATTAGGCGAAAGGATGGGTAATCATGTGAATACGCGCAGCGCGATTGCGGCACTGATTTTTATGGCGTGCTCTCTCTCCGCCGGAGCGGCTCGGGCGGAGACGGTCAATATGGGCTACAGCGGCACAGGCGTCAGCGGCACGCTGCGCCGCGTGATCGAGCGGGAGAAACTCTGGCAGAAGCGCGGCCTGGACGTGAAGCCGATCTATTTCAACAGCGGCAGCATCATGTCGCAGGCGATGATCGCCGGGGACGTGATTCTCTCCGATTCCGATGTGCCCGCACAACTCAGTCCAAAAGTAGCCGGCATCCTGGATGTACGAGTGATCGCGGTTACGATCAACCGGCTGGAGCACTATCTCATCGTGCGCAGCAACATCAAAACGGCCGAAGATCTCAAGGGCAAGCGCATCGCGATCAGCCGCTTCGGCTCGGCGTCGGACGTGACCACCCGGCTGGCGCTGCGTTTCTTGAAGCTCAATCCCGAGAAGGACGTGGCGATTCTTCAGTCGGGCAACACGCCGACGAGAATCATCGCGCTGGTCGGCGGCCACGTGGACGGAGCGCTGGTGAGTCCCGAGCAAGTCTACAAGGTGCTGGCCACGAAGTGCTGCCGGGTGCTCGCGGATCTTTCGGAACTGCCGTTGGATTATGCGCGCTTCGGAATCGTTACTCCCGTGCCGGTGCTTCAAACCAAGCGGGAGACCTTGCGAAAATTGTTGGAAGCCTACGTAGAAGGAATATATGTCTACAAGACTCGTCCCGAAGTACCGCTCGCGGCAATGAAGGCGGAGGGCGTCGACGACCCGCAAGCGGCCAAAGAAGTTTATGCCAGGCTTGCGGGCAGCCTGCGCGAGTATCCGATACCGGATCTGAAGGGAGTCCAGGCGGCGTTGGATTCGATCGCGACCGCGAAGGACCGCAATCCCCAAGCCAAGGATTTCATCGACACGACTCTCATGGAGGAGATCAAGAAGAGCGGCTATATCGACAAGCTGTATGGAAAAAAATAATTACCCCGAAGATTACGTGAGCCGGAATCCAGCAATAAATGTAGGGGCGGGTTTAAAACCCGCCCCTACTGGAAACGCAATGAACATTTTTCAACAACGTGTGCGATACATCATCATTTTGTTGGCGGTCTGTCTCATCCCGATCTCGATCGCCGAGCCGCAGGAGAAAATCCGCATCACCTACGCTAACAACTCGCTTTCGTTTCTCGCCGCCTTCGTCGCTAGAGACCGCGGGTTCTACGCGAAGAACGGTCTCAGCGCCGAGCTGGTGCAGGCGCGCCCCGCGGTCAACATCGCCGCGCTCGTGAGCGGAGACGTCGACTACGCCGAGGTTTTCGGCTCGGCGATCCGCGCCGCGGCCCGGGGCGCTCCGGTGCGGGCCTTTTCGACCAGCATCAAGGCGCCGTTTTTCAGCCTGATCGTGAATCCTACGATCAAGAGCTTCAAGGATTTGAAAGGCCGCGTGATCGGAGTCACGAGCCTCGGCGGCACCAACCAGATCAGCGGCCGGCTGATGTTGCAGCACTTCGGCGTCGATCCCGACCGCGACGTCAAGTTTCTCGCCATCGGCGAGGAAAAGTTCGTCGTCGAGGCGTTCAAGACGAAGCGCGTGGACGCGATTCTCGTCGCGCCGCCGTTTTCCATTCTCATGAAGCGCGAAGGGTTTGCCGCCCTGGCGAATACCGCGGACGTGGTTGCCATCCCGCTGGCGGGCCTGTCCGCCACGGTGGAGAAAATTAAACAGAACCGTTCGCAAGTGAAGCGGGTTTTGAAGTCGGAAGTCGAGGCTCTGCGTTACCTGCGCGAAGACGCGTCCGGCGCCATCGAGGTGATTCGCCGGCGCTTCGCGATGGACGATGCGATGGCGCGCGAATCCTACGAGGTGGTCGTGAACGCTTTCAGCAAGGACGGCCGCGTCGATACGGTTGGAGTGGAGAACCTGCTGGAGATCGAAAGAAAAGCCGGTCTCCCCAAGACGGTTACCATAGACCAGGTCATCGACGCTTCGATTGCGGAGGAAGTACTGAAAGAGTTGGGGAGATAGAAGGAAGCTCATCGGATGAGATAGGTTTGACGCATGCGCGGGTTAAGGATAAATGGTTTTTGGGAGGGCGGTTCATGTTGGAAGGAAAAGTAGTCATCGTCACCGGCGGCGGCAAAGGCATCGGGCGGCACGCGGCCAAGACGTTCGCCGAGGAGAAGGCAAAGGTTGTCATCGCCGACTTCGACAAGGAGCGGCTCGATAAAACGTCGAGCGAGCTTGCCCGGCTCACGGAGACGTTGGCCGTGAACGCCGACGTGCGCAGCGAAGAGGACGTGAAGAGGATGGTCGAGCAGGTCATGAGCCGGTTCGGCCAAATCGATGTCCTGGTCAACAACGCGGCGATCGTGCCCCACTTCGCCTGGGGAATCCCGCGCTGGCCGCGTATCCGCGACATGGAAAAGGCTTTTTGGGACCGCGTCATCCAAACAAACCTCGGCGGGACTTTTCTGTGCACGAAGCATGTCCTTCCCCACATGGAGTCAAAAAGATCGGGGCATGTGATCAATCTTTACGGCGGCGGAGGCGTCAAACCGGCCGGTGCTTGCGCCTACATGGTGACGAAAGACGCGATACGCACCTTCACGCGATACGTCGCGGAAGAAGTAAGGGAGTCAAACGTCTGCGTGGTTATTTTTTCCCCGCGCGTTCCCATCGCGACCGAAGGCGCGCCGGAGGAAGCGCTCCAGCGTATGCCGGGTCCTGAGATTTTGGGCCAGGCGTTCGTTCTGGCGGCCGAGCTGGCCATGAACCAGAGTGGCCAGTGCTTCGCGTATCAAGAAGGAAAGCTTGTGAACGAGGCTTGAGTCGGGCGCTTTTTGTCCTTTCGACCTGTGCCGTAAATAAAACAACTTGTCAGTTTTCCCATAATCGCGTAAAATCCCGTGCATTGATCTCAATTGTCATGAATCATTCTGCTTCGCCCTTGACCCATTCGACTTATGCTCAGGGTCATGGTGAGGACGCTCGAACCATTGACCATGAAAACCCTCACCCCTTCCCTCTCCCTCTGGGAGAGGCCTGTCCTGAGCGAAGTCGAAGGGGCGAGGGTGAGGGAATCTTCCTGAGTTGATGGTCCATTTTCGGAGGAATCCACAAGGAGGCTGCTCTAGGATGACCGGACGTAAAGCAAGACATTTTGCCATCGGTTTTTTTGTGGCGCTATTTTTTCTCCACGCGCCGCTCTTTGGCGAGGCAAACGCGCAACGTCTGGGCCGTAGCGCGCAGAAAGCCATCGATGACAACCAAACTCCTTATGTCGCCGCCATCCTGATGGAACCGAAGACGGGTCAAATTATTTTTGAGCAAGAGATTCACAAGCCGTGGCCGCCGGCTTCTCTGACGAAGATGATGCTCATGCTCATCGTCATGGAAAAGGTGAAACAGGGCGCTCTTTCTCTGACTGATCCCGTGGAAGTCTCAGCCCGAGCGAGCAAGATAGGCGGCTCGCAGGTTTATCTGAAGCAGGGGGAAGCGTTTCCGCTCGAAGAAATGATGAAGGCGATCGTGATCCATTCCGCCAACGATGCCACCGAAGCGGTGGCCGAGAAGATCGCGGGCGATGCCGATGCCTTTGTCGTGATGATGAACCAGCGCGCGCAGGAGTTGGGGCTCAAGGAGACAAAATATTACAACGTGCACGGCCTGCCTCCGGAAAGGGGTCAGGTGTCGGACATGACGACCGCCTACGATACGGCGCTCCTCGCGCGCGAGCTCGTAAAATATCCGGAGATTCTCAAATGGGCCTCCACTGCCAAGGAGGGCTTTCGCGATGGAAAATTCGTCCTGGAAAACACCAACCATCTTATTGGAAAATTTCCAGGAGCGGATGGCCTCAAGACCGGTTCCTATCATGAAGCCGGGTTCAATCTCGCGGCGACCGCGGAGCGCGACGGTCTGCGCCTGATCTCGGTGACCCTCGGCTCGCCCAACAATAAAATTCGCTTCCGTGAAGGAGCCCGTCTGCTGACCACGGGATTCAGTAGCTATAAGATGCTGACGGTGATGAAGCCCGGCGACCCGGTGGCGCAAGAGATCCGAATCAAAGGCGGCCAGATCAAGTCGCTTCACGCCGTCGTCGGCGCAACGGCGCAGATTCTGGTGAAGCGGGCGGACGAGAAAGCGGTCAAGTCCAACATTCAATTGAGCAGTCCCGTCTGGGCGCCGCTCAAGAAGGGCGACAAGCTCGGCGAGCTGACGCTCATGCTCGGCGACAAACCGCTGGGGAAATTCAACCTGGTCTCCAATCAGGATATCCAGCAATCCAATATTATCTGGCGTCTCTGGGACAGAATTTTTTAACCGCGAACACCTGAACGCTGCCCGCCTAGCCGAAAGGCCCGTGCTCCATGAGCCCGGGCCTTTTTTGTTTTGCTTGACGGCCATCTTGAATTTGCCTAGTGTCTGTCTGCTTGCCGCAAAAGGAAAATGTTGAACTTTCTCAAACCGACTCATCCTTGGGGCTTTCACGTTCTCAGGCTTGTCGCCGAGGCGCAGCAGGGTGGGGGCGATGTATTCGACATCGCCCGGCTGTGCGAGCGCCTCGAGCCGGACGACCGAGAAGGTTGGGAGCGCGGCTGGCTCGAACTCGCGGCAGCGACAGAAGACAAGGCGAAGCAAGCGCTGGCCGGCGGCCACAAAAAGACCGCCATGGAAAATTTCTTTCACGCCAACCAATATTACCGAATGTCGGATGTGCTCCTGACCGCGGCGGAGATGGCAAAAAAGACCGAGCGGTTTCTCAAGGCGCAGGGGAATTTTCGCGCCGGAGCGCGGCTTCACTCGCCGCCGATCGAGGTCATCACCGTTCGCTGCGGCGCTGAAGAATACGACGGCTATTTTTGCCATCCGATAAATCCGAAGCCCGGCCCTTGGCCGGCGATTCTTTTCCTCGGCGGCGCGGACGCCTATGCGGAAGAGATCTACTTCGGCGGCCGGCCGATGCTCGCGCGGGGCTGGGCGGTATTGCTGGCGGACACGCCCGGTCGGGGATCGTCGCACTACGTCAAAAACATTCCGACGCGCCACGATTATGAAATTCCGGCGCAAGCTTGTATCGATTATCTCGTCTCTCGTCCTGAAATCGACTCGAAGAGGATCGCCGTCGTCGGTATAAGCATGGCCGGCTACTACGCGCCGCGCGCCGCGGCCTTCGACGCGCGCGTGAAGGCGCTCGTCTGCTGGTCGGGCTGTTACAGCCTGCTCGACGATCTTTATCTTTTTTGCCCGCATCTGCAGCCGACCGTCCGGCGTCTCCTCGGCGGAGTCACGGACGCCGAGGCGCGCGAGCGGCTGAAACTATTCACCATGGAAGGCGCGGCGGAAAAAATAAAATGCCCGACGCTGATCACGCACGGCGGCGCGGACCGCTTGATGAGCGTCGAGGGCGCGAAGCGGCTGTTCGCGGAGCTTGGAAGCGCGGACAAAACCTTGAAGATCTACGACGACCCGAGCGCCGGTGGCACGATCCACTGCAGCCACGACTACTGGGCGCACAACCTGCCTTTCATGCTGGATTGGCTGGAGGAGCGGCTGTGATAAATGCGGTTCGGACCGACTAGTGTAGTGTCTCACGCTGTTGACACCTTATCCTAAGTTCGACAGGCGAAA
>CAYOJC010000120.1:0-13111 GCA_964404195.1 uncultured Syntrophobacteraceae bacterium
GGAAGGTATGACTCGACGAGAGGTCTTCTCGCCGCGCCGCTGGCGTTCGATTTCGTGCGCAGCTCTTACAGCCGCCTGAAAAATCTGGACTGGTCGTCGGCCAACGCCCTCCTCGATGAAATGTCGAACGAAGGCCGCGTGGTGCTCGAGCGCTCGGGACTTTCGTCATCGGACATTCGCTTCGAGCGCGCAGCGGATATGCGCTACGTCGGCCAGGGACATGAAGTCTCCGTGCCGTTGCCGGACGGCCGGTTGAATGAGAAGCACCTGGAAAATATTCAGAGCAGCTTCGAACAAGTTTATCGCTCGCTCTACGGCCGCAAAGGGCCGGACGTGCCGCTGGAAGTCATCAACTGGCGCGTGGTCGCGAGCGGACCTAATCCGTCGACCGATTTTCGTTTCCCGCGGGAAACGAACGGCCGCGCCGCGCTCAAGGGAAAACGGCCCGCTTATTTTCCCGAGCACAACGGTTACGTCGACACGCCGGTCTACGATCGCTACGCGTTCGCGCCGGGAGAAACTTTTATCGGGCCCGCGATCGTCGAGGAGCGCGAATCGACTCTGATCGTAGGCCCCGGCGGCCGCGGCCGCGTGGACGAGCATTTGAACATTGTCGTGGAGTTCGCCGATGAGTGACGCCCTTCGACGCGGCTCAGGGCAGGTAATCGATCCGGTCACGCTGGAAGTCGTCTGGAACCGGCTGCTCTCGGTCGCCAACGAGCAGCAGGACACTCTCATCCGCACGGCGTTCAGCACGATCGTGCGCGAGAGCCAGGACCTCGCCTGCGGCGTGTTCGACACCCAAGGGCGCATGATCGCGCAGTCGATCACCGGTACGCCCGGCCACATCAACGCGATGGCGAGCTCGATGCGCCATTTCCTCGCGGCTTTCCCGAGCGAGAAATTGGTTCCAGGGGACGTCCTCATCACCAACGATCCGTGGATGACCGCGGGCCAGATCAACGACATCACGATCGCGACGCCGATCTTTAAGGATGGACGTCTGGTCGCCTGGTTCGCCAACACCTGCCACGCCGCCGATATCGGCGGCCGTATTCTCTCCGCCGAAGCGCGCGAGGTTTACGAAGAAGGCCTCAGGCTCCCGATCATGAAGCTCTTCGAGAGCGGCGAGCCGAATAAAATTCTGCTTGAGATCATTCGCGCCAACGTGCGCCTGCCCGACGAAGTGGTCGGCGATCTCTACGCGCAGACCGCTTGCAACGACGCCGGCGGTAGAGCGCTGCTGGAAATGATGGACGAGTTCGATCTCACGAGCATCGATCCCGTCGCCGAGGAGATTATCCGCCGCTCGGAGGCCGCGGTGCGCGAGAAGATCCGCGAGCTGCCGAACGGCGAGTGGCAGAGCGAGACCTGGAGCGACGGCTTCGAGGAGCCGATCGCGATTCGCTGCCGCGTGGCCGTAAAGAACGACGAGATTTTAATCGACTTCGCCGGCTCCTCGCCCGAGAGCGCGCACGGCATCAACGTCGTCTTGAACTACACGCACGCGTACGCGAGCTTCGCAGTGAAAGCAGCGATCTATCCCGACGTCCCGCACAACGAAGGAAGTTTTCGTCCGGTGCGCGTGACCGCGCCGCCGGGAAGCATTTTGAACGCGCTGGACCCTGCGCCGGTGGCGAGCCGGCAAGCCGTGGGCCACTTCGTGCCGAGCGCGATCTTCGCCGCGCTCGCCGGCGCCCTGCCCGGCCGCTTGCTCGCGCCGGGCGCCGATCCGATCTGGCTCAGCGTCTGGCGCGGCCAGAATCCGTCGTTTATGATGACCATCTTCCAGGTCGGCGGGACCGGCGCGCGGCCGACAAAGGATGGTCTCAGCGCCGTCGGTTTTCCGAGCGGCGTCGCCGGCGTGCCGGCGGAAGTGATCGAGAGTCTTTCACCGCTCGTGATGCGTCGGCGCGAGCTGCGCGCCGATTCGGGCGGCGCCGGCAAATGGCGCGGCGGCTTGGGACAGCTCACGGAATTTACCCGCCGCGGCGAAGGAAGATGGAGCGTGAGCTCGATCGTGGATCGAACGCGATATCCCGCGCCGGGACTGCTCGGCGGCAAGCCTGGAATGGCGGGCGAGCTGGCGCTGGGAAACGGCGCGCGGCCGAATCCCAAGTCGCAGATCGAGATGGAGCGCGGCCAGTCCGTGCATCTGAATCTCCCCGGCGGCGGCGGTTACGGCGATCCGTTCGCGCGCGATCCGGAACTGGTGCGCCAGGATGTAATTTCCGGTTACGTGACAACTGGGGCCGCGGCGCGGGATTACGGCGTCGTGATTCGATTCACCGGAGGCGATGACGAGATGGTGCGCCTGCCGGAGCAGTGGGTGATCGACGAAGCGGCGACGGCGAAACTGAGAAGAGACAACAGGCAAGCGTAGGGGCGGTTCGCGAACCGCCCCTACCTAATCATCAAGCCTATTGGAGGGGGAATGGATCTTCGGGGAAGGGTGGCGCTTGTCACCGGCGGGGCTACGGGAATCGGCCGGGCGACGGTTCTCGCTTTGGCGCAGGCCGGCGCCTCGGGCGTCGCGATCAACTACCGCACGGCGAAGAAAGACGCCGAGAAGCTCGCGTCACAAGTAAGGAAGACCGGCGCGCGCGCCCTTTGTGTTCATGGGGACGTGAAGAACGAAGAACAAGTGGAGCGGATGGTCAGGGAAGTAAAAAAATATTTTCGCCGGCTCGACGTGCTGGTCAACAACGCCGGCGTGACGCACTGGGTGCCGGTGAACGATCTGAAGAATCTTACCGACGAAGTTTGGGACGATATTCTCGACGTTAATCTTAAAGGCGCTTTCCGTTGCGTCCGCGCCGCGGCGCCGCTGCTCGAAAAATCCGGCGGCATGGTCATCAACGTCGCCTCGATCTCGGGCGTTATCGCGACCGCGACGATGTCATCGCTCGCCTATGGAGCGGCCAAGGCGGCCTTGATCCACCTCACACGCGGTCTCGCGGTCGCGCTCGCGCCCAAGGTCCGGGTCAACGCCGTGGCGCCCGCGTTCACCGATACTCCCTGGATGAAAAATCATTACGGCGCCCGCTACCAACAGGTGAAGGCCGGAGCGGCTTCGAATTATCCCCTAAAGCGCATTGCCACGCCGGAAGATATAGCAGCCGCTATCGTCGGCCTTGTGACGGGCGGAGACTTCGTCACGGGCCAGACGCTGATCGTTGACGGGGGGCTGAGTCTCAGTTGAGAACCACAGTGCAGCCAAGGTAGGATGCCTGACAATGGGCAGAATTGAGCTGATCGAGGAGATGCACCGCCACAGGCTCGTCGCGGTCGTGCGCTCCAAGAGCGCGAAAGAAGCCCTGGAGACGGCCGCGGCGGCGGCCGACGGCGGCGTCAAGTTCGTCGAGATCACCTTCAGCGTTCCCGGTGCCGTTGAAGTCATCGCAGAGCTGGCGCGGCGCAGCGACCTCCGCGTCGGCGGCGGGACAGTGCTGTCGCCGGACGAGGCGCAGCAGGCGATCACGGCAGGCGCGCAGTTCATCGTCTCGCCGACGCTGGAATTGAATCTCATTCCGATCTGCCGCGGCGCCGACGTCGCCTGCGTGAGCGGCGCGGCGACGCCGAGCGAAATCATCTCCGCCACGCGCGCCGGAACGGACCTGGTGAAGATTTTTCCCGCCGATTGCGTCGGCGGCCCGCACTTCGTGCGCCAGCTCCGCGGCCCGTTCCCCGACGTTCGCCTCATGGTCTCCGGCGGCGTGGACGAAAATAACGTCAAGGAATACGCCGCGCTGGGAGTCACCGGAATCTGTCTGGGAAGCGCTGTACTCAGAGATTCGCTCGCGAAAAGCGGTCGGGACGGCTTGGCGAAGTACGTGCGAAAATTCGTTAAACTCGTGGAACAGCATTTGGAGTGATGGAGTAGTGGAGTAATGGGCGAAGACGAAGCAAGAAAAAACAAGAACCGCGGTTATCAGCAGTTAAGAGTCTGGCAAGACGCAATCCAGTTTTATGCGCTGAATTGTCGTGTTTTTAAAACCTTTCCCTACGAACTGAGACGGGTCGCATCTCAGGCTATAGCTTCGAGCGACTCGGTCCATCGCAACATCGCAGAGGGTTACTGCAGGCGATCGATCAGAGAGTACCTCAATTATCTCAACATAGCTCTCGGCTCTCTGGGCGAGTCGGTATCGGGGTTGCACGCCTATCGAGAAGCTAAACAACTGCGGGAAGAAGATTTCGAATCATTAAACCAGTTAGCATACAAACTTGAAAACGGCCTGCTCAAATTAGTAGAAAGTCTAGAACGCAACCAGATGACCGGCGATTGGATCGATCACTTGGTCGTAAAGGAAAGCAATGCAGTATACGAAAACTCATAATCCAATACTCCATTACTCCAGCACTCCATTACTCCACCTTAAATAACGAAATCATGCCTGACATTACACTTACGCTCGCTTGCGAAGATTACGACCGCACGCGAGCGCTGCGTGACGGTTCAGTTAGGCCCGAAGGCATCGATCTCAACTACGTGCCGCTCGCAGTCGAAGAAATCTTCTGGCGCATGTGCCGCTACGAAGAGTTCGACGTGGCGGAGCTTTCGATGGGCGCGTTTTTGGTCGCCGCAGCGCAAGGCAGGCGCCCGTTTGTCGCGATACCGGTTTTTCCCTCGCGGACTTTTCGCCACCGCTGCATTTTCGTGAATAGCGGCTCGGGCATCGCGCGCCCGGAAGATCTCCGCGGCAAGCGCGTCGGCGTGCCGGAGTACACGATGACCGCCGCGGTCTGGCTCCGCGGGCTCTTCCAGCATGAATACGGCATCAAGCCGGAGGAGATTCTCTGGTTTCAAGGCGGCGAGGAGCAGCCTGGACGCAAGGACCGCGTCGATTTCGACTTGCCGCCGGGAATTCGTCTGGAAGTAATCCCGAACGACAAGACTCTTAACGACATGATCGAGAGCGGCGGCATCGATGCGCTGATGTCTCCGCGCATGCCCTCCTGTTATCTTCGCGGCTCGCCGCGCGTGCGCCGTCTGTTTCCCGACTTCAAGCAGACCGAGATGGACTACTTTCGCCGGACGAAAATCTTTCCGATCATGCACGTAATCGTGATTCGGACAAAAATCTACGAAGAACATCCCTGGATCGCCCAAAGCCTCTACAAAGCGTTCTGCGACGCCAAAGATCTTTGCTTCGGCCAGCTCTACGACTCGAACGTTCTGCGCATCAGCCTTCCCTGGACCGTCGCGGAATATGAGGAGACGCGGGCGTTGATGACGGAAGATTATTGGCCCTACGGTTTCGCTCCCAACGAACGCGTGCTCGAAACTCTGCACGGCTATCTTCTGGAGCAAGGCTTGATCAAGCAGAAACTCGATCTGCAAAGTCTTTTCGCGCCGGGCACGCGCGAATCATTCAAGATCTAAACTTGAAACCACCATGGATCCAGCTTCGCAGCCGCGCTTTTCAGACAGCCAGCAGCATCCGTGGGTCGCGGTCGACGTTGTGGTCTATACGCTGAGCGCCGGAGCGCTCCACTGCCTGCTCGTTCAGGTCAAAGAAGGTTCGTTCGCCGGCAAGTGGGCGTTTCCCGGCGGGCTGGTCGACGCGGAAGAATCGCTCGATCAGACGGCCGAACGGGAGATTGTCGAGCGGACCGGGGTCAAACCGAGCTACATCGAGCAGCTCTACACCTTCGGCAAGCCGGAGAGAGATCCGGCGCTGAGAGTTGTCTCGGCTTCGTATTTAGCATTGGTGCCAAATCCAAACGTCGCTCTCAATCCGGCGCCGCGTTACGCGGACATCAAATGGTTTCCAGCCGACCGCCTGCCCGAACTTGCCTACGATCATGAACAGGTCGGCCGCATCGCTCTGCAGCGCCTGCGCTCGAAGCTTCAGTACACCAACATCGTTTACAGTCTCTTGCCAAAAGAATTTACTTTAGGCGAGCTTCAGGAAGTTTACGAGACGATTCTTCATCGCCGCCTCGACCGGCGCAACTTCCGAAAAAAGATTCTAGCGCTCGGCTTGCTGAAAAAATTACCGAAGAAGCGCCGCGGCACCCACCGCCCCGCCTCGCTCTATGCCTTCCGGCAAAAACGGCCGATGATTATCGAGATGGTGTAGGAAAAAATCAGCGTCAGCCTTGGTCAGCGGTTCGCCCGAACCAATACTCCTCCACTATCCGCGGCTGAGCACGCCCGCTGCTTTCGCGGTATGCGTCGCAATTGCATCCATCAACGCCGGGGACAGGCAGTCATATGCCTCCAGGCCCAGACCCTTCAGTCTCCTCCTGACCGCGCTCATGTCGGCGGGATTGGTTCCAGACTCGATAATGGAGGAGACAAAGGCCGCAAATTCCGGCGGTGCCCAGCCTTCTTTCGACGATAGTTCCGTATGGATGAAATCCAAGCCGAACAACGGATGCTTTTCGTTCTCGATACGTCCGTACATGTGCACACCGCAACCCTTGCAGGCGTGTCGCTTGATGACCGCGTTCGGATCCACGACCGCCAATTTGTCCTTATTGGCAGTTACATTGACCTTGCCGCGTGGTACGACCGCAACCTGGGAGAACAGCGCGCCAGCCGGCTTCCAGCACTTGGTGCACCCACACACATGGTTATGGGCACACTGGGCATCAATCGTGACCGTGACTTTCCTGTCAGGGCAGTGGCAGACCAGCGTACCGCCCGCAAAGTTCTTAGCCGCAGGTTTCATGCCCTTATCAACTGCAGGATGTATGGAAATCGCTTTGGCCATTGTTAGTTCCTCCTTCTGTGTATCTTCCGTCGAAGTGGATATGTGGCTCAACGCCGTGCTCAGCCGCGCTCCCGCGTCGGTCTGAAGCAGAAGATTAAGCGTAAAAATTCAGAATGCCCCTTTTCTTTCTTCCCCCTTTCTTTCTTCCCCCTTTCTTTCTTCCACGGCTTTTCGCTTACTTCCTTTTTCGGCATGGTAGTCGGCAAGACGCCAATAGCGGTCGCCTAAAAATAAATGCACTTCAGGTTTGGGCTCGCCGCGGCGTCCGGCAGTCAAAACACGCAGCAGAAAGAGAACCCAAACGATATCCAGGCGCAGTTGAAAACTAGATATTCGATCCATGCGCCGCCTCAAAAATTCATCCGTGGCAAGCCCATCCTACCTGTCCCATCCTCCCAACCCTCCCTTGGGCCGCAAGACCACAATCTGGGTAGTCTTCGGCAGAGTCGCTTTGCTGACGACCAGGGTATCGGTGTTAAGACGGCGGGCGGGAAGATCTTGCACGAACGAGTCGAGAATATACGAGCTGTCGCGGTAGTGCATGGGGATGGCGATCTTGGGCTTGATCTGGGCCAGCACCTCGCGCGCGGTGTCGGGCGGCATGGTGAAGACGCCGCCGATTGGAATCAGCGCGACGTCCACTCTCCCCATCTGCTTTAGCTGCTCGGGCGTCAGCGTGTGGCTCAAGTCGCCGAGATGGACGATGCAGAGCGCGCCGAGATCGAACATGAAGGCCGCGCCCTTGAGCGCGTTGCCGAACGCCTGCTGATAAACCGGCAGATCGTAGATAAACACGTCTCTCACGTTCAGGCTGACGCGGTTCCATTCAGCGCCGTAATTCGACAGGCCGCGGAGGATGATCGGGTTACCCTGCGCCAGCTCCACGTAGTTGTGGTTCGGATGCTCGCGTCCGACGGTCACGACGTGCGGCCACACGTTCGGCGTCGGGTACATGCCCGGCGCGAGCGGGTCGGTGATGATCTTCGTCCCCTTGCTCGTGGTGATCTGAAAAAAATTGTGACCGAAGTATTGAATGACGGCGTCGGGCTCGGCGGCGTAAGCAAGAGATCCGCCCCGGCGCGTGAGATCCAGGTCCCGGCACGACGAATCCGCGTCGGATGCGAGCAATAGTACAAGCAGCAGCGCCAGGGGAAAAATTTTCATGGGCGCTGCCCAGCCGAAAAATCTCTCGGTCTCAGCTCCGACGCCCGGAAAAAATCGGCGACATATCCCGTCGCGGGCCGCCGCATGAGATTCTCCGCCGTGTCCACCTGCTCGAAGCGGCCGGCCCTCATCACGGCGATGCGATCGGCCAGCGCCAAAGCGTCGGGAAGGTTGTGCGTGACGTAGAGGGTGGTGAGCCGGTTCTCGCGATGGAACTTGAGGATCTCGCCGCGCATCTTGAGCCGGTTCGGCGGATCGATGTTGGAGAGCGGCTCGTCCATGAGCAGGATGCGGGGCGAAGTCGTCAGCGCGCGGCCCAGCGCCACGCGCTGCTGCTCGCCGCCGGAAAGCTCCCCGGGCTTGCGCCGGAAAAAGCCCTCGTCGAGCCCCAGCCTCTGCGTCATCGGCCCGATAAACCCTCGGATCTTTTCCTGGGACCATTTGCGGATTTTGAGAGGCAGCGTGAGATTGCTGTATCGCCGCTCGTCGAAAACTCTCATGTGCGGCCAGAGGGCGAAATTTTGAAAGATCATCTGCACGTTCCTTTTTCCCACGGGAACGTCGTTGACCGGCACTCCTCCGATGAAGATGCTCCCGCCGTCGGGCGTTTCGAGACCGGCGATAAGTCTCAGCATCGTCGTCTTGCCGCAGCCGCTCTCGCCCACGATCGCCACCAGCTCGCCGTCCTGTACGGCGAGATCGGCTCGATCGACCGCTGTGACCGAGCCGAACGTCTTTGTCACACCGCGCAGCTCGAGAGAAACCATCGAGCCAATCGTAGTAGATGGTGCTGAAAAAGACAATATTGGATTTTCGGATTGGATTTTAAGTCGTCTTGACTCCTACGTCGCTTCCGGGATAGTTTTCGAGCGTAATGTCAGCTTGCGCGAGGGAGAAAAACATGGGACAAGTGCTGTCGCCCGTAGAGTTGATGTCCGATCTGCTGGAAACTCTGCAACGGCGGTACCCCCGGCCCCATCCGGTAAGACAGCTCCTGCTCACCGGCAGGCTCACGAAACAGCAGTTGCAAGGATGGGCGAGAAATCTGTTTCACGAGTTCCGCAACATTCACCGCTTCTTCGGCGTCCGCTACCAGAAGTGCCCGGTGCCGGACCTGCGCCGCGCGCTGATCGAAAACATGATCGAGGAAGAAGGCGAAGACATGATCGGCCGCAAGAATCCGGGACACGCCGAGCTCTGGGTGAGATTCGGTGAAGGACTGGGCATTCCGCGCGACGATATGTTGAGCTATGAGCCGCTGCCGGGGATTCGCGCCGGCCTGGAAATGTACGTGCAGCTCGTCCAGCAGAGCCACTGGGCGGTGGCGATCGGCACCGGGCTCGTGTTCGAGGGCGGCGGACCCAAGAGAATGAAAGAAGAGAGAGAGGCGCTCGAGCGGCATTACCCGTGGATTCCCAAGTCGTCGCTCGATTTTTTCCGTGTGCACGAATACCACGACGAAGGCCACGGTAATTTCTGCGTCGATGTGATCCGGCAGCACTGTATGGAAGAGCACTTGCAAAACGAGATGCGCGACGCCGTAAAGAACCGCGCGGACATCATGTGGCTACAGAACGAATCGATCTACGAGGCCTTCGTGCGGCCGAGCTTGTCGCCGGAGATTATCAAGGAAGTCGAAGGCAGGTTGGAGTAACATGCCGGAGAATTTGATCGATCTCAGAAGCGATACGGTGACGAAACCGTCCGCGGAGATGCGCCGCGCGATGGCCGAGGCCGAGGTCGGCGACGACGTTTTCATGGAAGATCCGACGGTGAACCGCCTGCAGGCGCGCTCCGCGGAGATCTTCGGCCGTGAGGCCGCGCTTTTCGTCCCGTCGGGGAGCATGGGCAACCTTGTCTGCCTGCTCGCGCACGCGCGCCCCGGACAAGAGGTAATCTGCGAGGAAAACGCGCATATTTATACGAATGAAATGGCGTCGATGGCCGGCGTGGCCGGACTCCTGCCGCGGTTGATCCCGACCGAAGACGGCATCATGACCTGGGAACAGATCGGCAGGATGATCCGCCCGAAGATGTACGCGCGCGCTCAGACGGCTCTCGTTTGTTTGGAAAACACTCACAACCTGGCCGGCGGCACCGTCTATCCCACACCTCTCGCCCACGAGATTTGCGACCGTTCTCATGAAACCGGCCTTCCGGTCCACCTCGACGGCTCGCGCGTTTTCAACGCCGCCGCGTTTCTCGTCGAAGACGTGCGCGAGATGACTGGGAAATTCGACTCGGTGCAGTTTTGCCTGAGCAAGGGATTAGGCGCTCCGGTGGGATCGATGATCGTCGGATCGGCCGCATTTATCGAGCGCTGCCGCCCGATCCGAAAAATGCTCGGAGGCGGCATGCGCCAGGCCGGCGTCATAGCGGCCGCGGGCTTGATCGCGCTGGAGAACGGACCGAAACGACTGCACGTCGATCATGAGAACGCCAAATTTCTCGCCCAGGAACTGGCGCGCGTGCCCGGCATCCGACTGAGCCCGGCCAAGGTCCAAACCAACATCGTGATTTACGACGTCAGCGCGACCGGGCTCTCCTCGAATAATTTTCTCGCCGAGCTGGCGCGCCGGGGCGTGCTCGGAGTGCCGCTCGATCAAGAAAAAATCCGCATGGTCACCCATCTGGACGTCGACCGAAGCGGCGTGGAGAAGGCCGCGGCCACGATCCGCCAATTCGTGGATGAACTGAACATCAAGCGCGCCGGCCTCAGACGCGCGACGTAGCAGGCTGCTGAAAACGCCTCCGTTCACCCTTCGACGGGCTCAGGGCGAACGAAGGGACGGTTGAAAACGTTAGAGATTTTCCGTTCGTGCTTGTCGAAGCACGAATCCGAGTTTTTCAGCAGCCTGCTAGATAACCGGGATTCCGCCGATCGTCTAAAAGCTCCGCATGCAAGACTTCATCCGCCGCCACCCGAACCTTTTCGCGCTCCTCGCGCTCGCCGTGCTCAGCCTGATCGCGTACGCGAACGCATTGCCGAACAGCTTCCAGTTCGACGATTATGCAACCATCGTGGAGAACAGGCCGATACACGATCTAAGAAAATTCTCATCGTATTTTACCAACCCCAGGATCTTTAGCGGCGCCAAAATCGACTGGAGGCCGGTATTACAGATGACCTACGCCGTCGATTACGCCATCGGCGGAGCGAACCCGACGGTGTTCCGCATCAGCAGCCTTTTATTTCACATCGGCACGGCTTGGCTGATTTTTCTCATCGTCGCCGCGATCGACGGCAGGCGGCTGGTAGAGCCGCCGGATTCCTTCTCGATTCCACGGGCCGGGTTTTATCTGATTCCGGCGGCGCTGTTTGCTGTCCACACGGCGAACTCCGAGATGGTCAACTATATTTGGGCGCGCAGCTCCCTGCTGGCCGCCTTCTTTTATCTCTTATCTTTCTACTGCTACCTGCGCGGACCGTTCAGCGGCCGGGAACGGACGAGTCCGCTCTGGCATTTCGGTGGCGCTGCGGCTTTCGCCCTGGGCATGGCGACCAAAGCCACCGTGGCCAGTTTCCCTGCGGCGCTCGTGGCTTATGAAATACTTTTTCTCAATCCCGCGGGGCGCAATCCGTTGATCTTGTATCTGAAAGAGCCGCGCAGGTTGATCAAATATCTGCCGCTCGCGGCGCTCTTCCTCGGGTACGTCGCGCTGCGATTTTTTATGTTGCCGAGATCGGTGCAAAACTTTATTGCGCCGCCGTGGGTCGGCCGGTCTACCTACCTCCTCACCCAGTTTCGCGCCTGGGTCTATTATCTTAAACTTTATCTCTGGCCCGATCCCTTGATCGTGGATTATCCCAACTTCGGTTGGTCTACATCTCTATCGGATTTCCGCATCGTTGCATGCCTGGGCATCGTCGCAGCGATCATCGCCGCAGCCTGGCGCGTGCGCCGGACCCAACCCCTGGTAACCTTCTTTACCTTTTGGTTCTTCATCGCCCTGCTGCCGGAGGCGAGCATCGTGGTGCGGCCGGATGCGGTCAACGGCCATCGGCCTTATCTGGCGCACGTGGGACTTTCAGTCGTGGCCGCCGCTCTCAGCCTGCAGGCGGCGATCTGGTTTCGGCGCAGATGGAAGCGCGAGGGCTTGAGTGAGACGCGCTTTCGCCTCGGCTATGCCGTCATCGTTGGGTTGATGCTTATCGCGCTGACGGCAGCTACGATCAGGCGTAATATGGACTGGCGCGACGAAGCGACTTTATGGACCGACGCTATCCGCAAGGATCCCAATAACCCGCGCGCCTACATGAATCTTGGAGCCGTGTATATCGAAATGGAGGAATATGGGAAGGCCCAGCCGATTCTGGAGAAAGCGATCGAGCTCAGCCCAAAAGATCCGTTCGGGTACTTTTCCCGCGGTCATTTGAATATGCTGCTGAACAGAAACGATGAAGCGGTGTCGGATTTCACGACCGCCATCCAATTGAGACCTAATAGCGAAGGCTTCCTTTACCGCGGCGACGTTTACCGCGAGATGGGACGTTACGACGAAGCCCTGAGCGATTATCAATCCGCGCTTCGTAAAAAACGCGTCATGCCCGAGGCTTATTTCGGAATAGCGATGGTGTACTGGGAAAGGAAAGAGCTGGCCCAGGCCACGGAGGCTTGCAAAAAACTCAACGAGATCGATCCTAAAGAACGGCGGGGTTATACTTGCCTTGGCAGTCTGTTCATGCACCAGGGTCTTTTCGCCGACGCGTTTAGAATTTACTACAACGGTGTAAGCCGCTTCCCCAAAGACAGCACCCTCTGGTACGGGCTGGGCACGGCCTACGAAGAGCTCGGTCTTTATAAAGAGGCCGAGGATGCCTATGCCACGTCCAGCTCATTGATGAACCGGCCGAACAAAGCAAAAAGCCCGGCTTCCCCACGATAAACGGCCAAGTCGATTGAATCGGTCACGCCAACGGATCGAGCGATGCAATTTGTTTCGAGCTTTAGCGTGAGGGCGTTCGGATACCAGAAAAAGAAAAGGCCTGCCGGACTACAAGAGACCGGCAGGCCTAGGATAGAGGAAAAAGCTTAAATTGTTATTACTTGAGATTGGTTATCTAATACTCGTAACTCTCCTGTGGTGATGGCTTCTGGAGCCGGCGCCGATCAGCAAGTCCTGATTCGGCTCGAGATATTTCCGCCGCGACTCCTTCAGCGTCGTTGCGCCGCGGCCGAAGAAAAACTCCAACCCCGACATCACCCGATATCTCGACCGGCTGT
>CAYOJC010000121.1:0-12973 GCA_964404195.1 uncultured Syntrophobacteraceae bacterium
GATGCTTTCGACGGAGTTTTGTAGCCGAGGCTCTCGGAAAGATTCAAGAGCATCTGGCTGCTGATCGCGGTGCGCGCGGTTTGCTGCGGGATCAGCGCGGTGATGATGACTCCCATGAAACCCAACGCCGTGATCTGCCAATAGTAAGTCAGCGGGAAAAATCTGACGAGTTGCAGCGAGATGCGATAGAACAGGCCGGAGGTGGTGATCGCCGCGCCCAAGCCCAGCACTCCCAGAGTCATGAACCACGTGGTGCTGGCAAAGCCGCTGAGGACTTCCTCCGCCGTGCCCAATCCCGTGAGGATCAGGGCCAGGACAAAAATCAGCGCGACGCCGTAATCGGGAAAGACCCAGAACGCCCAGTAGATCAACGTCAGGCAAAGCAGGCCGAATACCTTGGTCGCTTCCGGCTCAAGGCCGATTTCCGGTTGGCCGAACCACAGGTAAGCCCACACGGCGAGGCCGAGGATTCCGCCGACCCATCTGCTGAACGCCGCCTGTTTATACAAGCCGCGGAGAGAAGAGGCCAAATTTCCCCATGACGATCCTCCGGCGTCGGCGGGCGATTCCGGGGCGGCGGCCGTCTGCCGGGACTTTTGCTCCCAATACACTTCGCTTGCGTCGCCGGCCAGCGCGGCGGACTTTTTGTCCAATAAATTGAGCGCGCTGCGCAGACAGTTGAGCGCCTGCGGATAGTCTTTTTTCTCCACGAAGACGTTCGCCATGTTCTGGTAGCGCGCGGCGGCCTCGGCGCCGAGATCGCCGCCGCGCTGCGAGATGACTTCCTTATAGGTTCGGATCGCGCCGGCGAAGTCGCCCAGGTGGGCCAAGGTCTCCGCCTTGATATGGACCAGGCGGAGGTCGGAGTAAAAGGAATCCGGCGGGATTTTCTCCAGGGCGTTTTTGAGCAGCGGCGCCGACCCGTTGAGCAAATCCTCCTTATGGGCGGCGATCAGGTTCGCGACCGCGCTCCACTCGCGCGCTTCGATGCGATGATGAATGGCTTCGGGCCAGTCGCTGATCGCTTCGTACCGGCCGGCGATTTGCGAATGGAGCTGCTGCTTGGTTTCATCGCCCTCGTCGGCGAGGAGCTTCTCGATCAGAAGGTCGCGGAAGAAGCCGTGCAGCTCGCATTTGCCGCCGTCGAGCGAGCGGATCAGCGGCGACTGGCTCCACTCCAGTTGGGAGAAATAGGTCTTGGCGCCTTCGGTCTGCATCACGAAATCCACGGTCTCGAGATCGATCCTCGTGAGCAGGGCGGCGCGGCGAAAGAAGATCTGCGACTCGAGCGGCCGCGAACTGTAGAACTCCTCGGCCAGGGAATTAAAGGCGTCGCGGCCGGTGGAGTATTGGTGCTCCGCGTGCGCCAGCCGTTTGCTGAGGAGCGCGCAGAAGTGGAGCAGCCAGATCGGATGTTTCTCGATCAGGTCGTTCCACGCCTCGCGCGAGAGCCGCCAGAGCGTCGTGTCCTTGACCGTGACGATCGTGGCCGAGCGCGGCTCGCCGGAGAGGAGCGCCATCTCGCCGAACCAGTCCTGGGGTCCGAGGACCGCGATCGTCTCCGCCCGCCCGCCGCTGCTCTGCAGCACGACCTCCACGGTCCCGGCGTGGATAAGGTAGAAAGCGTCGCCCTTGTCGCCTTGAGAGAAGATCGTCGTGCCGGCGGGATAGGTCTTTTCTTCCAGCTTGCCCAGGACTTTGGCGATGTCCTCGCGCGACAAAGCGGAGAACAGCGGGATTCTTCTGATGGCGTCTGCCAGCTCGGCCATAACTATTTTAGATTTTGGATTTTAGATTTTAGATTCAAATCCAATCTCCCCCCAATCGAAAATCTAAAATCGGCAATCGAAAATCCTATCGGATGACTTTGTCGGCTTTTTTGAGGGTTGCTGGCGGAATCGCGACGCCGATCGCGTTGGCCATTCTCAGATTGATCACGAGATCGTATTTCGCGGCGCGCTCCGCCGGCAGAGTCCTGGGCTTTTCGCCGCGGAAAATTTTGTTCACGAGACCGGCGGCCTGCCGGCCCATCAGTGTGTAGTTTGCGCCGTAGCTGATCATGGCGCCTTTGACGGCCCAGTCCGCGCCCTCGAAGATCGTGGGCAGCGCCTTTTGCCGCGCGGCGTCGAAGATCAGCTCCGCCTGGCTTTCGATCAGGTCGTCGGAGACTTCGAAGATGGCGTCGCCCTCCTGTTTCTGGAGCGCGTTGAGACCCGCCTTCAGCTCGTCCGTCGTCTTGATCGAATGGTCGGCGACGTCGAGTCCCACTTTCGCCGCAAGTTTTTTCGCCAGCGCGAAATTTTCTTTGGCGAACGGGTTGTTCGAGTCGTAAAAGACGTGCACGCGGCGCAGGTTGGGAACGAATTCCTTCAGAATCTCCAAACGCTTTTCGGTCGTCTCGCTGGAGAAAGCGGCGACGCCGGTGACGTTTCCTCCCGGCTGTTTCATGCTCTTCACGAAACCCATCGCCACCGGGTCGGCCGGATGGCGAAAGACGATCGGAATTTCCCGGGTCGCTTCCATCGCGGCCTGCGTGGTCCGGGTGCCGCTGGTGAAGATCAGATCGACTTTTTTCTTGACCAGGTCGGCGGCGGTCGATTTGAGCGCGACCCGATCGCCCTTCAGGTCGTTGATCTCGATGATGACGTTCTTTCTTTCGATGTAGCCGAGTTTTTTCAGCCCCTCGCGGAATCCTTTGACGGTCTGGTCCTCGGACGGGCCGGACTGGCCGATCAGGATGGCGATCTTCCACGGACGCGGCGCTTTCTCGGCGGCCGGGGTTTCCACGCCGAAGAGAAGTATCACCGCGGCTGCGAGAGTTGCGCGGAGCCTAGGGATCATTCGCGGAGAGTAGCCCATCAGGAAGATTTGTGTCAATCTGCTTTACAGTTCCGAGTTCCGCGTTTCGAGTCAACCCGAGACTCCAGACCCGCGACTCGAAACTTGGTTGCAAATGGACATTGGCAGCGAGTTGGGATAATGACTTTGCGGAGAATCATGGGAACCTGGCTGCTCGTCGCACTGCTCGTACTTCTTGCGGGACCTATCGCTGCGCGCGCCGAGGGGCAGCTCACGATTCTGCACACCAGCGAGCACCACGGCACGCTGCAGCCGATCGAGAGCGGCCCGTTCAAGGGACTGGGCGGCGTGGCCCGGCGCGCCGCGCTCGTCGAGAAGATCAGGAAAGAGGTCAAACAGCTCTTGCTCGTGGACAGCGGCGATCTCGTGGTGGGAACCGCGATGTCGTCGGTCTTTCGCGGCAAGCCCGATATCGCCGCGATGAATCTCATGGGCTACGACGCGCTGGCGCTCGGCAATCATGATTTCGATTTCGGCATCGAGCATCTGCGGGATTTAAAAAAACAGGCCCGCTTTCCGTTTCTCTGCGCCAACGTCCGGCCGAGAAGAAACGGCGTGTGCCAGCCCTTTGTCGTCAAAACGATCGGCCGATTGCGCGTGGGTTTGATCGGCCTCGTCGGCCGCAAGAGTTATCCGGACTTATTCGCCCCGAGCGCGGTGCGCGAGACGGAGTTTCAAGACCCGATCGCCGCGGCAAGGCTCGCGGTCAAACAGTTGCGCGGCAGGGTCGATCTGCTCGTCGCGATAACGCATGAAGAAACCGACGAGGACCTCGCGCTGGCGAAGGCGGTCCCCGAGATCGACGTCATCGTTGGCGGGCACACCTCCGGCTTCGACGGGTTGATCGCAGCCGGCGCACAAACGCCCGCGCAGGGCCGCGTCGAATTGCTTACACGCGGCCCGATCGTCGTCAAAACGCATCAGCAAGGGCGCACGCTCGGGCGGCTGGATCTTACGTTCGACAAAAAACTCAGCGCGGCGGAGGCGCGGAATCTTCCGATCGATCCCAGTCTGGCCGAGCAGCCGAAAGTCGCTGGGCTGGTTAAAGATTACACGCAACGGCTCGACGCCGCCGCGAGTCACGTCCTGGGCCAAGCTCTGGTGGACTTGATCGGAGAGAGCCAGGTCGTGCGTACTCGCGAGACGAACTTCGGCAATTTTCTTGCCGATCTCGTCCGCAGCCGCGTCGGGGCCGAGATCGCGCTCTTGAACAGCGGACTGATACGCGGCACGATCCCGGCCGGGCCGGTCACGCTCAAGCGGATCATGCAGGCCCTCCCGTTCGAAGAACCGCTGATCTCGCTCAGATTGACGGCGGCGCAATTGCACGAGGCCATGGAGAACAGTGTCAGCGAGCTGCCCGCGACCTCCGGCCGCTTTCTTCAGGTTTCGGGGCTGAGTTATACCTTCGATCCGGCGGCGCCCGCGGGCTCGCGGGTCAGGGAAATCCGGGTCCAGAATGTTCCGTTGACGCGCGACCGGGAATATACCGTCGCCGTCAATCGGTTTTTGGCCGAGGGCGGCGACGGCTACGCCGTTTTTCTCAAGGCGCGGGACAAGGTCGAGCACCAATCGCCGCTGCGCGATCTTTTCTCCGCCGCGTTGAAGAGCGCGCCGATCACGGCGCAGGAAGAAGGGCGAATCAAGCAGGCAACAGGCATTAGGCAATAGGCAATAGAAAAGGCAAAAGCATGCCCTGAGCGAAGTCGAAGGGGCAAAAGTAAAAAGGCAAAACTCGGAGTCCAATTCAAAATTTATCGGAGCAATCATGGCAGAAACTGATGTCGATATCTTCGCGGAAGCGCCGCCGGCGCCGAAGAAAAGCGCGCGCGTTTTGTTCTGGGCGGTGATTTTGCTGCTTCTCCTCGGTTGGTCTTTCCAGGGCGCGAAGATCCGGCCCGGAGAGCTGGTCCAAGGCGTCCCGCAGATCTTCGATACGGTGGCGCGCATGCTGCCGCCCGATTTTTCTAAAGTCACCGACGCCAAGAGTTATTTTTTTCCCGAAGGGCTGTCGCTGAGCCAGTTGCTACTGCCGCTGCCCCTCTCTCCGGAACAGCAGCGGGTCAAGCGGCGCTGGTGGGACAACACGTTTCCGCAGACCATCGTCGGCGCGACGCTCGAGACGGTCCAGATGGCGCTGGCCGGGACTTTCCTGGCGCTTTTAGTCGCGTTTCCCGTCGGCTTTCTCGCCGCGCGCAATACCACGCCGCATCCGTGGGTCTATTCCGGCGTGCGCTCCGTGTTGAATTTGGTGCGCACGATTCCCGATCTCGCTTTGGGGCTGCTCTTCGTCGCGGCCGTGGGCCTCGGCGCGTTTGCCGGCACGCTGGCGCTGTTCATCCATACGGCGACCGTGTTGGGAAAGCTGCTTTCGGAATCGGTGGAAAATATCGACGAGGGCGTGGTCGATGCGATCCGCGCGACCGGCGCCGGCTACACGCAAGTGCTCGCGTTCGCCGTCGTGCCGCAGATTTTGCCCGACCTGATCTCGTTTACGCTCTATCGCTTCGAGACTAATATCCGCTCGGCGTCGGTATTGGGCTTGATCGGCGCGGGCGGGATCGGCTATCTCATGAACACGAGCTTCCGCACGTTTCAGTATCAGGAGGCCGCCGCGATCGTCGTTGTACTGGTCGTGCTGGTGATGTTGGTCGATTACGCCAGCTCGCGTCTGCGGGAATGGGTCGTGTAGTCATTTTAGATTTTCGATTTTAGATTTTGGATTCTCCGGAGCCGGGTTCCTTAATCGAAAATCTAAAATCGGCAATCGAAAATGGTGGTGGGGCGCTCCTTAAGCCGAGTGAGACACCACTAGTAAAAAGGAGACGATGATGAAACTTATGATTGTTGGCTCGCCGGTGGGGCGGATCGAGGGGCCGGAGAAGGTTGGCGGTAAGACGCTCTACACGGCCGACGTCGAGCTTCCCGGTATGTTGTGGGGCCGGTGCTTGCGCAGCCCGTACGCGCACGCGCGCATTCTGCGCGTGAACACGGACAAGGCAAAAAAAGTAAAAGGCGTCCTGTCGGTTTTAACCGGTGGCGACGTGTCTCCGTTCCGTGTCGGTCTCAGCTTGCAGGACACGCCGGTGCTCGCCCGGGGCAAAGTCCGCTTCATGGGCGAGAAGGTTGCGGCGGTCGCCGCCGAGAATCTCGAAGCGGCGGAGGAAGCGCTCTCGCTCATCGAAGTCGATTACGAGGAATTGCCCGGAGTCTTCGATCCGAGAAAAGCGATGAGCGCCGGCGCGCCGTTGGTGCATGAGGAGTTGCCGTCGTATAAAGGATTTCATCCGCCGCCGGAGATGCTGCCGAACGTCTTTGCGATTCAGAACTGGGCCGCGGGCGACATCGCCGCCGGGTTTAAAGAAGCCGATCTCGTTATCGAACACACCTTCAAAACCGGACTCGCGCATCAAGCCTACCTCGAGCCGCACTCAGTCGTCGTTGCGGTGGACGGCTCGAATCGCATCGACATCTGGGCTTCGTGCAAAGCGCCGTTCCGCGTCAAGTCGCATCTCGCAAGGCAAATGGAAATTCCCAAGGAGCAGATCCGCGTCCACGTGGTCGCCGTCGGCGGCGACTTCGGCGGCAAGGGCGCGCTGATGGATATTCCGATCTGTTACGAGCTGGCAAGAGCGACGCGGCGGCCGGTGAAGATGGTCATGACTTACCATGAAGAGTTGACCGCGGGCGATCCGCGACACTCCTCGGTCATCCGGATCAAGAGCGGCGTAAAAAAAGACGGCACGATCGTCGCCCGCGAGGCGGAAGTGATCTTCAACAGCGGCGCTTACGCTTCGTTCAAGCCGGGCGAAGTCCCCAACCTGGGCGGCGCGACGCACGTGACCGGAGTCTACCGGATTCCGAATTATTCGATCCGCTCGTACGGCGTCTACACCAACGGCGTGCCCTGCGGCTACTATCGCGCGCCCGGCCAGCCGCAGGCGGTCTTCGCGGCGGAATCGCACACCGATCTTCTCGCCAAAGCCGTCGGCATGGACCCGCTCGAGTTTCGTCTGAAAAATCTCCTGCGCGAGGGCGACAAATTGGCCGGCGGCCGGGCGATCGAGAAATTGCGCTGCCGCGAGACGCTGCTGGCCGCCGCGAAGAAAATCGGCTGGAAGAAGAAGGCGGGGAAAAATATCGGCCGCGGCATCGGCATTTCTTTCCGTCACGTCGGCGGGTCGGGACTGGCCAACGCCGAGATCTCGGCTTCCCCGGACGGCAAGATCGCGATTCTCACCGCGGTGCCGGACATTGGCACGGGCACGCACACGCTGCTGCAACAGATCGCGGCGGAAGTTCTCACGATCCCGACCCAAGACGTGCGCGCGGAGATCGGCGACACCGAAACTTTCGAAAGCGACGCCGCGCCGGGCGGCAGCAAGATCACCAACATGAGCGGCCATGCGGTACTGGCGGCGGCCGAAGAGCTGCGCCAACGGCTGATCTCCATTGCGGCGTCCATGTTGGCATGCGGCGCCGGCGACGTGAAGCTCGTGAAAGGGCGTTTTTCAACCGTGCGCGGCGCAAAAAGAACTTTGAGCTTCGCCGAGGTCTGCCGGCGCGCCGCCGACGGCAACGGCGAGCTGCGCATTCGCCATTGCTACGAAGCCAAAGGGCGCTCGCCGGTCGCCGCTTTCGTCGTTCAGATCGCGGAGGTCCGGGTGGACGGCGAAACCGGCCAGCTTAAAGTGAAGCGCATGGTGACGGCGCACGACGTGGGCACCGTGATCAATCCGCTCACGCATCAGGGGCAAATCGAGGGCGGTCTCGTCCAGGGATTGGGTTACGCTGTCATGGAAGAGGTGGTGACGGAGCAGGGGAAAGTTTTGACCGCAAACTTTGGCGATTACCGCATCCCGTGTATCGCCGATATTCCCTCGCTGGAGACCGTCCTGATCGAAGATCCGACGGGGCCGGGTCCATTCGCCGCAAAACAGATCGGCGAGAACGGCATCATCGCCACGGCGGGGGCCATCGCGAACGCGCTCGACGATGCGGCCGGAGTGAGAATCTTCGATCTTCCGCTCACAGCGGAAAAAATTTACTTTGCGCTGAAGTCGTCCAAATCGGCGGCGTGATAGTTTTCGACGACGTTGTCATGGTCATGCCCAACCACGTCCACGGCCTTATTCTCAATGTAGGGGCGCAATTCATTGCGCCCTGGAACAAATCCCGAAATCCGTTCGCCGGCACACGGGAGGGCGCGATAAATCGCGCCCCTACGTTGGGGGAGACCTGCGCACCTAAGACAAAAGGCAAGGACTTCTTTTCGCTCATGTGTTAATCTCTCCGTTTGACAAGGTGTGTTTCCAATGATTCGCACGGTTGGATTAGTAGCCAAGTACGAAGAGCCCAAGGCGGCCGAGATGGTGAGCTGGCTCGTGCCCTGGCTCAAGGAAAAGAAAAAACGGGTCCTTGTCGAGGCAGGCCTGTTCAAGAACGGCGCGCAGCCGTGCACCAAGAAAGAGATGGTAAAGAGGGCGGACTTGATCGTCGTCCTGGGCGGCGACGGCACGCTTCTCAGCGTCGCCCGCCTGGTCGAGCGGCCGAAGGTGCCGATCCTCGGCGTTAATCTCGGAGGACTCGGTTTCATCACCGAGATCGCCATCGATGAGCTCGAGTCTGTCCTCGAAAAAACCCTGGCGGGAGACTTTGCCGTCGAGAAGCGGATGACGCTCGAAGTTCGGGTTCAAGGCAAAAGAGCCAAGCCGAAGAAATTCCGCGTTCTCAACGAGGCGGTGATCGCCAAGGGCGCGCGCTCGCGGATCGTCGATCTCGAAGCCTACATCGGAAAAGAATATCTGTGCACGTATCGCGCCGACGGTTTGATCATCTCCACTCCGACGGGCTCGACGGCGTATTCCCTCGCGGCGGGCGGCCCGATCCTCTATCCTTCACTGGGAGCGATCGTGCTCTCGCCTATCTGTCCGCACACATTGACCAACCGGCCGATCGTCGTCTCCAGCAAATCGACCATCCGCGTCGTGCTCCGTTCCGGCGGCAACACGGTTTTTCTGAGCCCCGACGGACAACAGGGCGTGCTTTTGAAAGACGGCGACATCGTCGAGGTCAGCGACTACGGCGTGCCGGTCTCGCTCGTGAAAGCGCCTTCGCGCGGTTATTTCGAGGTCCTGCGCAACAAGCTCAAGTGGGGCGAGCGCTAAGCGATACGCAAAATGCTGCGAGAGCTGAGAATCAAGAATTTCGCAGTCATCGATGAAGTGGCCTTGGATTTGGCCGCGGGCCTCAACGTTCTCACCGGGGAAACGGGCGCGGGCAAGACGATCGTGCTCAGCGCGCTCGCTCTGGTTTCGGGCGGGCGGGTTTCCGCCGACATCATTCGCCACGGCGAGGAAGAGGCGAGCGTCGAAGCGCTGTTCGAGTCGTTTCCGGCGCCGCTCAAGGAAAAGCTCGGCGCGGCGGGACACGAGATCGTAGAAGATCTCGTCGTCAAGCGCGTCGTCAGCCGCTCGGGAAAAAATCGCATCTATTTAAACGGCGGGCTTTGTCCGCTTGGACTTCTCTCCGACATCGGCCCCAGCCTGATCCACATCTACGGCCAGCACGAGCACCAGACACTGCTGAGACCCGAGAGCCATCTCCAGTTGCTCGACGATTTCGCCGGCTTGAATGAGAGGGCCGTGGAGATGAGCCGGAAATATTCCGTCCTCGCCGCCGCCTGGAACGATCTCAGCCGCGCTAAAGAGCTGCTCGACAAGCGCCGGCGCGAAGAGGAATGGCTGCGCGCGCAAGCCGAGGAAATTTCCCGCGCGCAGTTGCAGCCGGGAGAAGAAGAGGAATTGAAGGAGCGGCGAAATATTCTGATGCACGCGGAGAAACTCTACCAGGGCTGCAAGGAGGGCGAGGATTTGCTTTACGAAGGCGACGAAGCGGTGGCGGGCCGATTGGGGAAATATGTCGCGCGCCTCAAAGAGCTGTCCCGGATCGACAGCGGACTCAACGCGGCGGTGGAGCTGCTCGACTCCTCGCTGGCGCAATTGCAGGAGGGCGCATCTTTTCTCCGGCGCCATACCGGCAGCGTCCAGTTCGATCCGGCGGCCCAGGAGCAATTGGAAGAGCGGCTCGCCGAGATCGGTCGTTTGAAACGAAAGTACCAGGGGTCGATCGAGGAGATTCTCAAGCACGGCGAAAAACTCGCCGAAGAGTTGAAAGGGTTGGAGCGCGGGGAAGAAGAAATCCCCGCGCTGGAGCGGGCCTGCGAAAAGGCGCGCCGCGCCGCCTGGGAGACCGCGGAGGCGCTATCGCGCGAGCGCAAAAAAGCGGCCGGCAAATTCAAAAAAGAAATGGAAAAAGAGCTGGCGACTCTCGGCATGGCCGGCACGGCGTTCGAAGCGCGCTTTCTCGATTCCGGCGAAGCGGCCGACAGCTCGCCGTTTGCCGAGGCCGGAAAAAAATTAACCGATCAGGGAATGGATCAGGTCGAATTTTATTTTTCGCCCAATCCCGGCGAGCCGGTCAAGCCGCTGGCGAAGATCGCCTCGGGCGGCGAGCTTTCACGCCTGATGCTGGCGATCAAGTCTCTCGTTCTCGGCCGCGGGGATATCCCGACGCTTTTGTTCGACGAAGTGGACGCGGGCATCGGCGGCCGGGTGGCGGAGATCGTGGGACAGAAGCTCAAAAAAGTCGCCGCCTCGCATCAGGTCATCTGTGTGACCCACTTGCCGCAGATCGCCGCGCTGGCCGACTCTCACTACGTCGTCGAGAAAGAAGTTGCCAAAGGGCGGACCTTCACCGGTGTCAAGCATCTCGCCGAGCGCGACCGAGTCGCGGAGGTTGCGCGCATGCTGGGCGGAGTGAAAGTTACCGACAAAGCGATCCGCCACGCGGAGGAGATGGTGAAAGGAAGGATCAAGGCGGAAGGCTGAAAGCGGAAAAAAAGGGAGTTGTGACCATGGCCGTAAACCATGCCACAACTCCCAACCTTGTCACCGGTAAGCTGCCAGTATCGAGCCGTCCTACGGAGCGGGCGCCGTCATTGTAGTGCAGAAATTCGTTCCCACGCTCGGATGCGGCTTCGCCGCTGCCGGGAAGAGGGCGCTCATCGAGCCGGCAATTTCCGATGGGACGGGCCCCTCGGCAAAGACCCTGATCCAGTCATCTATCCCCGCCGTTCCGCCCGCCGCCTGCGTGAAGCTGAAGGAGCTGAAGGGAGGTATCTGGTATCGAGCTATTTCTTGTCCGTCCGCGTAGAGGACCCTTAGGACCTTCACCGTCGCGCTCCAATTCGACACGGTCACATAGTACGTGAAGGCCACCGCGTTGTTCGATTTTCCGACCTTTGCTCCGCATTGGGCGCCAATCTCGTTCGCGCTCGGATCGGTCCCATCAAAGAGCGCAAAGTCGGACTCCTGCCCACCGGCCGAAGGCTTCGCAGATACCTGTGCGGCCGCTGACAATATGACCAGCGCAATAATCAGAACAATTTTCGTTTTCATGTTAGACCCTCTAGATTAGATTAGATTAGATTAGACGAACGAACGGCAAAAAGGTTTACGCAGCGGGCAACATATGAGAGGGCAGTGAAAGCCGAGAAACGCAGAAGGCGGAAGTCCGGAAGTCGTTTAAGATTCGCCTGCGCGCTGGTTACGACCGGCTGTTCGGCGTCGAGTTCGTCGCGCAGCGCGCGGGGCGGCGCGGCGACCGGGAGAATGGAGCGGCAGGATATTTTGAGGGGGAGCGTAGAGGGCGCGGATTCAAGTGAATCGGTGGGGTCCGTCGGCGGCTCATCCGGCGAATCGGGATCGGGTGGTGGAAGTGGTGGCCGAGGTGGGGGACAATAATAGCAATGCGAAGAGACTGAGGCTGCAAGCCCTTGTAGAATAGCGGGCGGCGGCGCCGGGGCAATGGATTCGCGTCAAGCGAGTCGGAAAAGCCGGCACGGGCCGCCCGCTATTTTGTTTTAAATCACAAAAAATTTACCCGTTGTCCAGGCTGCTTTTGCATCGGCCGGCGTTGGTTTCTCGGCGGCGTCGTGTTTGACTTTTAACCGTCTCTCTCTTACTTTTATCTCAGTTCTTCCCGCAGGTGGGGCCGTAGCTCAGTTGGGAGAGCGCTTGAATGGCATTCAAGAGGTCGAGGGTTCGATTCCCTTCGGCTCCACCATTCGACTCGCCGGTAAGAACACCGGCTCGCTCATGGCAGGCCATTTAAGGACTAATCCATATAGTCGAGTCGAATGGTGCCCCGAGCGAGCGACCGTAGGGAGTAGTCGAGGGGGCGGGTTCATTTTAGATTCGCCTCGCGGGAAAAACGTCCGCTCGCTCATGGCAGGCCATTAATGACTAGCTCCAAGAAATAATATGGATTGTAAAACTCCTCGATCAAATTTTTTTCCAGGCTGCAAATTCAATCCAGCATCTTGGCGCGAGATGACCGCGAAAATTGATAGAGATTTCCTTCACACCGTGTACCCAATTTCATACACATTGCTGGGTTAACCGGCACCTCCGCGTTTGGTTGCATGCCTTCCTAATCTAGCCGTAATTCAATGGATTAGCGGACTTTAAGAGCATTTCTGGAAAGCCGTGCACCCGCCTTGGCGTGAGTTATGCGTATTGGTTAAGCAAACATAGGCGAACCTGTACGATCGCACCGGGAAAGTCGATTGGACTTCAAAATCATTTAGAGAATTCAATAGCTTGTGCATATAAAGCAAGAACGGAAAAGGGCATGCGATTTTCATCGAATTAAGGGGAGTCTAAGAGAATTAGCGCAAATTTAAAGATATTATTGTAAACTATCGCTAATTAAACGAAATTATCTCAAGTTATGGTGCAATGCTGCCAATAAAACTAACTTATTGTAAATTTTCTCTTCCATCCTGAAATTCTTCATGATAGGGTTCAACAGAAAGCTAATTGTGAGTGATGAGTTTTTCGTTTGAAATTTTTTTTTGCGTCACGCTGCCTAGACTGTTCAAGGAATTGTTCGCTCGAATAAGCGGGGGCTGACTGTGACGTCGAGAGAGAGTCTGACAGAGCGATCGATGAGGTTTTGATGAGCTGATTTCGAGAGGAAAAAAGGGCAACGGGAAGAACGGGTCAGAGGCCGCTAAGTAATTTTTCCCTATCCCCCAACCTTTTTACTCGCC
>CAYOJC010000122.1:0-12969 GCA_964404195.1 uncultured Syntrophobacteraceae bacterium
TTTCGCCTGTCGAACTTAGGATAAGGTGTCAACAGCGTGAGACACTACACTAGCGCGCCGCTTCGAAGACGCGCCCCTCTGCGTCGGTGACCGCTTTCGCTGGGCGCCGAAAGCGCGGGATTTGCGGCGCAACCTCTTTACAAAGATTTTTTTTTCTGTATAGATTCCTTAAACCCGAGCGGGGAAATTTATGGGAACCATCATTGACGGCAAGGCCGTCGCGCGAGAGATTCAAGCCGAGATCAAGCAAGAAGTCGAAGGGCTCAAGCGGCGATGGGGAATGGTCCCCGGACTGGGCGTCGTGCTTGTCGGCGACGATCCCGCGTCTCATCTCTACGTTAAGAATAAAGAGAAGGCCTGCAAGGAAGTCGGCATCCGCTCGGAGGAGCATCTTCTCCCGGAGTCGGTTTCGGAGCGAGACCTTCTCTCTCTGATCAACAAGCTGAATCGCAACGACGAGATCCACGGCATTCTGGTGCAGTTGCCGCTCCCCGCGCACATCCGCGCCGAGCGCGTGCTCAACGCGGTCTCGCCGCAAAAAGACATCGATGGGTTTCATCCGGTGAATCAGGGGCTGTTGCTCTCCGGCGGCGAGGGGTTCCGGCCATGCACGCCGATGGGAATTATGAAACTCCTGGATTCCGTCCGCTGCGATCCCAAGGGAAAAAACGCGACCGTGGTCGGCCGCAGCAACATAGTCGGGAAGCCGGTCGCCATAATGCTCCTGGAGCGGCACGCCACCGTTACGATCTGCCACTCGCGCACGGCCCAGCTCAAGGACGAAGTCGGCCGGGCGGACATCGTCGTCGCGGCCATCGGCAAAGCCGCGATGATCCGCGGCGACTGGATCAAGCCGGGCGCGGTGGTGATCGACGTGGGAATCAACCGCCTTCCGAGCGGAAAGTTGTCCGGCGACGTGGAGTTCGAGAGCGCCAAAGAGCGCGCCTCCTACATCACTCCGGTTCCGGGCGGCGTCGGGCCGATGACGATCTGCATGCTTTTGTTCAATACGTTGAGAGCGGCAAAGGAATCGCTGCAGCGGGAAAGTTAAACCGGTCGCGTGAACGCGCCAGCCACACCCCAAGCCCCGAAACTCAAAAGAACTCCGCTTCATTCGGTTCATCGGCGCTTGGGGGCGAAGATGGTCGGATTCGCTGGCTGGGATATGCCGGTCCAATACAACGGGGTGATCGAAGAGCATCTGGCGGTGCGCGGGCGCGCCGGTCTTTTCGACGTGAGCCACATGGGGGAGGTCGAGGTCCGGGGCGCGGGCGCTTTGGATTTTTGTCAGACGCTCACGCCGAACGATCTCTCGCGTCTGAAGCCGGGACAAGCACAATACAACCTGCTGCTGAACGAGCGGGGCGGGACCGTAGACGACATTGTGATCTACCCGCTCAAGGCGGATCACGTTTTTATCTGCGTTAACGCCTCGAACACGGACAAGGACTTCGACTGGATAGCCAAACACGGCGGCGCGAATGTCAAGGTCGAGAATACCAGCGAGCGCTATGTCCAAATCGCGCTCCAAGGGCCGCTGGCGGAAAAAATTTTACAGCGCTTGACCGCGGCGCGCCTCGAAGAGTTGAAGACGTTTTATTTTTTCTTCGGCGCGGTGGGCGGGATCGACTCCATGGTAGCGCGCACCGGCTATACCGGCGAAGATGGGTTCGAGATATTTTGCGAGTCGCCCGAGGGAGAAAAATTGTGGGATGCTCTCATGGACGCGGGGAGCGAGCACGGGCTTCAGGCGGCCGGTCTCGGCGCCAGAGACACGCTTCGTCTCGAGCGCGCGCTGCCGCTCTACGGGCATGAGCTGGACGATGTCACGACGCCGTTGGAAGCGGGCCTCGACTGGGTGGTAAAATTTTCCAAGGATTCGTTTCTCGGGCGGGAGGCATTGCTCAAGCAAAAACAGGAAGGGATCCGGCGCAGGCTCGTCGGCTTGGAGATGAGCGATCCGGGGATCGCGCGCAGCCATTATCCGATTTTTAGAACCGGCGAGCGTACCGGCGAAGTGACCAGCGGCACGAAATCTCCGACGCTGGGGAAAGCCATCGCGATGGCTTACGTCCGGGCGGAGCATGCGGCGGTTGGAAACAGCGTCGAGGTGGAAATCCGCGGGCGGCGGGCCGCGGCGCGGATCGTGCCGTTGCCCTTTTATCGCCGCCAACCCGTGAAATAGCTTTTCAAGGAGGAAGAACGATGGAGTTTCCAGAGGGACTGAAATATTCCAAAGAGCACGAATGGGTGCTGGTCGAGGACAAGGTCGCGATCATCGGCATCACGGAATTTGCCGAGCACGAGCTCGGCGACGTCGTTTACGTCGAGCTCCCCGAAGTCGGCGAGAAAGTCGTCAAGGACGATCCGTTCGCCGCCGTGGAATCGGTGAAGGCCGTCTCCGATGTGTTCGCGCCGGTCAGCGGCACGGTCCTCGAGATCAACGACACGCTTCCGGAGAACCCTGAAACCATCAACGACGATCCCTATGGCGACGGCTGGATGATCAAAGTGGAGATGACGGACAAGGACGACCTCAAGGATCTCATGAGCGCCGAAGAATACGCGGAGTACATCGAGCAGCAAAAAGAAAAGGACGGGGAGGAGGACGACGACGAAGAAGAGGAGAGAAAGGATGAAGACGAGGACGAGGAGTAGGATCTCTCCATGCGCTACACCCCGCACACGGAGGCCGACAAGGAGCAGATGCTCCGGACCATCGGTCTCTCCCGGATCGAAGAGCTGATCGAGCACATTCCCCGTTCGCTGAGAGAAAAAGCGAAAATCTCGCTCCCGGAAGGCTTGACCGAAGTCGCGGTCAAAAGACGGATGGCCGCGCTGGCGGCCAAAAACGCCAGCGCCCAGGACTGGAGTTTTTTCCTGGGCGGCGGGATCTATCACCACGCGATACCCAGCGCGGTCGATGCGATCATCTCGCGCTCCGAATTCTCCACCTCCTACACGCCATACCAGCCTGAAGTCAGCCAGGGCACGCTCACGGCGATGTACGAGTTCCAGACGCTCATCTGCCAGCTTACCGGAATGGAAGTCGCCAACGCCGGAGTTTACGACGGCGCGTCGGCGGCCGCGGAGGCGGTGCTCATGGCGCGGCGGATTCAAGACGGAAGGTCCCGAGTTTTGGTCTCGCGCGCGCTGCACCCGCAGTATCGCAGTGTCATCGCGACGTATCTCAAAAATCTGGACGACGTCGAGCTCGTCGAAATTCCATTCACGAAAAGCGGCGCGACCGACGCGGAGTTTCTCGCCAGGGCGCTCGATGACAAGGTGATGTGCGTGGTGGCGGGCTATCCGAATTTCTTCGGCGTCATCGAGGACCTCGCGCCGATACGCGCGGCATGCGATCGCTCCGGCGCGCTGCTGGCCACGGTTACGACCGAGCCGCTCTCGCTTGCGCTGCTGAAACCGCCCGGAGCGTGGGGCGTGGATATCGCGGTCGGCGAAGGCCAGAGCCTCGGCGTGCCGATGAGTCTCGGCGGGCCGGGCTTCGGGTTTTTCGCCTCGCAGAAAAAATTCGTGCGCAGTCTGCCGGGCCGGCTCGTGGGAGAGACGGTAGACGGCGAGGGACGGCGCGGCTTTGTCTTGACGCTCTCGACGCGCGAGCAGCACATCCGGCGCGAAAAGGCCACGTCGAACATCTGCACGAGTCAGAGTCTTTGCGCGCTGGCGGCGACCGTCTACATGTCCATTCTTGGAAAACAGGGAATGCGCCGCATCGCGGAAGTCAACGCGGCGCGCGCGCAGCGCGCGAGGGAGCGCCTGATCCGGGAGGCCGGCCTCGTTCCCGTTTTTAGCGGGCCTTTTTTCAACGAGTTCGTGCTCAAGGTGAGCGCGTGGACGGAGCGCCGTAGCCGTTTTATCTCCAACAGGATCGTGCCCGGCATCTCACTCGCCGAATGGTATCCCGAGCTTGAAGACAGCCTGCTTATCTGCGTGACCGAAATGAACGAAGAAGAGGAGATCGAAGAGCTTGCGCGAACCTTCTGCGCCCGCTGACGGCGCGCGTTCCAGTCCCCCGCTGATTTTCGAGAGCGGCTCGCCCGGGAGAAGCGGTTTTTTCTGGCCCGAGGAAAAAGGCCTCATCGCGCTTCCCCCCGAGCTCGTGCGCGAGGAGATTTCGGGCTTCCCCGAGATGGGCGAGCTCGAAGTCTTGCGCCATTTCACCCGCCTCTCGCAGCTCAACTTCTCGATCGAGAGCCAGTTTTATCCGCTCGGCTCCTGCACGATGAAATACAATCCCAAGGTGAACGAGGTCGTGGCGCGCCTGCCGGGATTTTCTCTGCTTCATCCGCTGGCGCCGCCGGAGCTGATTCAAGGGGCGCTGGAGCTGCTTGTTCACCTCGAACGCATCCTCGCCGAGATTTCCGGAATGGATGATGTGACGCTGCAGCCGGCCGCCGGAGCGCAAGGGGAGCTGACCGGTCTGATGGTTATCCGCGCCTGCCTCGCCGAGCGGGGAAACCCGCGCCGCAAAATCATCGTGCCGGATACCGCGCACGGCACCAATCCCGCTAGCTCGACGCTGTGCGGCTACGAAGTCGTTCAGGTCAGCTCCAACAAGCAAGGCATCATCGAGCCCGAGACCGTGGAGCAGGCGATGGACGAATCCGTAGCCGCCCTGATGATTACGAATCCGAATACTCTCGGAGTCTTCGAAAAAAATATTCAGGCCATCGCCGACGTGGTTCACAAGCGGGGAGGGCTGGTCTATCTGGACGGCGCCAACCTGAACGCGCTCATGGGCATCGCGAAGCCCGGCGACATGGGAGTGGACGTTCTGCACATCAACCTGCACAAGACATTCTCCACGCCGCACGGGGGCGGCGGTCCCGGCGCCGGTCCCGTCTGCGTCAAAGCGTTCCTGCGCGACTATCTGCCGATACCGCGGATACAAAAAAAGGACGGCTCCTACGACTTGCGGACGGATTTTCCCAAAAGCGTCGGGCGCGTGCGTTCGTTCTTCGGCAACTTCGGCATTCTCGTCCGCGCCTATGCCTATATCATTTCATTGGGCTCCGACGGACTTGAAGAAGCCAGCCGCATGGCGCTGCTCAACGCGAACTACGTCAAGAAAAAATTGGAAAGCACGTTCCACCTGGCATCGACCGAGCCGTGCATGCACGAATGCGTTTTTACCGACCGCGCCCAGCAGAAGCAGGGCGTCAGCACGCTCGACATCGCCAAGCGGCTGCTCGATTACGGTTTCCATCCTCCCACCATTTATTTTCCTCTGGTCGTCTCCGGGGCGCTCATGATCGAGCCCACCGAGACGGAAACCCGCGAGACCCTAGACGCGTTCGCCGACGCGATGCTCGCGATCGCCCGCGAGGCCAAGGAAGAACCCGCGTTGGTCAAGAGCGCGCCCCATTCGACGCCGGTCGGCCGGCTCGACGAGGCGCGCGCCGCGAGAAAGCCCCTCCTCCGCTGGGAATCCCATAGAGAATGATTTGGGAGTGTCATAGAGATATTAGTGTTTGACGTTGAATTTTTCGGATGTTATAGATTCCTTACAATGACAATTTCACTGAAAGGAGTCCTCTGATCGTTATGACACTGCATCAACTAAAAGTTTTTATCACGGTTGCGAAGATTCGAAGCTTTACCCAGGCGGCCGAGCGCCTGGGGGTGCGCCAACCCTCGGTCTCGCTCGTCATCAAGGATCTGGAGCAGGATCTTCAAGTCCGGCTGTTCGAGAAGCTGGGCCACAAGATCAACCTGACCGCCGCCGGAGAAGTGCTCATGGAGGATGCGGAAGCCATCCTCTCTAAAGCGGAAGGGCTCAAAGAAAAGATGGACGAGCTCAAGGGCCTCAGGAAAGGGAAGATTTTCGTCGGGGCTTCTCCCGCCGTCGCCTCGTTTTTTCCTTTTGTCGCCGACCAATTCAAGCGGGAGTTTTCCTGGGTGGAGACCGGTTTGAGAATCGACTCCAGCTCGAGTCTCGAGAAGTCTTTACTCGACGGGGAGATGGACGTTGCCATTCTGGGCCGCACCCCGAAGTCGCCGCTCATCATCGGCGAAATTTGCTATCAGGAAGACATCGTAGCGATCGCCCCGCCCAATCACCCGCTGACCAAGAAGGCCTCCGTGCCGCTGATGCGGATCGCCCGCGAGCCGATCATCACCGCCGAAAAAGGCGGCAGCTTGGTCCGCGACTTGCTCGAAGAGCGGTTCGCCCGGCTGGGGATTCCGTTCACGCCGCACATGGAGCTCAGCCCGCGCATCGGCGCCAGGGACGCGATCAGAAACGCCGTCGCCGGCGGCCTCGGCATCGCCTTCATCACCAAGTGCCACGTGGCGTCCGATGTGCAGGCGGGCCGCTTGAAGATTCTCAAAGTTCCGGATCTCAAGTTGAAGCGCAGCAGCTATATTGCGGTTCACAAGAGCCGGCAGAAAATTCCTTTGGTCCAGGCGTTCATCAAGGTGCTCAAGCATTACAAAAAAACGCACGCCTGATTGCGCGCTATCCGAATCCGAGAGATTTCCGCGAATGCTTCGTCTGGGTTAGGGCGTGTAGCCGTACTTCAGTCCGTTGCCATAATATTCGAAGCTGGCCACAATGGGCAGGTGATTCCTTCCCATCGAGCGGGGAATCGGTCTGAACGGCGCGGCCGCCTGAACGGCCCGCATCGCTTCTTCATCCAGTATGGAGGAGCCGGAAGAGCGGATCAGCCGTAGTTCTTCCAGTTGGCCATTCCCGGCGACCGTGAATTCAAGGAGAAGCTTTCCCTGAAGTCCGTATCGCTTGGCAATCTCCGGGTAGACCCATACGATATCGATCGCCTGTTTCACGGTGGTGAGATAGGGAACGTATTTCGGTTCTTGGCTGTCCAGGCGCACGGGGTTCTCCCGGTTCTGATTTCTCTCGGCGGAAGACATATACACGGGCGGCAAGAGATCTTTTAACGTCGGCAGAGGCCGGCTGGTGATCGCCTCATCCTCGATTCTTCGCGGCCTTGGATTTACCGGTTGTTCGCCGAACCTATCTTTTTCGATTTTCGATTGACTTTTGTCCGGTTCCGGCACCGCCGGGGCGGCGGGCGGGGATTTTTTCGCGAGCTGCGCGGACGGGCGCGCGGGACGCGCCGGTGCCTCTCGGGAGAGTTGCGGATTTACCGGTGGTGGTTCCGGGGGCGCGGGGATGACCCTGATGGGAATGTCCCGCATGACCGGGCGCCGGTCGTAACGGGCGTACCAGCTCACGACCAGCAGCAAATGAAAAACGCTGGAGACGAGAATAAATGGAACCAGCGAGTTGCGGACTGCATTCACGCCGCTATTTTACCCTGTAGCGGGAGTTCAGAGCAAGCCGCGTAAATCGCCGCAGACGAATACGCGTAACGCTCGCGGGCGAATTTTAGGCTAAGAGTTCTTTGGGGACCCGGGAATCGCCGGCAGCGCATCCACGACTCCGATCATGCTGTCTCGGGTGACGAGCTTCGCAAGATCCTGCTCGCTCATTCCGTCAGTGCCCCGCGGCCGCAGCGGCAATACCAGATAGCGGATATCAGCGGTGCTGTCGTGCACTCTCACTTCGATGTCCGGCCCGACCTCCTGGCCGAATTCCCGCATGACGCCGCGCGGGTCGTTGACCGCGCGGGCGCGGTAGTTGAGGCTCTTGTACCAATCCGGCGGGCGGCCGAGGATCGGGCGCGGATAACAAGAACAGAGCGTGCAGACGACCATGTGGCGGACTTTTTCGCTATTCTCCAGCACCACGAACTCGTTGAGGCTGGTCGCGTCGATGCCCATTTCGGCGCAGGCGGCTTTCGGATCGGCGAGCAGCCTGGCTTTGAACTTTGGGTCCGCCCAGGCGCGCGCCACCAGCTTTGCGCCGTTCGCGGGCGAGCGCGCCTCCTGGTACTCGACCTGAGTTTGAATGTCTTCCCGCGTGATAACTTTTTTCTCCAGCAGCAGCTCGCGGATGGCGTAAATACGCTTCGCATGGTAACTCAGCTCGTGCTTTGGATGCGGATGCCCGTGTTCCTGGTCGTTCTGTTTCCCCGATGGATCGACGCTCATGCTGGTTCTTCCTTTCAGGCCGGATCGAGCCAGTGCTCGTAGATGTCGATGAAGAGCTTGTCTTTAGGCGCGGCGTACTTGTCCCAAACCTCCGCCTGGTGAAATCCGACCAGGTAGAGAGGCCGTTTCGGCAATCCGTCGCGGCCATAGGCCAGCGATTCCGGATTGCGAAACTCGCCGTGCACGCGCTCGACCCAGCCGATTTTTCCCCGGATGTAAAAGGGCGTGCGGATGTGACCGGGCCGGTCCTCCGCGCGCACGCGCACGCGGTCGCCGGGCTTGAATCTGCCGGACGATTCGTTCACGCCTCGCCCCACTTTTTCTCGAATTCGGCGACCTTGCGGTCGATCTCCTCGCGCGTCAAGATTTTCTTCTCGATTAAAATGCTTTCCATGCTCGCGATCCAGCGCTCGTAATAGCTGAGCGACCGGTAGAGCTCCGAGTCCATCTCTTCCCGCGCGCGCCTGAGCTCGTCCGTGCGCTTGATGCCGCGCGCGCCCAACGCTTGATTGACGGCGTCCGCGACGATCTCCCAATCCTCGAGCGGATGATCGCTGCGGTCGATCGGACCCGCGTCGCGCTCCGTCCCTCCTATATCATGATGCCCTCTCGGCATGGTTCCTCCTCGTTTCAACCTTAACGGGTTGGATTCCCCGCAGCTTGCTGCGTAGAATTAAATCCCTTACCGAAGTCCGTCATTCCCGCATGCTTTTAGCGGGAATCCAGGGGATGTTCGGACTGGACCCCCGCTAGAGACATGCGGGGGTGACAGCTGAGTAAGGGATTCTCGATTGCTTTGATACCCCGTCAGCTTGCTGCGGGGTAGTTCATCCTGGAGCGCGTTTATGCGATGCTCCGGCGCTCTCGCGATAAGTTCAAACTACCGCTTTGTCGCGGGCGGAGTCAACATAGGCCAATTTGACAAAATCCAAAGGGCTGCTCTATAGTTGTTCAATTTTTGGCGAAGGAGATGAGGATTCCATGGTGAACCGCGAATACGAGCCCGGCAGCATCCACAAGGAGAGCGAGATGACGCCGGAGTATCGCGCCACTCTGCTCAAGCTGCTCGCCGACCAGGCGAAAGCCGAGCTCTTTGCGTCGCACACCTATTCCAAATGGGTGCGCCGGGCGCCCGGTCCCGAGGAAAAAGTGCACCTGGCCGACATCGCTCGCGAGGAGACCGAGCATTGGTACGGCACCGTGAAGCTGCTGCAGGGACTCGGCGTCAGCCACGACGACGCGCCCAAGTACGAATCCCGCCAATGGTTCTACAACCTCGTTCATCTCTTTATTCCCCGCTACACCTGGCTCGATATTCTGATGATGACGTTTCTGATCGACCGCGGCGCCTTTCTTTTGGTGGAAGATTTCACCCAGAGCAGCTACGCGCCCTGGGCGAAGTTCTGCCGCGCCGTGCTGGACGAAGAAGTGGGTCACGTGGATTTCGGCAACAATTTTGTGAAGAGCCAGGTCGAGAGATACGGCGCCGCAGCGGTGCAGCGCGCGCTCAACAAGTGGTGGCGGGTTGCGTTGAACATGTTCGGCCCGCCCAAGACCGAGCACACCGACCTCTATATTCGCCTTGGGCTCAAATATCGCAGCAATGAAGAGCGCCGCCAGCTTTTCCGCCGCGACTGCGAGCGGCAGATCCTGGAGGTCGGTCTCAAAGTGCCGAAGCTCTATCGCGAGAGTTTTCCCTTCCTATAGATTCCCTCGCCGGCAATTTTAATTTTCGTCGGATGAGCCAAGCGGGTTAGGGCTTGTTAAAAATTAAATTTTCCAATTGTTTATCCTGTCATTCTCAACGCAGCGTAGCGGAGTGAAGAATCTCGACCGAGATCCTTCGCGTTGCTCAGGATGACAGACACTCGCGTGACAATGCATTTGTTAACTTTATTATTTCTCAGACCCTTAGGCGCCGAGACCCAGCAGCCGCGCCGCGTTGCCGCCGAGGATTTTCTTTTTGTCCTCTTCCGGGACGGACAGCGCCTCCACGACCTCCACCGATCTTTTGAGAGAAATCGGCACCGGCGGAAAATCGCTGCCGAAGACGACGTGCTCCACTCCTACTGTTTGCACCGCGCAAAGAACCGCGGGCGTGTGCAGGCTTACGGTGTCGAGATAAAGTTGCTGAATGTATTCCGCGGGCGGCTTGGTCAAAACGTCCGGTCCCCAGGGGCCGAAGCTCGTGTCGCGGCGGAGCTCATAGCCGAATCCGAGACGGCCGGGCAGCATCGGCAGTGCGCCGCCCATGTGGGCGCAGATGAGTTTCAACTTCGGAAATTTTTCCAGGCCGCCGGTCAAGATGAAGCGGGTGAGCGACAGCGTCGTGTCGAACGGCCGTCCCAGCATTTCCGGCAAGCGGAAGATTTCCATTTTTTCCGCGCCGATCGTGACTCGCGGCGGATGAACGAAGATCGGCACGTTCAACTCCGTCACCAGCTCGAAGAACGGCGTGGCGCGCGGCGAATCCAAATATTCGCCTTCCACGCTGGAGCCGACCATGATGCCTTTCAATTTGTAATCTCTGACCGCGCGCTCGGTTTCTTTCAGCATGCGGTCGTCGCCGAAGGGCACGGCCGAGGCGAGACCCAGAAGGCGTCCCGGATTGTTATCGGTCGTCTCGGCGGCGAACTCGTTGAACTCTTTGACGATGTCCAGCGAATCGCGCCCCGACGGCGTGCGTATCCAGTTGTTTCCGAATACGGTGAGATTGACTCCCGCCCTGTCCTGCTCTTCCAGCAATCCCTCGATGTTGAAAATCGCCGGCGGCGATTTCGCATGAAACCAGCTCTTGGGAACCAGATGGGAATGGCAATCGATCACCATGGCTGCGTCTCCCTTGTTGCTGAAAACATATGCGGTCGCGAGTAGGATTGTCAATCGGATGTAATTGCAGCCCTGCTGTGTTAAAAATTTGCCATGGCGCGTTCTCAAGCGGATATTCAGCGGCTGATGTGCGGGGCGTTGGGCGAGATCAAGGCCGACCTGATTGTCACCGGCGGAAAGCTCGTCAACGTTTATTCCGGAGAGATTCTCGACGGGATGGAGATCGCGGTCCTCGACGGAAGAATCTGCCACGTCGGACCGAGCGCGGCGCACGCGCGCGGAGAGAAAACCGAAATCCTCGACGCGCGCGGCCTGTTTGTCGCTCCGGGTTTCATCGACGCCCACACGCACATCGGCCATTTTTGCCGTCCCTACGAATATCTCCAGGCCTATCTGCCGCACGGGACCACGGCGCTGGTTGCCTCGTGCGACGAGCCGGCGACGGTGTTCGGTTTCAAGGGCATAAAACTTTTTCTCGACGAAGTAGCGGCGCATCCGCTGCGCGTCTACACCGCGCTTTCCATGGTCGCGCCTCAGGACCCGCTTCTTTGCAGCACGAAATCTCTCACGCAATCCGAAGTCGCCGAAGGCTTGGACGATCCGCGCGTCATCGGACTGGGCGAGATCGTCTCGTGGCTCCGGTTGCTCCAAGGAGACGAAGAGCTATTGGAGAGAATCGAGATGGCTCACCAGCGGAGGAAAATCATCCACGGCCACACCGCGGGCGCGAGAGATCAGAAACTTTCCGCCATAGCCGCAGCGGGGATTTCTTCGTGCCACGAGCCGATCAACGAACAGGACGTGCTGCAGAGACTTCGCTCCGGCTACTGGTTAATGCTGCGCGAAGGCTCTTTCCGCCGCGACCTCGAAGGAACGTTGAAGTCGGTCGTCGCCCGCGGACTGAACACTCAGCGCCTCATGCTCGTCACCGACGGCATGTCGCCGGACGACGTCGCCGCGGACGGCCACATGGATTTCGTCGTCCGCCGTGCGATCGCGCTCGGGCTCTCGCCGATGCAGGCGATCCAATCCGTGACGTTGAATGCGGCGACTTATTCGGGCTTGGAGCAGGAGATCGGAGGCATCGCTCCCGGCCGGCACGCCGATCTCGCTTTTCTCGAAGATCTCAACGGCGTGCGCGTCCATTCGACGATGATCGGAGGAAAAGTGTTGGCGAAAAACGGCGAGTCGCTGTTCCGCGGCGCGCCGATCGCCTGGCCGGATGAGACGATTCGTTGTCTAAGCATCGGAATGAAAGTCTCGCCGGAATCTTTTCGGATCCCCTGCACTTCGACGCGCGCCAGGATTCGCGTCATGGAGTTGGTCGGGCAAACCATCACCGCGGAGAGAATTCTCGAAGTCGCGGCGCCGGGCGGCGCTCTCGAAGCCGATCCGGGCGCGGATCTCCTGAAAGTCGCGGTGTTCGAGCGCCACCAGCCCGGCGGGGGAGTAGCGTTCGGATTTCTGAAAGGCTTCGGCGCACGGGTGGGCGCCGTCGGCATGACGACAAACCTCGACGAAAACACGCTTCTCATTGCCGGCAGCAGCGACCGGGACATGGCGCTATGCGCCGATAACCTCGTCAAGGCCGGCGGCGGCATCGCGGTAATCGATCGCGGAGAGCTTCTGGAAAAAATCGAGTTTCCGGTGGGAGGAATCTTTTCACTCGCGCCGTGGCGCGAGACGGGAGAAAAGCTCGAACGTATCAACCGATGGCTGAGAGATCGCGGCGCGCCGTTTTCAAAGCCGATTTACGCGCTCTCGTTTCTTACTTTTGTGGCCCTGCCTGCGCTCCGGATTACCGCGCGCGGTTTGATCTCAGCCAAGGATCGAAAAATAGTGCCGTTATTCGTGGAGAGCTGAATTAGACGAATTATCTTCCTTCGAGGCCTTCGTGTCCTTCGTTTGCAGCCTATACGGTTGCTTGTCTAGCCGGTGTAAGTCCGGTCACGGGAATTGGTTGTTTACCCGTGTAGTGATATTCGACATCCCCTAGGGGTGACCCAAGGAGGTGAAAGCTCGAAAGTAAACGCCCAAGCCGGAGTAGGGCTAGTGTAGTGTCCCTAACGCTTCTTTACATTTGGCGACTTTGGTTAAAATGTG
>CAYOJC010000123.1:0-12915 GCA_964404195.1 uncultured Syntrophobacteraceae bacterium
ATTCGGTGGTCCCCTTCGTTGAAATCGGGTGGGTCCCTAAAGTGAAATCGAACAGCCCTGTTCCATGATGGTGGATTCGGACGTACGTCATATATGGCGCACCGGCTTGGACCCCGGGGTGAGTTGCTACGGATTCTCCGAACCGCTTTGTTTGTTAACGTCACCTTACCCGAGCTCGTTCGATTATCAGGAAATATCGAGGCAGAAATCAACGAAACACTGAAAACTGTACAACAAACCAGAATGGCACTGTCAGAGGAATTGTCCGACAAGATAGAAGAACTAAAACTTCCAATTGCCAAAGGCATGACAAAACTGAAGGGGCGAATTGAACCTGTACTCGACAAGATTAGAGAAGCTGACTTTGGTTATGAGCAATTGATTAGTGGCCTCAATCCCAGTCAAGCAGACAACATTTGCCTCCGGCTGTTCGACTTTGACGGCACAGCACGCACAAACGACCGAGTGAAAGCCAGGTCCTATTTTGATCTCCTGAAAACAAACGTAAGTGCGATACAGAATAGCGAGAGAAAGCTAAAAGACGAGATATCTAGTGCAATCAACCTGTAGTGCAATCAACCTGCTTGAAACGCGTAGAAATTTAATCTGGGCGCGGGAGAGTGCGAATCGAACGGCGAAATCGGCTGAAGTAAATACGGTGTTAACTATTGGGAACGCTTGGATCGTTGCTGCGGTTTCGTTTCTACTAGTGTTCTTCTCGAATATTCTTGTTCAGATATTGTTTCGATTATACGATAGCGACGAGCGTAAGAGAAAACGAAAAAAGGAAATCGAATCCAATCGGAAACTTGGAGATGACGTCTAGGGAAAATTCAGCATGACAATAGCCCACTTTAGTTGGAGAAGAGAGATCAAATCATGAAGCTGGATGTCCTCGCTTTGATTATCAGTGTGATTTCTGTCCTATTTACCGGATGGCAGGCATACGAAGCTTACCAGGCCCGGGGCAGCACCTTGGGGTCGGGCTGAGCTAGCCCGGGTTTGACGGACACCTAAGGGAGCTTTAAGGGGACGTTGTTGACTAAGTTGACTACCCCGAATTTAAGCAACTCGGCCGTCAAAGAATTAGTATTTAGCGAGTATTTCCGGCTCTAGCCGGGTGAGCTGATCGGCAATCGCTTGCTGGTCGATCTTAGCGGCGATTTCCTCGTATCCGGCTTGTTTGACCATTGCTGGAAACCGAGTCTTGAGCTGCTCTAAAGTCCAGCGGACCGGGTCTTCCACGCCTTCCTCTTTCATTTTGCGCGCCGCATTCTCGCCGCCGGAGGCGCCGACGTGATAATGCGGCTCTTTGTAAAAGCAATCGAAGCGCAGGATTCTCTTTCCCTCGTCCTCTGAGCCGGTCGTCGTGATGTCGAAAGTCAGCCCTTCATCGCTGCCGCCGCGGCCGTGGCGGTGTTCGACGGTCATGCGCATTCCGGCCTGCTCGATGATAATCGGATCACTCTTCGTCGTGGACGATGTTTGCTTTTCCATCAATCGGCCCTCCTGTGATGATACCCGCCTTTTTTAGCATAAGTCATTACACTTGCAGCTGCTCCGCGGACCAGGCCGGGGTTTGCCGCCGAATGAATGCGGTGATGGTCTCGATCAGACGCATCGTTTCCGGCTGGGTAGGCGACGGGACGATTCGGTGCTCCGGCAGGCCATCGAACGTCTGCGCCTCGATCGCGCCGCCGCGTTTGCGATAGGATGCGATGAAGCGCTCCGGCATTTCCAGCGGATGGTTGCGGTCGTTCGCCTTCAGCAGCATGAGTATCGGCGGCAGATCGACCTGCTCGTCCCGTTCGATAACCGTCTGCGGACTGCCCTCGGCCATGGCTTCCTCTGTGCGCCAGTACTCCAGGTGGGCGGTGATGAACTCTTCACGGTTGAACTCTTTGGCGAAGCGGAAACGAAACAGCGGGTCTATAACCGGCCAGCCCGCGATCACATAGGCGAGGCTGGCATTGATCTCAGGATGGTTGGGTAGCAGCAGCGCCGAATATGCTGGGTGCCGCGGCCGAAGCGCGCTGAGCACGACTTGGTGGCCGCCGCTGGAATTTCCGAAGGCTCCGACAGCGGTAGTTCCGTTGAACTCGGCCGCATGCAGTTTAAGCCAGCGAACGGCGAGATTGATGTCGCAGATCGAAGCGGGATACCCCGCCTCCGGCGGCTGCCGGAAATCGACAGCGGCCACCAGGATGCCCCTGGCGGCCAGCGCTCGGTCGATGCCGCCATTGTTAGTCCGATCGCCGTTGTGCCAGGCGCCGCCGTGCACGTCGACGATGGTCGGAAAGGGTCCTGTTCCTTTGGGTAGATAAATGCGAGCCAGCCAAGATTTGCCTGCCAGCGACTGATACTCGACATCCCGCGCGTCTACTTCGAATTTGCCGTTGGTTTCCATGCCGGCAATCTATAGCCGCGAGCGTCGATCTGCAAGTGGGGAAAGCGCTGCCGTTCTTGATCTGACACCTTTCCCTTGAGCGCGGCGGCTAATCACGCAACACGGGCCATTCGCTTAACAAGCTCCCATAGCCCGGCATAGGATAGGCGAGCTTGAGCTTGGAGAGCAGGTACCAAAGCATCGCCGGATTGCTCGCGATCACCGTCATCCCAAGCTCTCTTTCGATCTCCTCCAGAACCTTGATCGGGTCGAGCACGGCGCCCTGAAAATAAACGGCGTCGACTTTGGCGACGGCGCCGATACTCTTCTTCGTAAACTCGAACACCTCGTCCGGGCTCATCCGCTTGGGGACGCCGAGATCCTCGAATGGATGCGGCGCAACCGCCGAGACCCCGGTCTTTTCCAGGTGCCGGCAGATCAAGTCATTCAAGCGCGCGTCGAAAGGAGTGAGCAAAAGAACCCGCTTCGCCGAGTAGACCCTGAGCGCGGCAACAGAGGCAGTGAGCGCCGTCGTGAAAGGAATCGGCAGCGCCGCCTCGAGAGCTCCGTAAAGCCCGGGGTTCAGAACCTCCGTCGGCGCGTCATCGGGGTCATCATCGGGGTCAGACTTCGACGACTCGACTATCTTATCGAAATGAACTCGCGACCTGAGACCCGAACCTCGGAACGCTCCTATCCCGCTTCATGCTCATAGACTTGCCGCCACGCTTCGAAGCCGCCGCTCAACCTCGCGACATTTTGAATCCGTTTCCAAAAATAAGCGACTTGGCCGGGGAAATTTCCCGGTGTGCCTAATTGTTTGAGTCGTGGTAGAAAAGAGGAGCAGCAAGGAGGGAAAGTATGCTCGTCCCATGGATCTACGCGCTTATCGTCACCGCGCTTGCCGCATTAGTTTCTCCGTCGCCAAGCGCCGCGGCGGAGTCTCCTTGCTCCTCTGTCCTCGATCACCAATTCTCGAATTTGCGGGATGAGCCGGTCTCGCTGTGCCAGTTCCACGGGAAAGTCTAGAATCGAAATCCTGACCCCGAAAATTGAGAGTCGCGGGGGCTCGTGTCATTTATCAGCAGCACGACAAGGAGGAGAAAACATGGCGAGAATCAAAGGCGTTTCAAAAGAGGAGGCGACGGATGAGGTTCGCGACGTTTTCGAGGAGCAGGAAAAGCGCTATGGATCTATCCTGAACACCGCGCGGATCTACGCGCTCAGGCCGACGATTATGAAAGGAGTCCAGGCCCTGAGCAAAGGGATCCAGGATTCCGGGCTGATCGAGCCAGAGTTACGCCACCTGGTTTGCGTCAAGGCGGCCAGTATTAATGGTTGTCCTTATTGACTCGACCTCAACGCGTCCAGTGGGATGCAAAACGGGGCTTCGTCGGAGAAAGTCGCAGCGGTGCTGGCGGATTATCGTAAGAGCCCGCTCTTCTCCGAGCGGGAGCGCGCGGCCCTGGAGCTGGCGGAGAGGATGACCTATACCGGCAAGCGGGTTACGGATAGGTTCTTCAAGAAGCTTATGCGGCACTTTACAGACGAAGAGTTGGTGGAGTTGGCGGCGATCATCGCCCTGGAGAACTTCCGCAGCAAGTTCAATCCGGTCTTTGCCGTCGAAGCTCACGGCTTCTGTCCCGTGCCTGCGATACAGACCGCCGCTGCCGCCGCCACCGAGCGTTTTCGTTGATATCAGGAAAGGAGAGGCGCAATAAAGCCGCTTCCGAGCGACGTACTCGACGCCGCCAATTCGAAGGGAGAGGGCTGGTGCACGCGCCCGAGACCTTGGTGATGCCCGGCGCCTATGACGTCCTCAGCGCGCTGCTCTTCGCGCAGATGGGTTAGATTGCGCTAGCAAGATTGTCCACAATACAAGGCCTGACCCCGAGCACGACTTGCCGAACGCTAATCCAGAAGGCTTCGTCGAGCCGCGTTTCATCAACGAACTCGAAAGAGCGGGTTTCTTCGAGGAAATGAGCCGGCAATACGGCAAGTGAAGATCGGCGATTCGCGTCGTCCGAGCGCGAAGCCCGGCATGTTTACGGCTATCTGATGAATTCCACCAAGAGCGCGCAGAGGCCGACAAAAGAGACGGAACCGTAAACGGCGCCGGTTACCGTGAAAGCCTTGATCGTCAGCCCTTGTCGTCTGTACGTGAGCGCAAATATTAACGCGAGCAAAACACAGGCGAGCAGCTTCCAGTAAAGTAGGCCCCAGGCCGCGCCCCATTCAATAATCGCTTGCCGCACGAGCGGATTTGCCTCGGGAATGCCAATCGACACCACCTGATACGTTAATACGCCATCGAATAGCTGGAGCAATAAGTTGAAGATAAAATGGGACCAGACTGCGGGCTTCATGGAAGGATTCATGCGAATCCCTTATTCGCGGCGAGGCGCGCTGTCAAGATCGATGAAGAGAAAAATTACCTCCGTGTTTGACGAAAAAAAATCAGCCGATCAGCGCGTTGCGCACTTGCGCAATTACTCAAGTAGCATTTTTTCAGACTATGGCTTAACTGCGATGTCAGTCGAAGATATCGCGAGGCGGCTGCGAGCAGTTCGAAGTTTTTCAGAGCGTGGTGAATCCTGACAAGCTTGCGATTCTGGAACGCTGGACGGATCAGGCGGCGTTAGATGCGCACGCGCAACTTCACAGCACGCTTCCCGGGATTACGGTGGGAGTGAGTAAGTCAACTTAGTCAACAACGTCCCCTAAGAACGTCCCATAAGACATCCAGCGTCAAGGTTTCCATAAAGAGTAGAGTAGGATGCCGGCGTGTAAGGAGATAAACTATAGTAACGGTAATAAATAACTTGACATTAGTAGCATCCGAGAATAACCTCTATGCATGAAACCTCTGAAAGTTTCCCACTCTGCGGTGACGCCCAAGGCGTTGCTGCGCATGGCCGACTCGATTCCAGGAGCCTGGATAGGAATCCGGATCGCCGGCCTCTTGTTGCTTTTGTCGGGATGGAAGTCGACCGCCGTCAGCCACTTGTTTGGTCTGAGCCGCCAGGCCGTAGTGGACTGGATTGGCAAAGCCAACCGGGAAGGACTCGACAGCATTTACGATGTGGCGCGTTCTGGCAGGCCGACACGATTGGACCGCGTGGCTCAGGACAAGCTGGAGAAGGCATTGGCGAAATCGCCAGAACAGTTCGGCTTGCAACGCAGCCGCTGGGATGGCGTGGTGGTAGTGGAGTTTTTGCGCAAAGAGTGCAACGTCGAACTCAAGCCCCGTCAAGCGCGCAACTGGCTGAAGCGCCTGGGTTTCGTCTTGAAGCGTCCGGTCTATCGCTACATCCAAGCCAGCAACAAAGGAGTTGCCCGTTTCCGGCGTGGGCTCAAAAAAAACTCCACCGAATCCTAGAGCGAGGCGAGAAAGCCTTGCTGATCTTTGCCGACGAGAGCGGCTTTTCCTCGCATCCCAAGCTCGGCCGGATGTGGGCCAAGCGTGGCAGCCAGCCCGCGGTCCCAACCACAAGTCAGCATTGCAAGCGATTGAACCTCTTTGGCTGGGTAGAGCCGCTGAAGGGTTGGCATGGCTTGTTCCGTTGGCCCAAGGGAAACACCGACGGCTTTCTAGCATTTCTAAAGTACCTCTGCTATCGAATCCGCAAAACCAAAGTCTATCTCTACATTGATGGAGCTTCCTGGCATAAGGGTTCCCGAGTCCGAGAGTTCCTCAACGCCCATCCAAACATCAAAATCGAGTACCTGCCGCCTTATCATCCTGAGCTCAACGTCCAGGAACGCGTATGGCATCTGATTCGTTACGAAGTCACCACCAATCAGTACCACGCTACCGTTGATCTAATCGAACAAGCCATTCGCAAACGTCAAAGACATTGGAAAACCAAAAAGATAAAATCTCTATGTACAGTTATTTAATGCCGTTACTATAGGTTCAGCGTATCAGGCAACCCTTATTGCTATTTGCTACTCTGCAAACTATGGTCGCCTCAGTATGCCCAGAAAGGCGAGGGTGTTTCACCGGGGCGCTCAAGCACGTCATGGTGAAGACGCGATCCCGCCAAAATAGGAGGCGTTTATGAAGACACCTAACAGACTCCCGCTTTATTTGTTGACTCACGCACTCATGTTTGGGCTGTTCGCTGTCTTGCCGGCGGCAAAGGCATTCTCCCAGGCGGATTTCTACAAAGGGAAGACGATCAAAGTAATCCGCGGCGGCGGGCCCGGAGGCTCCGGAGAATTCCAGACCCGAGCGCTGGTCAAGTTTCTCGAAAAATATATTCCCGGGAAACCCCATCTGACGGTTGAATTCATCGAAGGCGCCGCCGGGAGAAAGGCCGCGAACGTCATTTATAGTTCTACCAAACCGGACGGACTGACCATAGGCTCGATCGGTGCGGGACTGGTGGTGGGGCCGATCCTGGGTCTCCCCGGCAGCGCCTACGACCTGGACAAGTTTATTTATCTCGGATCGACGGACACCGGCGACCCCTACATCTTCTACACCAAGGGAGAGCTGGGGTTGAACAGCCTAGCGAAGCTCCGAGCCGCGAGCGGCCTCAGGTTCGGCGCCCACGCGGTAGGCCATCCGGTCTATGTCACCGCGCGCTTCGCCGCGTATCTTCTCGATTTGAAAGAGCCGAAGTTCGTGACCGGCTTTACCGGTCCTGAAATTTACATAGCTCAGATGCGCGGCGAGGTCGACGCGCACTCGACCGGAGCGGCGCGCTTCGTCGTCGAGCAGCCCGAGTGGGTCGAAAAAAAGCTGGTCAACTATCATTCTATCTATACGGTTCCCAAGGGCCGCTTCCACCCCGCCTTCGCTCACGTGCCCGAGCTGGGGACTTTCGCCAAGACCGAGACGGAGCGAAAGCTGCTCGACATGTTCCGCGCCTTTCAGTATCCGCGCTGGCCCTATGTATTCCCGCCGGGCACGCCCAAGGAGCGCGTCCAGATCATCCGCGATGCCATGCGCAAGGCGTTCGCCGATCCGGAATTTCCCAAAGAGTTTAAAAAGCTCATGGGCGACGATCCCAACCCGCTCGGCGGCGAAGAGCTGGAGAAGGTGATCAAGGAATTGCCGCGCGACAAGGAGGTCGTGCAACTCTACCAGAAACTAGCCGGCGGAGACCCACTTCCGGTTCGATGAGACGTTAAAGTAGCCGATCCCTTTGATTCCCATAAAACTCTGGCGCGGGACGGGAAGCGAGAAAAGATTTCCGGCACATTTTCCTCGATGGATCCTATATCGCCGTATGGCCGGGCGCCACCCCGACACCCTCACAAGTGCTTGATACTTTCACGGGAACATCGTATTAGACCGGCAAGTCCACCGGCAGGAGGTTCAAATGCAAACGGGAATGCTTATCGCGATCTGCGTTTTCGGTGCTCTCTTGCACCCGGGATTTCGCGGGCATGTTTATGCCCAGTCCCCGTATTATCAAGGTAAGACCATCAAACTTCTTCAGGGGCGCGAGCCGGGCGGCTCGGGAGACATTAGGTCGAGAGCCGTGGCGCCCTTTTTAGCGAAATACATTCCGGGAAACCCCAAGATCATCAGTGAGTTCATGCCGGGCGCTGGAGGCCGCAAGGCCGCCAACTTCCTTTTTAGCACGTCCCGCCCCGACGGTCTTACCATCGGACACGTCAGCAGCGGTATTTTCACCAGCGCCGTCCTGGGGGAGTCCGGGGTAGAATATGACGTCGAGAAATTTCATTGGCTCGGCGCGCCGGATAGCGCGTTTCACTACGCTTTCATGACTCGGAAAGAGTTGGGACTGGACAATATAGAAAAGCTGCAGGCCTACTCCGGGCTTAGAATCGGCGCAACGTCCATGGGCCATACTACGTATACTTATGGACGGACTTTTGTCTGGCTTCTCGGTCTCAAAGACCCCAGATTTGTCCTGGGCTATGCGTCTGTAGAAGTTGATGTGGCCTTGGCGCAGGGCGAGGTCGATGCGCGCAGTAATAGCACCGCCGAAGTCGTGCGGCGCAACCCGGATGTGTTTAAGAAAGGGAACGTCGATTTTGTCGCCATCTTGAAAATACCCAGAGAAGACAAGGAGCCGAATTTTGATCATGTGCGCGAAATCGACACCTTTGTGAAATCAGAGAGGGAGCGGCGGTTCCTGGCTTTGACGCGCGCCACGAGGAGCGTGGGAACGCCCTACCTCCTTCCTCCAGGCACGCCCAAAGAGTTGGTGCAAATTCTGCGGGAGGCAATGAAGAAAACCTTTCAAGACCCCGAGTTCCATAAGGAATTCAAGAAGCTCACCGGAGACGATCCCAGTCCGATGATGCCGGAAGTCCAGCAAGAAACCATAAGGACGGTTCCGCGTGACAAAGAGACAATCGATCTCTTCAATACTATCAACGGCAACAAGCCTTTGCCGCCCCGCTGAAAAGTAGAGTATTTAGGGGAGGTTGTTGACTAAGTTGACTTATTCATCGCCGCTTCGCGAGTCGCGGGATGAGGCGCTGTCGCCGTGCCAGTTCCGCAGGAAAATCTAAAATCGAAATTCCCGCGAAATTAAGCTAACTCGTATAGGGGCGACCCGCTTGGGGTCTGGTATGGATATCTAAACAATTGGAGAATCTGCGGGATGAGCCGATCTCGCTCTGCCAGTTCCGCGGGAAAGTGCTGCTGATCGTCAACGCGGCGAGCGAGTGCGGCTACACGCCGCAGTACGAGGGCTTGGAGAAATTATACCGCCGCTATCGCGACAAAGGGTTCGCGATCCTGGGGTTCCCGGCGAACGATTTCGGTGCCCAGGAGCCGGGGTCGAATAAGGAGATCGCGCAGTTCTGCCAGGTGAATTACGGCATCACGTTCCCGATGTTCGCCAAGACCTCCGTCGTCGGCGCGAACGCCAACCCGCTCTTTCGCGAGTTCGCCGCAAAAACCGGCAAGCCGCCGCGCTGGAACTTTCACAAGTACCTCCTCGACCGGGCGAGCCAGCCGGTAGCCGCGTTCGAAAGCGCCGTTGAGCCCGACGATACGCGGGTAACAGCGCAGATCGAAAAACTGCTTGTTGCGCGCTGAAGACTTTTAATTCTCAACAGTCTGACAGAAGCTCAAGATATCAAAGCCTGACTTCATACTTCGCCCTTACCCCCGGTTTCAGCACTTCCGGCAGATGAGATCTCCTTTTGGAAACGGCAAGAGCACGCAGTCTACTCGCGTATCGGTTTCCGCACGGTTCAGGAGGTCCGTCTGGATGCGGGGCGAAGTTACGTTATCGATGACGAGCCATCCACCGGGCACGAGGCGCGGGACCACCTTCTCGTAGACCTTGGCGTTGAGCTCCGGGGGTTCGATATCGGAGAAGCAAAACGCGATCTCCTCGAAACGTGCCGCGTAGTCGAGAGCGTCACCGTGAAAGACCTGGACCGAACCCGCCGCTCCGGCGCGGGAGATGTTCTCGCGAGCCCAGGCGACCTTCTTTTCATCGAGATCGACCGTCGTGAGCGTCACGCCTCGCGCGCGCGCGGCCAGCGACAGCCACAGACTGGAGTAGCCACCGCTGCTGCCCAGCTCGAGAAATGCGCCCGGCGGCGCCGACATCGCCAGGAGCGAAAGGCAGCGGCCGACGTCCACGGGAACACTACGAAGCGACGGTTGATCGCGCGCGGTCTGTTCCTCGAGCGCGCGCATCACCTGTTGCATGTTCGCTGAGATGTCATGAAACACTTGCGCCCCCCTCGAGATTTTCGAACGGCACGCTGCGCCGGTTGATCTGCTCTTCGATATCGTCCGGAAATAGATTTTCGCTCAGCATGACATAGTCGCCGTAGGCGCCGTGAACCGGACCCAGCAAGTTACGTTCGGCAAGCAGCCCAGCCTTGCGCTTGCCAAACTGGGGCAACTGCGAGCGATATTTTTGGTAGCACTCGTACCAATTGCGCGTGAGCAGCACGTAATAGTCCAATGGCACCGGCGGCTGCTCGGCTTCCTTGCAGAGCGCCGTCGACGGCTCGCGCCGCCACTGCTGCGGACGCGGCAGAATCCCGCGTGACATCAAGTATTCGAAGGCGGCGCTGGTCGAACTGACTGCTTCAGCGACGGATTGAAAGCCGTGCGGCCGCGCCATTTCAACGCCGGAGACGAAACTCGGCTGCACGTTCCCCGGACCGAAGACTTCCACCGCGTCGCACATCCAGCGCACCCAGTTGTCCCAGCCGACGCGCTCGGCCTTGCCGGGATTGATCCATTCGAAGAGCCGCTTGTCCCACACCTCCATGTTGAAGTGAATGTTGTCGGCGCCGGCGGCTTTGTACCGTGCCACCTCTTCGCGCGGCCGGGCATTGACCTCGAAGGTGATTCTTGGCTTCGCCGAGCTCTCTTTGATGGCGCGTATGTACTCCTCGTAGAAATCCACTTCGCTCTTACCGTGCAGCGTCTTGGTGATCGAACCGCCGCTGAGCACGAAGCCGGGCGCGCTTACGCCAAGCCTGCGGGCGTCGCTCGCGACCTCGTCGCAGACTCGCACGACATCTTGCACCGATTTTACTGGCGCTGCCAAAGTGAAGTCGCGCGACAGCTTCATCTGGCGGGCGTTCTCGTTAATGTCGCAGAACTTGCACTCTTCCTTCGCTCCCCAGTATTGGCAATTGCGAAAGATCGTGATGAACGCGCCGAAGGCGACGATCTCATGATAGGGCGTACCATCCGGCAAACTCTTGGCATAATAGTCGGGGGTTTTCGGGAAGCGGACCTCCGCGAGCACGCGCCCTTCCGTGGTCATGACGAGCCGGCCATCGACCACATCGATCAGGTAGGGCGAATGAGGGGAGAGCGAAGTCTGAATCGCCACGGGGCGCATACCGTAGGGCCCGTTAAGGATGACGAAGTGCTCGGGAACGCGCCGATGCTCACCCCTCTTCAACTCAGACATCGGTACGAGATCGTAAGAGAACAATCGATAGGATTTGACCAGCGCGCCTGTCGTGGCTCGGAGCGCGGCGTCGCTAAACCAATGACCCAGGCTCAGGAGGTGTTGCTTGAGAATAGTCTCCTTGGGGACGTCGGGGTATTTTTTGAAATACGATTCCAACACTTCGGGATTGGATTCGTTCGTCGTCGAGTTGTTACTCATTTCGCGGATCCTTTCGCTCGTAACGTTTTATCTTGGTTACATCTCCCTCGCGGCGCACACGCCGTCGTTGCTACTTCAATAGGGCGTGAGCAACCTTGAGCGCGGGTTCGCGCACCTTATCGATTTTTTCTTCCGACTGATTGTCGATCTGCAAAAACTCATTGACCGACATATGGTCTTTAGCCGGCATCGTGCCGGATTCTCTCAGAAAGCGGGTATCGACATCGAGGCGCCGGGTCGCTTGACCGAGCGCTCTGGAAACGATCTCCTGTCCCTCGCGACCCAACAGCCAATTGACAAAAACCTTGGTGCTATTCGGGTGCGCCGGCGCTTTGATTACCGCCAGATTGCCGCTGCCGCCGGTGCCGTAAGTTCCCTCTTTGAGTGTAGGAAGAGCCTTAATCGGCAACCCCGCTTTCAGAAACGGCAGATAGGAATAATAGGAGAGACCGATCATGACGGCGACTCGCCCTTTGGCCAAACTTTCCGCAAGCAAGCGTTGATCACGGCCGAGATATAAATCCTGCGCCACGAGTTTTTTGAGATACTCTTCGCCTTTGACATGCCACATGAACGACCAGTTGGAGTCTCCGGCCCCCGGCGTGCGCGGATCGAGATAGCCGATCTTGCCTTTCCACTTCGGGCTGAGAAAATCGTCGAACGAACGGATCTCGTTCGGTTTGACCAGATCGGTGTTGTACCAAATGATTTCCGGCAGATACGCCTGAGACATATATATGAATCGTTTTGCGTTATCGACCCACAAATGACCGCCCCACCACTGTTTCGGATCTTTAACTTCGGGTAGCGCGAGCCAAGGTTCGATCGGATCGAGAATGCCCTCGTCAAGCATGCCGGAAACGATCGAAGAAGCACCGCCGATGTGCAAATCGAAATGACGCACGCCGGCTTTGAATTCGTCCGCCATGCGGCGCACCGCCGCGCTGCCGCGCGCCGTGAAAATTTCGACTTCGACGCCATAGCGTTTTTTGAATTGATCCTCGAGCTGTTTTCTCAACTCGGCGCTGGCCGGGATCGATACCGTTACCTTGCCTTCTTTCTTTGCGGCATCAACCAACTTATCCCATTCCGCCGACCCGGCGGTTTTGCTTTGTTGTCCGTAGACCGCGGGCGCGAATATCAGGACCCAAAACAGGCCGACAGACAAAAAAAATCTCGCGATTATGATCTGTACCGGCAACCTTTTGTCTCCCCGACACCGGCAAAAATTGCGTACCAAGCGAACACCTATAAAGCGGAACATTTCATATGTCAAGTATAACTACCCAAGTAAATTAAACATCTTGGATCTTGGCGTTCGGCTACTCCGTTTTGTTTCATGCCCATAAACCTGCCGCCAGGCTTTGCTAGTGTAGTGTCTCACGCTGTTGGCACCTTATCCTAAGTTCGACAGGCGAAACGGAGTCTCGCACCACGAAGGACACGAAG
>CAYOJC010000124.1:0-12861 GCA_964404195.1 uncultured Syntrophobacteraceae bacterium
TCTTCTTTAAAATCTGGCTGGGCTTGAAGGTGAGGACTTTGCGGCCGACGATAATAATCTCGTCCCCGGTCTGCGGGTTTCTTCCCTTTCGCGGACGCTTGTTGTTGACCACGAAGTTGCCGAATCCGGAGACCTTGACCTTCTCCCCCTTCTCCAGGCACCCTTTGATGATTTCAAAGGTGGCCTCCACCACGTCCGTGGCGTCTTTCTTCGCGAATCCCACCTTCTCGTAGATACGCGCGATGATTTCAGCTTTCGTCATCTTTCCACCTCTCTTTTTTATTTCAAGCAGGCGCGGCCTGCGCCGCGCTCCTTCATCCTCTGAGTTGGGCGCCAAAGATCTCGCCGATGCGCGACACCAAATCCTGATGCAGGCTCTGCACCTCGGCGTCCGTTAAAGTCCGGTCTTCCGCCCTGTAAGAAATCGTGTATGCCAGACTCTTCTTGCCTTCCGGAACGGGCGCCCCTCGGTATTGATCGAATATCTCCACGTCTTCAATGAGAGAGTGGCGCAGATCTTTGAGCCAGTTAATAATCCGTTGAGCGGGAAACTCTTCATCTACGACGACCGCCAAATCCCGCTCAACGGACGGAAATCGCGGCAGGGAACGAACCGTTAACTTAGGCGAAAGATACTGAACCAACTTTTCAAAGTCAAGTTCGAAAATCAGAAAGCGCGGCAGGGAAAGCGCTTCGCCGACATCCGGGTGGATCTCGCCCACGTACCCGAGCGCCGCGCCGGCCGATTGCAGCAGCGCGGCCCGCCCCGGATGGAGAAAAGCGGGGACGCCGGAATCGGTCCAGACCGGACGGCCGCCGGCGCCGAACCGCTCCACGATGCCTTCGATCAATCCTTTGGCGTCGAGAAAAGAAAACGGCGCCTCTTCCGCGCGCAATCCCATGCGCTCGCGGGCGCCGTAAAGAAGCGCGGCCAGATGCTGGCGCTCCTTAGGATCGCCGTCGTCCTTCGACTCGCTCCGCTTGCTCAGAACGACCCTGAGCGAGGGCTCACGGCCGGAGGCCGTGGCCCGCGTCGAAGGGTCGAGATAAAAAACTTTGCCGAGAGCGAAAGCAGCGAACCCATTGACTCTCTGCGCAAGATTAATTTTTAGATTCTCGATGAGACCGGGAACGAGGCTCGTCCGCATTTCCGCGCTCTGCTGCACCAGCGGATTTAAAACCGGCACGGGCGCTCCATGACCGAGCCCTTGGAAGCGGCGGTTCGTCTCCGCGGAAGTGAACGGAAGGTTGATCGTTTCGGTGAGCCCTTCGCCACCGAGATACGAGCGCATGGCGCGCTCCCAGCGAAGACGCGCATCCGGCCGGCCGCCGCAAAGCCGCGCCCGCGGCAGTGTGGACGGTATTTTCCCGTAGCCGTGAAGGCGCGCGATCTCCTCGATCAGATCGGCCTCGCGCGTAAGATCGCCCCGGTACGTAGGAGGAACGACGTTGAAGGCGGCTTTTCCACGGCGCTGGATCCGGCAGCCGAGCTTCTTTAAAATCTTCTCGATCTCCGCCGCTTTGATCTCGACGCCGACCATCGCCGTCACTCTTGGTTGCCGGAGTAGAATTGCGGGCGGTTTTGCCCGCCGCGGATAGCGATCGACGATATTGCCGACCGGCCGGCCGCCCGCGACCTGGCCGAGCAAAGAGACGGCGCGCTCGAGCGCGGAGATCGTCCCTTCGGGGTCCACGCCGCGCTCGAAGCGATGCGAAGCTTCGCTATGAAGCCCCATCCGCTTCGCCGTCCGGCGGATCGTCACGGGATCGAAGTGGGCGCTTTCGAGGAGAACGGAGCGGGTCTCGGAGCGGACTTCCGAGTCACGCCCGCCCATGATGCCGGCCAGCGCGACGGGAACGTCGCCGTCGCAAATGAGCAGATCTTCCGGAGCGAGATCCCGCTCGACCTCATCCAAGGTGACGAATTTTTTTATTTCCTTCGCCTGCCGTACGACGATCCGCTTGGCCGCCAGTCTGTCCAGATCGAAAGCGTGAAGCGGCTGGCCGGTCTCCAGCATGACGTAGTTAGTAACGTCCACGATATTGTTGATCGAGCGGATGCCGCATGCTTCCAGACGCGCCCGCATCCATGGGGGCGACGCGCCCACCCGCACCGACTCGACGACGCTCGCGGAATAGCGGCGGCAACAGCGCGGGCTTTGGATTTCGACTTTTACCGGAGACCCCGTGCTGGATTTAGCAGCGGAAGATTTACGCGCAGAAATTTTTAGACGCCCGGCCCCCAGAGCCGCGAGCTCGCGCGCCAGGCCGAGAACGCCGAGGCAGTCGCCGCGATTCGGCGTGACAGAAATTTCAATGACCCAATCGTCGCTGCCGTCTTTGGAACCGAGCGGCGCGAGAGATTCCACCTCGAGCCCCGCCATGGTAAGCGTCTCGGCGAGCTTCTGCGGGGAATCGCGCAGATCGACAAATTCTTTGAGCCAATTCAGTGTGAGTTTCATAAAACCGGAGTATTGGAGTGCTGGAGTATTGGAGTAATGGAATAAGAGGGCGCGGTTTCTTTCACCCAGTACTCCATCACTCCACTACTCCATTACTCCATTCTTTTACCTGAACTGTTTCAGAAACCTCATGTCGTTTTGATAGAAAAGCCGGATGTCCTCGATGCCGAACTTGAGCATCGCGATGCGCTCCACGCCCATGCCGAAGGCGAAGCCGGAGAATTTTTCCGGATCGTAGCCGACAAAGCGGAAAACTTGCGGGTCGATCATGCCGGCGCCGAGGATTTCGAGCCACCCCGAGCCCTTGCACACGCGGCACGATTGGGCCCCGTTCGAGCCCTTGCCGCCGCAGATCACGCATTGAATGTCGATCTCCGCGCTCGGCTCGGTGAACGGAAAAAAGCTCGGCCGGAAACGCACGCCCGCGTCCTCGCGGAAAATTTGCCGCAGGACGTGCGTCAGAACGCCCTTCAAATCGCTGAACGCGATGTCGCGATCGACCATGAAGCCTTCCACCTGGTGAAACATCGGCGAATGCGTCGCGTCGTCGTCGTGGCGGTAGACCGCGCCCGGCGCGATGATCTGGAGCGGCGGCTTGCGCTCTTCCATCACGCGGATCTGAACCGGCGAGGTGTGCGTTCTCAGCAGGCGATTTTTCGCGACGAAGAAAGTGTCCTGCATATCGCGCGCCGGATGGTCCTTCGGCATGTTGAGCGCTTCGAAGTTGTGGTAGTCGTCCTCGATGTCCGGGCCGCGCGCGATCTCGAAGCCCATGCCCAAAAACACGTCGATGATCTCGTCCATCGCGAGCGTCAGCGGATGGACCCGCCCGCGCTCCCGGCGGCTGCCGGGAAGCGTGATGTCGACGCGTTCCCGGCCGAGCGTCCGCTCTCTTTGCTCGGCCCTGAGCGCCTGGAGGCGCTCGTCGATACGTTGTTCGAGAAAGCTACGAAGTTGATTGAGCTCTTCCCCTCGTCGCGGCCGCTCCTCGGCCGGCACGTCTTTGAGACCGCGAAGAAGGCCGGTGAGCGTGCCCTTGCGCCCGAGGACTTCGACGCGGAGTTGCTCGACCTCGGCCTCGGAGGCCGAGCGGCCGATCCGCTCGACGACTTCGTCCCTGAGATTGTCCAGAGACTCGTTCATGCTGGAGAGCGCGGACGAAAACTACGTCGTAAGGTGAGACTTGGCGAGCTCGGCTATTCGACCGAAGGCGGGCGCGTCCGCAACCGCGAGGTCCGCGAGAATTTTTCGATCCAATTCGACGCCGGCATGTTTGAGACCCTTGATAAATTGACTGTACGACATCCCGGAGAGCCGCGCCGCAGCGTTGATGCGCGTGATCCACAGACCGCGGAAATCCCGCCGTCTGACCCTACGGTCTCTATAGGCGAATGCGAGACCGCGCTCGACCGTCTCCCGGGCCATGCGGTACAACCGTCCCCGGCCGCCGACATAGCCCTTGGCGAGCTTCATGATTTTTTTCCGCCGCTGCCTGGTTTTACTTCCCCCTTTGGCTCTTGGCACTTTATTCTCCTTCCTAAAATACCGTGAGGCGTAGGGGCGGTTCGCGAACCGCCCCTACGATCAACTAAAGATACGGTATCAACTTGCGTATATTTTTTTGCTCGCTGGCGGACACGAGAGCGCCCTTTCTGAGGTTCCGCTTACGTTTTTTTCCCTTGCCGGAGAGCAGATGGCCCTTGAAGCCCTTGTTCCTCTTGATCTTACCGCTCGCGGTGACGCGAAATCTTTTCATCGCGCCTCTGTTGCTTTTGATTTTCGGCACTTTGTTCTCCCTTTCTAAGCCTGCTGCTTCGGGACCAGAAGCATGGCCATGTTTCTTCCTTCCAACCTGGGCGTGATATCCACCTTGGCTATATCCTGCACTTCGCCCACAACCCGGCCGAGCATCGCTCTTCCCAGCTCCGGATGAGTAATTTCCCGGCCGCGAAAAAAGACCGATACTTTGACTCTCTGTCCCCTCTCGATAAACCGCCGGATATTTTTCACCTTGTAAACCAAATCGTGGCGGTCGGTGCGCGATCCCATCTTGACCTCTTTGATAGCCATGAAGGTCTGGCTTTTTTTCCCGCCCTGAGATTTCTTTTTCTGCTGGTAGCGGAACTTGCCGTAATCCATCATGCGACAAACCGGCGGCTGGGCCTCTGCGGCCACCTCGACCAGATCGACGCCCAGGGTCTCCACCTGCTTGAGCGCCTCGTAGAGCGTCATGACGCCCAGTTGGCTCCCGTCCACGCCGATCACCCGAACCTCACGGGCGCGGATCTGATGATTGATTCTTGCTTCTCTACTCGTACTAGCTATAAGCCACCTCCTTGGTCAAAACAGATGTCATGCGGGCCGCCGTTCGTCTGCCGTGCTGAGCCCGACCTCCGCTTTTAGCATTTCCATGAACTCTTTTATAGTGGCGGGCTTTAAGTTTTCACCGCCGCGCCGGCGCGGCGCGACCGTCCGATCCCGGACCTCCCGGTCCCCGATCACCACGGCGTAGGGAACTTTTTCCACCTGGGCCTGCCGGATCTTATATCCAAGCTTTTCGTTTCGGTCGTCCAACTCCGCGCGCCAGCCGGCGGCGAGCAATTCTCCGACGACCTGCCGGGCATAGTCTTGCTGCGCGTCGGTCACGGTTAAGACCTTGAGCTGAACCGGCGCCAGCCACAGCGGGAACGCGCCGGCGCAGTGCTCGATGAGAATCCCCATGAAGCGCTCGATCGAGCCCAGGAGCGCCCGATGAATCATGACCGGTCTCTTTTCGCCGCCGTCCGGCGCGACATAATTCAAATCGAATCTCTCCGGCATGGAAAAGTCGAGCTGGATGGTCGCCAACTGCCAGCCCCGCCGCAGAGCATCGAACACTTCAAAATCGATCTTGGGACCGTAAAAGGCGCCGGCGCCCGGATTGATTTTGTGCTCGATACCTTCGCTCTTGAGCGACTGGGCCAGCGCGTCTTCGGCGCGGGCCCAAACTTCGAGGCTTCCCATGTATTTCTCCGGGCGGGTGGAAAGCTTGACCTGCATCTCGGTGAATTGAAAAGTGCGGTAGACCTCGCGCAGCATTTTCAAAAGACAGCTCATCTCGTTCTCGATCTGGTCGGGGGCGCAAAAAATATGCGCATCGTCCTGCGAGAACGAGCGCACCCGGGTCAGCCCGCCGGTAACGCCGGATTTTTCAAAGCGATGCAAGCGTCCGAAATCCGCGTAGCGCAGCGGAAGGTCCCGATACGACCGCTTCTTCGAGGCGTAGATATAGGTATGTCCCGGACAGTTCATCGGCTTTACGCCGAATTCCCTCTCGTCGATGCGGGTAAAATACATGCCGTCGCGAAAATGATCGTAGTGGCCCGAGCGGCGCCACAGCTCGACGTCGAAAATCTGCGGCGTGATCACTTCCTGATAGCCATAGCGGACATACAGCCGGCGCATGTAAGAAATCAGCTCGTTGTAAATCAAAGCTCCCTTGGGATGAAAAAACGGGCTCGCCGGAGCGATCGGATGAAAGCTGAAAAGATCCAGCTCCACCCCAAGCTTGCGGTGATCTCTTTTCTTCGCCTCTTCCAACAGGGCGAGATGTTTGCGCAGCGCCTCTTCAGTCGGCCAGGAGGTGCCGTAGATCCGCTGCAGCATCTCGTTCTTTTCACTGCCGCGCCAATATGCCCCGGCGACGCCGGTGAGCTTGAAGGCGCGGATCGCTCCGGTCGACGGCACGTGCGGGCCGCGGCAAAGATCGACCCAGTCTCCCTGGCGATAGAGCGAGACCACGCCTTCCGGAATCTCCCGCAGGATCTCCACTTTGTAGTCCTCGCCCATGCGGCGGAACAGCTCGATCGCCGCCGCGCGCGGCATTTCCTCGCGCCTGACCTTTTGATCCTGCGCCGCGAGCTCGCGCATTTTGTTCTCGATCTGCTCGATCTCCTCGGGCGCAAAGGACTTGTCGCGCTTGAAATCGTAATAGAAGCCGTGCTCGATGGTCGGACCGATGGTCACCTGCGTGCCGGGAAACAGACTCTGCACCGCCTGGGCCATGAGATGAGCCGTCGAATGGCGCAAGATGTCGATCCCCTCTTCGCTCTCGAGCCGAATCCAATCGAGCGCGCAGTCGCGGTCGACCGTGCGTTCCAGATCGACCGCCACCCCATCCATTTTTGCCGCGACGATATCGCCGTTGACGCCTAGAGAAGCAGCCACTTCACGCAGCGAGACACCCGGTTGAACCTCGACCTGTTTACCGTCAGCCAGTTTAACCTGAATTTTTTCCACGATCCAAAAAATTCCTACCGCCTACCGCCTATTGCCTACCGCCTGTTTGAAATGGTAGGCACGGGCAGGATTGAACTGCCGACCTCTTCCGTGTCAAGGAAGCGCTCTCCCACTGAGCTACGTGCCTATAAATATGGCTCCTCAGGCTTCCGTGTGGATAACCCGTCACTATCACCTTGATTTCATTCACCACGAAGATCACGAAGGACACGAAGGGTTCGGATATTTGTGAACCAAGACTTCGTGCCCTTCCTAGCACTGGTAAGGGTAACCACAGCGCGGTTGCCCCACAGATCTGAAACCTAAATCCTTCGCACTCTTAGCGGTTAAATCTTCCTTCCTTCGTGCTCTTCGTGTCCTTCGTGGTGAATACTCTTCCACACTAAACCCAGAAGAACCATAAATATTAAAGGATGAAGGCGGAAAGGCGGAAGGATGAACACGTCATCCTTTCAGCCCTCATCCTTCATCCTTTTTTCATTACAAACGTCTGATTTTCCTACCAATTTTTTCGATGACTGTCAACTAATCACTTCACGAAGCAACCCGATTCTGGAGCCGGAGCAGGCCCAGATACAGATATTGGACGCCGGAGATCACCGTGGCCGCCGCGGTAAGATAGACCAACGCGTCGTCCAGCCATGACTCGAGGAGCTGAGATCTTGCCAGCATGAGCAAGACGACACCGACCGTGACGAGCTGAAAAACCGTGCTGAGCTTGCCGGCGATCGTGGGCTGCACTTCCAGCCGCTCGTCAAGCAAAAAAGAAATCGCTACGTAACCGACTAAAATCACAGTGTCCCGGCTGACGACCAGGACCACCAGCCACAGCGGGAGGCCGCCCATCATCCCGAGCATGATGAAGGAGCTCATGAGCAACAGCTTATCGGCCACCGGGTCGAGAATCGCGCCGAGCGAGGTCTTTTGATTCATCCGGCGCGCGATAAATCCGTCCAACGCATCGGTCACGCCGCCGAGAATGAAAACCAGGAGCGCGTCGAAATAGAGCTGCGAGGCGAGCAGGACCAAAAAAAAAGGAATCAACACAATGCGGATCAGCGTGAGAAAATTAGGCAGGTTCAGCATAGGGGTGCGGATTAACTTTCGGCGGCGCGGCTTTCCGCCAGCAATTTTTTTATCTGGCCCGCGAGCTTCGGACTGAGAAGCGCCGTCACGCGGATTTTGTCGTCTTCGTAGGTTTCGTCGAGAATCCGGCCGTGGCGCCTGAGCAGGGCGAGCAGCGCGCCTTGAGACGGAGCGAAAGAGAACGCGCTTCGCTCCTTCCCCCGATCCAGCGTCTTCTCGATCGCTTGAAGCAGCTTGTCGATTCCTTTTCCCGTCAACGCCGAGATCGGGCACAGCTCTCGCGCGCCGTTGCGGATAGCGGGGTTGAAGCCGGTTCCAGGGACGAGATCGATTTTGTTCGGCACCATGATGTAAGGCGTATCGCCCGCGCCGATATCTCTCAGCACCGTTTCGACGACTTCGGTCTGCTGCTCGTAGAGTGGGTGCGTCACATCGACGAGGTGGAGCAGCAGATCGGCGCACCGGACTTCCTCCAGCGTGCTCTTGAAAGCCTCGATCAGCGAATGGGGAATCTTGTTGATGAATCCGACCGTGTCCGCCAGCATCACTTTGTCGCCGCCGGGAAGCCTGAGCGAGCGGATCGTGGGATCGAGCGTGGCGAACAGCTTGTCCTCGACCGCGACGCCCGCGCGCGTGAGCGCGTTCATCAGGGTCGATTTGCCGGAGTTCGTGTACCCGACTAAAGCGACGGTAGCGTAGGGAACTTCGAGCCGCTCGCGGCGCTGGATGAAGCGGGTCCGCTCCACGGTCTTGAGGCGGCGCTTGAGCATGGCGATCCGCTCCCGCACGCGCCGGCGATCGACTTCGAGCTGGGTCTCGCCGGGTCCGCGCGTCCCGATGCCGCCGCCCAAGCGCGAGAGATGCGTCCATTGCCGCGTGAGACGCGGGCGCATGTATTCGAGCTGCGCCAGCTCGACCTGAAGCTTGCCCTCGTTGCTGCGCGCTCTCTGCGCGAAGATATCGAGGATCAACTGGCTGCGGTCGATGACGCGAAGCTCGAACGCCGATTCCAGATTGCGCTGCTGCGCCGGAGTAAGGTCCTCGTCGAAGACAACCAGATCCGGCTTGGCGTCTTTTACATACGCCCGGATCTCTTCCACTTTGCCCTTTCCGATGAGGGTCGCGGGACTGACGCTCTTCAACTGCTGCGTGAACCGGCCGACGACCTCGGCGCCCGCGCTCTCCGCGAGCTTTTCCAACTCATCGAGGTTGTCGTCCAGTGGACTCGCGGAGTTGTGAGAAGGCAGCACCGCCCCGACCAGCAGGACGCGCTCGCGAACTCCACGTAGCTGAGGGTAAATGCGCTTCAAAATGGCGACGGCGAAACGGTGACTCGGCTGCCGAAGAGCTGCTCCACCGTCTGCAGCAGCTCCGGGTTGGAAGCCACGCGCAGATCGTCCGGTAGCTCGATGACGGTTTCGCTTTTGTCGGGCTTCTTGAGATGGAGAGAGACGGCGCAAGAGCCGGGATATCTCCTGAGCGTATCGTGAAGCCGGACGAACTCCTCCGACGTAACGTCGGGGCTCGCGACGTAGAAGTGAATCCGCTGGCCGTTTTCCTTTTTTCTCCGCTCGATCGCGGCCGACGGCGGCAACTGGCGCGACGCCTGCTCCAACGGGACAACGTTGTTGGCGATGATCTGCGCCCGCTCTTCTCCAACGTCCATCTTTCCGGAGACGAGAATCGGGTCGTCCAGGACCAAAATCTCCATGCAGCGGCGATACGTGTCCGGCCAGACGATCACCTCGATAAAGCCGGTCTTGTCTTCCAATTGAAAGCTCGCGTAGCGCTCGCCCTTTTTGGTATTTCTCAGACGCATGGCGGTGACCACGCCGCCCGCTTTCATCTCGCCGGAGACCGGGCGTTCCCTCAGCTCCGCTATCGAACCTGACGTGAGCCTGGCAAGCCGTCCTTCATATTTGTCGAGCGGGTGCCCCGTGATGTAGAAGCCCACCGATTCCTTTTCGAAGGCGAGCTGCTGCTGGGCCGACCACTCTTCAACTTCGGGATAGACGTCGTACCCGCCGTTGCCGCCGATTCCCGCGCCCGAAGACATGAATCCGGAGGCCGACAGGCCGAACAGATCGATCTGATTGCTCTCGCGATTTTTCTGATACGACTGCCCCGCCCGCATCGCGTCGTCGAGCGCGGCCAGCATGCGGGCGCGGGAGATCGTGGTCGAGTCGAAGGCGCCGCACTTGATGAGGCTCTCCAGCACCCTCTTGTTGACGGCGGTCATTTCCACGCGGCGGCAGAAATCGAAAATAGATTTAAATCCACCTTCCTGCTCGCGGCTCTGAAGAATGATCTCCACCGCCTTTTCGCCAACGTTCTTGACCGCCGCCAATCCGAACCGGATTTTTTCCCCTAGCGCCGCAAAATCCGCGTAGCTCTCGTTGATGTCCGGCGGGAGGACCTCGATGCCTTTCTCGCGGCATTCGGCCAGGTTCTTGATCACCTTGTCCGTGTCTCCCGTCTCGGAGGTCAACACGGCGGCCATGAACTCGACGGGATAGTGCGCCTTGAGATACGCGGTCTGGTAGGAGATCAGCGCGTACGCGGCCGAATGCGACTTGTTGAAGCCGTAGCGGGCGAAGGTCTCCATCTGATCGAAGATCTCGGTCGCCCTGTTTTGATCGATCTTGTTTTTCTTCGCGCCTTCGACGAAGCGCTCCCGCTGGCTCGCCATCTCCTCCGGGTCTTTCTTCCCCATCGCGCGGCGCAGGATATCGGCTTCTCCCATGCTGTAGCCCGCGAGCACCTGCGCGATCTGCATGACCTGTTCCTGATAGACGATAACGCCGTACGTGTCTTTTAGAATCGTCTCCAGCAGCCGGTGCAGATACTTGATTTGCTCCCGCCCGTGCTTCCGCTGAATGTACTGCTCGGTCATGCCGCTGTCGAGCGGGCCGGGACGAAACAGGGCGAGAATGGCGACCAGGTCTTCGAAGCAATTCGGCTTGATCTTGACCGTCATCTCCCGGATGCCCGTGCTCTCGAGCTGGAATACGCCGGTCGTATTGCCCGAGCAGAGCAGCCGGTAAGTTTTCTTATCGTCGAGCGGCAGGTTGTTGAGATCGATCGTCACATCGCGGCTCTTTTGAATGAGCTTGAGACAGTCGGCGAGCAGCGTGAGGGTCTTGAGGCCGAGGAAGTCGAACTTGATGAGCCCGATCTTCTCGACGCTCGACATGTCGAACTGGGTGACGATGCCGCCTTCTTTATCGAGGTAGAGCGGCAGATACTCGACGAGCGGAAGATTGGACAAGACCACGCCCGCCGCGTGCGTCGAGGAGTGGCGCGTAAGACCTTCCAGGCGCATCGCGTGGTCGATCAGGGTCTTGACCCGCGGGTCGCTCTTGATGAGCGCCGCGAGGCGCGGCTCCATTTTAATGGACTCCGCCAGCGAATGATCGAATCCTTGCTTGGGGGCCGGAATGAGTTTGGCGATAGCGTCCGCTTCGGCGAACGAAAATCCCAGCGCGCGGCCCACGTCTTTGATCGCCGCCTTGGCCTTGAGAGTTCCGAAGGTCGCGATTTGCGCCACTTTGTCGGCGCCGTACTTTTCTTTCACGTAGCGGATCACCTGGTCGCGCCCGCGGATGCAGAAGTCCACGTCGATATCGGGCATCGAGCGCCGCTCGGGATTGAGAAAGCGCTCGAACAAAAGTCCGTGGCGGATCGGATCGAGGTCGGTGATCTTGAGCGCGTAGGCCACGAGACTGCCGGCGGCCGAACCGCGCCCCGGCCCGACCGGGATGCCGTTGTCTTTGGCGTAGTTGATAAAGTCGGCGACGATCAAAAAGTAGCCGGAAAACTGCATGCCCTTGATGACGCGGAGCTCGTAATCGAGCCGCTCATTGTAGAGCTTGATCCTTTTTTCATGCTCCTCCGGCGCGCTCAAGCCGAAATTCGCCAATCGCTCCGCCAGTCCCTTCCGCGCCAGCTCGTCCAGATAATCGTCCAGGCTGACCTCTTTCGGAGCGCTGAATTGAGGAAAATGATAGTGGCCGAATTGCAGCTCCAGATTGCAGCGGTCGGCGACCTCGAGCGTCCGCTCCACGGCCTCGGGGCAGTAGTCGAAGCCCTGCCTCATCAGGTCGGCGGATTTCACGAACAGCTCGTCGGTGTGCATCTTGAGCCGGTTTTCGTCCTGGACGGTCTTCCCGGTCTGGACGCAGAGCAGCACGTCATGCGCCGCGGCGTCGGCGCGCTCGCGGTAGTGGCAGTCGTTGGTCGCGACCACCGGCAGCGACAACTCTTTGCCTAGTTCCACGATCAACCGGTTGACGGTTTCCTGCTGTGGCAGCTTGTTGTCTTGTATTTCGAGGTAATACCGGTCTCCGAAAATCGAGGCGTAGCTCTCCGCGGCGGCCTTGGCCTTCTCGAAGTTGCCGGCCGAGAGCGCGAAGGATACCTCTCCCTGCAAACAGGCGGAGAGCGCAATGAGGCCGCGGTTGTGCTCTTGCAGGATCTCCTTGTCGATGCGCGGCTTGTAATAAAAGCCTTCCATGAAGCCCGCGGTCACGAGCTTGCAGAGATTTTTGTAGCCCTCCAGGTTCATCGCGAGCAAAATCAGGTGGTTGTTGTACTCTTTGTTTCCCTTGTCCACGCCCTTGCGCTCGAAGCGGCTCGCTGGCGCGACGTAAATCTCGCAGCCGATGATGGGCTTGATGCCGTGCTTGGACGCCTCGCGGTAAAACTCGATCGCGCCGAACATGTTGCCGTGATCGGTCATCGCGAGCGCGGGCTGCTTCAGCTCGCGCACCCACTCGACGAGCGCTTCGACTTTATTGGCACCGTCTAGGAGGCTGTACTGCGTGTGGCAATGAAGGTGGACGAACCGGGAATGCTCCATGGATCTAAATTATTCCTAGCACAAAGGCGCGCACGCTACAATTATTTTATCGCCCCTCGCCGCGCCGAATGTTTTTACTTCTTCTCTTCCAACTCGAAGCGAGCATACCGCTCCGCGCGTTAGCTAGTGTAGTGTCTCACGCTGTTGACACCTTGTCCTAAGTTCGACAGGCGAAAC
>CAYOJC010000125.1:0-12700 GCA_964404195.1 uncultured Syntrophobacteraceae bacterium
TGAATAGAGAAAGCTTGAAGGATAAGTGCCTTAATTTAAGAGGCACTACACTAGCCGCGTGCTGCGGGCTGCAGGCGGTGCCGGGGAGATTCTTGATGCGGAGAAACGGCGAGTACGGCAACGTTCTTCTCACGAAATTCAAAATTCTCAACGTCGAGCGTCTAGACCTCACCATGCCGGGCCGGGAGCCGCGCGGCGCGATCGACGCCGATCTCGAAATCGGCGGCGAAGCCGTGCGCGTCATCGTCACGCACCTCGGACTCCGGCCGTCGGACCGGAGGTTCCAGGTCGCTAGGCTTTTGGACGCGCTGTCGGTCGAGCGGACGAGAATGGTCATTCTTTTGAGCGATATCAATGAATGGCTGCCCCGCGGCCGCCCGCTGCGCTGGCTGGAAGCGCGCTTCGGTAAAAACAAGCTCATGAAAACTTTCCCCTCTCCGTTTCCCCTTTTCGGCCTCGATCGCATCTGGGTCTCGCCGTCGTCGGCGCTCGTCGACGTGTCGTGCTTGCGCACGCCCCTCACCCGGGTTGCGTCCGACCACATTCCCCTGATAGCTAAGATTCAGACGCCGGGAGCGGAGATCAGCGAAGCTTGCCACTCCCGCGGAAGCGGGAGGGAATCCAGCATAGCTGAGGCACGATTGCCGCCTTCACGGAAATGACGTGAAGCTTTGCTTTAATTTTGCGGGCGGGCGCAGCGCAGGTTAAAAATGACTTACCAGGAAATAATGAAAGGATTCAGCGGCTTGTATTCTTGATGCCGGGTGGACGCCGGCTGCGCTACCCAATTTCCGGGTTGGACTTCGTCCCTCCGGGCAGCGGTCTTATGATCAACAAGGTAATCGCGGAAAATGTATCTCTGGGGATCGGAAGCGTTGTGCTTCTGAACCTTCGGCTGCTGCTTCATATCGAAAGTCTCGCGCTCTTCCGCCATCAGCGGCGCGGCCAACGATAAAAGGAAAGCCAGGACATAGACTCGAAATTTCATATATTCTTCCCTTACACCAACCCATACAGCAATCGGGGTGCCAGGCCTGAAAAGACAAGCTTTTTTGAGTGCACTCTGAGAAACGGTGTAATTTCTTCCTGCGCCGATACCATAACGGGGAACTTTTTACACTTTGCTGGCAGTCGCTCGATAACTTGAGAACGTTCGGCGCTAAAGTGGAATTCGATTGCAACATTGACACTCGCACCGTGCGGAGATAAGGCACGAACGACAGCGTCTTAAAGGATGAAGGCGACGGTATGAAACCGGGCTGACGTCGGTAAAAGATCTAATGGACGACATACTGACACGACTGCTGCGTCTCATCGAAAAGGGCACCGTCGAACAGCGCTGCGCCGCGCTGCTGGTGTTGACCGCTCTCAAGCTGGAAAGCGCCCAGATCGTTAAATCCGTCGCCGCAATCTTGGATCAGCCCAATCCAGTGTTGAAAGACTTTGCCTTCCGATACTTTGAAGAAGTCCAACCCAAGGCTGCCGCTTCCCTGCTGGCGCGATTTCTCGACGACCCCGAGAAAGAGATACAAGAGCGCACGGTACGGTTGCTGAGCCGGACCGGCGATACGGCGCTGCAACCGCTGTTTCAATCTGTGCCGGCCGCATCGCGCGCGTGGCACCTGAACGCGGCTCGGGTTCTGTGCGCGATTCGCGGGAAAGCGGCCTTGAAGGCGTTGCTGCAAATGCTCGTCGCCGGGACCGACGAATTCAACAAAACCATTTGTGACTTGATGACTCCGTGGGTCCGTGAGATGGAGACGAAGGAGCAGGAGCTGCTCTACGGGGAAGTCGAGAGATTCGCGGCGAAACTCGACGCGAAGCAGCAGCGGCCCGCGGTGGTCTCCGCGCTTAGGCTGATGGGGCAGCTCGGCCGTCCGCAGGCTCGCAAATGGCTCTTTGGTTTTGTCGGGCGCGAGCATCATCCGGCTCTCCGCTCTCATGCTCTCGCCGCTTTGTTCCATTGCCTGGGGAAAGAAGATTTACGCAAGGACGAGTACGCGAAGCTTTTCTCTGTGATCGAAGAAACGGAATTCTCCGAAGTTTCGCGTCTGGCGCTGGAATTGCTCGACGCGCACGATCTTCCGGAAGACTCCCGCGCGACGCTTTCGCGCCTGATGGGAAGTCCTCATGGCGCCGTGCAGCAATTCGCGCTGCGCAAGATGGGAGATGTCGGCACGCCAGCGACCGTGCGCACGCTGATCGACCAACTGGGCGATCCCGATTACCGGCGGCGCGACATCGCCGCTTACTCTTTGCACAAGATTCCGGATGCGCGTACGGCGTTGATCAAAGAGCTGCTGGCGTGCGAAGACCCGAGCAAGGCGTGGAGCATCGCCGAGCTGTTGCCGTCCTACGAGGGAAAATGGCGGCAGGATAATTTGGATGCGTTCTGGAAGCGGCTGCAAGCGACGATTACAGCCGAAGACCGGATTCAGAATTCCTTCATGCACGTGCTCAAGAAAGCCGACGGAGATTTTATTTACGAGCGTCTTGCAGCCGAAGGCACCCGGCTCTTTAAGGCCAAGAAGTATAAAGAAGCCGTCCCCTTCTTAACGCCGCTGAAAGAGTTCTCCGAATTCAAGCCCGAGCATAAATTTCTACTCGCCCTGTCGCAGCTTAAAGCCCACCCGCAGCGGCCGCAACCGGCCGTTGAGTTGCTCATCGACGTCTATCGAAACTCCGCCTTCCCTCTTCTCGAATCGCTCAAGAAAGAAAAAAAGCTCGAACCCGAAGATATCTTTTCTCTCGGCTTTACCTTCGCCGAACGTCCCGGCGACGAGCGGGACCTGGGAAAAGGCTTGCTGGAGCACCTCGTCACCCGCGTCCCGCGGACGAAGATCGGAAAGAGCGCGAAGAATAAATTGAAGCTGCTGAATTGGTAAAGCGTCTTGTCTTGCCTGTTTCTATAACCCTTTATCGAGAATTTCTGCCGTCAGCTCTTCAGCGAATTGATTTGAAAGTCGGTTCATTTCGACCATGAACCTGTTGTGGGTACTCAGAACACTACCGAGGCGTTGCAATAGCATTGATTTCTCGAATGGATATTCTTTGTGTGTTCTTCCGTTGAGAACATGGCTGCTTCTCCCCTTCACGTATAGGTTGAGGTGATTGAGCGGTGATTCCCAAACAAGAAAATTCTCGATTTTTATTTTGAGAATATCGGAAGTAGTCGATTTGTTGACGCAGCTATACTCGAAGCAAATTCTGAAAGCTGGAAGGTTCTTCCGTGCCGCTGAGTCGAACATGGTCGAAAGAACGTTCCCAAAAGGTATTAGAATTCTGGTGTCGATCAGAGGCACCCCCGACTGAGCAGCAGCGGGAAGGAGTATCGGAGGAATTGCAAAAAATTGCGGCTTGTAATTCTGAGTGAATCCAATCTGCTTTGATTCTTCTACATCCCAAAAAGGTCCAGAAATATTATCCCAAACCGTTTCTTTGAATGGCTTTCCCGGAACCGATTCCTCAAAGTGAATCGTAAGGTTCTGCACTGCAGGTACCGAGAGTTGCCGATCGAAGTATGTTATATCGAGATCTTTTCGTCTGGATAGTGTACAAGACGCGAGCAACGCTGCCAGAAGAACAGTGAAAAGGCACAGAACCAAGCAACGGGTATAGACAGCTATATGTCCCCGGGAATTTCTTTCCATGGTTTCCCCTACCGTGGCTTATCATCTCAAGGGCAAGAATAGAAGCCGTTTCCGCCAAACGTCCCGGCGACGAGCGGGACCTGGGAAAAGGCTTGCTGGAGCACGTCGCGGCCAAGTCCCCGCGGACGAAGATCGGCAAGAGCGCGAAGAATAAATTGAAGCTGCTGAAGGGGTAAGTCGTGATGCGCGATCGATCTCAACGTGTAAAGTCAGCCCTGTTGCTTGATGATTCGTTCATACTCATCATGAGGACCGATCCAAACCCAAATGAAATCCGCCCCATCCTCAACTGCCAGCGCCCGGTGATGAGGTCCAGCTCTCACTGACCATAAGTTGCCAACTTTTTTGAAATGCAGCGAATGATGTCTGGGATTTTCTTTTAGAAGGTCAAAGTTCCGGCGGGCCACTCTCTGGACAGCTTGTGGAAGACGCGCAAAGCAAGCCCAGAAACGGGCCGTTGTGCGATGCTTCACAGGTCCTTGAGAGTTTTCTTGGCTTTCTCATCGAGCGCCTCGCGCACCAGGAAATCAAGCTTTCCAGTCGCAGAGTCAGCTTCGATCTCCTTGTCCCAACTCTCCCACTCCTTTTCGGATAACCACCGGACGAGTTCGGTAAACTCTTCCTTAGGAAGGCTCTCGATTTCCGACTTGAGTTTTTCCATTTTTGACATGCTGTTAGTATGCCATTCTTGCCTGTTGCTCGCAACGGAGTCAGCAGCAAGCGCTAACAATTGTTGAGCGCGCCGAAAGGCCCGGCGACGAGCGCGATCTCGGAAAGAGTTTACTGGGAAATGGCTATGTGTCGTGGTAAAGTACCTGTTTGGTGACGCTTTCATCGTCACCGCATATTTAACTGACACAATAAAAGGCGGAGAAATTGTATGGCCGAAAAAGTAAAGGTCTGGTTCGATCCCGAGGGAGATTTCCTGGAGGTGCAGTTCAGCGATGCTCCCGGATACATGCGTGAGACCGCGAATGACGCGCTCATGGAACGCGTGGACGATTGCGGGCATGTCATCGGGTTCAGCATCCTGGGCGTCAGCCGTTTTCGGAGAGAGAGGCCTTTTGAGGCGGAGTTACCCACCGGCAAGTGATCCGATCGACGAGAAGCCTTCCCTTCTTCCCCGAGGCAGTTCATCAACGTCTTTACTTCTGAACGAAAGCTGCGTTAATCTTGTGGCGCCTCAAAATCATTCTCGGAGGTTTACATGACACAAAAACCACGCATCACGTTCGGCTCTCCGGCCGAGCCGCGAAATCAAGCGCTCGTCGACGGCTTGGTTCAGATCGACGGCTATGAGATCGAGCACATCGGCAAGTATTCGCCGGGCGAGTTTCACTACCGCTTCATTCAAGGCGAATTCGACCTGTGCGAGATGTCCACGGCGACTTTTTTGAGAGCGAAGGAGAAGGGCAAACGCTTCATCGCGCTGCCGGTCTTTTTCCAGCGCGGGCCGCGCCAGCGCAACATCTTCTACTGCGAAGGCAAGTTGAAGCATCCGAGCGAGCTGAAGGGAAAAAAGGTCGGCGCCTTTCGCTACGGCGCGACGGCAGTCGCCTGGGCGCGGGGCTTTCTCCTGGACGAATACGACATCAAAACCACCGACGTGGACTGGTTCGTCTCGGGACGTGAAGTCTATATCGGCAATGAATTGCCCGTGAAAGTCGAAAGACTCGATCCCCCGCCACCTTTCGGACAAGAAAAGTCCCAGCTCGCGGATCTGGTGAGCAAAGGAACGCTCGGCGCGGCGTTCGTCCCCGGAGACTCCGGCTATCTCGGCCTCTTCGGCGGCGGATCGGTTCCCGGCGAGATGGGACAATTTCCCGGCGTGAAGCCGCTGTTCGACGACACGGAAGAGATCGTCCGCTGGGTGAAGCGCACGCGGATCTATCCGATCATTCATCTGATGACGATGAAACAGGAAACCGCGGAGAAATATCCCGACCTGCCTGCCAAGCTCATCGAGGGGTTTCGGGAGGCTATGAAGCTGGCACCGAAATATATGAAGCCCGAAGAGGCCGCCGGCTACGCCAAGGAACGCGATCTCCTGGGAGAAGACCCATACGCCTACGTTCTTGGCGAGACGGAAAAGAGAACGATGAAGGCATTGAACCGCTACCAGATCGAGCAGGGCTTGATGAAAAAGGAGCTGCCGCTCGAAAGTCTTTTCGTGCGCGAGGCCTTCGCATAACCCGCGCTTACTTCAGCCTCCGGCAGCTGCGGCTCTCTGGAATTTTTCACCGGCCTGCGCGCACCGTAATTTGCGTCGCCGTCATCGTCCCGTCCGCGCCTTGGACAGCCGTCACGGAAACCTCGGCTCCGGGCTTCAGCGCTTCGCGGCTCCCGATCACACGCTTCACCATGGGAACGTCCGGCGGCACGAACACCTTCACCTCGCCGTCTTTATACTTGAGCGCCATGACTCGTCCCTTCACGTCCTTGACCGCGACGTCTTCCACCTTCTCGACGTTGGCGTTGGTCATCGTCGTATTAGGAGCATCCATCGGCCGATGGCCCTCGCCCGTGCCGCGCTGGTCCACGGAAAAAACGTGAACCTCGGTGGCGCGAAATGTTCCATCCGGCTGTTTTTCCGCCGTGGTGCCGAGGTACATCCCCGGAGCGATGTCCGACAACTTGATCGCGACCTCCTGCCGGATAACCGTCTTATCGGAAAGTTTGACGTGCGTCTCGCCGTTCGGCGCGGCGACCGAAAGATCGTCGCCTCTGACGGCGGTGATTTTACCGCGGATATTGACGGGCTTACCCGACGTACCGACCTGCGCATCGAGACGCGAGATCCCTGCGACGAGAATAAGAGCCGCAAGCGCGCCAGTTAAAATGTAAGAAGTCTTCATCGTTCCCCCTTTCAAGCTCATGTAAATTTTTTCTCCAGATATCTCTCGTAAATTCGGTAGAGCGTCTCCATCGAGGCGATATCGATCCACTCGTTCTCCGCGTGGAGGTTACCCACGAACGGCCGCGACATGATGATCGGTATGCCGTAGCGGCAGATAAAGCGCGCGTCGCTGCCGCCGTGCTCGCGGATAAGCGTGACCGGCTTGCCGGTGATCTCCTCGGTCGCGGCGATAAAGAGCGGATCGGGAGAAACCTTGATCGGCTCGGCGGAGACGAGCACTTCGAATACCATCGCGCCAACCGTGAACTGCTTGACCGCCGCTATCAACCGGTCGGATGTGTACGGCGGCGGAAAGCGGATGTCGCAAACCGCTTCGGCGAACGACGGTATCCGGTTGGAGACGCGGTTCTCCGTGTGCAGCATCGTGATCGCGCAGGTCGGATGCCAATGCTCGTCGCCGTCGCGCAGCGTCTCGAAATAATTTCTTACGTGATTGAGCGCGACGACCATCCGCTCCATCGGATTGTCCGCAAGCCATGGCCGCGACGCGTGGCCGGAGGATCCGCTCGCCTGGAGCTTCAAGTGAAGAATTCCCTTTTCTTCGACGGCGATCTCGTTCAGCGTTCCCGAGTCGGGTATGATCGCGACCCCGCAGCGGATGCCGGCCTTTTCGAAAAGAAAGCGCGTGCCGTGGGCGCCGCCGGTTTCTTCATCGGAGGTCACCGCGATGCCGAGCGATATTCCCGGCCGGCGCCCGTGAAAATCGCGAAAAATTTCCAGCAGGATCGCCAGCTCTCCTTTCATGTCGCCGCTTCCCGGCCCGTAGATCCGCCCGTCGGTGACCGTCGAGCGATACTCCGTGCCCTCCGGGCGCGCGACCACGTCGAGATGAGCGAAGAGCATGACCTCCGGTATTTCGATATTGCGCGGCAAGATCACGACCGAGGGACTGCCCTGTTCGCGAAAGCGGCGCACTTCCACCGCGTCCGGCAGGTCCGCGTGATTGATGACGACCTCCAGGCAGCGCTCGATCTCCTCCGGCCGATCGCGGGTGCTTGGAATCAGAATCAGATCGCGCGTCAGCTCGATCAGACGCTGCCTCAAGACTTCGCTCTGGCCGCTAGTCTCGGTCATAGCCCCACTCCACCGGGAGCTCGGCCCAAGCCTGAACCAGAAGCTCCGCACACTCTTCGTGATTTTCTCCGAGGGAGAGAAATTGTCCTTTGATGATTTTTCCTTCGGCGTCAGTGTTGAAGTTGAACGGCAGAATTCCTTTGTCTTTGCCTGGGCGATAAAGCACCGCCGCGCGATCCATGAGCGCGAGAAGCCGGCTGCCGTCGAGCGAGCCGCGGAACTGGATGTTTCTCATGCTCCAGCATCCCTCGGGCATGAAATGCCGCGCCAGCACAGACGGGTAAGTCGCGCCCGTGATCCGCGCGTTGATCTCGCAAACGATCGTTTTCGTTTTTCCTTCCCTTCCGATCACGAGAAAGTCGGCGCTGGCCGTGCCGCGATATCCTTGCGCGTGGAGCCACTCGCCGGCGATTCCCGCCTGGCGGAAAAGCACTTCCTCCAGCTCCGGGTGCTCGGAAATATAGGGCGGCGGCGATATGTTGCCCTCGTGGACGCTCTCGCGGCTGAGAACCTGCTCGGTCCAGTCGTACAGGTAAACCGTGTCGTCGTTCAAAAACATCTGCACGCTCGGCGAGCCGATGCGCTCGACTCCCGGCGTCTCCTGATCCAGCCAGCCTTGCACCATGCACGGGCCTTCGAAAAATAAATAGTCCGGCACGCAATCCAGCCGCGGCTCTTGGGTCTCCAGCTTGACCATGCCGTAGCCCGAGGCGCCGATCTGGGCTTTGACGACCGCCTTCGCGTATCCCAGCTCGCGCAGGCTCTTGAGACACGAAGAAAGCTCGCCCGGCTCGGACGCCAACAGCGTGTCGAACGTCGGCAATTGTTTCTCGACCTGATGCCGATAGAGAAGATACTTGTTGTTTCCGTTCTTGCTTCCGGCCAACGTGCTGATCGTCCGTTTTTGTATTTTGTCTGCCACCTGGACGAGAACGGCATCCGTGACGTAGCCGTCCACCCACGCTGCCGGCTGGCGCCTCAACTCCTCGATGGCAGGATCGATCCCCGATGCGCCCTTCGCAACCAGCTCTCGGTAGCCGCGGTGATCCAAGACGTCGAAACCGGGAAGAGAAAGGCGGAGGTCGCCGGAAAGATAGTCCAACAAGCTCGCTTCCGGGGGCGCTTCGAGCAGGATCCTGTTCGGCCCGCGATGAAAGAGCAGGTTTAGAATGGACATCACCCGCCCGCCGTAGGACTGGGCGCCGGAGATTTGCCGCATGAGGTCGCTCGCCTCTTCTTGGTTCTCGTAAAAGATCGAATGAATGTTGCAAAAGAACAGAACGCCCCGGTCCCAGAACGGCGGCAGCTTGCCGGGAATGATTTTAACATCGACGGACATTTTTCCGGGAACCAGGATACTGTGAAACGAGGGGAAGAAAAAGGGGAGCCGCTTCGCGCGCGGACAGTTTCGGTTCGTCAGAAAACCATCGTCCGCGGCTGAGCATGAGGGAGCGCTTTTAAAATCCAAACCCCACGGATACTCCCCTGCCGGGAAACGGGCGCTCGCGCAGGTTCCATTGCTCATCCTGCCGGGCGAAATCGACTTCGTCCTCCATCCTCTTCCCCAACCACTCGGCGCTGGCGATGAGCTTCTGCCAGTCGAACTCTTTGCCGGCAATCATCGCGAGGTATTTCTCGATTTGCGCTCGAACCTCGCGGTTGGGATCCCAGTAGCGCCCATAGTAGTTGTGGTGGGAAATATATTCGAGCCAGTCGTAGAGTCCTTTCATGCCGCGTTGCATCTCCTGATGCCCGGTCGCACGGTCGCCGCTCTTCGCGAGAGTCAGACCGAGATAGATTCTTGCCAGATGATCGTCTCGGTCCTGCGCCAGCGCACGCTCCAGAGACTTGCGCGCCTCCGGCAACCGTCCCGCCTGATAGTGGGCGCGGCCGATGTACGTCCATACCCCCTCGCGAAACGGCCCGACTTGCATCGCATAGTTGGGATCGCTCTCGGCCGCCCGTTGGAGATGGCTGAGCGCCTCCTCGGGATCGTTCCGTAGGAGAAGCGCCTGTCTTCCCGACTGCACCTGACCCGCCACCTGGCAGGAGGCGGCGCCGAAAAGAAGTAAAACGGTGGACAATCGGCAGAAGCTCTTTATTCTTGTCATGACAACAAGGTTAGATTCGGGCCGAAGAGAAGTCAACGGCCGCCGGCGCGCGCTTGGAGAGCGAACGATCGCGTGGTACTTTGAAGCGACAAAGAATTCGAAAGGAATAACACAATGGCGGAACACACAAACTCGTCTTCCATGTCTTCCACGCTCCTCGACATCGTCGCGGGAAAATGGGCGTCGCAAGCCGTCGTGGCCGCGGCCGAGCTGGGAATCGCGGATTTATTGAAAGACGGCGCGCGACCCTGCGCCGAGATCGCCGCGAAAGCCGGCGCATCGGAAGACGGCGTTTACCGTCTGCTGCGCGCTCTGGCGGGCATGAAGTTATTGATCGAGGGCGCGAACCGCTCTTTCGCCTTGACCGACCTCGGCAAATATCTTCAAAGCGACATACCGGGCTCGGTGCGCGGATACGCACGGCTTCTCGGACATGAAATGACCTGGCGGCCTTGGGGGCACCTTGCTGACAGCGTCAAGAGCGGCAAGGCGGCTTTCGATCTCGTCTTCGGCAAAGCAGTTTTCGACTTCGTCGCCGCCGAGCCTCAGGCGGCGGTGACGTTCAATGAAGCGATGACTTCCATAAGCCTGATCGAGAACTCGGCGGTCGTGGGCGCCTACGATTTCTCAGGCATCGGAAAGTTGGTCGATGTCGGAGGCGGACATGGCTACTTGCTGGCGGCGATCCTCAAGGCTAATCGAGAGATGCGCGGCGTCCTGTTCGAGATGCCGCACGCGCTCGAAGGCGCGCAGAAGCTTCTGACCGAACAGGGTGTGAGAAGCCGGTGCGAGATCGTGGGCGGGGATTTTTTCGCCGCCGTGCCGCCGGGCGGCGACGCCTATATCCTGAAGCACATCATCCACGACTGGGACGACGAGCGCTCGATCCGCATCTTGCGCAAATGCCACGGCGCCATGCGGCGGGGAGGAAAACTCCTGCTGGCGGAAGTCGTGATTGGAACCGGCGGCGAATCTACATTCGGCCGGCTTCTCGATCTCGAAATGCTCGTGCTGACGCCGGGCGGCCGCGAGCGCACGCGGGAGGAATTTCAAAAGCTTTACGAGGCCGCCGGATTCAAACTGACCGGTGTCGTCGGAACGGGGACGCACATATCGATCGTCGAAGGGGTCGCGGTCTGACGCCGCCGGAGAATTTTTTTTTGGAGCGGAAAAATATGAACGCAGCGCTTTGGATTCTTCAACTTTCGGCGCCGCCATGTTTTTCACGGCGGGGTATCCAAAACTATTGGGCGATCCGCAGGCGGTGGAGGGGTTCGAGACGATCGGTCTCGGGCAGTGGTTTCGCTATCTGACCGGCCTGGTCGAAGTCGTCTCGGCGATTCTCCTTTTGATTCCCGCCACCGCCGGCATCGGCGCGCTCCTGCTCATTGCCACGATGATCGGCTCGATTGTCACGCATCTCTTTATCATCGGCGGCAGCCCGGCGATAGCGATCGGTCTCTTGATCGCCATGGCGATTGTGGCCTGGGGACGGTGGAAAAAAACTCCCCGGCTGATCCGCCGAACCAAACACCTTGGGTAGGTGCTTTAGGTTACGGTGAGGAACGCGGCGGCGCGATCTCGATCACGTGCAGCCGCGGAGCAGAAATAGAATAATCAGCACGGGGATCGGCACTCCCATCGCCCACAATAATATCCAACCGATTTTGCCCTTCTCTTCTTTTAAGATCTTCATAATAATTTTCACGACGGACTGCGTTGCCGCCGCGTGTGCCGCCCCCCCACTAAAAGCATACAACCGCGCAGCGACCCGATGAGCAGGGAAAATTCAGGATTCGACGGAAGAATTTCCTTGAGGCGAGTAAACCGCTCCGCGTCATGCCGGCTTGTATCGAGGTCGCCGTATCGTATAGCATCCCCTCTGATTCGGAACCCCGCATGGAATTCGGCGTATTCGACCATCTCGATCGCAGCGACGCGCCGCTGAAAGATTTTTACACGGCGCGGCTCAATCTCGTCGAGGTTTATGACCGCGCGGGTTTTTACGCCTACCATCTCGCGGAGCATCACTCGACGCCGCTCGGCATGGCGCCGTCGCCGAGCGTGTTTCTGGCCGCCGTCGCCGAGCGCACGCGGCGGCTGCGCTTCGGGCCGCTGGTCTACGCGCTCCCGCTCCATCATCCGCTCAGATTGATCGAAGAGATCTGCATGCTCGATCAGATGAGCGGCGGCCGGCTCGAAATCGGCTTCGGCCGGGGCGCATCGCCGATCGAGACCGCGCTCTACGGGCGGAAACCCGCCGAGGCGGAGCGTATCTATGCGGAGGCGCTCGACGTGGTTTTGCGCGGCCTGTCGCAAACGACGCTGGATTTCCACGGCGAGTTTTTCTCCTTCGACAACGTTCCGATGGAGCTCGAGCCGCTGCAAAAGCCCCACCCGCCTGTGTGGTACGGCGTCCACTCCGAGGAAAGCGCCGAGCGTGCGGCGCGGCGTGGCCTTAATATCGTGAGCCTCGACTCAGCGCAAAAAACGCGCGGCTTTACCGCGCGCTATCGCGGGATCTGGCGCGAGATGCGCGGAGCGGCGGCTGCGTTGCCGAAGATCGGGATCGGCAGGTTCATCGTCGTCGGCGAGACCGACGACTCCGCGCTCAAGGCCGCGCGGCGCGCCTACTTGAGATGGTATCGGAGCTTCAATCATCTGTTCAGGCTGCGCGGCGGCGCGCCGATACATCAGCGGCCGCCGGTTTTCGACGAACTCCCTGAAGCGGGTCAGGGCATCGCCGGCAGTCCGGAAACAGTGGCAGCGTATCTCCGCAAGCAGATCGTAGAATCGGGCGCGAACTACCTGGTGGGGCAATTCGCCTTCGGGGATTTATCTCTCGAAGAATCTCTGCGCTCGGTCGATCTCTTCACGCAGCACGTGATGCCGATGTTATTGACACTCGCATAACTAATGGATATCCATTGTAGAATTTGCTATCTTAT
>CAYOJC010000126.1:0-12181 GCA_964404195.1 uncultured Syntrophobacteraceae bacterium
TTTCGCCTGTCGAACTTAGGATAAGGTGTCAACAGCGTGAGACACTACACTAGCACGATGCTCGTCGCTTTTCGCCGACGCGAGCAAAAAAATGGCAATCCTGAAGACTGGACCAAGCGGCCCGTCCCTATTTTTTCCCATTTGCTCTTGTCGTCGGAATCAAAAGCCCATACCGCCGCGACCACTTCTGAACGCGTTGAGCCATTCGCGGCGGAATTTGCTCCGGGTTTCTAGCCGCGTCTTGCGACGGGCAGGGCGTCGTTCCGCCGAATAAATCCTGGAGGGTTGCCGCTCCTGGAGCGAACCTCCAGCCAATTCCCGGTAGAACCCAGCACCTCGACTTTGTAGCCGCGAGGGACGCTGGCGACGACTTTCGATGAGGCGGACGGTTCTTCGTAGACCGAGGTTTCGCGAACGGTTTCATAAGTTCCGGCAGCCGTCGTTCGCCGAGAAGCGACTGAGGGGGGAGGCCGTTTCGCGGATGCCGGTGGCGTTTTGCGGGTAGCTTCGGATTTAGACCTGGGAACCTCCGTCGCGGGAGGCGACATGGGCGGAGGCTCCTCAACGGGCTCCGCGGACATCCCCGCGAGCTCATCCGGGCTGGGGATATTTTCCTTGGCCGATGGCCGCAGCAGGTCGGTTCCGAAGTAAATGCCGGCGCCGGCGGCGATAACGAGAAGCGCCACAACGGCGGCGGCGATGACCGATCTATTTACACCGCTGCTTGTCTTGGCCGTTGCCGGGCTGGGCCATTCCGGTCTTGAGGCGGAGGTAAGATCGGACTCGGCCGCCGCATCCGGCCGAGCCGTCTCGGAATCGATGGCCCTTGCTCCGCAATTTCCGCAGAATCTTTGTCCTTCGTTAATTTGCGATCCGCATTGAGTGCATGACATAAGCGTCACCTCCACTATGGAAATAGCACCTGGAGGAGTTGGCGGCAAGATACTCAAGGACGTTCGGAAGCTGAAAAACGACGCGCGCGCCGCCCGAGATCTCGCGTTCGGCGAGGTGAAGCGCCAGTCCGTTTACCAAACCGCTCAACTCGCCGTAAGTAACTCGGCGCCCGCCATCGACGACCGCGACGCGCGCGGAATTCACTTGCGCCGAGCGATCGAAAGCGTCGCCGAGGGTGACCCGCCCAGTAACCGCGCTCGCGGTACAACCGGGCAAAATCATCCGGCTACGGAACCACGCCCTCTAACATGCCGATACCTTAATGATGGAGAATTTATCTTCACGCTATCTGACGGCAAGCTTTTATGTCTACCTTCTTCTGCTACTTTACGGGCTGGTGAATTTGTACTAGGCTAACGAACCCGAAGGGAGAATAGAACAATGCAAAAAAATCGAGGGCTACTGTCCATACTCGCTGGTCTGGGTCTGCTCCTACTGACCGTTGGGTGCGCGCCGATGCAGCAGAAGTCTACCCGCTATGAGGTCTGGGCGGCCGATCAGAACGACAACAAGATATATGTCTTGGACCCGGAAGGTAAAACTCTCAAAACGATCGATGGAGCGACGCTTGGCGACGCCAAGCGACCACACATGCTCTGGGGCGTACCCAAGGATCCCTATGTGTACGTTACCAGTACGGTCTCCAATTCCGTCACGGTGTTAGACGGCAAGGATGGCGCGGTGAAGGCGGTCATTCCCGGCGTTGGAAAAGCGCCCCATGCCGCGCAGCCGAACCCAACGCATCCGGAACGGGTCTACGTTTCGAACATCGGCCCGCAAGTGGCCGGTCCGGACGGAAAACCGGATCGGGGCGAGACCATCACTGAGATCGTGCGCCATAACGCTTCTAAATGGGAGATCGCACGATTCCTCGATCTGAAGGCGGCGCCCGCGCTGGCGGATACCAACCTCTACCAGAGCCGACGCCCCGTTTGCGTCGGTTTCTCCAAAGACGGCCGCTACATGCTGACGACGCTCTTCAATGGCGGCCTGGCAGTGATAGACCTGCAGGCGTGGAGGGTGGTCAAGGGATGGGGAAAGAACGAGATCGCCGAAAACGGATGTGGTTTCGCCGCGTCCCGCTCGGGGGAGGAACTCTACGTGACTGCCGGAAATGAGAAATCATCTTGGTTGTACGTGTTCGACGTCGCCGGAGAGCCGAGACTGATCGCGACGCACGATCTGTCAAAGTTCGGACGGGATTCGCACGGGATTGCCATTGATGCGCCTCGCAATGCGCTTTGGATCGTGCATCGCGTCAGCAGCAATATTACGATCCATCCCCTTGCTACCATTCGCAAGCCGGGCCAGCAGCCCACCGTCATTGAGTTTGTCGGCAAGACACCCGATCTCATTATGTTTGCGCCGGATCATAGTTTGGCGTACGTGACCCTGCGGGGACCAAAACCAGCTCCGACCATTCCCCATGCCACAGTAGGTGAAACCCCGGGAATCGGGATTATCGATGTGGCCAATCGGAAGCTTCTACGCGTTGTGAAATTGGGCGACCAAGTGAACGCGGATTTTCATGGGATTTTCGTTCCCGCCGGCCAGTAGATCAGGTACTCTTAAGCGTGATGACCGGCACGCAGAGAGGGATGCCATGAACATAACAACAGAAAAACGTTTAGAAGAAGTTGACCCCCGTGCTCTTGAAAGCATGGATGAACAAAGGTGAAGCGGTCCTCGTGGATGTGCACGAGCCGTCGGAGCATGCCGGGGAGCGCATCCTGGGGGCTCGACTGGCGCTCCTTTCCAGTTTCAACCTGACACAGGTGCCACAGGAACCTAACAAGAAAGTCGTGCTCCACTGTCTAACCAGCAGCGTTCCGCGCAGGCGGGTCGGAAACTTTTGGCGGCCGGTTTTGCCCAAGTCTACAACCTGAAAGGAGGTCTACAGGCGTGGAAGGGCGGCGGTTATGCAGTGGAGTGTAATCCGAACGCCCCTATAAGCCTGCTGCGCCAGGTGCAGATTGTCGCAGGGACTCTGGTTGTCCAGGGCACGGTTCTGGGGGCTGCGTAGGCGGGGTCGCGTCTTGCATTACGGCAATGGGTGATTGTAACCTGGCCCCGCTGTCGCTCGGAACTGCAACGTAACCGCGGTCGGGTGCAGCGGCTCAGTTAGGAGAAAGTTCATTTCCCCTCAAACGCATTGAGAATGTCCTCAGGCAGGGGTGCATCAAAGTCATCCGGTACGGTAAACTCTCCCGCGGATAACCCGAACGGCCGCAGGGTCTCAACACCCGCAAGGACCGGTTTGACTTCCGCGACCGGGTTCCCCGCACGGACGATGAGCAACGTTTCACCGGCTTCAACGCGTTGAAGATACGTTGATAAATCTCGCTGAATATCCTCTATACTGACTTGAGCCATAAAAGAATTATTCCCCACAAATTCATGACAAACAACCCCTGGGACCGCATATGGGCCGTTAATACTCCCGGACCCTTATCGAGTCAATAGTGATTCTATAAGCGCGACTAGGGAAGGATCAGTTCAAAGTCCGCGGGCGGAGGGCGAGGATTCGTTGGACTTTTTTCGCTACATCCTTCGCCCCCATCAGATCGCTGATAATCGCCGCGGCATCTGCGCCCGCCTTCCATACGTCAGCAACATTACCTTCGTTGATGCCGCCGATGGCGACGATGGGAATCTTAATGGCCACGCGAATTTCTCGCAGCATCTCAATTCCGCGCGGCGTGTAGCCGGTGTCTTTAGTCGTGCTGCCGAAGATGGGGCCGAAGCCGATGTAGTCGGCGCCATTTAATTCTGCGGAGCGGGCTTGGTCGAGGTCGTGGGTAGAGATGCCAATCACTTTATCGGGGCCAAGAACCTTTCGCGCGGCTGCAAGCGGCAGGTCGTCTTGGCCCAGGTGCACGCCGTCGGCGTTGCATGCAAGTGCGATGTCGGCGCGGTCGTTGACGATGAACGTTGCGCCGGCTTCGCGAGTAAGCTGCCGCGCTTCTTTCGCCAGGGTAAAGAATTCGCCGGAGGATAATTCTTTGGCGCGAAGCTGAACGAGCTTGACGCCGCAGGCGAGAAATTCGCGCAGGATTGTTGTCGGCGAACGTCCTTTGCTGAAGCTGGTATCGAGAATTGCGTAGAGAGGGGAGGGGAGACGACAAGACATATCAAAAAGGAGTGTTGGAGTAGGGGAGTATTGGAGTATTGGGTTTTAAGAACATCACTCCATTACTCCACCACTCCAGTACTCCAGTCTCCAACTACCCACTCTGCTAGTCATTAGCTTTCTTCACCACAATGTGGAGATCGGAAATCTTTTTCCGCAGCGTGTTGCGGTTGATCCCGAGAATCTCGGCGGCTTTGATTTGATTGCCGCCGGTTTTTCTGAGCGTCAGCTCGATCAACGGCCGCTCCACGCGCTCGATCACGAGAGTGTAGAGATTATCCACGTCAACGCCCTTGGTCCTTTGAAAATAATCTTCGAGCTTGTGGTGGATGATCTCTTCGAGCGAGAGGTGATCCACGCCGGCCGGAGTTTCATCCTGCCGATGCTGAAGCGAAAAATCTTTCGGGAAAAGGACCGCGCCGGGTGCGAGCACCGCCGCGCGTATCAACGTATTCTCCAGCTCGCGGACGTTCCCCGGCCACGCGTGTTCTTCCAACAGTTTCATAGCTTCGAGTGAAACGCCGGTGACGCGGGTTCCCATCTCGCGGTTGATTTTCTCGATGAAGTAACCGACCAGTTGCGGGATGTCGCCTTTTCGTTCGCGCAATGGAGGCAAATAAATCGGGATCACTTTCAGCCGGAAGTAGAGGTCCTCCCGAAAGCGTTTCTCCCTCACCGCCTTTTCCAGATCCTGGTTCGTGGCGGCCAGAATACGGACGTCGGCCTTGAGGACTTCCCGCCCGCCCACGCGGCTGTACTCGCGCTCCTGGAGTACGCGCAAGAGTTTGGTCTGAAGCTCCAGCGGGATATCGCCGACCTCGTCGAGAAAGAGAGTCCCTTCTTCGGCCAGCTCGAACTTGCCGATCCTGCGCTCCAGCGCCCCGGTGAACGATCCCTTCTCGTGCCCGAACAGCTCGCTCTCCAAAAGCTCGCGCGGGATGGCGGCACAGTTGACCGCGGTGAACGGCTTGTTCCAGCGCGGCGAGTTGTAGTGGATTGTCTTGGCGACGAGATCTTTTCCCGTGCCGCTCTCGCCCTGAATTAAAATACTCGCGTCCGTGTTCGCCACCTGGCCGATGATTTTGTAAACCTTCTGCATCGCCGGGCTCGTGCCGACCATATTTCCCGGCTCATAGGTCTTTTTGACCTCTTTCTTGAGCTCGTGAAAATCCTGCAGCAGCTTTCGATTCTCCAAAGCGCGCTGGATCAGGAGCGACATCTCCTCCAGGTCCCACGGCTTGGTGACGTAATCGAACGCGCCGTTCTTCATCGCCTCGATCGCGTTGTGCATCGTGTTGCGCCCGGTGACGATAATGATGGACGCGTCAAGGTCCGCGGCTTTGGCCTCTTTGAGAAGCGTCAATCCATCGACGTCGGGAAGATTGATGTCGATAATGCAAACATCGAAGTCGGTTTCCTTGAAAGCGGCCTGTGCCAGCCGGCCGTTTTCCGCCGTCTGCACCCAATGGCCTTCGCCTTCGAGAGCTTTTTTGAGCACGCTCCGCTGTGATTCTTCGTCCTCGACGACCAGGATTTTTCCCATTTTATTCCGCTACGAGCAGAGACACTTTGAAGCTCGCTCCCGCTGCCTCCCGGCTTTCCACGCGGATCATGCCGCCGTGTTCCTTTATAATACGGTAGCAGACCGACAGGCCGAGTCCCGTGCCGCCGTTTTTCGTGGAAAAGAACGGCGAGAAAATCTGGGGCAGGTCTTCGTCTTTGATTCCCGGCCCGTCGTCTTCGATGTCCACCCAGATATATTTTCTGCGCTCTCTTCCGTGTTCCCGGATGTGAAAGTCGGTTTCCATCCGGGTCGTGACTTTCAGATATCCCCGTCCGTTCATCGCCTGGAAGGCGTTTTTCACGAGATTCAGAAAAACCTGGGTGAGTTGGCCGCGATCCCCGCGAATGGGCGGCAGGCTGGGATCGAAATTTTTCTTCACGCTCACGTGGCACTCCGCCACGGCTTCGCTCTCCAACAGCAGCACCTGATCGAGGATTTCGTGGATATTGAGCGCATCCAGATTAAGCTCGGCCGGCCGCGAGAGATCGAGGAGTTGCTCGATCAGGCGGTTCACGCGATCGACTTCGCGCACGACGATATCGGCGTACTGGAGCAGCGAGGGGTTGCTGTTCACTTCACGCTTGAGCAGTTGCGCGGCGCCTTTGATCCCGCTCAGGGGATTTTTGATCTCGTGCGCGAGGCCGGCGGCGAGCGTGCCGAGGAGCGCGAGCCGGTCGGCGCGCTTCAAGTCCTCTTCCATTTCTTTGCGGTGCGTGAGATCGCGCAGCAGCAGAATTGTCCCGAGAAAACGGCCGGCCCGGTCCTCGAGCGGAGAGACGGTCAAATTCACCGGAATCTGCCGCCCGCGCGCCAGCGCCAAATCTCCCTCTCCACGGCTTCCGGTCTGCCGCGGCGGCTCGCTCTTTTGCACCATCTCGACGACCCAGGGAGTTTTGCCGAAGACGCTCGAATAGTCTTGCCGCAAGACCTGCGACTCCGGCAGGTCCGTCAGGATCTCGGCGGCTTGATTGAAAAAGGATATCTTGCCGTGACGATCGACCAGAATGACGCCGTCCTCGAGGCTCGTGAGGATATTTTCCCACGAGATGCGGGCGGCGGGAGCGGTTTTTTCTTCGGCGGCTCTCATGGGCGGCGATTCGGCGCAAAGCATATCAGAATCGGGCGCTGTTAGAAAACTTACCGCCCTTGCATTCACGTCGCTCCGTATGTTAAAAATTTAATTACACTTTAGGGGTTAGCACTCAAAAGTGGGCTCTTGCCCGCTTTTTTATTTTGGGGGTATCATGAGTGTCGATCCGGTCGTGGCGCAGGTGTGGGAGATGGTGTCCGCGGTGGCTGCGGACGAGGGGATGGAGGTCGTGGACATCGAGTTCCTGCCCGAGGGGAGCCGGGGAGGCCGGGTGCTGCGATTGTACCTGGACAAAGAGGGCGGGCCGACCGTGGACGATCTGACGCGCGTGAGCCGTCAGTTGAGCGAGCGGCTCGAAGACAGCCCGGAGGTTCCCGGTCCGTATACTTTGGAAGTTTCTTCTCCGGGCATCAATCGCGCGCTCAAGAAAGTCGAACATTTTGCCCGCTACGTCGATAAAAAAGTGCGCGTGCGGACCCGGGACATGATCGAAGGCAGAAGATCCTTTTTGGGCGTATTGAAAGAAGTCACACAAGACGAAATTGTAGTCGCGCAGGACGGGCGCGAGTATCACATCGCGTTTTCCCTGATCGAGAAGGCGAACTACGAACACGAGTGGGGTAAGTAATATGCAGCAAGATTTGAATCGGGTCATCGAGCAGGTCAGCAAAGAAAAGGGAATCGACAAGACCATTCTCATCAGCGCCTTGGAAAACGCCATGGTGTCGGCGGCCAAGAAAACTTTCGGCCACGAGCGCAAGATCGAGGCCCAGTTCAACCCGGAAATCGGCGAGGTCGAATTGTTCGAGGCCAAAACCGTGGTCGAGACGATCCAGAACCCCGCGGTCGAGATCACTCTCGACGAGGCGAGAGAATCGCTGGACCCGGAGGCGCAGGTGGGCGACGAGCTGCTCAGCAAGCTCGATACCAGCGGGTTCGGACGCATCGCCGCCCAGGCGGCCAAGCAGAACATCGTGCAGCGAGTGCGGGACGCCGAGCGCGAGATCATCTATAACGATTTCAAAGGCCGCGAGAGCCAGCTCGTCAACGGCATCGTGCAGCGCTTCGAAAAGAAAAACATCATCGTCAATTTGGGCAAGACCGACGCGATCCTGCCGGAAAAAGAGCAGGTCCCGCGCGAGCGCTACCGCCAGGGTGACCGCATTCGCGGCTACATCGTGAGCGTGGAGATGACGAGCCGCGGTCCGCAGATCGTGCTCTCGCGCACGCACCCCGGCATGCTCATCAAATTATTTGAGCAGGAAGTGCCCGAAATCTACGAGGGAATCGTCGAAGTGAAAGGCGCCGCGCGCGAGCCCGGAGGACGTGCCAAGATCGCGGTCGTCTCCAACGACCCGGACGTCGATCCGGTCGGCGCCTGCGTCGGCATGAAGGGCACGCGCGTACAGGCGGTCGTGCAGGAGCTGCGCGGGGAGAAAGTCGATATCGTCCACTGGACGCCGGACCAGGCTGAGTACGTCTGCCGCGCGCTCGCGCCCGCGAAGGTCTCCAAGATCATCATCGACGACGACGAGCACGGCATGGAAGTCATCGTCCCCGACGACCAGCAATCGCTGGCGATCGGCAAGCGCGGACAGAATGTCCGGCTCGCCTCGCGCTTGAGCGGATGGAAGCTCGACGTGCGCAGCGAGTCCGAGATGGAAGACGAGACGCGGCGCGCGCGGGTCTCGCTCGGGGCGATTCCGGGAGTCAACGACATGGTCGCCGAGCTGCTCTATCAGGCCGGCTTCAAATCCGCCGAGGAATTGGCGGAAGCGGATCTGGAGACGATTCTCGACGTCGATGGCATCGGCCAGGAAAAGGCGGAAGTCATTTATAAATCGAGCAGAGAATATGTAGCCGAGAAACAGAAAAGAGAGGCGGAGGAGGCGGAGGCAAGGGCTAAAGCGGCGGCCGAGGAAGCGGAGGCGAAAGCCAAGGCGGATGCCGAGGCCGCGGAAGCCGCCGCTGCTGCGCCTTCCGAACCGGGGACGGAGAGCGAGGAGCCGGCGCTGGCAGCGGAGCAGACGCCGTCAGCGGAGAATGACAAATAGGCGCCCGCAAAGAACTTGTCTCGGCTGCGGCAAAAAGGACGAGCAAGCGGAGCTGCTGCGAATTATCATTCAAGAGAACGGAGCGCTCGAAGTCAACCGGCTGGGAGAAGGAAGAGGCGGCTACCTGCATAGAGCGGAAGCATGTTGGGATTTGTTTTTACGCAAGAAGAGCGTGTATCGGGCCTTTCACGCGGAAGTCGGAAGACCGGCTAAAGAACAGTTGATTCTTAGTCTGCGCGCGCGACGTTGGGAATAAGAGATGGCGAAAACAAGAGTTCACATACTGGCGAAAGAGTTGGGCATCGAAGTCAAAGACTTCATCGCCCAACTGGAGAAGCTGGGCATAAAAGGGAAAAAGTCCCAGAACACCCTCGAAGACGAAGAGGCCGTTCGGATCAGAGCCGCGTTGGCGGCGCCGGCCAAGCCTCAGGTGGTCGTCGGCGAAGAAAAAGTCGTCGCCGACCGGATGGTGACGACCGGGGATGAGAGCGTGGGCGAGACTCAGGCGCACGAGAAGATCGTCGAGCGCCGCGTGCGCACCAATGTAATACGCCGCCGCACGAGCCGGATCGAAGTCGCCACTCAAACGTCCTCCAACCCCGAAGTCGCAGAGCCTCCGGTCGAAGAAGCGGCGCCCGCGGAGCCGGTCCAGCCGGAACCGTCTCCTTCAGAGCTGGATTGGGTTTCGGAACCCGAGGCTCCCGTGGAAGTGACGCCGCCGGTGGAAGCCGAGCCCGTCGAGGAAGCCCGCGCGCCCGCGCCTCAAGAACCCGAGACCAAGCAGGAAAAGATCGAATCGAAACCGGCGCCGGTCGTCCAGGAGCCGCAACGCGGTGCTCGCGTTCTGGGCCGCATCGACTTGAAGAGCGTCAGCAGACCGGCGCCTACGCCGACCCCGCCGCTGCGCCGGCCCCAGCCGCCGCAGACGCCCGGCGCTGCTACTCCGGGCGCGGTTTCGCGGCCGGCGCCTGCCGCCGAAAAAGACGGCGCGGTTACCACGGAGATCGCCAAGCCCGGCAAGCATAAGAAACGCGTCGTCAAGAAACAGGATATGCTTGAGCTGCGCGAGCGCGAGCTTCGCTCCGGCCGCTTTCCGAAAAAGAAAAGGGCGCTGCCGGGAAAAGAGCAGAAGAAGACCGAAATCACCGTTCCCAAGGCGATCAAGCGCGTCATCAGGATCTCCGAAGTGATCAGCGTCGGCGATATTGCCCGCGAGATGGGCGTCAAGGCGGGCGAGGTGATCAAAAAGCTCATGCAGATGGGCATGATGACCACGATCAACCAGATACTCGACGCGGATACCGCGGCGCTGGTTGCCGGCGAGTTCGACCATCAGATCGAGAACGTCGCGTTCAACGCCGAGTCGGCGCTCGAAGTGGAGCACCAGGTTGAAGAGCCCGAGGGGGCGCTCTTGCCGAGACCTCCCGTCGTGACGATCATGGGACACGTCGATCACGGAAAGACATCCTTGCTCGACGCGATCCGCAGCACCAACGTGACCGAGCGCGAGGCCGGCGGCATTACCCAGCACATCGGCGCATACCACGTTCAATTAGACGGAAGGGGCGTTACCTTCCTGGATACGCCGGGCCACGAGGCGTTTACCGCGATGCGCGCCCGAGGCGCGAAGGTCACCGATATCGTCATCCTTGTCGTCGCGGCGGACGACGGCGTCATGCCTCAGACCGTCGAAGCGATCAACCACGCGCGCGCCGCGCAGGTGCCGATCGTGGTTGCGATCAACAAAGTCGATAAGCCCGACGCGAATCTCGAACGGGTGAAAAGGGGCTTGATGGAGCACGGCCTGGTTGCCGAAGAGTGGGGCGGTGACGCGATTTTCGTTCCGGTGTCGGCCAAGACAAAAGAGGGAATCCCGCATCTTTTGGAAATGGTTTTATTGCAGGCCGATGTCCTCGAGCTGCGCGCCAATCCCAACAAGCTCGCGCGCGGAACTATTATCGAGGCCAAGCTCGACCGCGGCCGCGGCCCGGTGGCGACGGTCCTCGTGAAAGAGGGCACGCTCCACGTCGGCGACGCCTTTGTCTGCGGAGTATGTCAGGGAAGGGTGCGTGCGATGATCGACGATCGCGGCCGCAAGATCGATGCGGCGCCGCCGGCGATGCCGGTCGAGATTCTCGGCTTGCAAGGCGTTCCGCAAGCCGGCGACTCTTTCGTGACACTGACTGACGAGTCCAAGGCGCGGCAGATCGCCGAATACCGCCAGAGCAAACGGAGAGAGTCCGATCTGGTCAAGACGAGCAAGGTGTCTTTGGAAGAACTCTATAGTCAGATCAAGACCGGCGACGTCAAGGAGCTTCGGGTTGTATTGAAGGCCGATGTGCACGGCTCGGTCGAAGCATTGACCGACGCGATGAACCGCCTGTCGAACAACGAGGTCAAGCTCAACGTGATTCACGGCAGCGTCGGAGGAATCACGGAAAGCGACGTGCTGTTGGCTTCCGCGTCGAACGCCATCGTCATCGGCTTCAACGTTCGGCCCGAGGTCAAGGCGGCGAATCTTGCGGCGCAGGACGGCGTGGATGTCCGTCTTTACACGATTATCTATGAGGTCATGAACGACATCAAAGCGGCGATGGAAGGACTGCTGGAACCGACGTACAACGAGCAGGCCCATGGACGCGTCGAGATCAGAGAGGTCTTCACCATCCGAGGCCTCGGAGGGGTGGCGGGCTGTTACGTGACCGAGGGCAAGATACAGCGGGGGAGTCTGGTGCGGCTGCTCCGCGATCAGCGGGTGGTCCATGAGGGCAAGCTGGCCAGCTTGAAGCGTTTCAAAGACGACGTGCGCGAGGTGACCGCCGGTTACGAATGCGGTCTGGCTTTGGAAGGCTTTCAGGATGTTAAGAAGGGCGATGTGATCGAGGCTTACGAGCGGGTCGTGGTCATTCGCCGCATGACCACCCCAACCCCCGGAGGGCGTGAGACGTCCCGGGCTTCCGCAGGAGAGAGCCGATAGGAAGAAAACCGTCCTCTCAGGATTCCCCCATCGTCGTCGGCGTTCTCAAGCTCAGCTTGCTTCTCGCCGAGAATCACTCCCTCAAAGGAAAAAGAGGAGTGCTGAGGAGCATCCAGGCGCGGGTCTCCAACCAGTTCAACATCTCCGTTGCAGAATGCGGCGACCAGGATCTGTGGCAGAGCGCGATCCTCGGCTTCGGCGTCGTGGGCAGCAGCCGTCCCATCGTGGAGGCCACGCTCCGGAAGGTCGTCGAGTTCGTCGACGGCCTGGGGCTGGCCCAGGTGGGCAACGTCGAGACGGAGTTCTTCTACTGCTAGAATTTTAAATTTTGACCCGTTCGACGATGCTCAGGGTCAATCCTGAGACTTGTATGATGGATGTCGGGAGCAAGCACAAGTCCTCTTTAGTTAGT
>CAYOJC010000127.1:0-12014 GCA_964404195.1 uncultured Syntrophobacteraceae bacterium
GTGCGCTTCGTGGTGAATAGAGAAACCTTGAAGGATAAGTGCCTTAATTTAAGAGACACTACACTAGGACGTTTCCTCCAGAGGAGAAGTTCGGCCTAGTCTCTCAGATTCGACGGGCAGCCACCTCCATCCCGGCCAACATAGCGGAGGGATGGGGAAGGGGCTCTACGAAAGAGTATATCCAGTTCCTGAGGATAGCGCGCGCGTCCTTGATGGAGCTTGAAACCCATTTGATTTTAGCAAGCAGGCTCAGTTACATCGAAGGAGATCGATTAGGGACGCTTCAGCAGGAAGTAGAGACGCTTGGAAAGAGAATCAACAGCTTGATTCAAAGTCTTCTCAGGAAATAGAGTTTTTTCCCTAACTCCTAATCCCCAATCCCTGATCCCTACTTCCCAATCCCTAACTCCTAACCCCCAATTCCCAATCCCCGAAAATTGTTGTATCGTCTACTCTCACTGCCCGGATGGTGGAATTGGTAGACACACGGGACTTAAAATCCCGAGGACCCGGAAGGGTCCGTGCCGGTTCGACTCCGGCTCCGGGCACCACGTTCAATTTTGGACCCTTCGGCTTCGCTCAGGACAGGTTTTAGATTTTCGATTTTGGATTGTCGGAGTGATCTTGGACCGGCTCCGGATACCAATGCATCTTCGCTATCTTCTATGAGAAATCCCGCAGCACGGCGCGGCAGGGAGCGCCGTCGGCGCCGCGGATTCGGATCGGGAAACAGATCAGCTCATAGCGGCCGGGCGCAATCTCGGACAGATCGATGCCTTCAAGCAACGCGACGCCGCGATCGAGAAACGCCTTGTGCACCGGGACTTGCTCGTCCCCAGCGTGGGCGACCGAAAGATAATCCAAGCCTACCAGATTCACTCCTTTTGCGACCAACGCCTCGGCCGCCTCGACGGAGAAGGCGAGAAAGTCAGGGTCGTAGCTGCCGCGCTTTAATAATTCGGAATTTCGCGTCTTGAAGAGGACGCGGGTTATCCCATCAAGCTCAATAGCTTCGACGTGCTCTGCTTTGATGTAGCGCTCGGCCTCAACTGCATGCACCAGCGCCGGACCGATGAACAGGCCCAACGGCAACTTGTCGATCGTGGCTCCGTCCGGAACGAAATGAAACGGCGCGTCCATGTGCGTGCCCGAATGGAGACTCATGGTTACCGCCGAGGAATTGCTGGGATCTCCTCGGCCGATGCGGCGACGCTCGTGCAGCTCGAAGGGGATGGACGTGATCCAGCGGACGGTATCCGCTGACAAGTTGAGAGATATGTCGTAGTATTTCATCTGTTTCCCTCCATTCCGCGTTAGGATGGGCGGCGCTGCAGCGGCAGAGATAAATTACCTCAAGGTGATTGACCGCGGCAACTCGACCCGATTTTGACGCTCCTGAAAGGAGAAAAGCCATGATTACGATTGCCGACTCGTTGGCGCGAGGGGCTTTGGACGAATTGAGTTTTTATTTCGCTCCTCCGGCGGTGTTGTTTACGGCGTTGAAGCTCGGTGTCTTTGAGGCGATCGGCCAAACGGCGAAAAATGCGCATGATCTGGCTTCGGCTACAAGGTGCTCACCCAGAGGAATGACGATGCTGCTCAACTGTCTGGCTTCGATAGGCCTGCTGGAAAAAGAAAACGGGATGTACAGATTAAAAGATGTTTCCCGGGAATATCTCCTTTCCTCCAGCAAAAGTTATCTAGGCTCGCTGTTTATTTGTTCGGATCGGCTTTTGAAGCTGTGGCTCAAGCTGCCGGAAGCGGTAGAGAGCGGCCGCCCGACCCTGCCGCTTCTTGCAAAAAAAGAACGGGAGCGGCTGAATCTCGACATCGTAGAGGCGCTGTTCCACGTTCATAAAGCAGCGGCCTGGAAGCTGCCAGGTCTCCTCGAGAAAGTTTTTTCATTCGGCAAAGAACCAACCAAAATACTGGACGTGGCTGCCGGCTCGGCGGTCTGGTCGCTTCCCTTCGCGCTGGCGCGCGCGCGTGTGAAAGTTACCGCCGTCGATTTTCCGCCGGTTTTGGAAGTGGCGAAGAAGTTCGCCCAAAAATTCAAAGTCCAGGACCGGTATGGATACATCGCAGGCGACATCAGAAAAATGGATTTCGGAAGCGAGAAGTACGACCTGGCGCTGCTCGGCCACATTTGCCATTCCGAAGGGGCCGAGTGGAGCCGGCGGCTCATCGATAAATGTTTTCGGGCTTTAAGGAAAAACGGCAGGCTCCTCATCATCGACTACATCGTGGATGAGGAGCGGCGATCCGGGCTCATGCCGTTGTTGTTGGCCTTGAACGCCCTGCTCGGGACCGAAGAGGGAGATACTTTTACATTCTCGGAATACCGGCAATGGTTGTCGAACGCCGGTTTCACCGAAGTCCGGGCCATGCCACTCGAGGGTCAATCTCCAATCATCGCGGCTCTCAAAGCCTGATTGATCTCACCTCCGTTGATCCTGTATGGTTTCACGATGAGCGAAAAGACCGATAACGCCTCCGCTGAAGTTCCGCCGCGAAGAGCCAGGCGGCGCGGAAGCGCGACCTTGGCCGGACTGGAGCCCAAAGTCTTGGAGTGGCTGCGTCAGAGCGAAGGCTCTCCGAACGAGGAACTCATCGCCGAGATGCTGCAAACCATTCTCCGGCTCGATCAGAGCGCGGCCAGCCGCGGCGATCTGAAGATTTTCAACCGGACGCTCAAGGAGCTGCGTCAGGCCTTCAAGCTTTTTGCGCCGTATCGCTCGGTCCGGAAGGTGAGCATTTTCGGCTCCGCCCGTATTCCGGAAGATAATCCCCATTACCGGATGGCTGTGGCCATTTCACGCCGTCTTGCCGAGGAAGGTTTCATGGTGATCACCGGGAGCGGCGGAGGCATCATGCAGGCCGGCAACGAGGGCGCCGGCAAGGAACAGAGCTTCGGCGTCAATATCCACCTGCCTTTCGAGCAGGAGGCGAATCGATTTCTCCAGGGCGACCCCAAGCTCATCGCCTTTCATTTTTTCTTTACCCGCAAGCTCGTCTTTGTTAAGGAAGCGGATGCTTTCGTTTTTTTTTCCGGCGGGTTCGGCACGCAAGACGAGGCGGCCGAGGTGTTGACTCTGCTGCAGACCGGCAAGACTCAGATCATGCCGATCCTCATGCTCGATCTCCCCGGCGGCGGCTACTGGCGAGACTGGGAGGACTTTGTGCGCCGGCGCCTGTTGAGTGCCGGGTATATTTGCGAAGAAGACCTGTCTCTATTCCAGATCGTCGAGGACGTGGAAGAGGCGGTAAAAAAAATCCAGCATTTTTATTCGAACTACCAGTCCCTCCGCTATGTTAAAAAAGATACGGTCATGCGTCTGATTCATCCTCCAACGCCGGCGCTCCTAGCGAAGTTGAATCGTGATTTCCGGGACATATTGACCGGCGGTGAGATCCGCGAGACCGGCCCTCTTCCCGAAGAGTCGGATGAACAACCCGCTACCTTGTCGCTGCATCGTCTGCTGGTTCCGTTCAATCGGCGCAATTTCGGACGGCTCCGGCAGATGATCGACGTTATCAACGGGCCGAAATAAAGGAGCGACTGTGGCGGCCTTCCGAAAAATCGGCATCTTGAGCATCGGCGAGATGGGTTACCATTGGGCCCGTCTGTTGAAGGAACACGGAGTGGAGGTGATGACTTCCACGAGCGGGCGGAGCGAGATCACGCAAAAGCGCGCCGAGAACGCCGGCGTCAAGTCGGTGCCGCTGCCGCGGCTGGTTTCGGAGGCGGACCTGATTGTTTCGATCGTCGTTCCCTCCGCCGCGCGGAAGATCGCATCGAAAGTCGGCAAGGCGCTGGCGAAGGCAGGAAGGAAAGATTGTCTTTACCTCGACGCCAACGCCATCTCTCCTATGACGGCGGACACTATCGGCCAGGTTCTCTCTCAAGCTCAAGCGGGCTTTGTCGACGGCTCGATCATCGGCTCGGCCAATAAGCTCTCGGACGCCGTTGTTTATATTTCAGGTCCGCGCGCCGAAGAGCTGCGCGCGCTTGGAGACTGTGGTCTTACCGTGGAGGTGCTCGGGTCAAAAATCGGCCAGGCCTCCGCTTTCAAAGTTGTCTACGCGGGATTGACGAAAGGCTTGCAAGCACTTTTTACCGAGCTGTTGCTCGGCGCCAGGAAGTTTGATCTATTGCAGGAAATCATGCGCCGTTATGAAGAGAGTTTCCCCGGTCTCGTCGGCAAGGTCGGCCGCGGCATCGCCGCGCTGCCGGTCCACGCGGGCAGGCGCGCCGAGGAGATGCGCGAGCTCGGCGAAACCTTTCGCCACAACGGACTAAAGGCGGTCATGGCGCCGGCGACGCAAAAAGTCCTTGAGGCGATCGCAGCATTGGAATGCGGAAAACCGTCGGAGACCGGCGGCAGAGAAGGGGACTTCCTGGAGACGTTGGAATTATTTTTTCAGCGCGGGCTGTTGCAGAAAAAAGATTAATTGTCCGGTGATATGGGATTTTATTTTTTCAGGCACAAGCGCCTCCTCGGGGCGCAAGTCTTCGGGCCGCGGCCGATAGAGCAGTGCCATGAGTCGAACCTCTCTAGTCGGACGTCCGCGGCCCTCTCCCTCGCGCCCCTCGGCCGCGCTGTGAAAGCCGGTGCCCGGTCGAAGAGCCCGCGCATCCGACACTGAAGGTGGGAATAAGTAGCTACCCATTGCGCGGGCTCGGAGAGCGGGTGGCGGCTTTCATCGGCAAAGCAAAATTCTAACGATAAATTTAAAAGGAGATCGACAATGGCAAAAGCGGCACCGGTGGAGAAAAAAAAGGCGGAGTACGGCTCCGATGTGGTCGTCGATTTGATGAAGGCGTTTGATATCGAGTATGCGGCGTTCAATCCGGGCGCGACGTTTCGCGGGATTCACGATTCGATCGTAAACTACGGCGGCAACTACAAGCCTGAAGTGATTTTTTGTAATCACGAGGAGATTTCGGTGGCGCTGGCTCACGGCTACGCCAAGGCCAAGGGCAAGCCGATGATCGCGATCGTGCATAACATGGTCGGCTTGCAGCACGCGAGCATGGCCATTTTCAACGCTTACATCGACCGCGTTCCCATCATGGTTCTCGGCGGTACCGGTCCGATGAACACCAAGCGCCGGCGCCCGCGCATCGATTGGATCCATACGGCGCTCGTGCAGGGCAACCAGGTGCGGGACTACGTAAAATGGGACGATCAGCCGTACTCATTGGCGGACGTGCCGGATTCTTTTATCCGCGGCTACCGTCTCGCGACCACGGAACCGATGGCGCCCGTCTATATCAACTACGACGCGGATATCCAGGAAGATTCGATAGCCTCTCCGATCGAGATCCCCGACATCCGCCGGTATGCGCCCCCGGCGTCGATGCAGGCGAACCCGGAAGCGCTTCGGCATGCGGCCGAGTTGCTGGTGAACGCCCAGGCGCCGCTCATCATCGCCGACACGCTGGGCCGAAACCCGAAAACCGTTCCCGCGCTGATCGCTTTGGCGGAGCTTCTGGCCGTTCCGGTCGTCGATAAGGGCGCGCGCTTTAATTTCCCGACGACCCATCCTTTGGACGCGACAGACGGCGCGCGCGAGTTGTTGAAAAAAGCCGACGTGATCCTGGCGCTCGACGTGGCGGATATTTACGGCTCGCTGACGACGGTCAGCAAACAAACCCGCGCCTGTGAATACGTCACCTCGCCCGGCGTCAAGCTCATCAGCATCTCGATGAACGACATGCTGGTGCACTCTTGGGCCGGCGACTATCACGCCCTACAGGCGCTCGATCTGCCGATGTGCGCCGACACCGCGATTGCCGTGCCGGAGTTGACCCGGCTTTGCCGCGACCTCCTCGGCAGCGACGGCAAAAACAAAGGACGTATCGAAGCAAGACAAAATGAGCTGGGCGAAAAACACAAAGCGCGCCGCGCCAAATGGCGCGCCGACGCCGAAGCCAAAAGCTCTCAAAAGGAAATTTCAACGGCGTGGCTGGCGCTCGAGCTCGGCGAGGCGATCAAAAAAGAAGACTGGGTTCTGGTTAACGGCACGTCCAATGGCTGGGCGCGGCGCCTGTGGGATTTCACCAAGCCGAACCAATATCTCGGCGCCAGCGGCGGCGCGGGCGTGGGTTATGGCTCGGGGGCGGCGATCGGCGCGGCATTAGCACTGAAAGACAGCGGCAAACTAGCGATTGACATCCAATCGGACGGCGACTTGTTGATGACTTCGAGCTCGCTCTGGACCGCGGCCAAGCACAAGATCCCGCTGCTCATCGTCATGCACAACAACCAGTCTTTCTACAATTCCGAAGAGCATGGGATCGAAGTCGCCAAGTTCCGCAAGCGGCCGGTGGAGAACGCCGGCATCGGCACCCACGTTAGCGATCCGGTTGTCGATTTCGCCAAAGTCGCCGAGGGTTTCGGCGTCCACGCCGAAGGGCCGATCGCCAGACCCGCGGAGGTACGCCCGGCCATCGAGCGAGCCTTAAAGTTCGTTAAAGAAAAAAAGCTCCCCGCGCTCGTTGACGTGATCGCAGAGCCGCGGTGAGGGCATTGGGTTCTCTTGCGCTGGCTTTGTAAGAATCCGGCAAGCTTGATATATTTCGCCTTGAGGAGCGTAAGCTGAAAAGGAGACGATATTGGCGCGAGGTTTCTTAAAGAGAAACGATACACACTTTCGTCGCTCGGAATAAATTCGGGCAGATTCTAAAAAGGCTAAAAGGAAATCAAGAGCGATTTGTGGTAGCCTCCTAATCTCCGATGTTCGATGAACGACATCGTTGAAAGCCTGCAAGCCAAAGTACGGGAGAAGAAATATCGACTGACTTCCCACGCTGAGTAAGGAGCGAGAGTCAGATCATGTCACCGTGCAAGAGGATAGAAGAGGCGGTATTGTCGGAGAGGTGTGAAGTCATCGAGGATTATCCAACAGACCCGAGGGGGCATAGCTGCTTGATGTTAGGCTTTACCGCAGTGGGGCTTCCCATCCATGTGGTTTGTGGGCATCTCTATGAGCAGGAATTTCTTGTTGTCACAATTTATCGCCCAGATCCTGCACAGTGGATTGAATGGCGAACAAGAAAGGAGCCGGGATAATGGATCAATGTTACTTTTGTAAGGGTAAGATAGAAAAGAAAACGATTCGTCATGTTCACCCATGGCGCGACAAAGTCTTTATCTTCAAGAATGTTTCCGCCGAGGTTTGCACTCAATGCGGGGAGACATATTTTGGTCCAGAAGTATTGAAGCAAATAGACAGCGTTGTAGCGCGTCCTCCTGAGCCCGAGGAAGTGACTCCAGTTCCGGTGTATTCATTGTAGGTGCCTCGCCACAAGATTTTTCGCGAAGCCGTCGAGCTCCCCGACGACGAGATCGACCTCGGACGAGCGGCGCTGGCTATCGCTCAGGAAGAGTATCCGACTATAGATATTCAAACTTATCTTGAGCGCTTGGACCAACTTGCGGCGGTGGTCCGCGACCGTTCGAGCGGAGAGAACAGTCCCTATCGTCTGATCGCTTCTCTAAATTACGTTCTCTTTACCCAGGAAGGTTACCGTGGAAACCACGACGATTATTACGATCCCAAAAACAGCTTTCTGAACGACGTCATCGAGCGCCGAATCGGGATACCGATCGCGCTCTCCGTTCTCTACATGGAAGTGGCGCGCAGAGCCGACCTGGGACTCCACGGCGTCGGCTTCCCGGGTCACTTCCTGGTCAAGTACGCGGGCGACGAGGGCGAGATCGTCCCAGAGATTGTCATTGATCCCTTCGACAAGGGCGAGGTGCGCACGACCGAAGAGCTTCAGGAAATGCTCGACCGTCTCTATGGCGGCAAGGTTCGATTGCAGCCTGAGTTTCTCTCCCGTCTGTCCAACAAGCAGATCATCCAGCGGATGCTCGCTAACTTGAAGGCCATCTACGTGCGCGAAGAAAATTTTCTCAAAGCCGTTTCCGTAGTCGAGCGCCTGGTGATCCTCGATCCGGCTTCAGCTCAAGAAATCAGAGACCGCGGCCTGCTCTATCTCAAGCTCGAATGTTTTCAGCAAGCGGTCGACGACCTGGAGACCTATCTCAGGCTCGCGCCGGACAACCCCGACGCCGAGGAGGTAAGGGAACAGGTTGTAGCTCTTAAGAAAGGAGCCGCGCGACTCCACTAACACGAGTCTTGCTCCAGTCCCTTGTAACCCAAGAACTTCTTTCAGCTTCGAGTCAATTATGTAATGCAGTATCAGCACCGGCTGGTTCCCGTTTCGCGTATTCAATCGACCGGCAGTAGTCGCTTTCGGCGCCGGCGCCAAGACGCAACTCACCGCTAGAATTGTTTGACATGCGTACGGTAGTGCCGTACAATCGCTTATGGTTGTCGGGAAATTCCGGCACAAAGGCCTCAGACGCCTTTACGAAAGTGATGATCCGAGCGGCCTGCCTGCCCATTCCGTCAGGAAGATCAAAGCGATTCTGGCTGCTTTGGAATTTGCCGACAACGTTTCGCAAATAGCGACTATGCCGGGCTGGAAGCTTCATCCGCTCCGAGGCGGACGAAAAGGCGAATACAGTATTACTGTCACGGCCAACCGGCGGATTACTTTCAGACTTGAAGGTAATACCGTAACCGAAGTGAATTTTGAGGATTACCATTAAGGAGGAATAAACCATGCCCATGAAAAACCCGCCCCATCCGGGCGAAATTATCCGGGAGGAGATCATCAAAGCTCTTGGTTTAACGGTAAGTAGTGCGGCCGAAATTCTAGATGTCCGCCGCGCGACGCTGTCGGATGTAACCAACGGCAAGGCGTCTCTTTCCGCTGAGATGGCGCTTCGCCTGGAAAAGGCTTTCGGCGTAAGTATGGATCTGCTCTTGAAGATGCAGGCCGGTTACGACGCCGCCCAGGTCCGAATGCATAGCCACAAGATAAAGGTGAAACGTTACAAACCTGCTGACGCACGGCCTTAATGATAGATAATGGATTTTGAACTGGAGGTGAGGGCAAATTCTCATGGCGGACGAGCGCCACAAGATTTTTCGCGCGACCATTGAACTTCCCGTCGACAAAAACGACCGGGCGAGCGGCCCTGGGATTATCGTATCCGTTTTAAACTTGGACCAGGAGGAAGACGATGAAGACCTGGACAGTAAAGACAGTGGTAGGCCCCGATCATCAGGTAGAGTTCAGAGTTCCGGATGAGATTCCTACGGGCCCTGTGGAAATGGTCGTGGTGGTCCAACCTGTATCGGAAGGCACATCGCTTAAAGATCAGGGCTGGACAGAGGCCGAAGCGACCGAGACCCGTGCGCGGCTGAAGAGTTTCGATACAAATTGGAATGCGTCCGGGATGGATGCATACGATGCCCTATAAGCGGGGAGATGTGATTCTTGTATTGAATCTCGATTTTAAAGATCTTATCGAATCCGCTAAACGGGTCGAGACCCGAGACGGCCAGGTCCAATGGCGCGACTGGGAACGGTACTCGGCAAGGCAGGATGTGAAGATGAAGATGGGAGGGTTCGTGGGGGAGGCAGAATACAGAGGCGATGTTGCAGACTTCGCCACCATCCTCAAGCTCGGAGTGAGACTGCACGTCGGCAAAGGGACCGGCTTCGGGTTGGGTAGGTTCGAGGTCGCGTAATCATGGGAAACTTTCCGGATTCTCGACTTGGAGATGTTCTTGACGGGCAGTTTTAACGAGCCGGTCATCGGCGGAGAGAAAAATGAGCGGAGGCGCGCCTGCGGGAAGAGAGTTGCTTAGCTCCAGGGCGCTGGCAAGCTGAATAGCGTCCAGAGCTCTCAAAGGATGGCGCCTAATGAGCGCCTGGGCCAGGTTGATCAGCGATTCTGAGTAGGCAACGAGAAAGTAGTCTCTATGCGAGTGAGCAGCGTAAGATCTGAGCAGCACGGAAAGCTCTTCAATCGAGATTTGACCGTCGCGGTGCTGTCGGTGAAAAGCCGAGGTTATCTCCAGGGGAGCGAGAAAGGCTTGATAAAACATTGCGCCGCCGGTCCCCAGAAGGCGGCGGACACGGGCAATCCCTTCTCGTGGAGATAGCGCTTAACAAGAGCGCTGGTGTCAAGGAAGAAAATCACAGCCGGTCTTCGCGGTCGTCAATGATCTGGCGGCTCAAGCCTCTAAGTTTCTCAGTGATCCGCAGAACCCGCTTCATGTTGACAGAACCTTCTATAGGACCGACCAGCGAATCAAGTCCGGGACATCCTCTTCGGGCAACCCCCTTTTCCATAAGGTGCTGTTCCAGGGCTTTCTTGGTCCACTTCTTTCGCGTTTTGTCCTTACCGTTTCTTCCGGGGACCGGCTTCTCCTTGAGTTCGACCGGTGCGGAAGCAGAGAGGTGGCGCTTTACCGCTTCGCGTAAAAGCTCGCCGCGCGTGCGGCGCTCTTCGCGCGCACAGCGGTCCAGTTTTTTGACTATTTCATCCGGCATCGAAACCATAAACCGCGTCATACCGTTTCGCTCCTTTCTGTTGGAGCATGATAGACACATTCAACCGAGACATCAATCAAGGAAAGCGCCTGCTGGGAGCGCTACTCGGCAAGGCAGGATGTGAAGATGAAGATAGGAGGGTTTGTGGGGGAGGCGGAATATCGGGGGAAAATTTCAGATTTCGTACCGTTAATCAAACTTGGCGAGAAGGTTCACGTGGGAAAGGCGACGGGGTTTGGGTTGGGGAGGTATGAAGTCACGATCGCGGCCTGCTCTATCTCAAGCTCGAACGCTTTTCAGAAGCGATCGACGACCTGGAGACCTATCTCAGGCTCGCGCCGGACAACGCCGACGCCGAGGAGGTAAGGGAACAGGTTGTAGCTCTTAAGAAAGGAGCCGCGCGACTCCACTAACACGAGTCTTGCTCCAGTCCCTTGTAAACCAAGAACTTCTTTCAGCTTCGAGTCAATTATGTAATGCAGTATCGGCGCCGGCGCCAAGATGTAACTTAAAGAAGTCATTGACCGGCGAGAGACTTGTTGCTATCTTTGTGGCTACAATCGGGAAGTTCCCTATGGCCAGGTTTGCCACGGTAAGAGAACTCAAAAACCAGACTACGGCCTTGATCCGGGAAGCTGAAAAGGGGAAAGCGGTCGTAGTCACCCGGCGCGGAAAACCGGTAGCCACGCTCAGACCCTTTGAACAGAAGGATATGGATGGCCAAGAGAGGTATCCTACCACCGCATTTGAGACGCTCAGAAAAGCGATCCTCACCAAATACCCCGAACTGGGGAAGGAGAGCCCGGAGCAGGCGCGCCGAGAATTTGAGCGCATCACAAAAAAGATGAGACGGCATCTTCCTTTTAAAACCTGGCAGGAGATGGACAGGTTTGCGAAGGGAGATCGCTATGGTTTTGCTCGATAGCAACATCTTCATCGTTGACCGTTTCTTTCCACGAGATTCTCTTTACCCGCAAAACAAGTCCTTCGTCGAGCAGATTGGCTCCTTCGAGGCCGCCATTTCAGCCTTTACGCTTCTGGAGATCTGCGGCGCGGCTTCCTACACAAAAAACTTTTACGCTCACTATTAAGTAGCTCGACTTGTGGGTAGACCGCAGTCCGACGAGATCGCGTTTAGTACTGCGCCCGGTTGGCGGCTTTGAAGGATGAGGCGAAAGACGTGGTGATGAAAAAATCTTTGGCGAGGTTGGTAACGAGCTTTAACGGACGGATTTTGCACAGGCGCATGTCTCTCAACTGCACTACGGTGTTGCCCCAAAATAGCCGATGTGCATGCTGCGTTAGCGTACTACTACTCCCATCAAGAGGCGATCGACAAAGAGATCGCATCCTCCGACGACGTTTTGTTAAAGGCAAAGGAAGCCTATCCTTCAAAACTTCCCCGCCAGTCGAAACAGTGATCCGGCTCTACGCTGACGTCAATCGGTGCACCGGCATTCTGACCATGATGTGTCTGCCGAGAATTCCACGCGGCAGGAGACGATATCTGGGCGCGGCAAGCGGCATTGGATTTGGGGGTCAGGTCTTGCAAAACAACATTTAAAACTTCCGGGCTTAGCGAAGCCGTTCAGCG
>CAYOJC010000128.1:0-11742 GCA_964404195.1 uncultured Syntrophobacteraceae bacterium
CCGGGATGGAGAAGTGCTGCCAGAGTCCCGGCATGTCGATGAATTTAAAATCGACAATCTCGACTTTGTTCTTCTTGGCTAACTCTAAGACTTCCTTCGATGTCATTTTAACCTCTTCCTCCCTTGGATTGATAAATTAAATTTTCGCTTATCATATTCGTTACGCAACAACCAGCACCGGGCTCGCTATGGAGAATAACTCCTCTCGTCGTGCTGGCTGAGATCGAGCCCCATACGCTCTTCCTCTTCGGAAACTCTCAACCCCATGATTGCCTTGAGGATCGAAAGAATAATGAAAGTGCCGACGATAGCGAATACCCAGGTCGCCGCGACGGCTACGAATTGCACCCAGAGTTGGCCCGGATTGCCGAAAAAAAGTCCGTCGTTCCCGGCGGGATTGATCAATTTCGAGGCAAAGAGTCCCGTCGCCAAAGCTCCCCAGGTTCCGCCGACGCCGTGGACGCCGACGACATCGAGAGAATCGTCGTAGCCCAGTTTCGCTTTAAGAGTGCATGCGCTCCAGCACAGGGCACCCGCAACTGCACCGATAATAATCGAGGACATCGGTCCGACAAAACCCGACCCGGGCGTAATCGCCACTAGGCCGGCGACGGCGCCGCTAGCAGCGCCGAGAACGGTAGGTTTGCCGCGTAAAATCCAGTCCATCATCATCCAGGAAAGCACTGCCGCCGCCGTCGCGGTGTTTGTGACAACGAACGCGCTGGTGGCCAATCCGTCTGCAGCCAACGCGCTGCCCGCGTTGAATCCGAACCATCCCACCCACAAAAGCGAAGCGCCGATGACGCTGAACGGAAGATTGTGCGGCGGCATCGGTTCGTGCGGGTAGCCGATTCGTTTTCCAAACATGCAACAGGCGACCAGCGCCGAGATTCCGGAGCTGATATGAACCACGGTTCCGCCGGCGAAGTCCAGGGCGCCCATCTCCCTAATCCATCCTTTGACGCCCCAGACCCAGTGGGCGAGTGGGTCGTAGATGAACGTCGCCCACAGCAGCATGAAGACGACGAACGTGCCGAACTTGGCGCGCTCGGCGATCGCGCCGGTGATGAGCGCCGGAGTGATGATCGCGAACATCATCTGATAAACCATGAAGGTCTGGTGCGGGATTGTGGCGGCATAATCGGGATTTGGATCGGCGCCTACTCCATTTAAGCCGAACCACGCGAGGCTGCCGATGATACCGCCCTGGTCCGGACCAAAGGCCAGCGTATAGCCCCAGAGCACCCATTGGATGCTGATGAGCGCGACGATGATGAAGCTGTGCATGATCGTGCCGAGCGCGTTTTTCCCCCGCACCAGTCCGCCGTAGAACAAAAACAAGCCGGGAATCGTCATCATGAGGACGAGCGCCGAAGAAGTCAGCATCCACGCGTTGTCGCCCTTGTCGACCTTGGGCGGCGGGGCAGGAGCGGCTGCGGCAGGCGCACCAGGAGCCGCCGGCGCGACAGCGGGAGGTTGCGGAGCTTCCTCGGCAAGGGCCGGAGCCGTGTTAAATATGGTGAGAGTCCAAAAGACAAATAAGAAAAGCGGCAGAAGCTTTCTATGCTTTCCCACGTTCAGTCCTCCTTGACCGAGGTATCTGCTTCAACAGCGAAGCTGACAGCACCTAACACACCCGCCGCGTCGAAGGCAAGAAGTTTTTTTGCTCGTGTTTTTTTGCCCGCGAAACTACGGTTAAAGGACGATTTCCCCCAGGCGGCTCATTCTTAAGACGTTAAGCAGCGGGGGCCAAATTAAAAATCAAGTCGAAGCCGTTAAAAGCAGATTAAAAATGGTAGTACGGAAGGGGGCGAGTATGTTTACCAGAGCTCCTTCGGCATGGAAATTCCTTCAAACTCTTTCGCTCCAAGGGGATCGGCCGGCTCGACGCCGATCGTGCGCAACATTTCGTAGAGCTGCCGCAAATGGTGCGCCGTGTGGCTCAAGACTAGATAGAATAGCTCGTGTCCGTCGGTCCTTCCCTGGTAGCTTTCGATCGGCCGATCAAGCTCCGCGCCCAGCTCCCGGGACGCGCGCCGTATGCGCGCGCGGCATTCTTCGCCGAATTGCGCCACCGCCTCCATCGACCCGAAGGGCTCGGCTTTCTCCGCATAGGTGAGCTTGAAATTCCCGTCGTACTTTCCGCTCGCGATGGCATCGAGGACGTGAATCGGATCGACCAGGATGTGATAGCAAAAAACTTTCAGCGGTCGATCGTGGTCCGGAGTTGTCCATAGTGTATGCTCAGGAGGAACTTGCCGGGTGGCGCGGATCACGGCGGTGAGAATTTTGTCGAGTGTCTCGAACAGCCACGGACCGGCAACCGGCCTTTCTTTTTGACCGGAGAGATTAAAGAGCCGAGTCAGCTCCTGCCGGTCGAAGCCCGAGACCGTCTTGTCGCCGACAACGGTGACCGGCACGATCTTAAACCCCAGCGCTTGAAGCTCAGCCAGCGCTCCGGGATCGTTTTCAATGTCTCTGGGGGTGAACGAAATGCCGCTCTGCGAAAGAAACTCTTTCGTGCTGGCGCAAGTAAATCAGCCGGGGCGGAAATAAACTTTGACGTTTTCCACGAAGTCTACTCTTGCGCGGGCTTTTTGTATCTCTTTCGGGGAACAATCTCGAGAACGGTCCCACCCGGCGCGCGGAACTTGATCGGTATCACACCGGGGTCGCTGATGATCTCACAGCCAAACTTGTGGATTTGAGCCAGATAGTCGTTCACGTCGTCCACTTCAATGCCGAAGTGATGAATGCATGGTCCCAGGCCCGCAGCCTTCGATTCGGCGGACTGTTCGCTATCGTATTTAATCAACGCCAGGTCGATCGTGCCGTCGCTGAGGTGAAGCGAGGTATGGTCCCGAACTTTGGCGTTGTCCATGGGCGCGAATCCGAAGACTTTCTGGTAAAACTCGCTGGTTGCCTCGAGGTCGTCAACTTTTACGGCGATGTGGACAATACGGTTCATCTAGTTTCCTTTCCGCGCGAGCGTTTTTTGTAACACGCCTTACGGCTTGGAATCAAGGCGCGTCGGCGATCTCGCCCGGCAAAGCGAAGTGGACATTCTCCTCGATAAAGCCGGCCGTGGCGACTTCGGCCCCGTGCCGTTTGAAAAAATCCGCCGCCTCCCATACCAGCCGGTCCGGCGCTGAAGCGCCGGAGGTGATCCCGACCCGCTCGACGGCGTTGAGCCACGCGGGATCTATCTCACTCACGTCGTTGATGAGATAGGCGGGAATTCCCTTGGCGCGCGCGACGCGGCAAAGCTGGGTTGAGTTCTCGCTGTTCGCCGAGCCGATCACCAGTACTAAATCGACGCCGCGGGCAAGCTGCTTCACTGCGTCCTGCCGATTCTGAGTGGCGTAGCAGATATCTTCCTTCGACGGTGTGACCATGCCTGGAAACCTTCGCTTGAGAACGTCGATGATTTCCCGAGTGTCATCGACGCTGAGAGTGGTTTGAGTCAAGACAACGACTTTCTCGGCGTCGGCGACGCGGAGCTTTTCCGCCTCTGCTACACTTTCGACGATCTGGATCCGCTCCGGCGCCTCGCCGCTGGTGCCCAGGATCTCGTCGTGGTCTTCGTGGCCGACAAGTATGATCCAGTAACCCTGCGCCGCGAACTTGCGCACTTCGCGGTGGACTTTTTCGACGAGCGGGCAGGTTGCGTCGATAACGATCTCGACGCCACGCTCTCGCGCGCGCTGCAAGACCGCAGGCGCAACCCCGTGAGCGCTGAAAATCAGCTTCGCCCCGGCGGGAACCTGATCCACGGACTGAACGAAGATCACTCCGCGCTGAGTAAAATCCTGCACCACGTGACGGTTGTGCACGATCTCGTGGAAAACGTAGAGCGGCGGGCCGTATTTTTTGAGCGCCCGCTCCACCGTCTCGATCGCCATCTCTACCCCCGCGCAAAATCCCCGCGGCTGGGCGACGATGACGTTTTTCACTGGCATGAGTCGAGTGTGGAGGAACGCAGAAGGGGTGTCAAGCAGAGGGTCGGATTCGGTTGTCGCGAAAACCGAAGGCAAGGGGCAATGGTTTAGAACAGCGCTCAGGGAAAGTGCGTGATGGGCACTCGGACAGCCACTTCGGGGACATCTTCCCCTTTAAAGTGTCCGTCAAATCGGGCCTAGCTCAGTCAGACCCCACTTGCGCATTTCAAGTGCTTCGATGTCCCCTGTTTGTTTTGATCCATTTTCGCCAGTCCGGATCTGGCACTAATAGTTGCGGGAAAAGCAGGCGAGTCTTCAGAGATTGGGCAAAGCCGTCGAGGCCAGGGAAAAGGGTAGCGCGGTTCATGTTCATACGGTGCAGCCGCTTCAAAATCTCGTTTCTCTTTTCGGCGTTGCCGGTTATCACAAATTTTATCACATGGTCGCGCAAGGGGTGTCGATCTGCCAGAGCTTTCAGATTCTCTTCAAACGAGCATTCGATGTTACCCGGACAAAGAAAGGTGCCCTGTTGAATCACCTGCCTTTCGTTTTGGTTGTAAGAATTCATACTAATCACGAAGGGCTTTTTTGCTAAGAAAACTTTTTTGAATGTCTTAAAACATCTAGCGTTTGGATCATCGCCATCTGTTCCTACATGCTTCCATTCCTTCTTGTGTTTCCTTTCAAACTGGTTGTCTACCCATTTTCTGTCAATCGCCCATACTGCTGATTCAGTTTTTGCTTCCTCAACCGCGAAAAAAAGGGCAACAAAAAAGGAATAGGTGCAATCAAGCAAGCGGGTAGGTGCCGCGTGGTGCCGCATCAACGCAAGCCATTCCATATAATCTTGCTCTGCCGGGACCGAAGTCCGAAACCGCTGTAGCTCGCGTTTGAAGAGTCTTACGAGGCCGCCCTCTATTTTGAGACGGTCCTTGTCCTTGACCCCGAATTTCTCAAAACAGCGGTCAAGCTCAGTCTTCAATCCCCAAAAGCAACACTTATGTCCCCTAAATACCCACCGAGTATTGTCTTTCCTGGTCAGTGCGTCATATTCTTCCGTAAGTTCGCACCACGAGTCTAGCTTCTTTATGTCAATCAAGCTGTAAAGTTCTGAGTCGGCGCATGGGTCTTTGCCGTCAGCGGTGCAACAACACAGCATACCCTTCATACCTCGTACACCTTTAGCACTTCGTCACCGTAATGGTTGATGACTTTGACGGCGATTTTGCCGGTCTTCGGGCGATCGAAGGGAATGCTTTTGGTTGAGTAGAGGGCAGACCAGGCGGCTTCGTCGATCTCCGCCCGTAGCGCCCGCTTGAGCTTGTCGTAAGGTTCGTCGGCTCCGGTGAAGTAGGCGTGGCGGACGAAGAAGCTCTCGCCGTTGTAGTTCGTGTCGATAAACCAGCAAGCGATGTCGTCGGTGGACGACGCGCGGATCTCGCCGGTGGTGGGGTCGTACACGTCCAAACCTTTTAGCTCGGCGACGAGCTTTCCGTCCTTCTGCTTTGTGATGTTGATGTCCGGCTCGCCGAAATACATAAAGAGGTTTCCGGCGCCGGTCTTTTTTAGAAGTTCGTCGCCCATCGAGAGATCCGGGTTCATCTTGACGGGAATAACGTTAAGCTTGCCGTAACGCTTCGCCTCTTCGGACACGTGAGGATCGAAAGCGAAACCGCCGATAATCAGCATGTCGAAGCCGACGCCTTGAACAGCTTCTTTCGCTGCTTCTTTGACTTGAAGGGGGCCGACGGTGCCGTGCTCGGGGCCGATGGAAATAGCCGCTCGCTTCGTCTTGCCGTCCGCGTCGGTGTACGTGCCAACTGCGTGAATCCACTCGCCCGCATAGGAGTCGAGAGTCTCGAACTTAAGCCGCTCGTTCTTCTTTGTGTTCTGAACGCCGGCCTTACGAAGATTTTCTAGAATCATTGTCGCGAAGTCTTGTTGGCGCTTCGCTTCCTGTTCAGAAACGCTGCCATCTAGGTTCTCGTCGGCGGCAAGCACGCGATGTGGGGAGAGGCTTTCGACGGTGAATGGTCCGGTGACGCGGATGCGCTTGCCGTCCTCGTAGGGCTGGTCGTAGAGCGTCTCCAGTTCAGCGTGGCGAGCGATGGCCCGGTCGATTTCCTTGCGGCTCATCCCCTCGCGGATGTCCGGGTTGTTGGCGATCGAACCAAGCATGACATGCGGAACCCTCTGATAGATGAATCCCTTCTTGATGTCTCCCTCCGTTCGATGCGGTGGAGGTATCTTGCCGGTGAGTTCAGCTTCTTTCCCTATACCTTCCGGTGAGTCAGCGAGAAGGTAGTAAGGATACCTGGCGGCCATAAGACGTGTCCGCGCAAGGGCTAGAGCGACACGACTCGTGTCGATGGTTATCCACCGCCGGCCCCATTGCTCGGCAACGAAAGCGGTTGTGGCGCCCCCACATGTGGGATCAAGCACCAAGTCGCCGGGGTCGGTGGTCATGAGGAGGCACCGCTCTATAACCTTGGTGTTGGTTTGCACAACGTACAACTTGTCTTCGGTGAACTGCCCTGTGAGCGTGTCAGTCCAAATGTTATTTCTAGCCTTCCATGCAAAGTCGTCGGCGAACCTCACGTACCGGAGGCTGTTCTTTGCGACATGAAGCCTGCCAGCAATGGCCAGGCGCGTCATACCATCTGGAAACTCTGCTTTCCAATGGGAGTTCGCTCCCGGCGCGTAGCCTTTCCCACCGTGATGAAACGTTTGGTCTGTGGATGCTGCACCTTGGGAAAGGATATTGTCTGGATTATAGAGTCTGCCGTCCTTGGGAAACGGTTCTTCTCCGCGTAATTCCTTGGCGGTTAATCCGCGGTATTTTCCGTCAGGAAGTCTAACCCATCGGTAACCACCGTCACCTAAATCCTTGGCAGCTTCTTCGAAGAGTGGACGAAATTTAACTGAACCTCGGGTTTTTGCGTACCAGAGGATGTAGTCGCCGCCTCGCGCTAATTCATTTGCTTCGAAGCCGCTCGTTGTTGCGAAGGATATGAGGGAAACGAAGTTATCGCTTCCGAAGGTTTCGTCTAGAACGCAGCGAACAAGGTGCACGTTCTCCGCTCCGATTTGGACGAAGATGCTTCCCGTTTCTGTGAGAAGATCTCGGGCAACGACAAGCCGGTCGCGTAGGTATGCAAGATAAGAATGGATACCGAGCTTCCAGGTGTCGCGGAAGGCGCGTACCTGTTCCGGTTGGCGCGTCGTGTCTTCAGCGCGGCCATCTCGGACGTCGCGCTTGCGCGTGCTGACCTGCCAGTTAGAACCGAACTTGATGCCGTAGGGCGGGTCAATATAGATGCATTGGACCTTGCCCTTTAGTCCTTCCTTCTCAGCAAGGCTTGTCATCACCAGCAGCGAGTCGCCAAGGATCATACGGTTGCTCCAGTGCTGCTCGTGCTGGTAGAAATCAACCTTCTTGGAAAAGTCATCGTCGAGGCCGTTGAAGTCAGCGAAGAGCAGTTGCTCCGGCTCCCTCTTCCCCGCAGATGCCGTTTCACGGAGGTTTTCGACGATGGCCTGCGGATGAATCTTCTCTTGTATGTAAACGGGCACGACGGGGACGGCGAGGTCCTTTTGATCTTGTTCGTCTTTGCCTTTCCAAACAAGCTGCGGATCGAGCGACGGATCGCGCGGATAGAGCATAGTCTTCGGGCGCTTCTCGTCCTCGGCCACGAAGTCGCGCAACTCTTCGGTAGGGATGTTGGCCCGTTTGTCCTTATGCTTGATGGACTCGACAGATTTCTGGCGGGCGTTTCGGGGTGGTTGCTTCTTGGCCATTGTCTATCCTAATTGGTGGTCGCTAAAGAGAGTCAACGACTGGCGGGAAACACTGTCATCCAATTTGGCTGGCATTTCATCGTAGGTGCGGCCGTCAAGCTCACGGCCAGTTTTCTTCTTATTCACGCCTCCCCATTGCTTGAAGAAAAACGGGACTCCCACTTGTCGACACTGGCGGCGTATATCGACGACCCACTTCCGCTGTATCGGGCGTGCACTTGGCCCGGATTCGCCCCCCACGATTACCCAGTCGATCCCGGAAAGGTCGAGGCCAGAGAGTGGTCCTAATAGGGGTTCAATTGAGAGAAATTTGGTGCGGGCATTTGTCCCGCGAAGATCGTCGATCCGCCATATGTACTCTTCGTTTTCCACACTAACACCCATCCAAACATTCGATGGCCAGTCAAAAAACGAGTCGAGTTCACGCAAATTATCCGACCGCTTCGTAAGTATCTGAAACTGGTGCCAGTGGGCGCGACGCATAACGTCAAACACTCGGAGGAGATAGGATACAGGCACGTCCTTGTGAAATAGGTCGCTCATCGAGTTTACGAAAATGCGTTGTGGTTTCCGCCAGTGCAATGGAAGGTCTAGCATGTGAGGCTGAAGCGTTAGCTTGAAGCCGTTACGATAATTCCGCTGCCCCATCGCCTGCAGACGCTCTGCCAGGCGTTCAGCATAACAGTGCTTACAGCCGGGACTGACTTTGATACATCCTGTGACCGGATTCCAGGTGGACTCCGTCCATTCAATCGGGGAATTCACGCCCATCTTTCAACCTCCCTTCGAAAACGTAATGAGAACATCATCCGCGAACGTCCACGGCCGTCTTTTCGCACCTCCGGGCTTAGTGGCACTGAGCTTACCTTCTTTCTCCATCTGTTTCAGCACGGCCTTATAGTTGCTGTCAACGTAGGGACGCCCAACAGAGTGTTTTTCATAAAGGTCTCGGAATCGGATCGGTCTACCGGCGTAGTCGCGAAGAAGCATGGCTTGGAGTTCCTCCAAGGGACGGTTCAGCTCGAAAAGCGTGGGGAACCGTTCGTCAGCGGGGTTGTACTCAAAACTAGCAACGCCCTGTTCGGTTTTTGAGCTTTCCTTCGCCATGATCTTTTTCATGATGTCGTAGCCGCGAAAGTTCTTGGTAACGAAGATTAGGTGATGACTGGTTCTCTCAGTGGCCTGCCGAAAGCGAAACGGTAGAACGAAGCGCGTACCGCCAGGGTTTAGCGCTATTGATAAGCGTTCGACGATCGTCAATTCGCGCGCCGTTGGATCGAGTCCTTCCAGTGCGGCACGCAACTCATCCGCCCGGTCGCCAAATAAGGCATCCATATGCTCTCGCACGGCGTCGTTCCCTAGTCCCGCATTGATCCGATTGTAGTTGAAGAAGAAAACACACTCACAAGCCCAATCCTTTACGACGGCGTTGACCAGTTTAAGCGACAAGCCCTTGTAGCCCCACGGATCGACAAAGAACAGAGTTGGGACAAGTCGCATTTCCTCGAAGCGCTTAACAATCTCGGTGCCGACTTCCTGGTGTATCACTTGCGGCGCATATTTCAGCTTATCGATCCCGGGAAGGCTTTTGATGGCATTCTCCAATGACTGAGTTGCGTCGGAGTCAAGGTCATTGAAGAGCGTGACGAGGCGCTGAGCAATTACTGAATCCTGTATCGCTTTCTGCAAAACCAAAAGTGGTGTGGATGTAGTCCCATCTTTGTACCGGCCTGGTCCGGCAAATAGGTCGATGTATGCGATGCGATCAGAGCGCTGGACATGTGTGATGATCTTGGCCCAGGCAAAGAAATAGTCCGAGACGATTTTTGTCTTGATCTGTGATTGCTCTGTTGATTCGTCGAAGAATGCTTCCGCCATTACGGGACCTTTTGGATTGCCTGCCGTATCGTACTCATCGCATTCCAGGGATCATCGATTTCGATAAAGGCCCAGCGACCGAAACCACCGTGATTGTTCACGGCTGGTACCCATAGCGTCCGAGCCGTCGCAACCTTGGCGACTTTGTCCTTCTTATGTTCGCCGGTAACTTCGATGATGAGATTGAGCAGGTCGTCGGGTCCGCGCCCATCATCAACGGCCGCCGTAAAGTCGGGATGGTACTGCCTTTCCTCGCCGTTGAGAGTGTAGGGAATTGTAAAGCCAAGATGATCGTTCTTCACGTAGCGAATTACCTCGTCCATATCTTCGAGGGCTTGGGCCATCTTCTGTTCCCAGGAGGCGGTGTCTGCCACGACGTGGGAGACGTGACACTTGTCGGCGCGTGTCGGGTAGACGGCGCGGGTAGTATCGAAGTCGACATAACGGGTCGAGCCGATGGTGTCGTAGGGGCGAGGAATGGGTTTTAAAGCTGGCGTGCCGTTGGTGGACTGGACGATAGCATTGTAGATCCGGTCTGCGGCGTCGTGCGTTCGTTCGTGTAGGAGCATCAGCTGCGGGAAGGTGTTGTCCTTGAGCGTTAGGCATTCGGCAAGCCAGCGCTTCGTAATGGAAAGAAGCTGCGGGAATAGCCACGGCCTGTCGTTGCCGTCGTCATCGCGGAAATAGCGCTCCAGAGTTCGTCTCGCTATGACAAAGGCGACTTCCTGCTCGCGCCGGCGCTTTAAGTCGTCGAGGGTGTGGATGCTCTTCTCCCCGACGATGGGATCGAGTTCCACCTTGGTCGGGATGTCCTCGGTGGAAAGAGCAAGCTTCGAGTGGTCGGTGAAAGTGGCGACAAGCTTCTCGCTGCCCATGTCGTAACGGTAGCCCGACAAGCGAGGGAAGGTAACCTCGCGGGCGATACGGTCTTCTAGCGCGCGGACCCGCGTAACCGGCGGAGGCGGTTTTGGTTCTTTGGCGGAGCCCGCGCAGGGAATGAACGAGAACGGCACGCCGTAAACCTCGGCGTATTCAGGTTCGAACTTAGCATCGGAATTCGGAACATAGCTTCTGCGCCGAAGCGCTCGGCCTACCACCTGTTCACAAAGAAGCTGGGTGCCAAAAGCCCGGACACCGAGAACGTGCGTAACTGTGTTAGCGTCCCATCCTTCAGTCAGCATCGAGACACTCACGACGCATTTCACATGCTCGCCGAGTTTGCCGGGCTTGCCGACCGTGTTCATCACCTCGCGCAGAAGGTCCTCATCAGTGAGCTGTTCAGTGTCGCGACCGGGGAAGCGCTCGCGGTACTCCTGTTTGAATTCGTCGATCTCGCGGACGGCAATCTTCTTGAAATCGTCGCTCATGGCCTCGCCGGATTCGAGTTGTTGGCTGTCGACGAGGATTGTGTTCGGGCGATGCAGCCAGTCGCCGTGACCGTCGTCGTTGCGAAAAATGGGCAGCGCACCAGCTTGAACGACGTTGCGGTTGCCGACCGGCTTTTCCCAACCGGCAATGTAATCGTAGACAAGCTTCGAGACGTTCGTGTTGTTGCAAACGACGATGAAGACGGGAGGCGTTAGACCGTTTGCACCCGCCTCGCCGCTTTTCTCAGAGAGCCGGTAGTATTTCTCATAGTTACTGTAAAGACTGTGAAGCGCTCCCTGCAATTCGGCGGGAAGGTTGGGCTCGCCGGTCACGGCGTCGGTCTTTCGTCCCTTCCTGGGAAGATCCTCGCGGATGCGCAGCCAGAGATCGCGGTAAGTCGGCTGTTCGCCCAACATAGAATCATCGGCGACGGGAACGCGGGGAACCTTCACGATGCCGGACTCGATGGCGTCGATCAGCGAGAAGTCGGAGATGACCCAAGGAAAGAGCGTCCCTTCGCTGTAACCTGAGCCGCGAAGAAAGAAGGGCGTCGCCGACAGGTCGTAGATAGTTTTCAGACCAATTTTCGCTTTGACGGCCTCGATTCCAGAAATCCACACACGGGCCTCTTCTTCGCGCTTTTCTACCTCCTTCCGGTCTTCGCCCGTGAGCGTGATCTCTTCGCCGTCAGGTTTGCGGCGGTAGCAGTGATGGGCCTCGTCATTGATGACAATGATATTTTTCTTGTTGCCCAGCTCTC
>CAYOJC010000129.1:0-11593 GCA_964404195.1 uncultured Syntrophobacteraceae bacterium
ATCAGGTGGGTCCCTTCGTTGATATTGGGTGGGTACGTTCCGTGAAATCGGTCACATGAACTGCCACACCACAACCAGCGACATGACTTTGGTCTTGCCGCTTCCCGTCGCCATTTTGATGCAGTAGCGGGCGAAGTCGTCATATGGCGGAAGCCGCACGTCTTTAAGGCTTTGAGCGTACCGCTCCAAAAGCCCCTTGCGGGTCCGGACTTTCTCAAACTCCCATATAAAGATCAGGGCCTCGATAGCTTGGCGTTGGGACGAGTGGTATTCGAACCGACGACCGTTTCTTAGTCTGTGATCGGTATTGAACCAGTGGTTCAGCAGCAATCGAGTTGTTTCAGTTGTTCCTTTGTAGCCGCCTGCGCGCCAAGCCATTACCGCTTCGCGCAGCGCTGGAACACAAGGAGCGGTCCGGAGACGCCCGGTAATGTCCAATAGCTCCCGCTGCTTCCCCGTGTCCTTCGTCTTCTTTCGCCGTGCCATTACTTGACTTCGACCTGGGTCATTTTCGTGGTGTCGTTGCCGAGAATGTCGATGACCTTGACGACGACCGCGTATTTGCCGGCTTCTGGATAGGTATGAGTAGTCTCTTTTTCCAAATTGGGGTTCTTGCGCGTTCGGTAGCTCTGCCATTGGTTGTGGAAGGTATCGTCCTTGTAAGCCCAATCCACGGCCCAGTAATCAATCCACTGACTCCAATGTTTAATTGCCTTTCCGACTTCTGCCGGAACGTCATCTGGAGGAACGACAAAATCATCGAGCTTTAGAGTTACGTCGCGTCCTTTCTGTTTGACCTTGACGGACAGCGCAGCCAGCTCGAAGAATTTGATGTCGCCTTGTTCTACGGCTTTTTTCTCCAAAACCTCGCGAGGAATCTTCTTAAAAACCACATCTACGTGCGCCTCAGCGGCCACCTGCTTGGCCAGCTCATTAAGCTCAAGAGCAAACTCCCAGCCGAGAATGTCCACGCCCGTCGTCTTTGGAGCATCTTTCCCTTTGCCGACTGATTTCCAGACCTCAGCGGCAACCGATTTCACATCGGACAGTGTTACCGGAGCGTCCACGGCTCCGACGTGAACCATGCGAGCATTCTTTATCCCATGAATCCAGGTGTAACCTGAGATTTGATTCGCGTGATAAAGCTCAAGAATAAACGTCCGGTAACGCGCTTCTCGCTCACGTGTGTCCTCAGGTGAGGCAAACTCTGCAGCTTGCCACGCCTGGCGCTCATACTTTCCGAGGTTTTGGACGACGAATGGTTTAACGTTGTCAATGCTCAGAAGACGTTTTCTTGTTGTGTGCATGGCAAAACGCCCCAGGTCGCAAGCAATCCAACGGCGATTCAATTTCTCTGCTACGGCTGCTGTCGTTCCGCTACCGCAAAAGCAATCCAACACCAAGTCGCCTTCATTCGACGAAGCCTTTATGATGCGATCGAGCAATGCCTCGGGTTTTTGGGTGTCATAACTTACCCGCTCAAGAGAGCTCCCTTGAACTGGAGATATGTCGTCCCAAATTGATTTAGCTGGTCGTCCAGGCATTTCGTCTAAGTATCGCTTGAAGCGTGGGATCCTTCCTTTTGGGGGCCAATAAATACGCCCTTGCGTGTCGAGTTCGTCTAAAACACTGACAGGATATTGCCAATGTCCGCCCCTCTCTGCAGGGTCTATCCCTCGCCACGGCTTTCCTGATTCCCCCTTTCGTAAGCCCCCTGCCATCAGGTCACCGATGCTAAACCTTTTGTCTGTCCCTTCTTCAATGTTCCGGAAAGCGGATTCGACATACTCCTTAGTGTAAGGAAGGTACTGAGGATTCCAAGTGTAGTTCGGACTCTTGCTGTAGAAAAATAAGATGTCGTGGGAGTGGTTCCATTTGTGGGAATCACTGTGGCCTGTTGTTCTTAACCAAACGAGCTCATTTTGGAAATTCTCGCTACCGAATACTTCATCGAGGACAGCCTTGGCATAGTGGCCGATGTGCCAATCAAGATGGACGTAAAGGCTACCGGTTTCGGCAAGAAGTTCATACAGCAGCACAACGGTTTCGTAAAACCATTTTAGATACTTGTCGAGAGAAGATACCCCTCGTTGACGCTCTTCACGGGAGACGCCCCACGTGTCCCGATAAGCCTTTTGCTCCAAAATCGACGGCTCTTTCAAAAAGGTGGTGGTTTCGTCGTCGTCAGTTTCCGGATCATCGGGAATTGTGGCGGTAAAGGAAAAATCAGCGCCGGTGTCGAAAGGCGGGTCGATGTAGATCAGGTTTACTTTGCCAGCGAATTCTGGGAGCAAACTCGGGAGAACGTACTTTTTGTCGCCCCAAATGAGCTGGTTGCGCCATTCCGCCTCACGACCTGCGGCAAATAGATCAAGAGACCGTTGCCGCTCCTGTGCGCTTTCATTCACCGTCTCGATTGTCTGAAACGGTAGCGCAATCCGCACCGGCGCGACTTTTTTGTCGTCCTTATATTTTCCTTCCCAAACAAGCTCAGTCATGTTTCATTCACATAGGGTCTGGGGAAAAAGGGGGTCCGCCGGGCCTTTCCAATGCTCCAAAGCTCAAACTGCATGGTAGTTGGTCAAATAGAGCTTGGTGAACTCTTTACCGGTTCCCCTTTCTTCCTCAAGCCTTTCCTCACAGAAAAACTCGTACCTTTGTGTCTCAATAATTAATCCAGCTAACTCGATTTCAGAAGATCCGCTATGCTCCTTACCATCCTCCTCACTGACAAGCCGCCATGTACGCAATTTTTCATCGACTTTTGTAAGTTTTCCCAGTAATCGGACCATTTCTTTTCCGATGTCAGTTCTTTGAACAAGAGCTTCGTATAATGGCTTTGCTTGAACACTCGATATTTTGCGCCTAATGGTTGTTTGCTTCTCAGGAACAGCCCACTCGTATTCGAGGTGTGATTCTGTGTCGGAGATAAACTTCAACAGGTCCTTGTAGGCAGTCGCAAAGTGTCCCCCAAGTTGTGAAACCTGATCAACCGTCTCGCTTGGAGCTGTTGCGAGAGACGTGACCTTATCAATGATTTCCAGAGCCTTGCTGACTTGAACGTATCCGACTAAGTCTGCGGGAAGGGCCGATTGCATGTGAAGCGTGAACGAACCAGGAGAAAAAGCAAAGACCTCAAGCTGATAGTTCTCCGGCAAAGTAATTGTGTCGCGAATGTCCTTATCCAAGCCGCGAACGGCACGTCTGAATGCATGCTTGACGAGACGCTGGATTAGTTTGGTAGCCTGACTCAGGTTCTCAGCTGAGATCTTCGGCTCATTTCTCGCCTCTGGCGGATCTAACCGGCAATGAATAATTGCTCTGCTACGATTGTAAGCTTCCTCTACCACTTCAATGTTCGGAGGCTTCTCAAGACGTAAGAAGAAGTCCGGTTGTGGTAACCAGTGCGGGGGGACCTGCTGCATTGTCACAGGAGTTCCAGGCAAGCCATGGAGATCACCACCTGGCGATTCGATTATGACCAGCTCGTCCGACTCAGGATTAACATAAATTTCCCTTAGCTCCAGGACTCCCTCTAAGACGGACGTGAGACGTGAATTTGAGACTGGTGAGCACAAGTACTTGTCATAAGCTTCCGTTTGCTCGATGAGTGTACAGACGTACTTCGTCCCGAATTGATCGTCTGCGACGAAGACTTGAAGCCCGTTATACAAAACGAGAGAGTCGCGATAGCTTAATTTCCTCATGTGCTCCCTCGCTGATCATTCAACTCTGCTAGCGGGACCTCAACGGACGCCGAAATTGGATCGAAACTCCCCGTTCTCCACCATGAGTAATGATAGAAAGGTTTTCCGGTTTTCTTAATACGTCCGCTTTGTGGCGGTAGCGTTAGCTGTACTATTCGCTTCTTCTTTTGCGTCGGCAACTTAGCAAGCTGGAAGCACCCCTCCAAATCGGATAGCACTGAGCAAGAACGCGCCATGCAGTCAGTCGTATTGAAATTTTTAGACGGATAGAGTTTACGGTGCGACCAAAAATCGCGGTCCAACGGAGGAATGTTGTCCACCAAACGGTAGAAGAGGGCGTTTTGTGGCGCAACGGCATCGGCAGGGGGACAATCTGGAGGAAGGTCTTCAGCCCAGTCGATGTTTTCATCCATTTGGCCCCCTCTTCCCTTGATGGGAGCAAAGGTGTGACCGGATCGACGGACCCAGCCGAAGTTAGTATCGCGTAAAGTAGGGCAAATTCGTTAAGAAGGCAACAGGCATTAGGCGAGAGGCGCCAGGCAACCTTAAAGAAGTTTTGAGTGTTGAGTTTTGAGTTGAGGGAGTAGACAGAGGGCTGGACGGGACAAGGGGAATAACTAATCATAAACTGCGGAGCAGATAAAAACGCCCTCTCCAACCAGGATGTCCACGCACCTATCGGCAATCTTTCCTTCGATCTCTTCAATCTCCTTTTCTTTCATACCCGCTGGCAGGTAAATCCGCACATGGCCGTCCTCATCTTCGTAGGGATTAACAAAGATTTTATTCTAAACGAGACGCGCCAGTGCTGGGCATCTACGAATGCGGTCTGCGGCGGCCAGTTTCTTTCTGGCTGCTTCGGACGAGAAAAAACTCAAGATCAGGCAACAACCTAACCTAAGTCTTAGGGCGTCCCTTTCGAATATGTTCTAGTGGATGTCTTTGGTCCTGATATACATCTGACGGACGAGAGCCGTACCTCATGCTTGGTGGGAGCGCACTGCTTAGAGTAAAGAACGTAACTTGACAGGGCCTATCGATTAAAGGGGTTAACTCAATCGTGAGGGGGCCATTATTTATCATTTCCAGCACAATCGGCCCTCTCCATCCAGGCTGAATCCATGGGGCAGTCTGGTGCATGCTTAGACCCACGCGTGCATATGTGCTCCTTCCTTCAATTAACGCGATCAAGTTGTCGGGTAGCTTGATCTTCTCATGGGTAAACGCAAGGACAAAATCCCCTGGGTCAATATCAATTGTTTGCCTTTTTCTAAAAGCGTCATACTCTTTCAGAACGACTGTTTGCCAAAACCCACTGGAACCAAGGGAACCGAGTCCTTGAGCGACAGAGACTTTAAATCCTTTTAACTCTTTTAGACGCGTGAAGCTAAAACCGAGACGTAAGTCTACGGACGCTTCGCCCCATTGGTTTTCTTCTAAGGGCGGGTCAAAAGTGACTTTTTTGTTTCTAACAGCTCTACGCAGATCGGGCTGGGATAAAATCATGCTGGATGGATTACTCCTTTATGACGCCCGAACCTCTCTAATGATGTTATTAGTGGCCCACCCTGATGACGCAATCGTTAAGCCGGCGGCGGTTGTGAAGAACGAGCCTGGAACGCGAACCGTAATGGAGTCAGCACTTGTTTCGACTACCTCACCCAGGACATAAAAACGTCCTTCATGTGTGATTAGGTGATTTTCTTTAACAAATCCGGAGACTACACCTTTATCCGTTTCGACTTTTACTAGAAACTCACCCGGAAAGGCACCCGGTTGCCTTTCGCATGGAATATTAACTCTCTGACCTGGCTTAAAAATCGCCATAGCTCCCCCTTTAAGTCATGTACTGTGATAGCAGGCTTTTCCTGCCCCTCATCCGTTTGGATAATTAGGATTGATAAACAATGCTCTGAGTTTTGGGTCTTCTACAAGGCTTTGTGGCTCGGATGCTCTGTCGAGGTGCGTAACCCAATTAATTCCAGAAGGTACTATAGGTTGTGCAAATTCGTCAAGCTAAAAATGATCGGTGCCAGAGAAATTCTTTCCAAAGTCCCGCGACTCTGGTATCATTTATCTCCATGGCGGAAAAAAAGATAGCGACCGACCGGTTGCATAATTTCTTCCACGAGATGACCCGGCAGAGTTTCTGGCAGCTCGGCATCAACGACGCGACCGTGGCCTGCTACGTGGCCGACGTCCTGACCGATTTCGCCGGCGCGAACAATCTCTACCGCGTTCATTCCGCCGCCGGCAGAAAGCTCGACAGCGTGGTGGAAATTCTCTCCGAGACGCGGGAGGAGAACGCCGGAGAGAATCGCGTCCTGCGGGAACGGGAGCTGCGCAAGTATCTGGGCGACTACACGCTCTTCATGAGCGGCATCTTTCGCTCGCACGTGGAAAAAAACGGTTTTCTCGATTACTACCTTCAGGAAGGCCAGCGCTCCTACTGGACGGTTTCGGAGCTCGACCTCTCGCTCTACCGCACCGGCTTCATTCTTTTTCAGGAGCTGTCGAAAAAATTCGAATACTACTCGGGCGCCCTCGACTACATGCGCAAGGCCTATTTTGCTCCCGAGCCGGGGGAAGATCCTTTCGCCGGCTGGTTGAAGCAGGTCGAGGGCTGGATGACGACCAACCTGACGGAGAACTGATTCCCCCCTCGTCTGTTTATTTCCGCGCTTTGCGGCTAAAGCTTCGGTGAAAAATTTTTTTCGCAGCCTTCTCTTCATCGTCCTGTCCGTCCTCCTGGCGCTTGGCTTCGCGCTTGCCGCTCTCTACCTCCCGCCGCTGCAAAAAGCGCAAAACATCGAGATCAAAGTCGAGCGCGGCGAGCCCTTCGCCTCCGTCGTCCACAAGCTCAAGGAAAGAGGCGCGCTGCCGAACGACAGGCTTTTTTCCCTGTGGGCCCGCCTGTGGAAGCTCGACACCAAAATCCACTGGGGCTTTTATCGCTTCGAGCTGCCGTTAGCGCCCGCGGCGCTGCTCGATCAAATGGTCGTGGGCAAAGGGTTGTTCTACCGCGTTACCATCCCTGAAGGACTAACGCTGAGAGAGATCGCCGACGTGCTGCAAGAGGCGGGAATCGCAAACAAGGAGCGGCTGCTGGCCGAGGCGGCAGATCCGAACCTGCTTTCCGAGCTGGGCTTCGAGGAGACGGGGATCGAGGGCTATCTCTTTCCGGATACTTATTATTTCCCGCCGTCGGTCACGGAAAGCGAGATCCTGATCGCGATGGTGGAACAATTTCACGCCGTGTTCGATCCGATGATGCGGCGATACGCCCAGGAGCCGGAACTCACTCCACATGAGCTGCTAACTTTGGCTTCGGTTATAGAAAAGGAAACCAGCGACGCGACCGAGCGGCCCTTGGTCTCGGCGGTGTTCCACAACCGGCTCAAATTGAAGATGCCGCTGCAAAGCGATCCCACCGTGATCTACGGTATGGAGACACCTTCCAACAATATCACGCGCAAAGACTTGAAGAGCCGCAGCCCCTATAACACCTATCGCATCAAGGGGCTGCCTCCGGGACCGATCTGCAATCCCGGCCTCGCTTCTCTCAAAGCGGCGCTCTTTCCCGCCGACGTGCCTTATCTCTATTTTGTTTCCAAAAACGACGGCTCCCATTTCTTCTCGGTCAACCTCAAAGACCACAACGAGGCGGTTCGCCAATATCAAACCGGGGGCCGCGCGCCCGCCAAACCTCATTGAGACGCGCGCTTTATTCTCGAAGCACGAGTGTTATATTGAGGGGGCATGGCCGGTTCCCTGGCAACTCCGACGGCACAACCCGAAAAAATTATCGACGGCGTTCGCCATCGCCTCGCCATCCACGCCTTGTGGCAGGCGGTGCTGTTTTTTTTGCCGCCGCTGCTCGCCTTTTACTACGTGATTTTCTTCCTGCATCGCTTCGGCTGGCTCGATGCCGATGAAGTCATGCTGGCCGGCGCGGCGCTTCTGGTCGTCGCGAGCGTCCTGGCGGTCGGGCGTTTTCGTTCGCTCGCTCCCTCACGTCAATTCGCGGCCCGGTTGATCGACTATCGAGCCGAAGGAAAAGATCGCTTCGTCACGCTCGCAACGATCGATTCCCTGGCTTCCTCGCCTGCGCTGCTTTCACGCCTGAAGGCCGAAGCCGCTTCGCTTCAATCGCGCATCGAATTCAAGCGCGATTTCCCCTTTCGCCTACGCCGCTCTTTTCTCGATTCCTGCATCGGCTCGCTGATCGCGATTCTAATTTTCCATCTGCTCTTGCAGCTGGCGCCGCTGCTCAAGTCGAACAGCGGTGAAAGCATCGATCTAACGATTCTCAGCCGACAGTTGGGCCAATTCCCCGGCCTGGAGAAACTGGCGGAAAGTCTAAAGATGTTGGCAGCGCGACTTGAGGATTCGGCGCTTTCGAACGAAGAAAAGCGATCTCTGATCGAAGAATTACGAAAGCAAGTGAACGAGCAACTCGCGGGCGCCGAGCAGGGAAGCGGACGCGGCGAGGATCTATTGCGCCAGACGTCGAATCAATTAAACGGCGTGGAAGAAGGACTGGGCTCCGGCCAAGGCCAGGGAAAGGGCTTGGGCGGAAATCAAGCGCAATCGTCCGGGCAGGGCGGCGGCAGAGGCAAAGGAGCGGCGGACGGCAGCCAAGGCGAGAAGCAGAGCGGTTTGAAGACGCCCGATCCGTCGTCCGGCGCGGCGGAGAAAAACCTTCCGGGTCCAATGCAGCAGACGGGACAGGAAGAGCAGAAGCAAGCGGGCGAACGAACCGTAGGCAAGGACGGCTCGCAGGATCAGGGGAACGGCTTGAGTCGCGGGCCGAGAGAAAACCTGGAGTCGAAAGGCGGCCGGGGCCGGCCGGACCAGAAATCTTCAGAGACGACGCCGCAGCGCATTCTCCGTCCCGGCGATCAGGGTCAGGCCGGACTCAAAGATTCGCGCTTGGTCACTGTTCAATTGCCGGAAGAAGACGCCGGCATGGAGGGCGCCGCCGTCGCGGGCGATCGCAAGCGACGAACCTTCGGCGCTAAACCCCCGGTGGGCAATTTGCCGCTGAGCCGGCCCGGTCAACCGAATGCGACGCCGGAGAAACAGATGCTGCCTCTGGAATATCGCGAGCTGATCCGTTAGGAAACCGCTGCATGGATCCGGAAAAGTTCAGAGAATTATTTTTTCGCATCGAGACGGAGATCAAAGGGGTCATCGTCGGCCACGCGGACGCGATCCGGAAAGTTCTGATCGCCTTTTTCGCCGGCGGCCACGTCCTGCTGGAAGGCGCGCCCGGCCTGGGAAAAACTCTTCTGGTGAAATCCTTGAGCCACGCCCTCGGCTTATCTTTCAAGCGGGTCCAGTTCACGCCCGATCTCATGCCCGCCGACATTGTCGGCACGCAGATCTTGAGCGAGAGCGAAGGCCGGCGCGATTTTCAATTCAAGAAAGGGCCGATCTTCGCGCACGTCGTGCTCGCCGACGAGATCAACCGCGCCACGCCGAAAACGCAGTCGGCCGTTTTGGAGGCGATGGAAGAGCGCCAGGTGACGGCTCTCGGCGTGACCTATCCGATGGAACCGCCTTTCATGGTTCTGGCGACCCAGAATCCCATCGAGCTCGAAGGCACCTATCCTCTTCCCGAGGCGCAGCTCGACCGTTTTTTCTTTAAGCTCCTGGTGTCGCATCCGGCGCCCGCCGAGCTGACCGAGATTCTCCACCGCACCACGCGCGCGGGGGTTCAGGAAGCCGCGCAGGTGCTTTCCGCCGACGGCGCCGAAGTCATCGCCGCCATGCATCTCCTCTTGCGCCAGGTCCTCATCGCGCCGCCGCTGGAAGATTACGTCGTGCGTCTGGTTCATGCGACCCAGCCGGACGGGCAAAATCAAAACGACGCCGTTCGGGAAGTGAAAGAATACCTTCGCTTCGGCGCGAGCCCGCGCGGCGCGCAGGCGATCATCCTCGGCGCCAAGGGAACCGCGCTGGTCCAAGGCAGAGTGCACGTCAGCTACGACGATATCGCGTCGGTAATCTATCCCGCGCTGCGCCATCGCCTGATCCTGAATTTCCAGGCCGAGGCGGACAACGTCACGTCGGACCAGATTCTCGCGGCGATCATCAAAGCAGTTCCGCGCGATTGAGGTGTGCGATGCCCGCACTCTTACGGACAATCTTGGTCTTGAGTATTCTTGCCGCCGCGACGTTGCTACAGGCGGCGTCCATGCCCAGGCCCAACGTTCAAGTCGAAGTGATCGCGCGCGGGCTGGAGACGCCGTGGGCCATCGCCTTTTCCCCCGACGGGCGCATCTTTTTTACAGAGCGTCCCGGCCGCATCCGCGTGATCAAGAACGGCGCTCTCGAAAAAGATCCGTGGATGCAAATCGACGTCCACGAGAGGGGCGAGGCCGGTCTTTTAGGTCTCGCCGTCGATCCGGATTTTCAGCGGAACCGATTCCTCTATGCCACCCACACGTATCGAGACGGCAACGGCAAGCCGAAGAACCGCCTCGTGCGCCTCCGCGAAGACGCGTCCACGGGCAAGGGGATATTGGATAAAGTGCTTTTGGACAATGTCGTTGGCGCCAACAACCACGACGGCGGGCGGGTGAAGTTCGGCCCTGACGGAAAGCTTTACTGGACGACGGGCGACGCTCAGACGACGCGCTTCGCGCAAAACCTCTCGTCCCTCAACGGCAAGATCCTTCGATTGAATCCGGACGGAACGATTCCGCCGGACAATCCTTTTCCCAAATCTCCGGTCTATTCCTACGGCCACCGAAACGCCGAGGGGCTGGCTTGGCAGCCCGGCAGCGCGCGCCTCTACGCCACGGAGCACGGGCCGAGCGGTTTTCAAGGCTGCTGTCTCGACGAGATCAATTTGATCGAGCCGGGAAAAAATTACGGCTGGCCCGAGATTCGCGGCGACGAAAAACGCGAAGGGATGGTCTCCCCCGTGCTTCACAGCGGCACCAGCGACACCTGGGCACCGGGCGGCGCAACCTTTGTCACGCGCGGGACATGGGCCGGCTCGCTGCTTTTTACCGGACTTCGCGGCCAGACTTTGTACCGCGCGGTGTTCGACGCCAACGACCCGCGCAAAGCGTCGATCGCAGAGCGATTGTTTGTCCGCGAGTACGGCCGGCTGCGCGACGTCGTCGAAGCGCCCGACGGCGCGATCTATATACTCACCAGCAACCGCGACGGCCGCGGCAAACCCGCGGTGGAAGACGACCGCGTGCTGCGGTTCTTCTTCAAGTGAGACGCGGAACCTACGCTGCTTGACTGTAAACTTGACTAACGCTTGACTAATCCGTAAGCTGAAGCATGGCCTATCAGCCTAGTTTTACAATCACGCCAAACCTCCTGAGGCTCATCGAGCAGATTACCGCGCTGCGTGAGAGAATCTTCTCGGCAACCGTCCATGTCGCTTGGATTCCCAAGCTGCAGAGAGATACTCGCGTCCGGAACACGCACAGCTCTACCGCTATCGAGGGTAATCCTTTGACGCTGGAACAAGTGCGAGCGCTGGAAGAAGGTCGTGCTTTGACGGCTATAACAGAACGCTCTCGGCGAGAAGTCTTGAACTCCTTGGCCGGCTTGCGTTTCATAGAAAATCGGGCGCGCAAGAAGCGGATCGCGCACGAGGACGTGTTAAAATTGCACGCTATTATCGGGGCGCAAGTTATGGATCAGGGCAAGGCGGGAAGGTATCGAGAAATTCTCGTCCGCGTGGGGCGTTATCTGCCGCCAGCGCCGGAAATGGTCTCTGGACTGATGTCCGAACTCTTGGAGTGGTGGAATAAAGAAGCCTCAAAATGGTCTCCGATTATTTCCTCGGCTGTGATCCACCATCACTTTGAAGACATCCATCCCTTTGCGGACGGGAACGGCCGAACCGGACGAACCCT
>CAYOJC010000130.1:0-11311 GCA_964404195.1 uncultured Syntrophobacteraceae bacterium
GCTGTTCGAGACCGGCAAATGCAAGCGGTTTTCGGGCATCTCGAACGTCGCGACGCGCAAGCTGGCGCAACTGGATGCCGCGCATACCCTGGAATTCCTGCGCGCGCCGCCGGGCAACCAGCTTGAGGCCTTGCGAGGCAGCCGCGCAGGACAGTACAGCATCCGCGTGAACGATCAGTTCCGCCTGTGTTTCCGCTGGACGGCGGCCGGCCCGGAAGACGTCGAGATCGTTGACTACCACTGAAGGAGAACTGCGATGATCAAGAACGGCATGCGGCCGGTTCATCCCGGCGAAATATTGCGAGAGGATTATCTGGTTCCGCTCGGTACCAGCGCCAATGCGCTGGCGAAGGCCCTGAACGTGCCTGCCCCGCGCATCAACGACATCGTTCGCGAGCGGCGCGGCGTCAGCGCCGATACCGCCATGCGGCTTGCGCGCTACTTCGGTGGCGATGCGCGCTCGTGGCTGAACTTGCAGGCCGCATACGACCTGCGAGTTGCCGAGATCGCAAGCGCGAAGCGCATCGAGCGGGAGATCGCTCCGGCGACAACGTGAACGCGCGAGCCTTTTTGCCAAAGACGCAAAGGGGGAATCAGGAATGTCTGACAAACCCAAAAGGGGTCAAAAAGCGGTCAAGTCTGCTCGTGGCTCAACTCGCCTATCTTCTGAGTCTAAAAACCATGAATACAAAAGCCCGGCCGGGGGTCCGTTCGGGCTGTGATGCGGGAGCAAATATGTGACCGGATCGAGTGACCCAGCCGAAGTTAGTTTCCCGTAAAGTAGGGCGAATTCATCAAGAAGGCAACAGGCAAAGGGATGAAAGATGAAAAAGCGACCTGACATGCAGATGTCGTGTTCGTAAACGGGCACAAAATGGAGCCAGGCGGTGGAGCCACCGACGAGCGGTGGCGTATTTCAGCTCACACCCTGTGGCTGCGCCGGCCGTCGTCGTAGTGCCTATGGGGCGTCGCGTTCGTTTTTACTGCACGCCAAAAAGCAATCAGTGGCGCAAAGAAACCCGCCGGAGACTCCTTGAACGCCTCCCAAAACACTTTCGCAACTCGATTCAGGAACTCCACAAAATGATTCATGGGAGTCATGATGTCCACCTCTTTACCATCGTAAGGATGGCCTTTATAGCGGAGCCTCCGACGTACATTACAAATAATACTACATCTGTGCCGAATACGAAATACTCAAGCCCCTTGAAGGTATGGATGAATATGGGCTCGACCTTCAAGCTTTTAAGCCATTCCACGTAAAAGTGGAGCCCGGTGGTGACCGCGCCGAGCATCAGAAAGATCACGCTGGCTGCAATGAAGTGGGCAGCAAATTCGACAATTGGGTCGTACCACTCCTCCTTGTCTTGCTGGTTCGAGTCCTGCACCGAGAACCTCCTACTGCCCCCAGCGACCCAGATGACGCGGAATCTAAGATGTGACCTGCCAGAAGGCAGGCAGGCCGGATCGGGAAACCCAGCCGAAGTTAGTTGGGCGTAAAATAGGGCAAAATCATTAGGAAGGCAACAGGCATCAGGCAATAGGCTCCGCCATCCGCCACAGGTCTTTGGCGGAGCGGATCAGCCCCCGCCACAATGCACTCAGCCTAAGGCTGATCAGGAGGATCCGGCTGAAACAGGCAATAGGCGTCAGGCAGACGGGCAAATCGTGGCCCGTGGACAAGCAAGAAATCCGAGCACGAATACGAACGGGAGCGAAGCGGTCGAGCGCAAATATTAGAACGCCTGCCATTGGCAGGCTATGGCAGATGGGCTCTTCTTCAGCGGCCTGATTTATTTTCTCGCCGCGATAGAAACGTAGCCGCGCTTCTCCGCGCCTCGGTAGAGCTGCCTCGGACGGGCGATCTTCATCTTCTGCTCCGGGTCGAGCAGCATCTCTTCCCAGTGGGCGATCCAACCGATCGTGCGAGCGATCGCGAAGAGCACCGGGAACATATCGATCGGCAATCCCATCGACTGATAGATCAGGCCGGAGTAGAAATCGACGTTGGGATAGAGCTTGCGCTTGACGAAATAATCGTCCTCCAGCGCAATCCGCTCCAGCTCGAGCGCGATGTCCAGCAGCGGGTTGCGTCCTTTCAGCTCGAACACGTCGTAAGCGACCTTCTTGATGATCTTCGCCCTGGGATCGTAGTTCTTGTAAACCCGGTGGCCGAATCCCATGAGCCTGCCTTCGCCCGCCTTGGCCCTCTGGATAAACGCCGGAACTTTGTCCTTGTGCCCGATCTCGTTCAGCATCTTAAGCACCTGCTCGTTGGCGCCGCCGTGCAGCGGGCCGTAGAGCGCCGCCGCCGCCGCCGCGACCGAGCAATAGGGGTCCGAATGGGCGCTGCCGACGCCGCGCATCACGTTCGTGCTGATGTTCTGCTCGTGGTCGGCGTGGAGGATGAAGAGCACGTCCAGCGCATGCTCCAGCACCGGGTGCGGCTGATATTTCAGCTCGGTCATCTTGAAAAGCATGTTCAAGAAATTTCCCGTGTAGCTCAAGTCGTTGTCCGGATAGGCGTAGGGCATCCCGATGCTGTGACGGTAGGCGAAGCCGGCGATGGTCGGCATCTTGGCGACGAGCCGGTAGGTCTGCTTCTGGCGCGATTCCGCGTCGAAGATATTTTTGGCGTCGGTATAGAAAGTCGAGAGCGCGCCGACCGTGCTCACGAGCATGCCCATGGGGTGGGCGTCGTGATGAAACCCGTCGATGAATTTTTTGATGTTCTCGTGCAGGATGGAGTGGTGCGTGATGTTGTAGGTCCAATCGTCGAGCTGCGCCTTGGTCGGCAGCTCGCCGTGCAGCACGAGATAGGCCGTCTCGAGATAGGTGCTCTTCTCCGCCAGCTCTTCGATCGGATAGCCGCGGTAACGCAGGATTCCCCGGTCGCCGTCGATGTAAGTGATCTTGCTTTGGCAAGCGGCCGTGTTCATGAAGCCGGGGTCATAACTGGCCAAACCGAAATCTTCCTCGGAGACCTTTATCTGACGCAGATCGGTCGCGTTGATCGCCCCCTCGTGAACCGGGATATCGTATTTTCTTCCCGTCCGGTTATCGATGATGGTGATGGTATCCGATGCCATGGGACCGCCTTTTTATCCGCCGCCGCGCGGCGACCGAAGTATCTCCTTTATTAGAACATCCTTGCTTGCCGGTCAACTCCAACTCAAGCCTCCTCCGGATTAAGAGTCCAGCCGAGTCTCCACGTTCCTTGCGCGCGCACGAGGCAAACCATGGTAGCCGGAGCAAAGTCGACGATTTTTTTTTCGCTGTTGCCGACGAGGAGCAACGCGGCAAGCCGGCTAACATGCGGCAGGTGCCCTACCAGCATCAAGGATTCCTCGGCCGCTTCGAGCTCGGCCTTGGCCAACAGCGGATCGTCTTCGGGCGACAGCCCCGAGATTTCCCGGACTCCCCGGGCGGGAGAAAGGAACCGCGCGAGGATCTCGGCCGTCTCTTTTGCCCGGAGCTTGTCGGAGTGCAGGATCTCGACGATTTTGAGCCGCCTGGCCGCCGCCGCGCGGGCGATTTTTTCCACACCGCGCCGGCCGTCGGAGGTCAACGGGCGGCGCCGGTCCAGATGCTCAGGCTCGGCTTCGCCGTGACGGACAAGAAAGAAATCCATAATGCCGTGATCTGCTCGTGTTAGTAAACTCGTAGGGGCGCGGTTCGCGAACCGCCCCTACCTCACGCTGTTGCAATTTACCGATGATGCTATAGTATCCCGACGGTAATTTTCAATCTGTTGCGGACAACTTCTTCAATCCCGTGGTCGAATTCAAGAACGTCGATAAATGGTTCGGAACGCTTCACGTTCTGAAGCAGATCGATCTCCGGATCGAGCGCGGCGAAGTGGTCGTGGTTTGCGGTCCGAGCGGCAGCGGAAAGAGCACGCTGATCCGCTGCATCAACCGGCTCGAAGCGATCCAGTCCGGAGAGATCGTCGTCGACGGGAAGCGGCTCTCCGAGCCGTCGCTGGACCTGAGGGCGCTCCGGGCCGAGATCGGCTTCGTCTTCCAACAGTTCAATCTGTACCCTCATCTCAGCGTGATGGACAACATCACGCTGGGCCCGATCAAAGTAAGAAAGCTCGCGCGCGAAGAAGCGGAAAAAAGCGCGGCCGAGCTGTTGGAGCGCGTGGGCATTCCCGACAAAGCCGGCGCGTTTCCCGCCAATCTCTCCGGCGGCCAGCAGCAGCGCGTCGCGATCGCGCGGGCGCTGGCGATGCAGCCCAAGATCATGCTTTTCGACGAGCCGACCTCCGCGCTCGATCCCGAGATGATCAACGAGGTGCTGGAGGTCATGACCGATCTCGCGCGCGACGGCATGACGATGGCCGTGGTGACGCACGAGATGGGCTTTGCCCGGCGCGTCGCCCGCCGCGTGATCTTCATGGACGAAGGGCGCATCGTCGAAGAGGGCGAGCCCGAGGGCTTCTTCGCGCAGCCGAAATCCGAGCGGGCAAAACAATTCCTGAGCAAGATTCTCTCGCACTGAGGAGGTCATCATGAAGCGACTGTCTCTCCTTTTTCTCGCGCTGGCGGCGGCCGTGTTGGCCGCGCGCGCGGCGCCGGCGGAAACGACGCTGGAAAAAATCGCGCGCACCGGCACGCTCACCATCGGCACGCGCACCGGCTCGCCGCCTTTCGCCTACGTCGATAAAGAGAACCGGTGGGTGGGCTTTTCGATCGATCTCGTCGAGCAACTGGTCGCGCCCGCCTTGTCGCAGAAAATCGGCAAGCCCGTGAAGGTGGAGAAAAAAGAATCGGCGCCCGCGGCGAGAATCCCGCTGCTCACGTCGAACGCCGTCGATCTCGTCGCCGAGACGATGACCGACACGAGAGCGCGGCGCGACAGCGTGGATTTCAGCCTCACCTTTTTCGTTACCGGCGCGCAGTTTCTCGTGAAGAAGGGCAGCCCGATTAAAGGCATCAAGTACATCGCCGGAAAGCGCGTCGCCGCCCAGCAAGGCGCGACCAACGCGCGCATACTCCGCGAGCGCGTGCCGACGGCGCAACTGCGCGAGTTCCCGGATCAGCCCGCTGGCTTCCAGGCGCTGTCTCAGGGCCAGGTGGATGCCTACACCAACGACGGCATCCAGCTCGCCGGCCTCAAGGCGAAAGCGCCGAGCCCCGGCAACTGGCTGATCGTCGGCGAATTTTACTCCTACGAGCCGTACGGCATGGCGCTGCGCAAGGGCGACTCGGATTTCCGCAACGCCGTCGACAACGGACTCATGGAGGGCATCGATTCGGGAAAATTCTTCGAAATATACGAAAAGTGGTTCGGACCGAAGAGCGAGCTGCCTTACCCGATGACGCCCGAGATCAAAAAGTTCATGATCTATCAGGCGGTGCCGAAATGAAGAATTGGAGTAATGGAGTGATGGAGTAAAGGAGTATGGGTTTTGACCCAATACTCCAACACTCCAGCACTCCAACCCCTCATGTCTTATCGTTTTGACTGGAGCGTGCTTTGGACGGGTCAATCCGGCCAGTGGCTGCTTCAGGGGCTCGTGACGACGCTCGAGATCTCCGTGCTGGCATGGCTGCTTGCGCTGGGCCTGGGGATTGTTTCCGGCGCGCTTCGCACGGCGCCTTGGGCGCCGATGCGCGCCCTCGCCACTTTCTATGTCGAATTTTTTCGCAACGTCCCGCTGCTCGTATGGATGTTCTTCTGGTACTTCGCGCTGCCGCCGCTCTTGCCCCAATCTTTTCAAGATTGGCTCTATAATCACGGCGCGGAATTTTGGGCCGGCACGGCGGCGCTGGGCGTCTATCACGGCGCGCGCGTTTCGGAAGTGATCCGCGCCGGCATCCAGGCGATTCCCAAGACGCAATTCGAAGCCGCGCTTTCCACCGGCCTCAGCACGGCGCAGGTTTATCGCTTGATTATTCTCCCGATCGCGCTGCGTCTCATTATCCCGCCGCTGACGAACGAGTCGCTGAACCTGCTCAAGAACTCTTCGGTCGCGCTGACGATCGGCGTCGCGGAGCTGACCTTTCAGACGCGGCAGATCGAGACCTACACCGCGAAAGCCTTCGAGGCGCTGACCGCCGGAACGCTGATCTATCTCGCTTTGTGCCTGACGATTTCTTTTTTCATGGCGCGCGTCGAGCGCCGCTTCGCGATCCCGGGAATGATCGCAGGCGTGGGTAGTGCGGAACACTGATGGACTTCGGCGTTATCTTCAGGAACTTGGATTTCCTTCTGCTCCAAGGCATGCTCGGCTTCGGCAACTTCGTCGGCGGCACGCTGCGGCTCGCGATTCCGGCGATGATACTCGGATTCGTCCTCGGCGTCTTTATCGGTCTCGCCAGGCTCGCGCGCCCCGCGTGTATCCGCGTGCCCGCGACGGTTTACGTGGAGTTCTTCCGCGGCGTGCCGCTCGTCATGGTGATCTTCTGGCTCTGGTTCATCTTGCCGGTCGTGCTGCGAATGCCGTTGCCCGAGTACGGTATCGCGCTGGCGGCCTTCGTGTTTTTCGAGGCCGCTTATTTGGGCGAGATCGTAAAGGCGGGCATTCAGTCCGTGCCACGCGGGCAGATCGAATCCGCGTCGTCCATCGGCCTGAGCTCCACGCAGACCATGAGCTACGTGGTCCTGCCGCAGGCGCTGCGAAACATGATTCCGGCGCTCGTCACGCAGTTCATCGTTCTTTTCAAAGACACTTCGCTCGCTTCGATCATCGGCTACGTCGATCTCACCAAGGCGGCGCAGATCGTCAACAATCGGGAGATCCGACCCTTCGAGCTGTATCTCTTCATCGCCGCGGTCTACTGGATCTGCACCTACGGCATGTCCCGCTACGCCCGCTACTTGGAGCGGAGACTCGCGCCTATATAATGAAGCGTCTCATGCTGTTGGGCTTTATCCTAAGCCTGGCATATGAAACGGAGTATCTCACCACGAAAGACGTCGAAGAGCACGAAGGAAGAGAAGCTCATGGTGAAATCCGGACCTTTTCAATCCGGTTATCCGTTCTTCGTGTCCTTCGTAATACTATGCCTGAAAGTTTTCGCAGTTTGTGCAAATTTTCCGACGGCCCGGAACTCTGGGACGCGGGGATTTACTCGCGCCAAGACGCCAAGAACGCAAAGTTAAAAGCAATTTTTCTTGGCGGCCTTTGCGCCTTTGCGCGAGACAATCCGAGACTGACCGGTGCGCGAAGCGCACCCTACGAAAACCTTCGTGTCCTTCGTGCCTTCGTGGTGAATCCGACTTTTCTCATTTTGGTTGCGGCTTTGCCGCGTTGGGTCCTTCGTGGTTAAAACTCACCTATACCAAACCCGAAAAATCCTCGACAACAACGACGAGAATTTCGCGCTTATTTTTTCTTGGCCTTGCCGGCCGCGCCTCGCGCTTTCGCCGCCGGCCGTTTGCGCCGGCCGTCGGCGCTCAACACGAAATCGAGAATATCGCTGCGCGTAATAATGCCGACCAGTTGTCGGTTTTTCACCACCGGCAGAGAGCCGATGCGGTGTTTACGCAACAAGCCGACAGCCTTGGCCAACGGAATTTCCGGCTGCACCACGAAGATATCGTGGGTCATGACTTCTTCGATCGTGATCTTTTCGGCGAACCGGTCGATTGCTTCGGTGCGGTTGATCATCATGCTGGTCGGGTAAGCATCGCGAATATCGCGGTCGGTGACGATACCGACCAGACTATCCTTGTCGAGCACGGGCAATTGGTTGACCCGATGCTTCGCCATTAATTGGCGAGCGATCGCGATACTGTCGAAAGTCTCGACGGCCAAAACGCCCTCGCTCATCCAGTCCGCTACTCGAATCGACTCGATGTTGCTTTTCCGTTGCGCCATTACATTTGCTCCAATTTATAGCCGCGTGCTTTGAGTAACTCAATTAAGCCGTTCTTGCCGACCAAGTGGGCCGCCCCAACCACCACCAACGTGTCTTCGCCGCTGTTGACGAATTTTTCGATCTGCGGCAGCCAATTGCGGTTGCGCTCATCGAGCATTTTCTCTTGGAGCTCCGGATACTCCGTCATGCTTTCCAAAAACAGCTTCTCCGCCGCGGCAATATCGCCGTCGCGCCAAGCGCGCACCATGTCGTCGACCAGCTTGCCGATCTGTTCCATTTCTCTAAGCGAATGGCGCAGCATCAGCTCCTGCAAGCCGGCGGACAAGCGATCGAGTAATTCGAACTGCGACTCGGCGCTTTCTAGCCCGCTGACCGGCTTGTTAGCAAGTTTCGCCCGTTCAGCGAGTTGGCGATCGACGCCGGAATTGGGATCGTAACCGAGCTTCTGCAAATGCATGACCAACATTGTCAAGCCGGCCACCCAGGGCTTGAATGGAGTCAACATCTTGATGTCGATACCAAGCTCGTTGGCCCAAATCGTCGCCCATTGGAAAGTCTCGCGGGAGACTTTTTGCTGCAACGTCTTGCCGTCCGGATTGACGCCTTTTTGCAGAATCAATTTTTGCATCTTTTCCGGACTCTCGTTGACCAGGTCGACCTCGAAGACCAGCCGTTTGGTCTTGTTGAAAGTCTCGTCGATAATCGGTTTGAGCGTGGCATCCGGTCTTTTTAGAAGATGGATCGAACCGAGAAGATAAACGGACCCATTGTCGGACGCCAATTTCCAAAGAAAATTTTTTTCTTGAGCCCAAAGATCGAAGCAGACGGCCAGGAGCGCAAACGAGAATAGCGCGCACAGCGCATAAAACCGGGCGAGTGATTTCCGCATGCGAGACCTCACGATGAAACGTAGGATAGTGTCGCTCAAAAGAAATTAATTGGCTGAGGAATTGAAATAAAGTTGGCGGTGCGTGGAACTTCTACCACTCGAGCCGAATACACACTTCTTCGCCCCGTTCTTCGGTGGGAAGCACGGTCAACGGCGCGCCGCCTTTGGGCAAACTGCACTCGCCGCTCTCGAGGTCGAAGCAGTAGCTGTGGTTATTGCAACGGATTTGCGTGCCGCCGGTAAACTGCCCGGCCTCTTTAAGATCCGCTTCTTCATGGGGACACTGGCGTGAGAAGGCGAAATATTTCCCCTCGACGAACGCCAAGAGCACTTGGCGTCCGCCGAGGTCGACTTCTTTCATGATACCGGGGCTTAACTCACCGACACGGGCGACGGGAACGTAACTCACACCCATCAGGTTACGCCGCCGCTTTCTGCTGACGATAGAGCGGTCCGCGGATCACCTGGCCCGGCAGATCGCCGGTCATGCGGCCGTGATCGTTGATCACCGTGCCGTTGACGATGGTGTAGTGCATCCCGATGGAACGTTGCACCATCCGTTTGGTGCCGCCGGGAAAATCATTGGCCCACTCCGGTTCTTCCGCGTGCACCGTCTTCGGGTCGAAGATCGCCATGTCGGCGGCGTATCCCGGACGGAGCAAACCGCGGCCCTGCAAACCGAAGATCGACGCCGGATGAAAAGTCAGCTTGTAGATCGCCTGCTCTAGCGTCATCACCTGGCGCTCGCGCACCCAGAGGCCCAGCAAGATCGTGCCGTAGCCGAAGTCGGCGCCGAACAACACATGGGCGCCGGCGTCGGAAGTACCGATCAGAACATAGGGGCTACGCAGGATCTCGCCCATGGCGTCCCAATCGCCGCCGTTGTTGGCGTTCCAAAAAACCGTTTCGAGATTTTCCTCGAGAGCGAGATCGAGAAACGCATCGAGCGGCGCTTGGTTGCGCATGGCACCGAGCTCGGCGATGGTTTTGCCGACGTACTTTTGGTTTTCCGGCTTGACCACTTTTTCGACCTTCGGAATATCCCAGCGCTTATGAAAATTGGTCGGGCGAGAATCGTCGAGCTCGGCCTGCAATTTTTTCCGCGTGTCGGCGTCGGCGAACGCTTGCTTGCGCACTTCCACCGGCAGAAACATCAAGTTTTTCCAGGTCGGAAACTCGTCGAATATCTGGCACTCTTTCAAAGCGAAGTGACGAACCAACGGCACGGTGTGCGACAGACCGTAGGCTTGATAGCCGGCTTTGAAGATCGGCTCGACGGCGTTTAATTGCTCGCGCCACAGATTGGGTTCGGCCCAGCGGTGCTGCAAGCTTTGCCAGAGGATCGGCCGTTGGGTGCGCTTGGCGAGCTCGTGATACCATTGGAAGTGTTCGACCTTATTGCGGCCGAGAATCGTTTCGATCACGCCGGCGTTACGATCAGCCAAGACATCGCAGAGCGCGAAAAATTCTTCGTCGTCGGCCAAGCGGCTCGCCACCGGCTTGCCGTCTTCGCGCATATGGCGGTCGTTGCGGTTGGTCGACATGCCCAGCGCGCCGCCTTCCATCGCGTCGAGCACCAGGCCGCGCATCTTTTGCACCTCGGCGCCGGTCGCCTTGCGCTCGACGGCTTCTTCGCCCATCGCATGATGGCGCACGGCGATATGACCGACCAGACCGCCGACGTTGATGCCGACTTTGCCTTCTAAGTTGTCGAGATACTCGCCGTAGCTATGCCAGTTCCACTTGACGCCAAGCTCCAGGGCCGAACGAGGAATCGCTTCGACGCGGACGAAGCTTTTGACGAGCGCATCTTCGATGCCCGATCTGACCGGCGCCAGCGATAACGCGCAATTACCCATCACCACCGAAGTCACACCATGTTGCGGCTCGCAGGTGCCGTAGGGATCCCAGAGCATCTGCGCATCGAGATGAGTGTGATGATCGATGAAGCCCGGCGACACCGCCAAGCCGCTCGCGTCGATTGATTTCGCCGCGCCGTCTTTGAGCTTGCCCACTTCGACGACTTTGCCGTCCTTAACACCGACATCGGCCACGTACGACGGCAAGCCAGAACCGTCGACGACACGTCCACCGCGAATTACCAGATCATAAGTCATGAGAGTCCTCCTTTTGAGTTGGAGAGTTAAGGATTTTTTTCGGTCCGCTGCTTGCCACTGATAGCATATTATTCTTCGCAACATACGAAATGACAAGGAGTCCGTCAACCGGGTGAGCTCGCTCACGCGCTGTTACGCTATTCCGGCCGGCAAGTTATCTTTTGGCGACTTCATCTTGACGCTATCGGACGAGCTGGAGTAGTCCCGCGGTATTTGGCAAAACATTGCTCCGTTTCGAGACCGAATCAAACCTGCAAGGATGCAAGCGATGGCAAGCAAACTATTCAAGACAGCCGTGCTCTTGATGATTGCACTCGCCACCCTTGCCGACGTTCATGCGGGCTCGATTATAGGCGATGTAAGATATGTCGACGCCCCACCCAAATTTCCACCCGTCAAAGTAACCAAGGACCAAGACTATTGCGGCGAGACGCTCCCCAACGAGACGTATTTGATCGAACCAAACGGCGGGCTTA
>CAYOJC010000131.1:0-11285 GCA_964404195.1 uncultured Syntrophobacteraceae bacterium
ATCCTACACTAAACTCAAGGCGGGTAAGTGTCTCACTCTTATTGGCAGAGAGGGCTCCGTGCTGCTGATCTTTGATCCAGGTGGACACCTCGTTTGGCAAGAAGAAGTTAATAAACTAAGTGCCAGCCTGGCAGTCCCTGCCGGCGAAAGAAAAGGCGAAGTGCTTTTGGTTGGTGGGATGGATGGAGTAATTGAATATAGTCTTCCTAGACGAGAAGCGTCTAAGCAACTCAAAGCGCAACCAACGTCCACAACTAACGAATCTACATGACCTAAAAGGGGTCAAGTCCGCTCTTGGCTCTTAACAGGTGAGAGGAAGAAAACGGGGAGGGAAAAAGGGACGCGAACCTTTTCTGCGGAAATTTCGGAAACGGTGTCAGACTTGCCTAACTCTACTAACTCTCCTCTCATATAAGAAATCTGATTTTGCGTTTTTGAGATAGGCAAATGAGGCAAGTCTGACACCATGCCTGCCATGCCCCATGCCAAAACGCCCGAGACGGTAAAGACTCGGCCGCACGCATGGCACTGCATCACGGCAGGCCAAATTTTTTGTCGCGTGGGCACCGCCACTTCTAACGCTGACGCCGCGGGTTTGCAAGGATATTGAGCCAGTCAACAACTTACGACGGGGCAAACTGAGTCCATGTGGATACGGGCTAGACAAGTTATCAGCCGCGCGGTATGTAAACTTCGTGGCCAAAAATTTCTTCGTCACCTTTAAAAACTTGAGATTTCCCAAGGAAGCAACGTTTGTGGTTGTTGCCGAGGATGGGAGAGATGCCGTCGACCAAGCTTGGAAAAGTGGCGGCGCCGAACTTCACGAGCACTATAGCCGCCCTTCCGGCCAAGCGGCGGAGATGAAGCGCGGAGCGCACCGGATCGAATAATTTGAACCTGATTGCTTCTCTACCTGAGGAAATGCCCGCCTTCACGGCACCCGCTGCTCGCCGGTGATCAAGCGCGCGGCGCGGTTGCGGCGAACGTAGTACCAGGCCCATTGGATAAGCACCAGCACCTTGTCTTTGAACTCAGTTGCAAGCTAACGTGGATCAACACGGCTCATTTCCTTTCATCGGTTGCGGCCAAAGCCGCCCATCTTTTCCCGCGCGCCGACATTGCGGCATTCAAAAACAGCATGCGCTGGCCCGAGGCCGATAAGTCCCGTGCGCAGGCGCCTGGATTCACGACGCCGATCTTCGTGTTATCTCCTTCATCATCGCGGCCGTGATTGGCCGTCTGGACGACTCGTAATTCTCCCACGGATCTTTCCGCAGGCGCGACAAGCGCCCGGCGAGATTGCGGACGTTGAATTGGTCCGGGCGGATTCCCGCGGCGACCTCCTCCCAGGTTACCGGCGCCGAGACCGGCGCGCCGGATTTTGCCCGCGTAGAATAGGCGGCCACCGCCGTCGCGCCACGGCCGTTGCGCAGATAGTCGATGAAAATCTTTCCTTTGCGCTTGGCTTTGGACATCGTGGCAAGGTAGCGCTCGGGCTCTTCGCGCGTCATGCTCTCCGCCAGGCTCTTGCAGAATGGCTTGATCTCGTCCCAGCGGTATTTGCGGACGATCGGAACGACGATGTGGAGTCCCTTTCCTCCCGTGGTTTTGGCGAAGGCGTTCAAACCCAGGCCCGCAAGCTTGCGCCGCAACGCGCGCGCGGCCTCGATCACGCGAGCCCACGGCAGCTCGGCATCGGGGTCGAGATCGAAGGTCAGACGGTCCGGTTGTTCGATACGGTCGGCGCGCGAGCCCCAGGTGTGGATTTCCAGCACGCCCATCTGCACCAAAGCGATCAGACCGGGGAGAGAATCGATCACAACGTATTTTCCCACGGACCGTCCTTCTTTGATGGGAACGCGCCGTACCCAGTCCGGTAAGTTTTCGCCAACGTGTTTTTGGTAAAAACATTCTTTCTGATGCCCTTGAGGACAGCGGACCAAGGTCAACGGCCGTCCCGCGAGATGGGGCAGTATCCGGTCGGCAATCTTTTCGTAGAACAGCGCGAGCTCGCGCTTGGTGATCCCCTGTTCGGGATAGAGGAGGCGATCCGGATGGGTGAGAGTAATCCCGGCAATCTTCATCTTGTCATCATCCGGTAGTCCGGCTTTCCTGGCTCCGGCTACAGCACCGGGACCCATTTCGCCGGACGCTCGTTTGGCTTTTCGAGCTTGCGCTTGCCCGAGGCGCGGTGAATGTTCCATTTCCCGATCGGCGGGAACTTCGGAAAGTCCCTCTCCGTATCGAAACATTATCATATCACGTCTCTCATATCTCACGAGATCGCGGGGCGGTGAGGCAAGCCGCACGGCCCCTGAGAATCTTTTTTCTCTTCCCCTGTTTTTTCCAGAGAAAACCACGAATGGATGCGCCTTCTTGGCCGGTCCGGGGAAACGTGGTAGTTTTCTAAAAAATGTAGCCGTGGAGAAGGAAGGTGCCCGGTGGCGCCGCTGGTCTTCAAAACCAGTCTGGGGATCGTAAGGTCCCCGGAGGGTTCGACTCCCTCCCTTCTCCGCCACGAAACTCGCGCTAAACTGACCACTTGCTGTTATTGTTTTTCTCAGAATTTACTCGCCACTTGGATGATCGTTTTCTTAATCCTGCGAAAAGGAGGAGCTAAGAAATATCAAGGACGCGAATTTTGTTTCGTTTTCGATAAATTCTCTGGCCCGTTTATTAGGACGAGGTGGGGCATGTTTTTTGCTCCATCTAAACCAAGAGGACAGCGATACAAATGAACAATGAAATCAAAGTTAGAGAGGTCATGATGAAAGGTCCGGTGACGCTTCAATCGGGCGACATATTGGATCTGGCGAACGATGTTATGACTCTTGGGCGCATTCGTCACCTCCCGATCCTGGATAACGGAAAGGTCGTCGGTGTGCTGAGCCAACGCAATCTTTTTCATTCGGCGCTTGTGACCGCTTTGGGGATACGCCCTAAGGAACGCAAGGAATTGCTCAAGGCGATTCGAGTTAATGAGGTGATGAGTGCTCCTGTAATCACCGTCTCTCCGGACGCGCGCCTTAAAGAAGCGGCGCGTATGATGATGGAGAAAAAGATCGGCTGTCTGCCGGTAGTCGAAAACGATACCCTTGTGGGCTTGCTAACGGAGAGCGATATGTTGCGCTATGTCTCGACTCTGTGAATTGACAATGCCGCCGAATTGCCATGCAACCTGCTGCCGCCTGTCTTCTGAAGCTCAGCAAGCATATCGCCTTATTGACCTGCCTGCTTATTCTGAGCCAGCCTTCGGGCCGCGCTGACATCGATCAGATCTGGATTTTCGGCGCGGCATCACTCGCGTCGCTGCTCCATCTCGCGGGCCGAGCCTTGCGCATGCGCTCGGCCCGGCAGATTCCGAACTAGGAGCTCGATGATCACCGAGTTATTGAGACCAGAGAAGATCGTCACCGGCCTTTCGGGAGGGCTTGCTCAGGCTCTGGAACAGCTTTTCACTCGATCCTCTTTCCCCGACCGCGTCAATGAATATCGCACGGCGCTCATCGGAGGAAATTCCAAGCTCTACACTTATGTCGACGACGAAATCGCCGTTCCTCACGTTCGCATAGAAGGGCTACCGGGAACCGACATGATTCTCGGGCTTGCGCGCAAAGGAGTCCGGTTCAACGGCCATTCCATCAAGATCCTTTTTTTTCTTGCCACTCCCGCCGAGCAGACCGAAGAGCACTCTCGGCATACTGTTCGAACTGCTGCTTTGCTATCTGTTTTTCTATACCCCGCTTTCGAAGATTATTTTTTCGCGCCGGTGCCCTGGCACGTTTATCTCTTCGCCTTTCATGGCACGGCGCTTTTGTTGATCTTCGAGGAGGTCAAAAATTATTATCGCCGCCGCGGTTACCCACTGGAGTTTTTGGGATAGCCAAATAGTTGCGCGCGAACGCAGAAAGGAGACGACGACATGCCCGGCTTTCTAGCAGAAAAAGAGGTCCTCAACCGGCAGAGAGTCAAAGAGATCCTCGCCAACAAAGAATATTCATTTTATCAAGAAAAGGTCTCGCTGCTGGGCATCGAAGGCGATAATATGGTTCTGAAGATCTCCTTTTTATTGAAGTACAAAGAGAGAATGATCTTTATCGAGGAGAAGGATCGCATCGTGCTTCCCTACACGGACTTCAAAGTTGAGGACTGGGGCGACGGCATTCGCAAGATCGCGGACATCGAATAATTGGCGTTTTGCACGGATGAAAAAAAGAGCCGGGCAAAATCGCACGGATGCAAAGAAAATCGGTCGGCGGCTGCGGAAGATCGATGATTTCACAATGTCGGTCGAAGGCATGTTTTTTGCTGCGTAAAAGATGTGTTGGCGAGCTCTCTCGGTAGTACGAAAAGAAAGGCCGTGTATACAAAAATTCTAGTGCCACTGGATGGATCCCGGCTCTCGGAGGGAATTTTGCCGTATGCCCGGGCCATCGCCAAAGCATTCAAAGCTTCCGTAGAACTGCTGCACGCCATCGACCCTGAGACCATTTCCACTTTCTCCGACCCCGCGCACGGCCGCTATGCCGATAGCGTCGAGGCTGATATGAAACGGCACGGGCTCGCCTATCTGAAGCCGCTCTGCGCTTCCCTGCCGGATCCGGCTGTGGCGCAGTGTTCCGTGCGCGTCGGGGAACCGGCCGACGTGATCGTGGAGCGAGCGTCGGCTGAGGCCAATACGCTGATCGCGATGGCCACTTACGGCCGCTCCGGCGTGCAGCGCTGGCTCCTCGGTAGCGTGGCCGACAAGGTGCTTCAGGCCGCCAGAAGCCATCTCCTCCTCGCCCGCACCGCCGAACAGACCAATGGAAAGGAAGCGGCGTTGAAGTCGGTGGTCGTCCCTCTGGACGGCTCCGCGTTGGCGGAGAAGATGCTACCTTCGGTCGTGGCTTTGGCGAAGACGATGAATCTGGAAGTGACCTTGATTCGGGCGTACGCCCTGCCCAATGCTCTTTATGCGACCGACGAAAACATACCTAACTTGTTGGAATTCGCGGATCGATTGAAAGAGGAAGCGAAGAGCTATCTTGAAACAAAGGTGCAACAATTGCGGAGAGAAGGATTGAGCCGGATCTCTTACGTCCTCTTGGAGGGGGATGGCGCTGCGGAGATTATAGATTTCGCGCGAAAAACGCCCGAGAACTTGATTGCAATGTGCACCCATGGGCGATCGGGCATCAGCCGCGTCCTCGGGAGCGTCACGGACCGCGTTGTCCGCAACTCGTGGGACCCGGTGCTGGTCATGCCGCCGGCGGCCACCGGCTGACGCAAGACGCAGCGCCCCAGTCGATAACCGGAGGTGCGTCGTGCAGCTTGTCACGGTCAAGATCGAGAAGCCCGACGACATCAACTTTATTCTCGGCCAGAGCCACTTCATCAAGACCGTCGAGGACATCCACGAGGCGCTGGTCCAGACCGTCCCTGGAATCAAATTCGGGCTTGCCTTCTGTGAATCCTCCGGCGAAAGGCTGGTTCGCTGGACGGGAACGGACGATTCCATGATCGAGATGGCGCAACGCAACGCGCTCACGCTGTCGGCCGGCCATAGCTTCATCCTTTTCCTCGCGCCGGGTTTTTTTCCCATCAACGTGCTGAACGCAATCAAAATGCTGCCTGAAGTATGCAATATCTTCTGCGCGACGGCCAACCCGGTTGAAGTCGTTCTCGCCGAGACGGAACAAGGACGCGGCATTCTCGGCGTCATCGACGGAGGAAGCAGCAAAGGAATAGAGGGCGAGGATGGCATTCGATGGCGCAAAGAATTTTTGCGTAAGGTCGGCTACAAATTGTGACGCAGTCGGGATGTCTCAAGGCGCCGCGACTCAGCGCCGGGTAAAGAAACGATCACCAGGTCCGTAGCCGGCCCACATCCACGTGCACGAAGTCCGACTTCGGATAGTAACCGACGCCGCCGCCTTTCAGAGCGATCGCCGCCCGGCGTAACACAGGTAGATCTCTCCCGGGAGCTCGAATATCGATCGCCTGGCCGACAAGGTGAAGGCTGTTCTCGGCGACGCCGGAGCTTTGCGCGTGGAGCAAGGCGTTGGTTTCTGCCGAGCGATAACCTGAAATGACGTGGAAGGGTTGCGAGATTTCCAATTCGCTTCGAAGAGCGAACAGGAGATCCAAAAGCCGCGCGTCGATGTCCTTGATTTCGTCGGTTCGATGGTCGCGTAAAATGTGATTGATAGCCCCGAGAGACTCACCGATGTACTCTCCTTCGCTCCAGTAAACGGTTTTCAGTCCCTCTCCGGTATGCGTGTTGTACAAAGCGAGAGATCTTTCGGCGCTTAGGAGGCCGACGGGGCGGGCGAAGACTCTTTGCGGCAAAATCGCCGCGCACGCGGCGATGCTTCCCAACGCGAGAAATCTCCGGCGGGTGATGATGAATTCGTCATCCTGCCGGCCGGAAAAGCTGAGATAGGATTTGTTTTGATTCAAGGCAATCGGCGCAGCGGCACTCTTTGAGCGACCTCGCGCGCTACTCCTTCTTGTCTGGCTATTATCGCTTTCGCCGATTCCCAGTCAAGAAGAGAGTCGAGACCCTCTTGTCGCGCAATAGCGGCTAGGCTTTCCAGCGGATTCGGTTCTTTGCGGTAGACGTCGCGATGGACCTCCAAAAAGATTTGCTCCCCTACGCGCGCGACCATGAGCCTTTGATAGACCATTAGGCCGGGCGTGCCGGTCGCTACGGCGGCGAAGAGCGCCGCCATGTCGTCGGGGTGCAGGCGGATGCAACCGTGAGTGCGGAATTGGTAGATGCTGCCGGGCGCGATGGTCCCGTGGATGCCGTAGCCGGGGATGCTGAGACCCATCCAGTGTTTGCCCAGCGGGTTCTGCGGGCACGCAAGCACTCGAGTCCTGACGACTTGTCCCTCGCGGCGCATCTCCTCCTGAATCGAGAGCGGCACGTCCCAGACGGGATTTTCTTCTTTGGTGAGAATTTTGAAGCGGCCGGTGGGCGTTTGCCAGTCGGGACGGCCGAGACCGACCGGATAGTGCGCCACCGGCTCGCCCGCGGTGAAATAGAAAAGCATCCGCTGCGGCAGGTTTATGAGAATGCCGTCCTCCAGAGCTTGGGGCACAATGTGGCGATTGTCGATCCGGAGCACCTGACCGAGCTTGAGGCGCGCGGTAGGACCGAGGTTGTTCGCGCGCGCCAGCACCGGCACGTCCACGCCGAAGCGGGCGCCGATGCTCGTGAGAGAATCGCCGCTTTGCGCGCTATATTGAAATTGACCGCCTACGACTCGATTCGCAAGCGCGGGCCTCTCCTCGGCGCCGGCGGCAAAGTTGAAGCTGGGAGAAACGGACAGGGAAAGCCATACAAAGGCGAGGAAATAGATCATGCTCCGTCAATAGAGCGTGACGGACGGCGGCCGCCCGGATGTGCCAACAATGACGCTGCCCTGCTGAACGGCCGATGGCCCTCGCTCCACGACCACAGCTCGCGCAACTCCCCTGGGAGAATGTGCTTGATGTCGTCCACTTCGCCTCGGGTGACGTGTTTTCTCAGCAATTTGAACACGGCGCGCACGACCTCTTCGGGATCGACTCGGTCGTCGAACTTGAAATAGCTCTGCACGTGAAAGAGAAATCCCTCCTGGTGGCGTTCTTTTACGGGCGTGCCGGCCGGGTGCCAGCCCTCGAAATAAAAACCGCGCACGAGCATCGGCAGTTGCGCGGCGAGATCGGCCGCCTCTTCGACTGTGAGCCGGTCGCGCAGCGTGTGGAGCACGGCCCTAAGCGCCAGATATGCCTTGTGCTCGTCGGTCCAGTCCAACTCCTGCATCAGGTCGGTCAGCCAGATGTGGGTTTTGTCCAGCGTCTTGCTGAAGATTTCATTGATGGCTTCGTTCATCGTAGGTCTCCTTCCTTGCAATCAGTTGGCTGCGATCCAGTCTGTCGCTTTGGTAATGTTCTTGAAAGGCCGAGCAGCCTCCCTAAAAAGCAGGCGATCCGTTGCCCAGCTTCGCGCGATCGCCGCCGCCGAATTCCTTCAGCCCCAAGGCCAGCTCTTTCAGTCTGGAGGTTACGGCGTGGTTCACGGTCGCTTCCTCCCCCGCCTCGCCCGCCCGCGCGCCGGTAAGTATTTCCAACCCCTGGTCGATAGTGCGCACCGGATAAATGTGGAACCTCCGCTCGGCCGCGGCCTCAACCACGTCGGCTCGAAGGATCAGATTACGAACGTTCGCTGCCGGAATCATGACGCCCTGCTTCCCCGTAAGCCCTTTGACTCGGCAGACGTCATAGAAGCCTTCGATCTTTTCATTCACCCCGCCGATCGCTTGCACTTCGCCCCACTGATTGACCGACCCGGTGACGGCGATATCCTGCCTCAGAGGGATGTTCGAAAGACGCGATAAGAGCGCGTAGAGTTCGGCCGAGGAGGCGCTGTCGCCTTCCACGCCGCTATAGGACTGCTCGAAGCAAAGACTCGCCGACAGCGCCAGCGGCTTGTCCTGGCCGTAGCGGTTGCGCAGATACCCCGAAAGAATGAGCACGCCTTTGTCGTGGATGCTGCCGCTCAAATGAGACTCGCGCTCGATGTTGACGATCCCGGCCTGTCCCATCGAGACGCTCGCCGTAACCCGCGTGGGCCGGCCGAACCGGTAGGCGCCGGTATCCAGGACCGACAGGCCGTTGACCTGGCCGACCTTCTCGCTCTCGATATCGATCAGCAGCGTGCCGTTCTTTATCAGCTCGCGGATCTCCTCCTCGATCCGGTTCGAGCGGAAAACCCGCTGGTTCAACGCGCGTTCGACGTGGCGGGTCGTGACGACGCGTTCGTTTTCCTTCCGCGCCCAATAAGCGGCCTCTCGCGCGAGGTCGGAGATTTCCGCATAGGAGGCGGATACCTTTTCGCGATCGCCCGCCTGCCGCGCGCCGAACTCGACCATGCGCTCGACGGCGCCGCGATCGAGGTGAGGAAGGCTCTCTTCCCGGCAGAGCTTGGCGATCCAGTGCGCGTAAGCCGCCAGGTGATTCTGCTCCAGCTCCATGGCGTCGCGAAAATCCGCCCGCGCTTTGAAAATGCCGCGGAATTCTTCATCCCACTCGTAGAGGAGATGGTAAAGCAGCGGGCTCCCGACGACGATCACTTTGGTGTTGATTTCCACCGGCTCGGGCTTGAGACCTGTCGCGGAGAAGAGCGCAAAGGGCTCGTAGGTCTCCATCTCGATGACGCCGCTCCGGAGCGTGCGCCGGAGCACCTTCCAGACAGCCGGCTCGGTGATTGCGTCCTCCAGGCTGAAAATCAGGTACCCGCCGTGGGCCCGGAGGAGCGAGCCGGATTTGATCCGGGTAAAATTCGTGACCACGCGGCCGAAACGGTCGACGACCCGCTCGATGGTCCCGAACAGATTCAAATAGGTCGGTGAATCTTCGACCAGCACGGGCGCGCCGCGAGTCTCGGAATTATCCACGACCACGTTCACGTCGTATTCCAGAAACTGGTCCCGCTCGCGCGGTTGCGGTCCGAGCTGAAATGCGAACGGAGGCGCGACGCTCTCCTTGAAAGCGTCGAGGTTGTCGAGCATGTGCTGCCGCACCTCGGCGAGATAAGAGCCGACTTCGGGATTATCGATGTCGCGCTCGATCTCGGCTATGAGCGGGCTCAGGAGCTGCTCGCAGAAGCGGTGCTCCACCGCGCGGATGTCGGCCTCCATCTCGCGCATGATCTCCCGCTGCCGGTTAGCCATCTGCGCCGTCTCGCTGACGAGCTCGAGGTGACGCCGCTCGATCTCCTGCCGTTCCGTATCGCTCAAGCGTTCCAAATCTTTGGGACTCTCGACCGGCCGGTCGTTGACTATGGGTATGAAAAGGATTTCTCCGCCGGGTCCCATGTGGATGGCGAACCCTTTGTCCCCGGCGAGCTTTTCAAACTCCGCATTGAGCTCCTGCGCCCGCCGGCCGTACTTCTCTCTCAGCAACGCCTTCTCTCTGTCGAACGCTTCCTGGCGAAACGCTTTCGGCAGCTCCTCTCTCAAACGTTTGACCAGGTCGCGCATCGATTGCCGCAAGCGCTGCCCCTTGCCGGGTCCAAGATAGATCGCGCGGGGAGCGTCAGGATTCTGGAAATGATGGACGTAAACCCAGTCTCCCGGCGTGGGGCGGGCGCCCGCGCGCTCGGCGACCCAACGCTGCAGGATCTGAAGCTTGTCGGCGCCGGTCAGGCCGGAGACGAAGATATTGAATCCTCCCCCGGTGACGCCGAGGCCGAGCTCCAGGGCGGCCAGCGCCCGCTCTTGGCCCGCGAAATTCGGCACGGGTGTAAGCTCCTCCGTGGTTGCGAAAGCGGCATCGAGCTTGATGGTGAATCTCAGGTCATCGGCGGAGAGTTCCGTCGGCGCCTGGGGCTTCTTCAAACCGCCACCGTTCGCACGACCCAGCTCGGCTGCCGCAGATACGCTCATGACGTTCCCGCCTTTCGCTTGAGCTTGGGTAAGAGCACCCGGAGCACCCCTTCGCTGAACTCCGCTTTGATCCGATCCTTGTCCACCGACTCGGGAAGCGCGATGCGCCGCGAGAAATCGCCGAACGAGCGCTCGCGGCAACGGAATCTCTCGTCGCCGTAGCTCTGCTCGGACGAGCGCCGTCCGCGCAAGAGGATATGACTATCTTTCACTTCGACCTTGACGTCTTCGCCTTTTACTCCCGGAAGATCCGCTTCGAGAATAAATCCGTCCGGCGTCTCGTATAAATCGACCGAAGGATTCCACCCTGTGAGTTCGCCCTGAATGCCCCATGGCCTGTGGATGATCTCGTCGAAGATCCGGTCGAGCTCTTTGGGAAGCCGCAGTGGAAATTCGTACCATCGATCATCTCTCGTCATAGATCGATCCCGTCTCCCTTTGCCGGTCGCAGCGCGACGGATCAAATCTCCCTAAAGATGTAAGGCGCCAGCGTCTCCAGCTTCTTTTCCCTCGTGTCCGGATCAAGAAACCACAACGTCGCCGCGACGCTGCTCAGCAGCGAATTGCCGTCCTGCGGGGTAAAACACATGCCGACCAGCTCGCGGTCGTTCTTCATCACTGCTCGCCGATGGTTCCGGTCCCGACCACGTGGACTATGTTTTTCGCCATGATCTTTGCGTCTTCCTCGAATCCTTACGCCGTCTCAGTCAACTAAACCTAACGAGCGGAAGCCAGAGACAGACCGGCGGTTTCCGGCGCCAATCCATTAATCCGATCGAAATGGCCGTGTTCTTTAAGCGCGCCGACCAGACGCTGCTCCGATCCCCAGTCGCTCCAGGTCACGCCGCGGACCGGAAGGACCAGCAAGCG
>CAYOJC010000132.1:0-11242 GCA_964404195.1 uncultured Syntrophobacteraceae bacterium
AAGATAGCAAATTCTACAATGGATATCCATTAGTTATGCGAGTGTCAATAATACGCACCCTGCGAGGTCAGGCTTCTACGTGTTGACTCTCTTGCGTAAAATGTCACGGCTCTAGAAAGAATTTTAACGGGTCGGGAGTCTTTTCTAGGGGAAACCGTTCCGGAAGGCATTCCGCCTGCCGTGCCGAGGAATCAGTTAAAGAAGAAAGGCAAAAAAGGTCCAGCGAAAGTGAATCCATCCGCGGCAAACTGAAAGTCCCCCGCGAGCGTTTTCACATGACTTCCGACGGCCGCTACCTCTGACGCCAAGCAACGAGATTGCAACCATAAAGGAGTTTAATTTCAATGAACTCATGCCACGATAAGAACGCGCACTTGTAACTATCCATTTTTCAAAGGCGTACACGGTACGCGGCATCGCCTCCAAGTTGCAATTAGTTGCAATAGCGAGAGAACAAAAGGATCTTTACCTAACCGAACCAATGACTGGGTCTTTTTGCCTGTAGCCAAGGGGTCGTTCGATTCATCAAAGCCCCGCCGCCTTCTTTTGTCCCATCCCCTGCCAGGTCTGTATGATCTCATCCGACGTGGCCACCAGGCCGAAGTGGAGGCGAATGTTCTCCTGCGTGCTCTCGTGCAGCTTGGAATCGTAGGCAGCCGCGCAATCTCCCACCATGGTGACGTAGTAGTCGTACATGTAAGCGTCTCTCGCCGTGGTCTCGACGCAGACGTTGGTGGCGATGCCGGTCACTAAAACGCTCTCGATGCCCTTGGCTTTGAGCACGGTGTTCAAATCCGTGTTGATGAACGCGCTGTAGCGGTGCTTGATGACGACTCTCTCGCTCGGCAGCGGCGAGATGCCGTCGTAGAATTCCGCTCCCCACGTTCCCTCGCGGCAGGTGTTTAAAGTCTTCTGCTGCGACTTGCGATAGAGCCAACTCGGAGTATCCGTCCATTCACTATGGGTCGTCTTAATGTAGACCACCGTCAGCCCGACGCGCCGCGCTTCATCGATAAGACGGGTAAGTCTCGGCACCATGGCCACCGACGCGCTCACATCGTCGCCGCGCTGGGCTGCGCTGCCTTTGGGGCTGGCGAAATCGTTTTGCACATCCACGACGAGAAGCGCCGCCCAGCGCGGGTCCCAGCGTTCAGTCGGAGTCTTCAGCACCATCATAAGTCCTCCTTTTCAGCATTCAGCCATCAATGATCGTGTTTTTTCTGCAGCCCTCCGTGCCCCATCGCGACGATGTCCGCGCGCGATATTTTTTCTCCCGCCAAGAGTCGCGGCAAGAGCACGTCGAAAGCTGTGAACGAATCGTGCATCACGCAGCCGGAAAGTCCCAGCACCGGCGTCTGATCTAAATAAGCCATGAGAAACATGGAACCGGGTAGCACCGGAAAGCCATGGCATTCGACTTGGGCGCCGCACCGCCGGATGCCTTCGGGAGTCAAGTCGTCCGGATCGACGGACATTCCGCCGCTGACTAAAATCAGATCCGCGCCGGCCTGACGCGCGTCTTTGATGTGACCGGCGATAATATCCGGATCGTCCGGCGAAAGTTTTGCGCTCTCCAACTCCGTGCCCATCTCGGCCAGCTTCCGCCTAACGACGGGCTCAAAGCCGTCTTTGATTCTGCCGGTATAAACCTCGCTCCCGGTGACGATCAAATGCACTCGCCGCGATGGGATGGGAACGATCGTTACGATCGGTTTATCTTTGCAGATCGCCTCGGCCTGCTTGACCATTTCTTCTTTCACGACGACGGGAATCGTCCGCGTGCCGGCTATCACCTCGCCTTTTGTCACGTACCTGTTGGTGGTAAGTGTAGCCAGCATCAACTCTCCGAGCGCGTTGAAACGGTTAAGCCGCGCCTCGTCGATCTTGAGAAGGCCGGCAGTCTCGGCGACGAGACTCACCTTGCCCTCGACCGGACCGCTGAAACGAATATTCGGCCCCGCCGCGGCCTTGGCCAATCTTTTAGCTGCATCCTCTTCATGGAGCTCGTCCCTTTCCAACTCCATGACATAGATGTGCGCCTTGCCGACGTCGAGAAGCTTGGATACATCTTCCGGCCGGATCACATGGCCGCGGCGAAACGCCGGGCCCTTGTGCTTTCCCGGAACGATTTCCGTGATGTCGTGCGCCAGCGGCAGGCCGACGGCTTCTTCGACGGGTATCACCTTAAGCATCGACGTCTCGAACGAGCACAAACCTTATATATCGCTCTCCCATCTAATTTTCCAACACAGGTTGTCTTTGGCCGGCGGGAATATGGTAGAAGCAGACTCATGTCACTCTGGAAGCTGGTCCGTTATTTTCTTTACCTCGGCACTTTCGGTTTCGGCGGGCCGGTCGCATTGGTAGGTTTCATGCACCGGGACCTCGTTGAAGAACAACGTTGGATCACCGAGGATACCTACAAGCTGTCTCTTGCGTTGGCGCAAATTATGCCGGGACCGTTGGCGGCCCAAACTGCAATCGCCATCGGCTATTTCGAAGGCGGCATCCTCGGTGCGACGCTCGCCGGTTTAGCCTTCGTGCTTCCCTCGTTTCTGATGGTCGTTGCCATTTCGCTTGCCTACGTCGCGTATGGCGGGTTGTGGTGGATGCAGGCGCTTTTCTACGCGATCGGCGCCACGGTCATCGCCATTATCGCCATCGCCGCTTACAAGCTCACCCGCAGCACCAACAAGCGCGACCCGCTGCTTTGGGGCATCTTCGTCGTGCTCACGGCGGTAACCGTGTGGTCCCAGGCCGAGCTGGCGGAGTTCTTTATTCTTGCCGGACTGGTGGTTCTGCTTTTCCATGCGTGGCCGGGTTGGAAACGAGGTCTTCTCATGGCGCTAGGCGGCGTAACTCTTGGATTAATAGTCTGGCTGATGGAGGCCTGGCTCGGTCAAGCCGGAACGGCAGACGATTCGACGAATGTACTGGTGCAGATTCTTCTGTTTTTTACCAAGGCCGGTGCGTTTGTATTCGGCAGCGGGTTGGCGATTATTCCCTTTTTGCAACAAGGAGTGGTGCAGCAATTCGGCTGGCTCGACGAGCACCAATTCCTGGACGCCGTGGCGGTGGCGATGATTACCCCCGGTCCAGTAGTCATCACGGTCGCCTTCATCGGATTTCTCGTCGCCGGGTTCGCCGGCGCTGTCATGGCATCGATCGGTATTTTCCTGCCGGTCTATTTGTTCACCATTGTCCCGGCGCCCTGGTTCAAGCGCCACCGAAATAACCCTCAGCTCAAGGCGTTCGTCGACGGCGCCACGGCGGCAGCCACCGGCGCAATCACAGGCGCGGTGATCGTGTTGGGCGCCCGGGCGATTACGGATCTTCCCACGGCGGCCATCGGCCTGGTCAGCTTGGGCGTCTTATGGCGCTGGAAAATTTCGGAGCCGATCCTGGTCGCGCTCTCGGGATTGGTTGGACTGATACTCTGGCCGCTGGTCCGGGTCGGGTGACCGTCGCGTTATCCGCAACCGTCTGGAATAAAACATGCGCGCGTCTCTCCTAGATCTTGCAACTCTGTTCTTGAAGCTCGGCACCATCGCCTTCGGCGGGCCCGCCGCGCACGTCGCGATGATGGAGGACGAAGTGGTGCGGCGGCGGCGCTGGCTTAGCCACGAGCAGTTTCTCGATCTTCTCGGCGCCACGAACCTCATTCCCGGACCCAACTCCACTGAAATGGCGATTCATATCGGCCTGCGGCGCGCGGGCTGGAAAGGCCTCGTCGTCGCCGGAAGCTGCTTCATCCTGCCCGCGATGCTGATCGTCTGGGCGCTGGCTTCGCTCTACGTCAGGTTCGGCGCCATGCCGGAAGCGACCTGGCTCCTCTACGGCATCAAGCCGGTGATTATCGCGGTGATCGTCCAGGCGCTTTGGGGGCTCGGCAAAGCCGCGGTTAAAGATTTTCCGACGGCAATGGCCGCCATCGCCGTGGTAATTTTCTTTTTCCTAGGCGCCAACGAGATTCTGCTGCTCTTCGCCGCTGGCTTTGCCGTCATGGCGTTTAAAAACCTGCAACAGATTTGGCAGCCCGGCCGAGTCGCCGGGCTGGGCGTTCCTGTCGTTGCAACGCTCATCGCGGCGGGGACAACTAATATTCCCGTCGTGGCGGCAACGCCCGTTACTCTCACCGCCCTGACGCTCTTTTTTTTAAAGATAGGCTCGGTTCTCTTCGGCAGCGGCTATGTGCTGCTCGCGTTTCTCCGCGCCGACCTGGTAGACCGCTGGCACTGGCTCACCGACCGGCAATTGCTCGACGCGGTGGCCATCGGTCAGTTCACTCCCGGTCCGGTCTTTACCACCGCGACCTTTGTCGGATATCTCATCGCCGGTTCTCCGGGAGCGGTTCTCGCAACGATTGGAATTTTTCTGCCGGCTTTTGTCTTCGTCGCCGCGAGCAGTCCGTTGATTCCGCGGCTGCGCCGTTCTTCATGGGCGGGCGGATTTCTTGACGGCGTGAACGCGGCGTCTTTAGGATTGATGGCCGTGGTTACGTGGCAACTCGGCGGATCGGCATTGATCGATGCCTTCACGCTCATCCTCGCCGTCCTGTCGGCGCTGCTGGTCTTCCGCCTTAGGATCAACTCGGCCTGGCTCGTGCTGGCCGGAGGAATTGCGGGCTTTCTTTACAAGCTGTGGCTTTAGCGCAAGCGCGGCGCTAGGGAGCAGTACTGCGTCAACAAGACGCGTCGGGAAAGAGCGTCACCAATACTTTATCGATTCGCTTGCCGTCCATATCGACGATCTCGAAACGTAGACCGCTCCATTCGAATCGCTCGGCGACCGACGGCACGCGTCCCATTTGGGTAAAGAGAAACCCGCCCAAAGTTTGGTAGGCGTCCTTTTTCTCTCCGGGCAAATCTTCCAGGTGAAAGATCTCTTTGAACTCTTCCACGGCGAGCATGCCGTCGAGCAGCCACGAACCGTCGTGCCGCTGCACGGCCTTGGGGTCCTTCGATTTCTCGCCGATCGCAATCTCGCCCGCAATGGCTTCCAAGATGTCGTGGTGCGTCAGCAAGCCTTCGATGCCGCCGTATTCGTCCACCACCAAGGCGATGTGTTTACCCGACTGCTTGAAGAGATCGAGCACGTGCAGCGCCGAAACGCTTCTCGGCACAAACAACGGTTCCTGCAACACCGGCTGCAAATCAACCGACTGGCCGGCCAGATAATGAGCTAGCAAGTCTTTGGCCTGAACGATGCCGGTGACGTGATCCAGACCGCCGCTGGCCACGGGGAAACGCGAATATCCGCTCTCTTTGATTTTTGCCCGCACTTGATCGTCGGGGGCATTGGCATCCAGCCAGACGATATGCGTTCGCGGCGTCATCAAAGACCGCGCGCTGCGATCGCCCAGGCTGAAGACGGCTTCCAGCATGTTTTGTTCCGATTCTTCGAAAATGCCGGCCTCGGTTCCTTTTTCGACCAGAGTTTTTATTTCTTCTTCCGTGACGGGCGGCTCCTGAACATGGTGTCTCCCAAATACACGAAGCACGGCATCGGTCGAAATATTGAGCAGATGAACGATCGGAGAGGAGATCGTCGTCAATACGTTCATGGGATGGGCCATGGCTGCCGCAATGCTTTCGGGATATCTCAAAGCTAGCCTTTTGGGCGCCAGCTCGCCGAGGATAAGGGCAAAGTATGCGATCGCCACGACGACGACGGTCACACCGATAGCGTCGCTATAGGGTTCGACGGCTGGAATCGTATTGAGGTATGCGGCCATTCGGTCCGCAATGGTTCGGCCGCCAAACGCGCCGGCCAAAATGCCGATCGACGTGATGCCGACCTGAACGGTCGAGAGAAACCGATTGGGCGCGCCGGCAAGTTCCAGGGCCGCCTTGGCTCTCGCGCTGCCTTTATCGGCACGGTCCTCCAGGCGCGACTTCCGCGCGGCGACTACAGCCATTCCCGACATGGCGAACACGCCGTTGACGATAATGAGCAGAAGGATAATTAAAATTTCTAATCCCATTCCGGACTCTACCCTTTCCTAGTTCCTGTTTAACCGCGCGACGCGCTGCCCATGGAATTCATCCGGCCGCCGTCCACCGGCAATATCGCATTGGTGATGTAGCTCGCCTTTTCCGAAGCCAAAAAGACGGCGGCTTCCGCCACGTCTTCGGGCTGGCCGATACGCCGGAGCGGTATGTTGTCGTACTCCTCTTTTCTATTCCCCATATCTTTTCTTCCGAGCGGCGTGCCGACGATGCCGGCGATGATGCCGTTGACGCGGATCTTATAAGGCGCGAGGTCCGCCGCGGCCTGGCGGGTGAGCGCGTTGATCGCGCCCTTGGAGATCGAGTAGGCCGCGGTTCCGGGACTGCCTCTTTCTCCCGACGCGGCCGAGATGTTGATGATCGCGCCGCCGCCGATGTCTTTCATCATCCTGGCTGCGCGTTGAATGCAGAGAAAATAGCCGGTGAGGTTGACCGCGATGATTCGGTTCCACTCCTCCAGCGACGTCTCCAATATGTCGTTCTTGGTTGAATGCGCGACGGTGTTGACCAGAAGGTCGAGCCGGCGATGCTTTTCTTTGACATGAGCGAATAAATCTTCTACTTGTTCCGGCCGGGCCAGGTCCGCGGCAAAACAGTCTCCGCCGATTTCCTCGGCGATCTTTCCGGCTTCTTCCCGGTGGCGGGAATGGACGATCACTTTTGCCCCTTCGCGCGCGAACGCCCGCGCGATGGCTAAACCGATATTGTTGGTCGACCCGGTGACCAGCGCAATTTTGTCTTTAAGCAGCATGATCGTCCTCCGTCATATGAAGTGGAAAACTATCTCACGGCGTCGCCAGGGTCAACGCAGACGTTCCGACTCCGGGCCATTGCCAAACAGGCCCCCATCGACTAGACAAATATAATCAAATACGGAAAGGAGACAAAGATGATGTGGAGGAACAACGCGACGGTTGTCGTCGCCCTATCGCTGCTCGGCCTGGCGGCCTGCTCGAGCGCGAGCGTGATGCTGGTCCAGCCTCAGACCGGCGCCAGGATCGAGTGCGGCGCCTCCGGATGGGGAATCATGTACGGCGCCGCGGCCGGCATTGTGGACGAGTGCGTGAGAAGCCACGCACCCGATGGTTACGTACCCGTGGAAAAACTAACGCCGGGAGAGCGCGCCGACTTGGAGCGCCGCGGGGTGCTCACGCCGACAGTGGAACAGCGTCCGAGCATGTATTGAGTCACCCGCCCAGGGTAATCATCTCGATTTTCTTGTGAGTCTTGGGGTCGTAGGCGGAAGAGTTCATCGCTTCGAGCCGTTCGGCGGAGTAGCGGTCGTCCCGTTTTTTCCAGACGCCGGTGATTAGATCGAAAATTTTCTCGTCCGAAGCTCCGCTCCTCAAGATCGCCTTCAAATCGTGTCCGACCGAGGAGAACAAACAGGTGACGAGCTTGCCGTCCGCGGTGAGTCTTGCCCGATTGCAGGTGGAGCAAAAGGGCTCGGTGACCGATGCCACCACGCCGAGTTCGCCGCGTCCGTCGGCAAATTCGTAATCGACCGACGGCGCGCTGCCCTGGTCCCGCCCGATCTCTTTTAGTGGATAACGAGCCTGAATCCGCTCGATGATTTCCTTTTTCGGAACGAGCTTTTCGGAAGTCCAGTTGTTGGAGTTGCCGACGTCCATATATTCGATGAAGCGGATCGCAAAGCCGTGCGTGCGCGCGAACTCGACCAGATCGATGATGTCGTCGCCGTCATTGACGCCGCGCTCGACCACCGCGTTGATCTTGATCGGACCCAGTCCCTGCTTCTTGGCGGCAAAGAGCCCTTCGAGAACTTTTTCCAGATCGCCGCGCTTGGTCATGCGCTTGAACTTCTCGGGGTCGAGCGTGTCGAGGCTTACATTGATGCGCCGGAGTCCCGCGGCCTTGAGAGCGGCCGCTTTTTCGGCCAGCAGCGAGCCGTTGGTCGTGAGGCAGAGATCTTTAAGGCCTTCCAGCCGGGAGAGATCGGCGACCAAAGACTCGACGTCGCGGCGGACCAGCGGCTCGCCGCCGGTCAACCGGATCTTCTCCACGCCGGCTCGAATGAAGAGCCGCGCCAGCCGCGCGATCTCTTCGAAAGAAAGAATCTCTTTCTTATCGATCCACTCGTACTCGTCCTGCGGCATGCAATAGGTGCAGCGGAAGTTGCACCGGTCGGTTACCGATATTCTCAGATCTTTTATCGGTCGGCTGTAAACGTCGCGTACCATCTACTTTAACTTCGCACAAAACAGAGGAGTGGCGCAAGCGCGGCCCGCGTTGACCGCAAAGGCCTACCTGCTATGGTATTGGGCACTCTATGAGCCTGCGGAAACAGCAGATACTTGTGTTCGTCGCCACCGTGGTGGTGATTTTCGGTCTCTTCGCCACGGGCATTCTGTTGGTCGCAAAGCGGTTGACCACCGAAGCGACGCTGCAGACCGCGCTCCTCCTGGCGCGCCAGGTCGAGATCGCCCTGGCCCAGAGTCTCCAGCAAACCCCTGCGATACCGCCTGCGGCGCCGCAGACCCAGACCGCCCCACCTGCCTCCAAATTCTGGGACTTTCTCGGCCGGCTTTTTCCCGGCAATCCTCCGGCAGAAATCAATTCACCGAAGAAAACCACGCCTCCTACTTCCCGGCGCACGGAGGTGCAAGGACTCATCAAGGCCTACATAGACCGCAGCTCCAGCATCCAGGCCATGTGGGTGCTAAACCCGGAGGGTAAAATCCTCTACTCCTCTCGCAGCCAGGAACAGGGCCGGACGATGACCGCGACGCTGCGCGAGAATCTTGGCAAAGGGATCACGACGATCGAGTCTCACCGCGAGGGAGAGATGACTTATTACGACGTGCTGGTGCCGCTGGAGATGCCGGAAGGTGTACGCGGTCCAGGCGGGCTCAGGTTATGGATCAACCCATCGGATTGGACCGAGCTCGTCTCGGGGTTATGGCGGCAATTTACGCTTCTGTTTCTTCTGGGAGCCGGTGTGGCGCTGCTGAGCGCATTTCTGACCACCGCGTTGTATACCCGGCGGTTTCGGCTGATCAGCGATGCGTTGCGCGAAGCGGAAGCCGGCACCTACCAAGCAAGGCCCCACTACGGCAGCAGAGACGAGGTCGGAAACAGCCTGGATCTTATCGACCGATTGGTGATGAAACAGCGCGGCAACAGCGGACTCGCAGCGCCGTTGCAGCGAGTGTCGGTGGCCGCGCGCACTTTAGTCCACGAGGTCAAAACTCCTCTCAATGCAATGACCGTACATCTGGAGCTGCTGCGTCACTCTTCCCAAAACCCCGATGGGCCGGCGCAACTCGAGACCCACCAGCGATCGCTTGAGGCCATCGAGACCAGCGCCCGGCAGGTGGATAAACTGTTGCGCGACTTCGCAGACTACAGCACGCCCGTCACTTTAGAGCGACGACCGCTCGACCTGTCCCAGGTCCTCGAAGCCAGTCTGGAGGCGGTCACGGCTCAATGCACCGCTCAGAGGATCACCCTGTCCGAGGATCTTCCACCGGGACCTTGGATAGTTCAGGGAGACTCGCATCGCTTGCGCCAGGCGTTTGACAACTTGCTCAAGAACGCAGTGGAAGCGCAACCGAACGGCGGCGCGATCCAAGTCGTCGGCGAGCGCAACGGCGGCCAGATCACCTTGTGTTTCAAAGACGCCGGCCCGGGGATTCCGCCGGAGCGGCTCGCTACTATTTTCGATTTCGGCCAGAGCACCAAGCCGGGCGGCAGCGGCATCGGGCTTTCATTGAGTCAACTCATCGTCGAGGCCCACGGCGGCACGCTGCAATACGAAGATGCCGCGGACTCCGGCGCCGTCTTTCGAATGACCCTACCGCTGAACGGAGGCGCCCTTTGACCCGTCCGCGTTCCACGGTGATGGTGGTTGACGACGATGCGGCGAGCCGGGACGGCCTTGCTTCTCTTTTAGAGAGATGGGGCTACAAAAGCTCGACCGCGCCAAACGGGCAGGCAGCGCTCAAAGCATGCGAGAAATCTCTGCCGGATGCCATGGTGCTGGATCTGATCATGCCGGAAATGACCGGGCTCGAGCTGGTGCAGGCTTTGGGAGACCGGGTGCGCCAGATGGCCGTGATCATGCTTACCGGGCAGGCGACGATCGATAGCGCGGTGCAAGCGATCAAGCTCGGCGCTTACGACTATCTCGCCAAGCCGCTGGAAGCCAACCGGCTTCGAACCGCATTGGAAAAAGGCCTCCGCCAAGTAGAGCTTGCGCGCGAGGCCAACGCGCTGCGCCAGCGGCTGGAATCTCCTCTGGGATCCTACGGCGGGCTGATCGGCAAATCTCCCCCGATGCGCCAGCTCTATCAGAACATCACTCAGGTGGCCGCAACCGACGCCCCGGTATTGGTGAGCGGCGAGAGCGGCACCGGAAAAGAGCTCGTCGCGCGCACGCTCCACGATCTCTCTCCCCGGCGCGACGGTCCCTTTCTCGCCCTCAACTGCGCGGCCATCCCGCCGACCCTCATGGAAAGCGAAATTCTGGGACACGAAAAAGGCGCTTTTACCGGAGCTTTGGAGCGCCGGCTGGGATGCTTCGAGCAGGCCGACGGCGGCACGCTGTTCCTGGACGAGATCACCGAAATGGTGCCGGAGGTGCAGGCGAAGTTTCTCCGCGTGCTGGAAGAAAAAGAGGTGCGCCGCATCGGCGCGGCCAGCTCCGTGCCGTTATCGGTGCGCGTCGTGACGGCGACCAATCGCTCTCCGGCGCAAGCAGTCAAGGAAGAACGACTGAGATCAGATCTCTTTTATCGGCTCAGCGTCTTTCACCTGGAGCTTCCGCCGCTGCGCGAGCGTGGGGAGGATATCGCGCTTCTGGCGCGTTATTTTCTCGAGCAGTTTGCGGAGAAGTACAAGCGGCCGGTGCTCCCCTGGGCGGTGGATTTCGTTTTGGCTTTGAAAGATCACTCCTGGCCCGGTAATGTGCGAGAGTTGCGCAATGCGCTCGAGCGCGTAGCCGTGCTCGCGCCCGGCCCGACGTTGACCGCAGCAGACGTAAAACAGTTTTGTCTCAGCACGGTCCTGGAAGAATCTACAGATAGCGAGCCGGTCTCCCTCGCCGAGGCGGAGCGCCAGGCAATTGAACGCGCTTTGACAGCGACCGGAGGCAACAAAACTCAAGCCGCGAGACTTCTCGGTATTACCCCCAAGACCCTCAACGCCAAGCTGGCCCTTTACGGGTCAGAGGCCGCTAAGTAATTTTTCCCTATCCCCCAACCTTTTTACTCGCC
>CAYOJC010000133.1:0-11191 GCA_964404195.1 uncultured Syntrophobacteraceae bacterium
TCGACGATGCGCCACGCCTCTTCCGCATAGTCCTGCCGGGCGAACAGGGTGGCGTCTCCCTTCATGGCGTCTCCCAGCACTCGCTCGTAAGCGGATCGCTCATCGGCGCTTTGTTGGCGGCACGCCACCATCTCCACCGACTGGCCCGGTTTCTGCTCGTCGGGGCCAAGCACATTCATGCCAAGCGCGAAGAGGATCTCGGGACTGATCCGCAATCGCAAAGCGTTTGGTTTCAGATTGAGGTCTTGATACAGGGTCGCGGTCCGACGGAGCCGGACCACGACTTCGGTCCTGCCGCGGTTCATACCTGGCGCGCTACGCCCGGGATTCCGTGTTTCAATATGACCAGGCCACCGCCGAGTATCATTCCGTATATGAAATGGCCCACGAGACTTCCCATCGCAACCGGTCGCATCGGCTCCATCAGGAGCGGGGCAAAAGGCGGCATCCCGAGAAATACTGGCATCAATATCAGCGCTCCCAGAATCCACCATACAAAACCGTACACGGCACCCCATCCAAGCCCGGCAACAAAGCTTTGCACGCGACCACCGAATAGCCAGCCAAAGATAGCGCCGATGACTGCGCTGTTAAACAGGTGGTACAGCCAACCGACGAGCGGACTACCGGAGCGCACGACCATGGCGACCATCGCCATCATGGGCATCTGTCCTCCTTGAGGCGTTGGCGCGCTCATCATCTGCATCATCATGCCGAAGACGATTCCCCCCGTGAGACCCGCTACAAGGCCACTGCTGATATCTGAGCGCATGGTTATTCTCCTTTCAGTTATTTTATTGCTATAACGGAAAACGGGGTGAATGGTTCCCGCAAATCATCCGGCTTCGGAATCTTCGGCACGAGGACTCCGGGAACTATAACCACTCTCCCACCGTTTTATGATTGCGCCGCTGCGCCGGTCCTGATTAGAATTGCCGCGTGGCTTGGGGAAACAAGGAGGATGCCAGGGAAAAATTCGCCAGGGAGGCGATGCTGCATCTCGACCACCTCTACCGTGTCGCCTTCCATCTTGTGAAAGAGCCCGACGATGTCCAAGATCTCGTGCAGGAGACCTACGTGCGGGCCCTTAGCCGTTACGAACAATTCGCCCCCGGCACCCATTTGAAAGCGTGGCTGACAAAGATCCTCCATAATTTGTTTTTCGACCATTACCGCGAGGCAAAGCGCTGGGTATCGGTCGAAGAAGATAAAGCCGGGAAGGATGAAGAGAGCGACTACTGGCAAAGGATACCGGCGGAAAATCCCGGGCCGGAAAGCAACATCCTGCGCGAGGAGTTAAGCAATAAAATCTCCGATGCCATAAAAAAACTGCCCGAGGAGTTCCGCACGCTTATCATTCTGGTCGATATGGAAGATTTCTCCTATGCCGAGGCGGCCGAGATCCTCTCTTGTCCCTTGGGCACCGTTCGCTCCCGGCTTTCCCGTGGCAGAGAACTGTTGCATCGCTACCTGAAGGATTACGTAGGCGCCAAAGAGAAAGTCTGAAATGACAATGAAGTGCGAAGAAGCGCAAGAGATCATCACCGCCCTGGTTGACCATGAACTAACCGGGCCGGAGCGAACCTCAATAGAGGCGCACCTCGAGGGTTGCTCAAGCTGTCAGTTTATCTATAGTCGTCAGCTTGCGCTCAAGAACGCGGTTCACAAAGCCGGCGCCGGGCTCAAACCGCCCGCCGCGCTAAGGGAAAGAATTCTCCACGATCCGCGAGTCTTTAGACCGAAGCCTGCCGTCTTCGAGTCACTTTGGAGTTCCAGACTTTATTTTCGGCCGGCACTGGCGCTAGCCTTGATCATCCTACTCGTTCTTCCTCTGCTTTACATGATGCGGCCGGCGGCAAAGCCTCTATCCTTGAGCGCCCTTGAAGTCCACGAAAAAATCGTCGGCGGCGAGCTGTCTTTCATTCGAGGCGGGAGCGCTCAGGAAATCAAGGAAGCGCTCTATCGTTCGGTGACCGGCGCCTTCGCCCCGATGACTTACGATTTGACGGCGTTGAAGCTAAAGGCCGTGGGAGGCACAGTCCGGGAATTTGATGGCCGAAAAGTTCTTGTAACCATTTACGAAGGAGACGGCCTAACGCTGACCTGCTATACCTTTCTCGGCACGGAAACCGATGCGCCGCCCGCGGCCGATCGCTTCTACGACGCGGTCAAGAAAATTAATTTCTATACTTATTCGCGCGGCGGGATCAATGCAGTTCTGCATCGAGAAGGGAACCTCATCTGCATCCTGGTCTCCCCGCTGCCCGCGTCTCAACTTCTCAGTCTGGCTCGACCCAACGCCTGATCGGCAGCTCGTTGACACGTCGCCATTCCGCCGGTAAAGTCGCGTACTCAAAAGTTCAAAGGAGATCAGCCGATGGCAGCGACTTCTTCGCCATGGTTCGTGCGCAAAGATCTGGACGGCTTTTTCGGTCTGATGATCGACAACCTGATTCAGTTGATCCTGATCGTCAGCCTCTGCCGCGAGTTGATCCATCTGCCGGACGCTTATATCTTCGGCCGGATTCTTCCCGGCGCGGCGATCTCGATCCTGGTCGGAAACTTTTTCTACGCCTGGCAGGCGCGCCGGCTCGCGCGCGAGACCGGCAGGGAAGACGTGACCGCTCTCCCCTACGGCATCAACACCGTGAGTCTCTTCGCCTACATATTTTTCATCATGTTGCCGATCTACCAGGAGACCAAAGATCCGATATGGGCGTGGAAGATCGGACTCGTCGCCTGCTTTCTCAACGGCGTCATCGAAATCGTCGGCGCGTTCATCGCCGAATGGGTGCGCCGGATGACACCGCGCGCGGCGCTGCTTTCGGCGCTTGCCGGTATCGCGATCACTTTCATCTCGATGGACTTCAGCTTCCGGATCTTCGACAAGCCGCTGATCGCGATGTTGCCGCTGGCGCTGATTCTCATTTCCTATTTCGCGCACCAGAGATTTCCGCTCGGCCTGCCGGGAGGATTGGTGGCGATCGTCGTCGGCACCGCGCTCGCCTGGGGGCTCGGCGCGATGTCGGGAAAAAGCTGGAACGTCGGTTTCGCGCTTGCGCCACCCGTTTTTACCGGCGGCTCACTGTGGGAAGCGCTGTGGAGCCCTGAATTTTTGAAATACATGTCGGTCATTTTTCCCATGGGAATCTTCAACGTGGTCGGGTCGCTGCAAAACATCGAGAGCGCCGAGGCCGCGGGCGATCGTTACAAAACTTTTCCGTCTCTCATGGCGAACGGCATCGGGTCGGTCGCGGCCTCGCTCTTTGGCAGCGCTTTTCCCACGACGATTTACATCGGCCACCCCGGATGGAAGCGCCTCGGCGCGCGCTCCGGCTATTCGGCGCTGAACGGCATCTTTATCGCTTTCATCTGTCTCACCGGCACGATCCAGGGCGTGCTCAACTTCATACCGCTCGAAGCGGGCATCGGCATTCTTCTCTACATCGGCATCATCATCACCGCGCAGGCCTTTCAAGAGACCCCGAAGGAGCACGCGCTGGCGGTGGCCCTTGGATTATTTCCGGCACTCGCCGCCTGGGGGCTGCTCATGGTCGAGACCGGATTGCGCGCCGCGGGAAAATCGCTCTATGACGTGGGTCTGCCGGCGTTCGCGCAGAGCCTGGCGATTCACGGCATGATATCGCTGGAGCGCGGATTTATTTTCAGCTCGATGATTCTGGCTGCCATCGGCGTGTTTCTGATCGAGCGAGAATTTTTCCGCGCCGCCTGGTGGGCGCTTGCCGCGGCGCTTTTTTCCGCCGTCGGCATCGTTCACGCCTACGAGCTGACGCCGGGCGGCGTCGTCAGCCGCTTCGGCCTCTTTGCCGCGCCCGAGTTTGTGGTGAGTTACCTGCTGCTGTTCGTGCTTTTCGTTGTGGTAGGTTGGTGGGAAGAAAAATAGTCGAACGAAAATGCTGCCTGCCTAAAACTCTCCCTTATAAAATCCCCTCTGCCCCCGGGCCTCCTCGACACCGACTTCTAAATTGTGCAGCTTCGCGCCGGGAAAGCGCCGCCGCACTTTCCGGCGGATCTGGCCGGCGATGTATTCCGCCAAAAGCTCGGTGCTGGTGTTGGCGATTGGGAGCAGCAACGCGTCGCGCTCGGGCAAGACGATGCGCTGATTGCGATAGAGCACAATGACGTGATGGTCGCTGCGGCGGATTTTTAACGCGGAGGAATCGCGCTGGACGAGCGTCCGGTGGTCCAACGCGTCGCAGATATTTTTAACCAGGGGCTTGAAGGCGATGAAGTCGAGCACGACGCCGGCGCGGTCCAAATCGCCCTCGACGGCGACCGAGACCTGATAGTTGTGGCCGTGCAGTGCCTCTCGCTTGCCGTTGGCGAAAACGAGGAAATGCGCCGAGGCGAAATTGAAGTAGTCTTTATCGACTTCGATGATGAACCGGCGCGGCATGCGAGAACGTTAGCGGAATCAACTTTGGGTTGCAAGGCGGAATCAGGGCGCTATACTGAGGTTAATCGTCCATATGAAATTGTTCTTTCTGTTCCTGGCCGCCGGCTTTTTCTTCGCCGCTCCGTGTCTTGCCGCGCCTGCGCTCAAAGACCCAAGCCTCAAGGTCGATGAGGTCGTTTCCGGGCTGAGCGGGCCGACGACGATGGCGTTTATCGGCCCGGAGGACATTCTGGTCTTGCAGAAAGACGACGGGAAAGTGCGGCGTGTCGTCAGCGGCGTTCTCCAGTCCACGGAAGTTTTGGACGTGGCCGTCGCTAATGACTCAGAGCGGGGCCTTTTGGGTATCGCGCTCCATCCAGACTTTGCAACAAACCATTTCGTTTATCTTTACTACACGGAGAGCAGCACGGGGAGCGACGGCGGCTCTCCCCTCGGGAACCGTGTTTACCGATACACCTGGGACGGAAGCTTTCTCACCAGCCCGCACCTGATCTTGGACCTTCCGGTCACGCCCGGACCCAACCACGACGGCGGCATCATAACCTTCGATCCCGACGGCAAGCTCTACGTCATCAACGGCGATCTCAACCGCAACGGCCAACTCCAGAATTTCACGGATATCGGCGCGCCCGCGCCGGACGATACCTCGGTCATCTTGAGGCTCAACGACAATGGCACGTCACCCACCGATAATCCATTCTCTTCCGATCCGAATAACATCTTATCCAGATACTACGCGTACGGAGTTCGGAATTCTTTCGGCATGGCCTTCGACTCCGTAACGGGTAAGTTATGGGACACTGAAAACGGCCCGGACGCGTACGACGAAATCAACCTGGTCGAGCCGGGCTTCAACAGCGGCTGGGAGAAGATCATGGGACCGGATAGGCGCGACCCGCAAGGCGTAGCGAGTTTATTCTCGCTCGCCGGCTCACATTACGCCGACCCCAAGTTCTCCTGGCGTACCCCGGTCGGCGTGACGGCGATCGTTTTTCTCGATTCGGCGGGGTTGGGGCCAAAGTACGAGAACGATGTTTTTGTGGGCGACGTCAACAACGGCATCCTTTATCATTTTCAGCCCAACCCGGCGCGCGACGGATTTATTTTCACCAACCCGGCCCTGTTGGATCACCTCATTGACAAGAGCGGTCAGTCCAACGAGGTGATTTTGGGAACCGGCTTCAGCGGAATCACGGATTTGAAGGTCGGGCCGGACGGGCTTCTCTACGTCGTGTCCATCGGTGACGGCGCGATCTATCGCATCTCGCTCGACGTCACGCCGCTTTTCATCGGCGCTGTTTCTCTTCCATTAGCCGAAGCGGACGCGACGTACAGCGCCGACCTTGGGATCGGCGGCGGGACGGCGCCTTATACGGTCACTCTTACCGGCGGAGCGCTTCCTGCCGGTCTCCTAACCGATCCTCTGGGCATTGTCGGCACTCCGACCGTCACAGGAAAATTCGTCTTCACGCTGGAGGTCACCGACGACGTGGGGGCGGTCAGCAGCAGGCAATTCACGCTTCAGGTCGTCAACGCCCTGGACATCGAGACGACAACTCTGAAGACCGGCAAAGTCGGCCGGCCGTACAAAATGGCGCTTAAAGCCACTCGTGGAAGGAAACCCTATACGTGGTCCTTGGTATCCGGAGCGATTCCAGCCGGGTTGGTATTCAACACGAGCGGTGTGCTCAGGGGCACCCCGACATCGCCCACGACGGTCGATCTTACCTTTCAGGTCGCCGATCCGCTCGGTGGCACGGACCAAAAGACTTTGACGCTGACGATAAATCCCTGAAGGTCATTTCGCCGCGCTGCCGACGGCCGCGGAAATATTTTTATATCCGTCGCGCTCGATCAGCTTGAGCAATCCCTGGTTGATGCGCTTCACCGCGCCGGGACCTTCGTAGACAAATCCGGTCAGGATCTGCACCGCCGACGCGCCGGCCTGGATTTTTTCGTACGCGTCTTCGGCGGTGAAGATTCCCCCCGCGCCGATGATCGGCATGCCGCCGCGAGTTCGTTTGTAGATGTGGCGGATGAACGCGGTCGCTCTCGCTCTGAGCGGCTTGCCGCTGAGCCCGCCCGGCTCGTCGACTCGAACCGTCAAGTTCTCGCGCAGAAAGGCGCTCGCGTTGGTCGCAACGATGCCGGCGATTTTCTGCGCTTCGGCGACCGCAACGATCTCTTCCACCTGCCCCAGCTCCATATCCGGGTCGATCTTCACGAAGACCGGCTTGTCCTGGATTCCTGATTGCCGCGCCAACTCGCGATTCTTCGTCTGGATCGTCTCCAGGAGCATCGCGAGATGTTCTTTCTGCTGCAGGTCGCGCAGCTCCGGCGTGTTCGGCGAGCTGACGTTCAGCGTGAAGTAATCGCCGTACGGAAAGAGCCTTTCGAAAGTGAACAGATAATCCGCCGCGGCGTCTTTGGTGGCGACGATTTTGGTGCGCCCGATATTGATGCCCAGCGGGATCTTGAGCGCTCGCCCGTTCGACCGTAGCGCTTTAAGTTTGGCGCCGATGGCCTCGGCGCCTTCGTTGTTGAACCCGAGGCGATTGATCAGCGCCTCATCCTTCGGCAGGCGGAAGAGACGCGGCTTGGGCTGGCCGGGCTGCGGCTGGGCCGTCACCGCGCCGATTTCAATAAAGCCGAAGCCGAATCCGGGCCAGGTGCGGATCGCCACGCCGTTTTTATCGAACCCGGCGGCCAGGCCGACCGGATTGGCGAAAGTCAGAGGGCCGAGGCGAACCTGCAGCCGGCTGTCCTCGACGCAAAAAAAAATTTCCAGAGCGCTTTCGAGGAAACTTAATTTGGACAGCAAGGCCAGCGTCTGCTCGTGAGTATCTTCCGGGTCTTTGAGAAAAAGAAGCGGGCGCAGGAGAGTTTTGTAAAGCATAGGTTCGACGGCATAAAAAAAGCGAAATTCAGATCAACGATAAAGCTCCTTCAGCAAACCGCCTTTCTCCAGGTTGTCGAGAAAGCGATGCTCGATGAATTGGTCCGGTTTGGCATTCTTCGCCGCGGGAACCGTCTTGGCGAGATCGTCGAGCGCGTTCTGCATGCCGGCCATGTTGATATACGGCGCTTTCTCCAGCACCTTGCCGACGTAGAGATCGTAGGCCTTTTGCACGAATGAAGGATCGTCGACTTTGGAATATTTTCCGATCGACTTGAGCGTCAGCTCGCGGTCGGTCCGGGCGCGGTGGATGCCCCGCGCGTAGGCGCGCATGAAGCGGTCGACGAGATCCGGCTTCTTTCTGATGATGCCTCCTTGCACGATCAGCGACGGATTGGGAAAGGCGAGATCCATGTCGGTGATGTTGACAAGCTCTTTGAAACCCAACTTGTCCACGACGAAGAGCGTCGGCGGCGAGACGACGCCGGCCTCGATCGAGCCGCCTTGCAGGCCGCTCAATATGGAACTGATCGAGCCCATCTGAAGGATGATCGCATCTTTTTGAGGGTCAAGATTATATTTTCTCAGAGCGTACCTGGCGGAGATATCCGTGCTCGAGCCGAAGCGGGTCACGCCGATCTTCTTGCCCCTGAGCCCCTCGGGGTTTTTGATCTCCGGGCGCGCGTAAATCGAGAAGATCATCTTGTTGACGGTGTTGCCGATGATCTTGATGTCGGCGCCCTGGAGCGCCGCCGCCATCGCGGAGCTGCCGTTGAACGAGCCGATGTCGATATCCCCCGATACTGTGACTTGCGCCAGTTGGCTGCCGCTCGGAATGAGAATCAATTGATCTTCGAGCCCTTCCTTCGTGAAAAGACCGGCGTCGTGCGCGACCCACAGGCCGATGTAAGAGCCGCTGATCGAGCTATAGCCGATAAGAATTTTCTCCGCGCTCCACGACCAGGGCGGCGCCGCGAAGAGCAGAAACAAAAAGCCTAGGATCACGCGTTTCATCGTTCCTCCTTATTCATCGCAGCGGCGAAAACGGCGCCGGAACCATCAGGGCATTTTCCTGCTTGAGCATGAACTCTTTGGTCTCGGGCGGCCATCCGGGAATCTTCATTGACTCGGCGCGCAGCCGCTCGCGCTCGCCCGCGTCCTTGTACGGCCACACGTGGATGTACTGGTTCAGCGAGCCGATGGCGCTGTACCAGGCGCCGGCGAGCGGCGACAACTTGACGCGCGCGGGAATCGCTTTGCCGAAGCGCTCCAATACCGTCGGCATCGTGCCCGGCTTATAGGTGTAAATACGGATCTCGTAAATATTTCCCAGCTTTCTTGCTTCCAGCGGCGGAGAAAACGGCGCGGGGAGAACGATCTTGCTGTCCTGGAAAAGAATAAACTCCTGTGTTTTGGGCGGCCACTTGCCGGTCTTTCGCGCTTCCTGGCCGATGCGCTCGCGCTCTTCAAAGCTTTCGTAAGGCCAGACGTGAACCACCTGGTTCAGGGTGCCCACTTCCGAGTGCCAGATGCCTCCGAGTGGAGAAAATTGCTGGCGCGCGGCGAGCCCCTCTTCAAAACGCTGCATGAAGTTCGGCACCGTGCCGGGCTTCAATAAATAAGTGCGGAATTCGATAATCATTTTATTCTCCTTCCTTACGCTCCTTCGATTTTTAAATACACACCCGGCGGCACGAGGCGATAAACATGCACGGGCTGCGAGACGTTTTTCAATTGATGCTCGCCCGCGTCTTGCAGCACGTAATGTTCTTTGATCCGCTCCGCCGTCTCCGGTCCGACCATGACCTCGCCGCCTTTGGTCAAGCCCGCGACGCGCGCGGCGAGATTCGTCGTCGGACCCGAGGCGGTGAAGGTCCAACGTCCGCCGCCCGTCGCGTCGAGCTTGGTCGCGCCCACGAGCGCCGGGCCGCTGTTGATGCCGACGTGAATCGCGACAGTCGGATAGATGCCGACGAACTCACGATTGAGACTTCCGACCTTGGCCAAGAGTTGAAAGGCCGTGGCGGCGGCGTTGAGCGCGTGGGGCGCGGTGCTCCCCTCGCTCTGGAAGATCACCATCAGGCCGTCGCCGGCGGTCTCATTCACGTCGCCGTGATGCGCGCGGATGATTTCGAGGAAGCTGGAAAAATAATCCTGGATCATGCGGTTCAGCCGCTGCGCCGGCAATTGCTCCGAGAGGCGCGTGTAGCCCTCCACGTCGAGAAACAGGACCGAGACGTCCGCCTCGCGTTTTTCCAGCTCGCGCGCGTCGGGATTTTTCTCCAAAAGCCTGGTCACGGCCTCCGGGACGAACTTGATCAGCTCGCCTTTCACCTGCTCGAGCAGCTCCACTTTTTGCATCGATTCCTTGAGACTGTCGAGCGCGCCTGCAAGCTCGGTGTTGCGCGCTTCCAGATCTTCGTGCGCGTTTTTCAATCGGCCGGCCATGTCGTTGATGGCCCGCCCCAGGTCGCCGATCTCGTGCTGGCTTTGCATCGTCACGCGCGTCTCAAAATCCCCGCCGCCGATCCGGCGCGCGGCCGCCGCGACCAGGGCGATCGGCCGCAGCACCACGCGGCCCAAAAATATCACCAGAGAGGCGGTCACTCCGAGGATCGTCAAAAGCGCGACCACAAGCTGGCGGTTCCGGGCTGCTTGCAGGTCGGCATCCAGCCGCTCCAGACCGAGGCTTACCCTGATGACACCCCGGACCTTGTGGTCCTCGCCGTGGCAGTCCTGGCATTCTTTTCGGTTTTCCAGAGGACGGAAGAACGTCAGCGCTCGTCCAACGCTGTTCGTCTCGTAGAGGTCTCCTGCGGCGCCAGCGTCTCCACCGCGCGCGTGAACAAAGGATCACTGATCGTCTTGCCCGGCTCGCGGTGCATCTTGGTGAGTCGTTCGACCAGCCCCGCACCGAGGATGCCTCCCGCGTCGATCTCCTCGACTGTTTTAAGGTCGCTGAAGGCTTCGACGCCGTTGCGCCGGTAGACATCGAGAACACGGACATCCTTGAGCTCTTTCTTAAGCTCCTGCACCAGACGGAGGATGATGTCGGGATGCCCTTCGAGCATTCCGTTTTCGATACTCGTTGTGATGGAGGCCGTCAGCAGCCGGGCCGTCTCCCGGTTCCCGGCCACCAGCACCTCCGCCTCGCGCTGGATGTTCAGGATCACCAGCACGCCGAAACCTAAGACGAGAATGGCCAGAATCAGCGCGATCACCTTGACCTGAAGGTGCCGCTGGAACATTTGCATGAGCGCCATGATGGAGGAGCGATTCCTTTGAGTTCTGTTTCCCACAGATGCGGGAATAATTGCAACAGCGTCATCCGTGGGCTATTTTGAGCGTGAGGCGAAACATGGAATACAGAGAGCTGGCCGCGACCGGAGTCAAAGTCCCGGAAATCGGGTTCGGCACCTGGCAGTACCGGGGCGGCAGCGAGCCGTTAAGAAAAGCCGTCGAGCTCGGCGCGTCTTTGATCGACACGGCGGAGATGTACGGCACGGAAGAAGCCGTCGGCGCCGCGATCAAAGGAATACGGCCGAAAGTTTTCATCGCGACCAAGGTCTCGGGCAACCATCTGCGCTACGACGAAGTGCTGCGCGCCGCCGACGGCAGTCTCAAGCGGCTGGGCATCGACACCATCGACCTCTATCAAATCCACTGGCCCGATCCTGCCGTGCCGATCGCAGAGACGATGGGCGCGATGGAGCAGCTCGTGGACGCCGGCAAGGTGCGGTTTATCGGCGTGAGCAATTTTTATCTCAAGAATCTTCGCGAAGCCGAAGCCTGCATGACCAAGCACAGGATCGTCGCCAATCAAATTACTGACTCTCGTATAACTAATGGATATATCTAGGCGCGTGGCCACGGCAGAT
>CAYOJC010000134.1:0-10926 GCA_964404195.1 uncultured Syntrophobacteraceae bacterium
ACTAACTAAAGAGGACTTGTGCTTGCTCCCGACATCCATCATACAAGTCTCAGGACGAACGGAAGAGGGGTTGTAATCATTGGTTTTTTCCGTTCGTGCTGAGCTTGTCGAAGTACGAATCCGACTTTTTCAGCAGCCTGCTAGAACCTGTCGTCACGGTTCCGCGCGGGATCGTCAGGCGGTCGATAGGTTTGGATACGAGAGTGGATACAGGTAGCAAAGTAGGGGCTAAAAGTGGCGCGTAAGTAGTTAAAACGATTGGCGCGCCCGGAGGGATTTGAACCCCCAACCCTCAGATCCGAAGTCTGATGCTCTGTCCAGTTGAGCTACGGGCGCCGTGATTATTTTAGATCTTCTTCGGCAATCTTCCCAGTCGCGTCCGTGGTTGTTTGAGGGTTCACCGTCGCCAGCGTCGCGGTTTCCTTCTGGCACGGATCCGCGCTCGTAAATCCCACGGCGTACCCTCCGACGCTATAAAGAATCCCCAGGAGCGGACTGCCCAACGCGCTCGCGGCCACGAATCCAACTACGTTCCCGACGGTCCCTCCGGCTCTGGCTCGATTGAACCTGTTGGGACAGTGCTGAGGCGAAGTGGCTTGCGCGGGATTGATCGGCCCACGCAGGCCGGGCCGGCCGGTCGTGGTCGAACAGCCGGCGATAAAGACTAGGCAGAGCAGGAAAATTTTGGGCGCCCTCATTTTCATGTTCGAGATTCGTCTTTTATTTTCTGCCTACCGCCTACCGCCTCTCTCATTGGAACCGCACGACCCGGAGATTTTTCTCGGCGAAGAAGCGCTCGAGCTCTTTGGGAATTTGCCGGTCGGTCAAAAGCAGCGATTTCTGCGCCACATAAAAACCGGGAACGCCCAGCGTCAGCTTATCCTTGGCCGCGCGCTCGTTCGCCTGAAAGCGCTGCTCGCGATACGCCGCGGATTCGCCGACCGAGGCCAGCAGGCGCGCGATCAACTCGCGCGTTGATATCGCCGCGAGGTCTACCTCGACGACCCGCACCGATCCACCCTGCTGAAGCGCTGTCCCGACTTCCTCTCCAAGAAGCTTGAATGAAACCACGACCCTTTTCCCGCCGTACTCGAACAGTCGGTCTACTTTGGCGTCCATGCGGATGCCGTCGCGCAGCACAACCGGGAAATATCCCGCGCCGGAAAAATTGATCCCGTACTCGGCGAGAAAGGCGTCCACCAGGGCGATCTTATCCGTCGGCCAGTTTTCGATCTTGAGCTGCGCCGTCTTGGCGGCGCCGGCGGGCGGCGTCGGCGCCGCCAGGGAGGTTGGTGACGGGAGCAGGATCTCTTTGAAATTCATTCCCTTGAGAGAGAGATAATCTCTCAGGTAGTCGGGAGTCTGGCCCGGCGCGTCGGTCAAGCTGACGACCAGCACCTGAGGCATCGTGCCGCTCTCGTCCGACGGCATCATCATCCATTCGCCTTTCACCTGGACGGCCACGCCGCCGTCTTGAATCACGACCGGCTGATTGGAGGGCAGGCTCTGGAATCCCAACTTGGACAGCAGGCCGGCGACCGCGTCGTGGAGCGAGGCGCCCTTCTTCACCGAGACTACGGGAAGCCCCGAGCCTTCCCCCTCGAGCTTCGTGCGGAGCGCGGGGGTTATTTTACTTTGCATGTCCAGTAGAGCCCTCTGTCCTTTTTTCGGACCTTGAATGATGGGATAGGAACTGCGGTCGATGTGCACCGTCCCTTCGCGCAGCGGCACGACCTCCTCGCCCTCGCGCGTCGTATCCTGTCCCAGCACTTTCATCACCGAAGCCAATAGATCGAGATTGTCCTGCACGGTAATTTTTTGTCCGTAGTCCAGACCGACGGTTCGCGAGGGTTCTTCGGTCGGCTTGGGCACGGCCACTGCCTGCGCGACGGCGCCCGCGGCACCAGGCAGGCGAATGGTTTCTCCAACGAGAAGAGTATCCCAATTCTTTTTTGCAGGATTGAGCGCTTTCAACTGCTCGACGGCCTTAAGCACCTCCGCCCTTCCTTTTATACCGAGTTGCTCGCGTAAGACCTGGTAAAGCTGATCGCCCGCCTTTACCTGGTAGGAGTTAGTCGCGCCGCCTTCGGTTGGGACTTTGGCAGCCGCCGGTTTAGTTGCCGCGCTTTCAATCGCCGCCTTGATCCCGAGAACCTCATCGGCCTGAACCGGAATGAAGAGAGTATCGCCGACCTGAAGCAGGTCCGGCTTCTTGAGATTGGGATTGAGCGCGGTGATCAAGATGATGTAACGGTTGAACCGCTTCTCCGAGAGGCCTCTTTCTTGAATCAAGATCCTCCACAGCGTGTCCCGCGGACGGACCACCCGCTCTTCGCCTTCGACGTTTTTGCCCTGATACTCACGCGACTTCACCCCCCTGCGGAGCTGCATCTGCGCGGGCTCCTCCTGCGCGGGTTTGGCCGGCTGCTCCTGCGCGGAACCCGATGCCGGCGAAATGCCGAGCGCGGTGCTGAGCAAAATTATCGTTGCGAGGCGATGCAAAACGCTTATTTCACTTTCCATATCGTTCCTCCGGAACTGTCTTCGATCGTAATGCCTTTTTCTTGCAGCTCGGCGCGAATCCGATCCGCTTCTTGCCATTGCTTCTGTTTACGGGCCTGGTCGCGCAGATGTATCAGATCTTCGATCTCCCGCGGCGAGATGCCGCTACGGTCCAACCAGCGCTCTTTCTTGCGCGCGAGAAAAGTTTGCGGCGCCTCCTGCAGCAGGCCCAGCGCCGCGCCGGCTTTTTTCATCGCCGCGGCCCGGGCCGCCAACCCCAAGACGCAGCCTTCGTCCATCAATCGATTCAGCGCGCGAACCTCCTCGAAGACGACCGCCAGGGCGCGGGGCGTGTTGAAATCGTCGTCCATCTCTCGGCGAAATTCTTCCAGCAGCGTACGATCGGCCTCAGCGCCGCCGGCGCCGGGAGACGACTGCTCGAAGCGGTCGATCGTTTCGTAAATCCGCTCGATCCCCTTCCCCGCCTCTTCCAAACCCTGCTCGGAAAAATCCATCGGGCTTCGGTAGTGGCTGGAGAGCATGTAATGCCGGAGCGCCGCCGCCTCGTGGCGGCTGAGGACTTCGCGAATGGGCAGGATGTTTCCCAGCGACTTCGACATTTTTTCCTGGTCGATATTGAGAAACCCGTTGTGCATCCAGGTGCGCGCGAGCGGCAGCTCGTATGCCGCCTCGGATTGAGCGATCTCGTTCTCGTGATGGGGAAAGATCAAGTCTCTTCCGCCGCCGTGAAGATCGAACGGCTGGCCGAGATATTTCGTGCTCATCGCCGAGCATTCGATATGCCATCCGGGTCTGCCGGGCCCCCACGGGCTTTCCCACGAGGGCTCGCCGGGCTTGCTCGACTTCCACAGAGCGAAATCCATCGGCGACTTTTTTCGCGGATCGACTTCGACCCTCGCGCCCGCTTCCAGCTCGTCGATTTTTTTGTGCGAAAGCTTGCCGTAACCGGCGAAGCGGCCGACCTCGTAGAAAACATCGCCGTCCGCCCGGTAAGCTATTCCCTTCTCTTCCAACCGGCGGATGAGCGCAACGATCTCGGCGATATGCTCCGTGGCTTTGGGCTCTTCGGTCGGTGGTAAAAGTCCCAACGCACGGGCATCCTGCTGGAACTCGGCGATGTAGCGGCCCGCGACCGCTTCCGCCGTCGTGTTTTCCTGCTTCGCGCGCTGGATGATCTTGTCGTCCACGTCGGTGAAGTTGCGCACGAAATGGACGCGATACCCGAGAAAGATCAGATACCGATAGACGACGTCGAACGTCAGCAGCGAGCGGGCGTGGCCGACATGCGAGGAGTCGTAAACCGTCACGCCGCAGACGTAAATCCGTGCTTCTCCTTCTTTGAGAGGGATAAAAGGCTCTTTTTTTCCGGAGAGAGTGTTGTAGATATGCAGCCCCATGCCGCTCCTATCGCATTGTACGGAATTAGGCGGCTGGTTTGCAAACGAGATTTCTCTTCGCGCCGTTGCTCTTGCCAAAAAGGACGAAAAAGCATACACAAAAAACCTGACATGAATTTCTCCAAGCCCCACGACGACCTGCGCGAGCTGATTGCCGCGCTCGAGGCCGACGACAAGCTCGTCCGCATTCGCCGCGAGATCAACAAAGACACCGAGCTTCACCCGCTCGTGCGCTGGCAGTTCCGCGGGCTGAAGGAAGATCAGCGCAAGGCGTTTCTCTTCGAGAACGTCGTCGATTCCAAAGGCCGTAAATATGAAAGCCCCGTGCTGGTCGGCGGACTTGCCGCTTCGTCGGCGATTTACTGCCTGGGCTTGAAGTGCGCGCCCGATGAAGTCGCCGACCGGTGGCTCTACGCGATGGACCACACGATCGAGCCCGAGATCGTGAGTTACGGCCCGGTGATGGAAGAGATCCACACCGGCAAGGATTTGCTCGCCCGCGGCGGTTTCCATGAATTTCCGATTCCCATCTCGACTCCGGGCTTCGACAACGGTCCTTACATCACGGCGGGACATTGGATTACGAAAGATCCGGAGACCCGGCGGCGCAACGTCGGCAACTATCGCGGGCTCATCAAGGGCGAGGGTTGGAGCGGACTCATGTCGGGAACGCCCCAGGACCTCTCGCGCCACTGGGAGAAATGCCGGCAGCGAGGAATCCCGCTCGAAGTCGCGGTCGCCGTCGGCACGGTGCCGGCGGTCTCGTTCACCGCGACGCAAAAAGTTCCGCCGTCGATCGACGAGCTGGCGCTGGCCGGCGGTCTTATCGGCGAGCCGATCAAGCTGGTGAAATGTAAAACGGTGGACCTCGAAGTGCCGGCGACCGCCGAGATCGTTTTCGAAGGCATCATCCCGACGAATTATCTCGAAGAGGAAGGCCCGTTCGGCGAATCGATGGGCTACGTGGACCCGAGGACGCTCAGCAACGTCTTCGAGCTGACCAGCGTCATGCACAGAAAAAACCCGATTTGGGTCTCGATCATCAGCCAGGTGACGCCGAGCGAAAGCTCGAAGATCAAGGCGATGGGGATGGCGACGCTGATCCATCGATCGCTGAAGCAAAAAGGCTTTGACAGCGTGCTCGAAGTTTCGCTGATGGAGCCGCTGGTCAATCTTCGTCCCTACGTCGTGCTGCGCATGAAGAAGCGAGACGACGAGGATCCATGGAAAGCGATGGACGCGCTGCTCGCGTACGGCGACCGCGTGGGCAAGCTCGTTATCGCGGTCGATGAAGACATCAATCCGCACGATCCTGTGGCGGTCACGTGGGCGATCACGCACCGCTCGCAACCGCACAAAGACGTCAAAATCGTCCGCGACCGGCCCTTCGGCGCGACGCCGATCGGCATGGTCGCGAAACATCCGTCGAGCCGCTACGACAATTCCGAGTCTTCGCTGCTGATCGACGCGACGCGGAAATCCGACTTCCCTCCCGTGTCGCTGCCCAAAAAAGAATATATGGAGCGCGCGCGAAAAATCTGGGAGGAGCTCGGTCTCCCCAAGCTGGAGCCGCAGGAGCCGTGGCATGGATATCTGCTGGGTCTCTGGCCCGAGGCGCTCGACGAAGAGGCGCGCCTTGCCGCCGCCGGCGATGCCGACAAAGTCGGAGAAAAGCTGCGCGCGACGCGCGTTCCGGTGGGCGAGGGCGAGACGCTCGGCTCGATGCGCGCGAAATGGGGCAAGACGAATGCCGGGAGAGCGGAGTGAAGTGAGATGCAAGCCGCGATCCGCTTTCTCCCTCACCCCTTCCCTCTCCCTCTGGGAGAGGCCTGTCCTGAGCGAAGTCGAAGGGGCGAGGGTGAGGGCAATACTCGCGCGATGAGCACTTCTTTTTCGGAGTAAGGGATCAGATGAAGCAGCGAGTCACGCTGAACGTCAACAGCGAAAGCTACGATCTGGAGATCGAGCCCAACCGCTTGCTTCTGCACGCTCTCCGCGAAGACGTCGAGCTTACCGGAACAAAGGAAGGTTGCAGCATCGGCGTCTGCGGCGCATGCAGCGTGATCGTCGATGGACGACTCGTCAGCTCTTGTCTCACGCTCGCGATCGCCTGCCAGGGAAAAGAGATCACGACGATCGAAGGGTTGGCGCGCGACGGAGAGCTTCATCCTCTCCAGCAAGCCTTCGTCGAATACGGCGGCCTCCAATGCGGCATCTGCACGCCGGGACAAATCATCGCGGCAAAGGCTCTGCTGGACGAAAATCCCCAACCGACCGAGGAGCAAGTCAGGGAGTGGATGTCGGGCAATCTCTGCCGCTGCACGGGCTACTATAAGATTTTCGAATCCGTGATGGCCGTGGTCCACAACAAGGTCACGACCGATCATCCCGTCGCCAAACCCGCCCACGAAGCGAAGATCCAAAGCCTCGGCGTCTATAAGCCGGCCTCAAAGACGAGTTAAGAGATAAACACCTAAATGAAAGAGAAAAATCAATCCGTACGGTCTTGGACCGCCGAATGATCTAAACTTCGTGCGCTTCGTGCTCTTCGTGGTGAGAGGATTTTAACCACGAAGGACACGAAGGTCTCGAAGGTAGAGAACACGCTCGGGGCAAGCAGAGAGCTGATTTATCGAGAGACTAAATGGCGAAAACAGAATTTTCCGTAGTCGGCAAGCGCGTCAATCGGGTCGAGGGTTTTGAAAAAGTCACCGGTGAGTCGCGCTACATCGCCGACATCGTCTTGCCGAGGATGTTGTTCGGCAAAATTCTCCGCAGCCCCTACCCTCACGCTAGAATTCTCAACATCGATACCGGCAAGGCCGAGAAGCTCCACGGCGTGCGCTGCGTCGTGACCGCTGAGGACACGATCAAAAAACCGTGGGGCGCTTTTTTCGCCGACCAGTATCCCCTTTCCGTCGGCAAAGTCCGCTACGTCGGCGAGGAAGTCGCCGCGGTCGCGGCGGTCGACCGCGAGACGGCGGAGGAAGCGCTCGACTTGATCGAGATCGACTGGGAAGAGCTGCCCGCGGTCTTCGACGCCGAGGAGGCGATGCACGAAGACGCGCCTCGGATCCACGAGGACAGGGAGAGTAACGTCGTCATGACCATCGACGTGGAGCGCGGAAACGTAGAGAAGGCCTTCGCCGAGTCCGACGTGATCGTCGAAGATACTTTTCAGAGCGCGCCGCAGTGGCACTGCGCGATCGAGACCATCGGCAGCGTCGCCGACTATTCTCCCACCGGCAAATACACGATCTACATGAACACGCAGACGCTCTTCAACGCGCGTTATCGCATCGCCGCGGCCATGGGCGTGCGGGAGACCGATGTGCGCATCATCCAGAGCACTGTCGGCGGCGGCTTCGGCGGAAAATCGTGCGACGACAACAACGCGCTCGTCGCCGCGATCTTGTCGCGCAAAGCGGGCAAGCCGGTCAAAGTCATCAACACGCGCGAGGAGGAATTCCTTGCCGGCAGCCGTCCGCGCGTCTTCATGAAGATCTACGTCAAGATGGGATTCAAGAAAGACGGCCGGATCAGGGCCAAGCAGACGCGCGTCGTCGCCGACAACGGCGCCTATTCGGCAAAAGCCCCCGCGATCACAGGCGTCGCCGCCCTGCGCCACGACACCTGCTACAAGTACTCGGACGTCAAAACACAAGCGTATCTCGTCTACACGAACAAAATTCCTACCGGCGCCTTTCGCGGCTTCGGTAATCCGTCGGCCGAGTGGGCGGTCGAGCAGGCCATCGACGAGGCCGCGCATGAGTTGGGAATCGATCCGCTCGATATCGCGCGCATCAATGCGGCGGAGCCCGGCTACGTCTCGCCGCACGGGAACCGCGTCATCAGTTGCGAGCTGAAGCAGTGCATCGACATGACGGAAAATATGATGGACTGGAAGAAAAAGCGCGCCGCCAAAAAGCCCAACACAGGGCTGGGTCTCGCCTGCACGGTCCACGTCAGCGGCAAGCGCCACTTCGGCGACTACGACGGCAGCTCGGCGACGATTAAGATCAACGAAGACGGCAAGGCGCTCATCTTGAGCGGCGAGGGAGAAGCCGGCCAGGGGTGCTATACGACGATGTGTGCGATCGCCGCCGAAGAGCTTGGCGTTCCGATTGAGGACGTGGAGATTTCCCAAGCCGACACCGATCTCACGACTTTCTGCCTCGGCGCGTTCGCCAGCAGGCTCACCTATATAAGCGGCAACGCGGTGCGCGACGCCGCGACGAAAGTGAAGCAACAGCTCTTCGAGCAGGCGGCGGAGATGCTCGAAGCCAACCCGGAAGATCTGGTCGCGCGCGACGGAAAGATTTTCGTCAAGGGCGCGGAGCAGAAGGCCCTGCCCATCGCCGACGTGGCGCGCGCGCGGCTGTTTCGCAACGGCGGCGCGCCGATCGTCGCCTCGGGAAAATTCGACGCCGACTCGGTCTTGCAGGATTCCACCCGCTACGGCAACGAATCGGGGGCGTACAATTACGGCTGCCAGGCGGCCCAGGTAGAAGTGGACCGCGAGACCGGGCAGGTGAAGATTCTCCAATACGTCGCGGCGTCGGACTGCGGCACGGTGATCAATCCGGTCGGCGCCGAGGGACAGGTCGAGGGCGCGGTGGCGCAAGGCATCGGCTACGCGTTGATCGAAGGACTACGCTTTGATGAGGGCAGGCCGCTCAATCCGAATTTTTCCGATTACCGCATTCCGTCGATGCGCGACATGCCACCGCTAAAACACGGCTTCGCCGACTCCTACGAGCCGACGGGCCCGTTCGGCGCGAAAGGACTGGGAGAGTTGGGCATGGACCCGACGGCGGCCGTGATCAGCAACGCGATCTTCGACGCAGTCGGCGTGCGCATCAAGACTCTGCCGATCACGCCGGAGAAAGTCCTCAAGGCGCTGAAAGAAAAAGGTTAAAGCGACTTCTAAATCTAAAACCGAGGCTCTTCCGGGTTTCCGGTGGAGAGTTATCCACCACGAAGGACACGAAGAGCATGAAGAAAACATTTAAACCACAAAGAACGGACAGTAGAAAACTAGAGAGATCCGAACCCTTCGTGCTCTTCGTGGTGAGTGAAAACGTCCGCCATGCTGAGCCTGCACGGGAGTCACTCACACGGAAGCCTGAAGATCGAAAATGGGAAGATGGTTAAATTCGATTACATAGAACCGGCAAGCCTTGAAGAGACACTCGGCCTGCTGGAAACACACGGCGACGAAGCAAAGCTCATCGCCGGCGGCACTGCGCTGCTGATATGGATGCGCATGAAGCTATTGAATCCTCGCGTCGTTATCAGCCTAGCTAAAATTCCCGGTTTCGACGCAATCCGCTTCGATCCTAAGAACGGCTTGACCATCGGCGCGGGCGCGCGCCATCGCGACATCGAGCTTCATCCCGCCGTGCGGGAGCACTATCCCCTTCTTCACGATACTTTTCGCAAAGTCGCGCAGCCCCGAATCCGCAACATGGCAACCATCGGCGGCAATCTCTGCCAGGGCGATCCGCTGACCGATCCGGGCGCGAGCCTTATTGCGATGGACGCGGAGATCACTCTGTCCAGCAGCCAAGCGAGTCGAACATTGCCGCTGGAACAATTTTTCATCGACTATTACCAGACGGATATCAGACCGGGCGAGATACTTACCGAGATCCATGTGCCTCCGCCAGCCCGACCGCTCGGCTGGGCACACATCAAGTTCACGCCGCGAAGCCAGGAGGACTTCGCCACCGTCGGAGTCGCGGTCGCGCTTAGCGGCAGCAAACGCCGCTGCGAAGATATTCGCCTGGCGCTCAACTCCGTCGGTCCGACGATCTTCCGCGCCAAGCAGGCGGAGAGCGTTCTGCGCGGACAGCAGGTGACCGAAAAATTGCTGCAAGAAATGTCCGAGACCGCAGCCACGGAGGTGGACCCCATGGATGACAACCGTGGCTCGGCCGAATATAAGCGAGAGATGGTCAAGGTTTTGGTACGCAGGGCTGCAAAGGAAGCGCTGCAGAGAATATAACTCCGCTTGAGGTAAGAAGGCTTTTAAATTAGCTGGCTGTCCCTCGATCTTCCTCGGGACGGTGAGTTTATCGAACCGTAAGAAGGGTCAAAATGACCCCATTCCGTCTGTTTAACCTAATCACCATCCATACGATTTTTCACACGTGAGATAGGACCGAGATTCCCGCCGCGCCGGCTGTGATTTTGTCCGCCGCCAGTCGAGTCCAGCAAATCCTGCTCAGCAACCGTCCCCCCCCTTGAATTAGCCGCTACGGGGCGCCATCGCTGGACAGGCCGGACCCATTAGCGAAGGATTGTAGCAAGCCGATGACCTCCGCGCTATTGCGCAGATTATAACGCGCCTCTGTTCCAGCAATCCCGACTCGCAGAGTCACCGCGGACGCGGGCATGGCGCAAAACAAATCCTCGTCCGTCGAATCGTCGCCGGCAGCAAGGACAAAATCGTAATCGCTCTTTGCCAGCCATTGCAGCGCCGCTCCCCCCTTGTCTACACCCGCATGCCTGATCTCAACCACCTTGCTTCCCTGGATCGCTTGAAGATCGGTTTTGGCGATAAGATTGTTAAGATGGTCGATGAGTTCGGCCGCCAGAAATCCCGCCTGTTCCGGATCCGCCAAACGATAATGCCACGCCGCGGAATTTTCCTTTTCCTCGACGAAGGCGCCGGGCAGCCGGTCGGCATAGATTTCGAGAATGGGCAGCAGCTGCTGTTTCCACTCGTTGGCTAGCGGTTTGACGAGCTGCCATGGTTGGCCGAAGTGTTTTAACCAAGCCCCATGTTCCGCGACCAGCCCCACGGGCAACGCGCCAAACCAACTGTCGAGGGCGTGCCGACCACGCCCGCTGATGATGACGACATCGTTTCCCGGAGCGGCGGCGAGGGATCTGATGAGCGCAAGTATTTTATCATCGGGCCTGGCCATGGTCGGGTAACGCGCCAGGGGCGTCAACGTGCCGTCGTAGTCCAAAAATAACACCCGGCGCCGGCTGGTTTTAT
>CAYOJC010000135.1:0-10846 GCA_964404195.1 uncultured Syntrophobacteraceae bacterium
CGCCCTCATAGCGTAAAAGGCCTTTGAGCGAGAAAGGCTGAAAAGAGAAGTAGATATCCTCTCGGAAGGGAAGGATACCAACCTCTTCGCAAGTCACCGCCGTGATATCACCGTAGTTTTCCTGGACTTGCGCGGTTTTACCGCGTTCTCTGACGCCGCCGAGCCCGAGGAGGTGCTACAGCTGCTCAGGATCTACCATGCGGAAATGGGCAAGCTGATATTTAAGTTTGAGGGAACTCTGGAGCGTTTTACCGGAGACGGAATCATGACCTTCTTCAACGCCCCTATCCCCTACGAGGATCACACGGAGAGAGCAGTGCGTATGGCTGTGGAAATGCGTGACAGAGTAAAAGAACTTCGGGGCGGATGGCTAAAAAAAAGTTACGACCTGGATTTAGGGATAGGGCTGGCTGCCGGCTACGCGGCTGTTGGGAATATCGGCTTTGAAGGTCGGATGGACTATGGGGCGATCGGCAATGTAACCAATCTCGCGTCCCGCCTATGCGGGGAGGCCAAGGGTGGTCAGATCCTTACCAATCAAAAGACGCTTAGCAGGATCGAAGGCTTGGTCGAGGCTGAGCCGATCGACGAATTGCGCCTGAAGGGATTTGTCCGCCCAGTCAGCGCCTTTAATATTACCAAACTCAAAGGGCAAGAAGAAAACGTTTAGCGGAAACTTTATGACCGTCACAAATCCATAAATATGTTCTTAAGCCCTTTGAGTGGGAAGAGCTGAAGGCCAAGATCGAGAAGGTGTATAACATCACTCTGTAACGGTGCTCATGAAATCCTTTGATGAGACCATCCTTGTAGTAGACGACGACCCGGACATTCAAGAGGTCCTCAAGGATCGGCTGGAGTCACTGGGTTACCGCGTGCTGGTGGCGTCCAACGGCAAAGAAGGCCTCGACCTTCTGGAAAAACAAAGCCCGCAGATCGTTCTTCTGGATATCGAGATGCCCGGCATGAGCGGGCTCGACGTGCTCAAAGAAATTCGCCTGAGAGAGATCGACGTCACCGTCGTCATGATCACCGCCTACGGCACGATCGAGCGCGCCGTTCAAGCCATGAAAGAAGGCGCCTATGATTTCATCCCCAAGCCTTTTGAGCCCGAACACATCGCGCTGACGGTGCGCAAGGCTTTGGAGCGGGAAACGCTCCGCAGAGAAGTCGAGATCCTCTCGGCAGAAGTCAGCGCGCGCTATCGCCTCGTCGTCGGGAAGAGCGCCAAAATGAATCAGGCGATAGAAACGGCCAAGAAAGCCGCCATGAGCAGGGCCACCGTGCTGCTCTTGGGCGAGAGCGGCACCGGCAAAGAAATTTTTGCCCGCGCGATCCATAATTGGGGCGCCGAAAAAGGCCGACCCTTCGTCGCCATCAACTGCGTCGGGCTTTCCAAGGAGCTGCTCGAAAGCGAGCTGTTCGGCCATGAAAAAGGCGCGTTCACCGGCGCCCACGAGCTTAAAAAAGGCAAAATGGAATTGGCGCAGGGCGGGACGATCTTCCTCGACGAAATCGGCGACATCTCGCCCGAGCTGCAAACCAAGTTCCTGCGATTTCTCCAGGAGCGGGAATTCGAGCGCGTCGGCGGAACCAAACCGATCCACGTGGACGTGAGAATCGTCGCCGCGACGAACCGCGACCTGGATACAGCGGTGAAAGAGGGCCGCTTCCGCGAGGATCTTTACTACCGTCTGAACGTCATCCCCATCACCCTGCCTCCGTTAAAAGAGCGGCAAGAGGATATCTCCGAGCTGGCGCGTTTTTTCATGCAGCGCTTTTCGTCGGAGACGAAAAAAGGCTTTGTCGAGATAACCAAAGACGCCCAGGAAAAGCTGCTCGGTTACGACTGGCCGGGCAACGTGCGCGAGCTTGCCAACGTGATCGAGCGCGCGGTGGTTCTCGGCCAGGGCCCACAGCTCACCGTGCAGGACTTGCCGCCGCGCATCCTGTCCGGCGAGCCGCGCGGACGCTCTACCTCACTGTCATATCGCGACGACGTCACGGCCTACAGACGGCAGTTGATTTTGCGCGCGCTCATGTTGACGAAGGGAAATCGCGCCGCCGCGGCCAAGGCTTTGGGCCTCGAACCCAACTATCTTTCCCGGCTGATCAAGACGCTGCGCATCTCCCTATGATTTTTTCCTTTCGATCTATCTAAAAAGATATCATTTCACCTTCGCCCGATAGCTGAACACGTTTCACTGCCGCAATATTTCCCGAAAAATCAACGCCTTAGTCCGCCTCCGCTTCGTCTCGTCGGGCTGGCATATCGCTTGCTCTATCGACGAACAGGACTTTTGGCATAGGGGAAAATCATGGAACAAATTCTAGTTGCGATGAAGAAGCGGGACCGAATGCAAGAGATCATTCCAATCCTTCAGAAGATCGCCAAGCCGGGAATGAAAGTGACGTTCAAGTTGGGCGTAGACGTAAGCTGGGTGATCAAGGGGTGCTGGAGAAGGGCGGCTCGGGAGTACGCCATCAACGAAGACCTCCAATTCATCCTGATGTCGGTGGGAAGAGGCGAGGCGATTATCGGATTAGTCCATGCAGCAACTCTTCTGCTCCGACGGATCAAAAAATCATGTTTTTCTTCTTTCCTTCTGTGCCGTCCTCGGGCGCGCGCTCATTATGGGGAATCAACGGCGCCTATCACTTGATAAGAGATCAAAAAAATGAACGTTACAGCCCAAGCCGGCGACCGGTATTTTATCCCAAAAGCGGAGGAACATTTCATGGAAGCTCTAGATATAGGAACGGATATCTTTCCGATGAAACCCTACCCGTCCCTAAAAGACTTGGCTCGTACTGTAGGACAAATGATCAGGCGGCAACTGGATGACATCAGCGGGGTAAGCCGGCTGAAGCGCTATCTATCCCCACAAATAGCCGAGGCCATTCTCAAAGGCGAGCAGAACGACTTTTTCGATAGTCATCGGCGCGAGATTACCGTCGTATTCTTGGACCTGCGCGGGTTTACGGCGTTCTCCGACAACGCCGAGCCCGAAGAGGTTCTCCAGCTCCTCAGGGTCTACCACGGGGAGATGGGCAGACTCATATTCAAGTTCAATGGCACCATCGAGCGTTTTGCCGGAGACGGAATCATGGCCTACTTCAACGATCCGATACCCTGCGCCGACCACAGGCTAAGGGCGGTGCGCATGGCTCTCGAAATGCAGGATAGAATGAAATGGCTCCGGCCGGATTGGCTGAAAAAAGACTGGAACCTGGATCTAGGGGTAGGGCTGGTCACGGGTTATGCCGCTCTTGGAAGCATCGGATTCGAAGGAAGAATGGACTACGGCGCCGTCGGCAATGTAACGAATCTCGCCTCCCGCCTCTGCGAGCAAGCCAAGGGCGGTCAAATCCTTACCAATCAGAAGACACTCAGCGAGATTGAAAGTCTGGTGGATGCTGAGCCTATCGGCGAACTAAACCTGAAGGGACTCGCTCGTGCCGTCAGCGCGTTCAACGTTACGAGACTCAGGCGCAGACAGAGTAACGCCTAGCCGGGCTTCCCCGCGAAAAAAACCAGGAGGAAATCATGACAACCTCGAAGCGATATGGGTTTCACATAATCCTTTCCTTGATAACTCTTATCGGCATCGGTGCGCCGGCATATGCCGGCAGCGAGACCGGCGCCCCGTGGACGTGCGGCAGTTATCTTCGCTCGACCGATAAGGCAAGAGCGGCCTTCGCCACCGGTTACTTGGAGGGGGTCCAAGCCGCCTTAGACAAAGAAATGCGCGACATGCTTGTCCCGCCGGAAGATCGAGATCATCCGATCTGGTGGGTTCTGCCCGAAGGCGAGGTTTCTGCCGACAATCTCGAGAGCTCTCTCACGGCATTTTGCAAATATAGAGGCGGCGAGGAGAAAAAATTGGCCGATGTTTTGAGCGGCATCGCCGCCAGGACGGACGGTTCTCCGCGCATCGGGCTGCCGCTTGACGACGGTCCTTCGGAAGCGTGGAGATCGGTTCTTGGAACCAGCCGGCTTCGGTGCGCGAATTACCTTTCGACTTCCGAACCCGAACAAGCCAATCTGATCTACGGCTATTTTCTGGGCACAAGCGCGATTAAATCCGTTCTGAAAACGCCGCCGGAGCTGTCGCTCACGGTGTGGCCGAATGCCGACTATCGTGCAGTCAAAACGAGAATCAGCGTCGCTTGCCGGGAGAAGCGGTATGCAAATTCGACGATTCGCGACGTGCTTTGGCTCATGACCGCGGAAATGGGAGTGGAAAAAAGACTCGCCGGAACGAAATAAAAAATCCCCTCGCCATATTCTGTCGCCTGTCGCCTCGCGCCTGCTTCAATCCATTTCTTGCCTTTTCCCGAAAAAGCCGATAGGAAAACCTCAACTTGATCGGAGGCGAGGAATATTAATTTCATCGGTAAAATCGCTTTGGTTACCGGAGGAGGAACCGGAATCGGCAAAGCCATCGGCGACGCGCTGGCTAAAAACGGCGCCCGCGTCGCCGTCGCTTCGCGCAATCCGGCGCATCTGAAAGGCGCCGCGGCAAAGGGCGGGTCGCTGCTGCCGATCGAAATGGACATCAAAAATAAAGAGCAGGTGCAAAAAGGAATTGTGAAGATCGTGGAAAAATGGGGGACGATCGACATCCTCGTCAACAACGCCGGCATATCGGGACTGACGCGGATCGACGACGCGGACGACAGCCGCTGGCGCGACATCGTGGAGACCAATCTTGTCGGAACGTATCTCGTGACCAAGGAAGTTCTAAGGTCGATGAAAAATAACGCCAACGGCCGGATCGTCAACGTCTCGTCGGTGCTGGGTAAGTTCGGCGTTCCCGGCTACAGCGCCTACTGCGCAACCAAACACGGCATGATCGGCTTCACCCGCGCGCTGGCGCTGGAAGTCGTGGGCCGCGGCATCACCGTCAACGCGATCTGCCCCGGCTGGGTGGAGACGGAAATGGCGCGCCAGGGCATCGAAGAGAGCGCGGCGTTCGAGGGGATCACGCCGGTAGAGTTCAAAAAGCGCGCGGTCGAAGCGGTGCCGATCAAAAGATTTCTCGACGCGGATGAAGTGGCCGAGCTGGCGCTCTATCTCGCGTCCGACAAGGCGGCGGGAATCACCGGGCAGGCGATCAACATCTGCGGCGGCCAGACCATGGTTTAGACTTTCAGACTCTTGATCTCTTCCAGGACCAAGGCCATTCATCCCTTGCCTTTCAAACCATTCTCGCAGAAATTTTCCGGAGCCGTCACGTGAAAAACGAGACGGTCGAAGTCCGCAGCCCGGCGACCGGCGAGAAGATCGCCGCGCTGCCGGTGGCGTCCGCCGGCAATGTCGCAGAGGCCGTAACAAAGGCGCGCGCGGCGCAGGCGCTTTGGGGAAACAAAACTTTTCGCGAGCGGGCGGAAGTTCTCTACCGTTATCGCGACCTGTTGATCGACCATCAGGAGAAGATGGCCGATCTCGTGACGGCGGAAACCGGCAAACCCAGGGCCGAGGTGTATGGCAACGAGCTTTTTTATCTGTACGATGGCATCGGCTTCTGGGCGAAAAACGCCGGCAAATATCTCGCGCCCGAGAAAATCCGGCCGCATCTTTTAAAATGGACCAAAAAAGTCGTCTCGACCTATAGCCCGCTCGGCGTGGTCGGGATTATCAGCCCATGGAATTTTCCTCTGGTGCTCACCATCGGCGAGGCGATCCCCGCGCTCATGGCGGGAAACGCCGTGATCATCAAGCCTTCGGAGTTGACGCCGATGTCGGCTCTTTTCGGGGCCGAGCTGGCCGGGGAAGCCGGCTTTCCGGAAAACCTGCTTCAAGTCGTAATCGGCTACGGCGAGACCGGCGAGGCGCTGATCGATCACGCGGACATGGTCTCCTTTACCGGCAGCGTCGAGACCGGGAAGAGCGTGATGCGCCGGGCGGCGGAGAGATTGATTCCCGTGGCCCTGGAGTTGGGCGGCAAAGATCCGATGATCGTGCTCAAAGACGCCGACCTCGAACGGGCGGCAAACGCCTGCGTCTGGGGCGCGCTGATGAACTCGGGACAGGTCTGCACGTCCATCGAACGGATTTACGTGGAAGAGCCCGTCTACGATGCGTTCGTCGAGCATATCGTCGAGCGTGTCCGCTCTCTGCGCCAGGGCAAAAGCGCGGACGAAGTCGAGCTGGGAAGCATGACTTCCGAGGAGCAGCTCCGGAAAGTGGAAGCTCAAGTCGAAGACGCGGTCAACAAAGGCGCCAAAATTCTATGCGGCGGCCGAAGAAATCCCAATTTCACAGGGCTGTACTACGAGCCCACGGTGATGGTGGACGTCGATCACCGGATGGATATCATGAAGGAAGAGACTTTCGGTCCGGTCATTCCGATCATGCGTGTGCAAGACCCGGACGAAGCGGTGCGCCTCGCCAACGATTCGCGCTACGGCCTCGACGGCAGCGTGTTTACCCGCGATAGGAATCGCGGCCGGCTGGTCGCGGAAAAAATTCAGGCGGGATCGGTATGCATCAACGACAGCCTGGTGAATTTCATCATCCCCGACGCGCCCATGGGAGGAATCAAAGAGAGCGGCATCGGCAGACGCCACGGCGCCGAAGGGATTCGCAAGTTCTGCCGGCAAAAGACGATCGTCACCGACCGGCTGGGCTTGAAAAGCGAGTTCAGTTGGTTCCCGCTGACCAGGCGAAAGACCGACATGATCCGCCGGGCGTTTCGCCTCTTTTACCGCTCGGGCTGGAAAAACAAGCTCGCGCGCATAAAACGCTTATGAGAACGCAACGAACTATTGACTTGCGCCATAATTGAGGCAATATCTCAGGGCTGGCCCGCGAAAATCACCCGCCGCGGAGACCGGCCGCCGAAAAATTCCGGTCGGCAATGCAAAAGGAGAACAGTATGAGCAAGGATCTACAGGGTTTCATCGCCCAAGAAGAACAGAAGAGACCGGGGTCGGTCATTCGCGTGAAAGACCGGATCGATCCGAATCGCCACGAAACGATCGCCTACTTGAAGCACCTCGATCTTCGCGGCGAGCAAAAGATGGTTCTGTTCGAAAATATCGTCAACCTGAACGGCGAGCCCTCGGCGTTCACTCTATTCTACAATCCCTTCGTAACGCGCCAGTTCTGCGCCGACGCGCTGGACATGGGCGACCTTAAATCGAATATGGATTTGAGCTTCGAAGTCGCCAGGCGCGAGCTGAAAAAAGGTGAAGCGGAAACCATCTCTCCCACCAAGGCGCCGTGCAAAGAAGTGGTCAAGAAAGGCGCTGATGTGGATTTGAGAACGCTGCCGATTCCCATGCATCAGAAAGACGACGCCGGCGCTTACCTCACCATGGTCTGCATCATGAAAAGCGTCAACGGCGGATTTTACGACATCACCTTCACTAAAAATATGTATTACGCGCCGCGGCGCATGAGCTTTTCCGCGCACGCCCACCATCATCTCGAAGCGATGACCACGGAATACGAGAAGCAGAACCGCCGCGCGCCGGTGATCGTCGTGCTGGGCCATCATCCCGCTTTTTTTCTTTCCAGCTGCGCTATGACTCCATTCGGCAACAACGATTACATGACCGCAAGCGGTTTTCTCGACGAGCCGATCCGGCTCACGCCTTCGGAAACGTGGGGCGAGGATTTTCTGGTTCCCGCCGACGCCGAAGTCGTTATCGAAGGGGAAGTCCCGCCCAATGTTCGCGAATCGCAAAACCCTTTCGGCGAGATCCTCGGCTATTATCAGCCCGAAATGAAAGTGCCGGTCATCGAAGTCACCGCGATCACGCACCGGAAAAAGGGGATCGTCGAAGACTTCTGGCCCGGCCACATGGACCACTTGAATCTGGGCGGCATACCGAAAGAGGGCAGCGTCTACAACGTGATCAAGAAGAACGTTCCCGGAATCAAGGCGATCCACCTGCCGGCGTCGGGCTGCAGCCGGCTCATCTGCTACATCTCGATCAAAAAAGAATTCATCAACGATCCGAACAAGGCGGCCATGCAAGCCTTCGTCGAGATGCCGAATCTGAAGCTCTGCGTGGTGGTCGACGACGACATTGACGTTTTCAACGAAAGAGACGTGATGTGGGCTGTCAGCACGCGGACCCACTGGGACAAAGACATCGAGATCATCCGCAAGGTCCAGAGCTTTCGCGGCTGGCTCGGCGACGCGGTGGCCATGATCGACGCGACCAGGCCGTTGAAGGGTGAGTTCCCCAAGCGGAACGAAATTTCCCCAGAGGCGATGGAGCGGGTCGGCCGATTCTTTAAATAGGGAGGAATGATGGAAAAGGTGGTGCCGGTTTTAACCATGGAAAAGTGGGTGCCGATCTTTTGGATTATCGGGCTCTGCCTCGGCTTTTTCGCAGTGCTTATGCTGCTCGACTATCTGAAGACCAAAAAGAAAAAAGGATAGCCTGCGTCGTGGAACACACGAGTCGAGGAAGAGGCGATGAGTAAAGGTTTGATCCCCGGGTTGACGCTTTTCAAAAGCGGGAAAGTAAGGGAGATGTACGATCTGGGCGACACCCTTCTGATGGTCGCATCGGACCGGATTTCCTGCTTCGACGTGGTGCTTCCGACCGAGATTCCCGACAAGGGAAAAATCCTCACGTCTCTCTCCGCGTATTGGTTCCACGCGATGGAAGATATCGTTCCCCATCATCTCATCAGCACGGACGTTGCCAATTTTCCCGCGGCCTGCCAACCCCACAAGCAGCGGTTGGAAGGCCGCAGCATGCTGGTGAAAAAATCCGATCCCGCGCCCGTGGAGTGCATCGTGCGCGGCTACCTCGTCGGTTCCGGATGGAAGGAGTACCAAAAGACCGGGAAGGTTTGTGGCATCCCGCTTCCTCAGGGGTTGGTCGAGGCTTCCCGCCTCGAGGAACCCATCTTCACACCGTCGACCAAAGCGCCCGTGGGCGAGCACGATATCAACATCACATTTTCGAAGATGGTGGATATGGTCGGAAGGGAGCGGGCCGAGAAGAAGCGCGCTGCGACGATCGCGATTTATCTCCGGGCGCGCGCGATGGCGGAGGAAAAAGGCATCATCATCGCGGACACGAAATTCGAGTTCGGCGTGCGCGACGGCAAAATCATCGTCATCGACGAGTTGCTGACGCCGGATTCTTCACGGTTCTGGCCGAAGGAAGGCTATCGTCCCGGCACCTCGCCGGAGAGTTTCGACAAACAATACGTGCGCGATTATCTGATCGAGAGCAACTGGGACCCGAACAACCCGCCCAACCTGCCGCCGGAAGTTATCCGCAAGACGCAAGAGAAGTACACCGAGGCTTTGCGGAGACTTACGTCGAGCGCGTAAGTTTTTCGTGCCGCACGGCGTTCTTCAGCGCCCTTAAAACCTTCCTCACAAATTTCACCGCCCTCTTCGGATCATAATCATGCGGAACGTGAATGAAGCCGAAGCGCGCGTCCGGTTGGTAACGCCGCAGATAATCCAAAATGACGTACATGGAAAAGTTGCAGACGTAGTCTCCCGCGTTGACCAAGACTTTCGTCTGTTTGAGACTCATCTCGTTCAGGCGTAAGGTAGTCGCGAGCCTTTGAGGTTGTCCCCGTACTATCGGCCGCGCTTTTTCTTTCCTATCGTTGCGTCTTCGGTTTGCCGCACGCCGCTCGATCCTGAGCAGCCGTCCACTCGAACACTGCCCCAGGCCCAGGACAATATCGGGCCGGTGTTTTTTCACCGCATCCGTGAATTGCTTTTTGTCGAATCGAACCGGAAAGACGATCTTCTTGAGATTCGCCGAGCGGGGGAGCTTCCTTACGATGTGCTGCGTGATGTTTGTTTTAAACTGCTGGTACGGCCCAAAGCCGTAGATGAGCACACGCATGGTGTGGCTTTTTGAGATCGCTTCGACGACTACCTTGCCGGGAACTACTCCAATGCAAGGAAAGAGCTTTCTGTATCCTGTTCGAAGGCCAGCACGTCTCTATAGTGCTCCCGCAAAATCGTCTCGATCTCCCCGGTTGAGCAGTTTCCCCTCTGAATCCACACAACCTTCGGGGGATGACCGTAAAGGAAACTTAACTGGTGTAGATCGGAATCTTTTGTGGCGATCGTCAGCTCGTGTGCCTTCGCGTAGTTCCACAGTACGCGATCGTCGGCTTTTGCCAAGCCGACTTTACGGACATGAATAGAATCGGGGAAAAGGTCAGCCAAGCGCTGGACCAAGTTGTGAGACAGGTTTTGATCGAAGAGAAGTTTCACCCTGGCGGGATGGTCGTTAGTTTACGCTCGCGGTCAGCCGCAAACGCGAGGCACGCGCGGATATCCTCGCTGGTAAGATCCGGGAAGTCCTTAAGGATTTCTTCTTCAGTCATCCCGGAAGCCAGGTATTCCAACACGTCGTACACGGTAATACGCAGTCCCCGAATACACGGCTTGCCGCCCCGCTTGCCGGGTTCGATGGTGATTCGGTCCTTATAGTTCATCATCTAAAGGGTACGATGGTGGTTGAACGATGTCAATCCGACAATATATCGACGATCCAAATCCGCTTCCGCCTCCTCGGATGGTTCCTCGTTACAGATTCGAAAGCAACTCAAACAGTTTTTTCCCTAACCTCGGAGAGTAAAAGCCGAGGAGAGCGGTGATATGCGCGCCTATCACCGCTCCAACCAAAATATTGTGAAGCCCGAACGTCGAGCCGGTCAGAATCATAGCTCAAATCAGCACCAGTACTCCGGCCAGGCGCCGCCAAACAAACCGCCCAGAGCTCCAAGCAATCGGATCAGGAGAACAACCGACTTGCAGTCAAGAAAAGACTCTCGGCCTCTTTTTTTGGTCCTTCCGGCTTTGGAGTGGGAACCCCAAGATGTAGTGGTTGACGCAGTAGC
>CAYOJC010000136.1:0-10810 GCA_964404195.1 uncultured Syntrophobacteraceae bacterium
TCTGCCGTGGCCACGCGCCTAGATATATCCATTAGTTATACGAGAGTCAGTAACAGAATTCAACCTGGGGAATGGAATAGCCGCGCGGTGGTGCATGGCAACCTGGTATTTTGCTCAGGCATTGTCGCCGACGATAAATCGCTACCCATGAAGGGGCAAACCGCTCAAGTACTACGGAAGATCGACGCGGTCCTTGCCGCCGCGGGCACCGACAAGTCGCGCATCCTGAGCGCAACGGTTTTCATGGCCGACGCGAGCCTAAAAAACGAAATGAACGAGGCTTGGATGGCCTGGGTTGATAAAAAGAACTTACCCGCGCGCTGCGCGGTGGGCGCGGTACTGACTCCCGGCACGCTGGTTGAGATCATGGTAAGTGCCGCGAAAGGATGATGGACGGTCTCTCGCCCAAGAAATCTCCGACGACCTCGAAGCCGCGCACGAACAGGAGACATCGCAGAGGTCCGGCATCGATGTCTTAACAAATAGCGGCTAAGAGATAGTTGAAGGGCGTTGCAATCTGCGCCACGGTTTTGATATGCGACCCGGAGGGAAGTGAGCGCAATGGGTGGATTTGGAAGCGGCAAGCCGCCGAGAGTAGACCGCAGGATAGTGGTCCGGCTTGCCATGCGGCATCCCGAATATACCAACGTGGAGATCGGCAGGCTGGCGGGAGGAATCAGCAGGGAACGGGTGCGGCAGATTTTTGCGGCGGCGCTGCGCATCCTATAAGGGCGCAATGAATTGCGCCCCTACAAAGATAATGCACGCACTCGGTGGGTTATGGTGTCCCGCGATTTTCCGGGTGTAGGGGCGCATGTCGCGGGGCAAATGCGGACGCGCGTAGGGGCGCACCTGTGTGTGCGCCCTCTGAATCAGGGCCGACACGCAGGTCGGCCCCTACGGGGACATCGGCGATGACGATGATGCCGTGAACGTGATTGGGCAGGACGATGAAGGCGTCCAGCCGCAGCGATGGAAAACGCGAAGGCAATTCTTGCCACGCGGTGTCTACGATGCGCCCGGCGTTGGTGAATCGCATTTCTCCGCCAGATATCGCTCCGAGGAAACTGGCGCGCTCGCGCGTGCAGATCGTAATAAAATACGCTCCCGTCTGCTTGTAGTCATAACCGTTTAGCCGGATCGATCGCCGGTGGTGCTTTTCCGGAGTGTATTTCATGGAACCTAGGGCGCAATGAATTGCGCCCCTACGAAGATAATTTGCACCCCGAGGATCATCCGGCTGTAGGGGCGTGATTCATCACGCCCTGGTTTGACCGACACGTCGATCGGAAGGGCGCAATGAATTGCGCCCCTACAACAATGCGGTGAAGGTAACGGATGTGATTGCGCATGCATTCACGGGACGTTTCGTGTCACGCCGCCAATACATCGCCGCATTGCCGGCAGGTGCGCAGTTGGATGTCGGATCGGATCTTGTCGGTGGCTGTTTTTACCGCGTCGGTCGGATCGTCGAAGCGGACCGTAGTTTCGTAGAGCTTGTTGCCGCATTGCTCGCAAAACCAAACGAAAAGATCCACTTCTTCCGGGCGCCGCTTTCGCTCCACGACGAAAGTCCACGATCCCTCTCCCCGCCGCGGCGAATGCGGCACCTTAGCGGGCATGAGAAAAAGCTCGCCCGCTTTCAGCACGGCGATCTCGTGCTTTTTATCCGGCGCGATGTAGTGCAGGTTCAGGTCGCCTTCGAGCTGATAAAAGATCTCGTCGCCCGGGTCGATGTGAAAATCTTTCCGGCTGTTCGGCCCGCGCGTGACAAACGCGATAAAATCCGAGTCGTCCCAGATGACCCGGCGCTGTCCCCAATTTCCTCGATTCTCATCGATCCATTGCCTCAAATTGAAATTCTTCAAGTGGGGGAACATCGCATCCTCCTTCAGTGATCGTGCGAAAGGCTCGTCCTAGGCGAGCGAGTCTTCAATCCGCGCTCAACGCGACTCAGGGATGTAAGAAGTATAAGCGCTCTCAAACAACCGAATCAACCGCTATCGGGGTGGACTTGGAAGTGTGAAAGTTGTATGTGAGGCGAAGAGAACCGGCCTTCATCTAATGATCACGGGAGGGTGACTACGATGCTGAGCGAGAATCATGCACAAGAGAAAATTTTCTGGCCCGACGGTTGCCGCATGACGGTGGCATTGACGTTCGACTTCCAAGGCGGCGAGGACGTAAGGCCGCTGCCGAACGGCAAGATCAACCATGAAGAATACACGCAGGCGGAGTACGGACCCAAGACCGGAATCTGGCGGATTCTCAGAATCCTGGATGAAATAAAAGTTAAAGCGACTTTTATGACCTGCGGTGGGATTGCAGAGCGCTACCCTGAGGCGACCAAGGCGATCGTCCAACACGGCCATGAAGTCGCGGGCCACGGCTATCATCACGAGGTCGCCCGCGACTTATCTCGGGACGAAGAGAAAGATGTGATCCGCCGCGCTACGGAGATGATCCGGAGCGTGACCGGCAAATGTCCGCAAGGATGGCGCTCGTGCACGCAGAGTCAAAACAGCCTGGAGCTGCTTATGGAGCAGGGCTATCTCTGGAACAGCAACTCCTTCTCCTACGATCTTCCTTTTATCTGGAGCAATGGCGAGAAGGAATTGGTCGAGCTGCCGCGCCAGCCCTTCGGCGACGGCAGAACGTACGGCCACAGGGATTCGGGAAACCCGCATGACACGCTCGTCGTCTGGAAGTCCTTCTTCGACGATCTCTATGAAGAATCGAAGACTGCGCCTACGTTCTGCACGTTCCAGTTCCATCCGTATATATCCAGCCGGCCCGGCAGGGCAGGGGCCTTGAAGGAGGTCATCCGCTACATGAAGCAGCGTGAAGGCGTCTGGTTTGCGACCGGCAGCGAGGTGGCGGAGTGGTGGGTGAAGCAAGGATTTTCCGCCGTGGCCGAGCCCAAGGGCCGCGCCACCGCCGGCTATTAGAAGAACCAAGGGCGAACCTGCCTTCTTCCTATCCCTCTCGTCGATTCACAAAGGGCAAGTTGCGACAAGTGTGCCGATCAAGTAGTGGCTGCCAGCCGTTTACAATGGTTTATGGAGGGCGCAATGAATTGCGCCCCTACAAAGATAATGCATGCACCCGCTGAATCCTGATCGGGTACCCAGCGGTTTTCCGGATGTAGGGGCGTGATTCATCACGCCCGGATCTCAGCCACGCCATGCATCTTCTGCTTCCGGCGTCGTAGCCGCGGGGTTCTCACGGTCGGAATCCCAACGGGCGGGGTTTGTCAAAATGTATTCGCGAATGCGATTCAACGATTTCTCATCCCGGACTACGTGTTCATAATAATTGCGCTGCCACGCAAAATCAGGCGTTGCCATCCGACGAATCAGTCGTGTCGATCGCGCCTTATAGGCGCGCACGATTTTGCCTAACGTGGGGGCGCGATTTATCGCGCCCCGTTCCAAAGTGCCGGGATTCAGTATGCCGAAATCTTGGGACGCCGTTAATTTGGGCGCAATGAATTGCGCCCCTACAAGGATGACCCCGTGAATGTGATTGGGCATAACGGTGAATTCGTCTAGCCAAACCGATGGAAAACGAGAAGGCAATTCCTGCCACGTCGATTTTACCATCTGGCCGACGTCGTTTAATTGCATTTCTCTGCCGTCCACCGTGCCGAAGAAACACTTCCGATCATGCGTGCAGACCGTGATGAAATACGATCCGGATTGCCTGTAGTCGTAGCTGTTTAGCCGAATCGATCGGCGATGATGTTTGTCCGGATCGTATTTCATGGCAGCTAGGGCGCAATAAATTGCGCACCTAAAGGAGATATTCAGGCGCCCGTATTTCGGCGAATGTAGGGGCGTGATTCATCACGCCCGCTTTTCATCTGAATCATACGGCCCCGGTCAGGCGAAGCGCCTGGCTCGGCACGATTATCGTGGTTGTCCCCTTCGTCTCTTAGCTTGTGCAGGTCATGCGGAACACGCGCACCCACTGCGACGGCGGCCGGCCAGTCGCGCGGCAACGGGTCTCTAGCTCCGCACGGAGCCCGGCATTGAAGGGTACGATCATGTAGCCGGTCTGCTGATCACCGACCATCAGGCAGTCCTTCCGCTCTGAGAAGTATATAGCGACCAGAAGGCACATGCAGGCATCCAGACGGTCCTGCTCGCTCTTGTGCGGCGTTGCAATTTGAGCAGCATTGTCGATCCAGGCAGCAATACCTCTGAGTCCGCGCTCATGGAACGCAGCTGACGCCCGCCCACAGACGTGCCGCCAGTCGGAAATACAAAAAGTTTTTCTCCGCTCCGGATTATACTTGGGGAGTCGGCCCGTGGCGCGGGCATCGGCAAGTGTCCAGCCAAGCGCGATCATCGCCAACACAGGGTAGGTCTCGAACACCCCCGTGTCCGCTACCGGGTTCAGGGGATCCGCCGGGCCGCCGAACCTAGCAAGGAAGGGCCACATCGGTGCGTCCTTCCCGAACATCTCCTTCTTGGACGTGTTGGCAGGCTGCACACCGCCGTACCGTAGGCTGACTGGTGACCCGACGATGTTCTCGACTGGCCGCTGGCGCTCTCCGTTGTTCACGATGGTCGGCTGGTCAAGCATTACGATAGTTGCCGTTGGGGTTCTCTCGGCTCGCCACTTTAGAATGATCTCCTGCGCCTCACTGAAGTTTGTGCTTCGGGGCGGACCGAGTTCATCAAAGGTTCCGTCATCTAGCCGAAGCACGCCCGCGATCGCGCCGGAATTTGTCGCGGTCCAGGCCGAATCGAATCCCACTAGCAGGGTGGTCATGCTCGAGTCTCCAGCAGAAATGTGGCCGAACTACTAACTGAGTTGCGATGGGCGGAGTCATCGCCAGCGGCCTATCCTAGAAACCTTCAGTATCGATTTCAAGCAGAATTTCATTCTAATATCTCTCGCAAACGAAAACTTTCGCAAGAAATTGGGTGAAGCATTTTTTTCTTTCACGGCGTCTTCAACTGGGTTAGTTGACAAGGTGAGGGCTCGGAACATATGGTTGGTTCATAGTTCAATCGCCTCGACAGGCAAGGAGAGAACGATGGCGCGTCCGGAAAAAAAGATCAGCCCGCTGGAGAGGGGAGTGGCGTATCGCGGCCTGCGCGAGTGGCTCGAGCAGGTCGAAAAGTTAGGCGAGCTTCTGAAGATCGACGGCGCTCACTGGGACCGCGAAATGGGCGCAACGACGCAGCTCCTCACGCAAGGGAGCAAAGGCAAGGCGCCGGCGATTCTCTTCGACGAAGTCCCCGGTTATCCGAAAGGCTTCCGCACCCTTTACGGCCAGTTCTCCTCGATTCAAAGAGTCGCGCTGACGCTCGGCTTGCCGCTCGAATACGAGCGTAAGTCGGACATCGTCAAGGCGTATCACGAGCGCATGCAAGGCATGAATTTCATCAAGCCGAAATTCGTCAATAGCGGGCCGATTCTCGATCACGTTCTCGAAGGCGACGACGTGGACGTTCTGAAATTTCCCGTCCCCATCCACCACGAGCTCGATCAGGCGCGCTATATCGGCACGGCGGATCTCGTCATCACCAAAGATCCCGATACCGACTGGTATAACCTCGGCGCGTACCGCTGCCAGGTCTACGACGGGAAGACGATCGGCTGCCAGATCACCGAAGGGAAGCACGGCAGAATCCACCGCGACAAATATTTCGAGCGCGGCCAGAGCATGAAGGTCGCCGTCGTGTGCGGGCAGGACCCGCTCCTTTATATGCTCTCGGCGAGCCCGCTGCCGCGCGGCGTCTCCGAATACGATTTCGCCGGCGGTCTTAGAGGCGAGCCGGTCGAAGTCGTCCAAGGTCCGTACACCGGATTTCCCATACCGGCCGATGCAGAGATTGTGATTGAAGGCGACGCCGTGCCCGGCAACGTCAAGCCGGAAGGACCGTTCGGCGAGTGGATGGGTTATTACTCCGACGACGTCGTGCCGCGTCCTTACATCGACGTAAAAAGGATTCTCTACCGCGACGATCCGATTTTGACCTGCGCGCCGCAGCACAAGCCGGTGGACGAAACGGGTTTGCTCAAAGGCATCGCGGGCGCGGCGGAGATCTGGCACGCGCTTGAAGCCTGCGGCCTGCCGGAAATCCTCGGCGTGTGGAACCACGAGGGCGGGCCGGCGACGCGCTTCACGGCGATTCAGATCCGCCAGCGCTATCCCGGCCACGCGCGCAACGTTCTCCACGTTGCCGCCAACTGCGCCGCCGGCGCCTACAACGGCAAGTGGACGGTCGTCGTCGACGAGGACATCGACTGCTCCGATCTCGATCAGGTGCTGTGGGCGATGTGCACGCGTTTCGACCCGATGACCGACATCGATACGATTCAGAGGGCCTGGTCGTCGGGGCGCGACCCGATGTTTCTGCCGGGAAACTTCAACAACCGTATTCTCATCGACGCCTGCATCCCTTACGATCGCAAGCTCAAGGGAAAATTTCCGACCGTCGTCGACGTGAGTCCGGAGATGCGCGCCAAGCTCAAGGCGAAGTTCGCGAAAATTCTTCAATCGGTTTAACGGACAGAGGAACAATGCTGAAAGACGATCGCTTTCAGGGGCTGTTCGTACCGCATGTGACGCCGTTCACTCCATCGGGAGAATTGGATCTCAAAAGCCTCGAACGGTTGGCGCGCCATTTAATCGCCTGTAAAGGAGTCGCAGGCCTGGTCTCGTGCGCCAGAATCGGCGAGGGGCCGGTGTTGCGGCTGGAAGAAAAGCGCGAAGTTTATAAAGTCGCCGGCGACATCGCGCGAGAGGCTGATAAGATTCACATCGCGGCCGTTACGCCTCAGTCTACCGACGAGGGGATCGCGGTCATGCGAGAGCTGGAAGGGCTTCCGGTAGACGCGGCGATGATCTTTCCTCCGCTGCTCTTCGCCTGGGGGAAAGTCGGTGGAGAACTGAAATGGCGTTTCTTCGAGGAAGTCGCGGCCGCCTCAAATCTTCCGATCGTTCTATTCCAAGTCCCGGTTGCCAGCTATGCGTACGATCCGGAGACCGTCTGTCGAATCGGACGTTTGGAAAAGGTCGTCGCCTACAAAGAGGCTTCGTTCAACATCAATCTTTTTAGCGAGACCATGAGGCAGCTCGAAGCCGAGCGGAGCGAGATGGCGGTGCTCACAGGCAACGACCGCTTCGTGGCCGAAAGCTACATGCTCGGGGCGCGCGGGGCGCTGATCGGAGTTGCGAATCTGGCGACGGCAAAATGGGGAGCGATCGATCGCGCCGGCCGGGCAGAGGATTACCGCGAAGCGATGAGGATCCAAAGGGAACTCGGCGAGCTCAAGGAGCTGGTATTCTCCGAGCCGATCGTCGAGGCCGTCGCTCGGATCAAAATCATCCTGAGGCACGAAGGGCTGATTGCCAGCGCGACGGTCCGGCGGCCCCAGCTCGGCGTCACGGAAGAGGAAGAGAAGCGGTTGATCGCGAGCTATGGCAGGATGCTTGAGAAGGTGTCCGCTCCCGAGCGCGGAGGCCACGGCATCAGCGCTTTATGATACCTCTCTACGGCGTGTCGGATTTCATCGCGGATATGCAGCGCGTGACCGGAGCGGAGAGCGCGCCTGAAGTGATCATGGAGCGCTGCAAGCCCTTGCTGCGAAAGTTGCTCGAAAATCCCGATTGTATTCCCGCCGAATTCAAGAAACGCGGCGCGAAGGCTCAGGGGCGCCACATGATTCACCGAGAGCAAAAATTCAACGTCAATGCCGTGGTTTGGGGGCCGGGAGACGGGCTCGGGCCGCACAATCATGACACCTGGGGGCTGATAGGGGTTCTGGAAAACGAGCTTCAAGAAAAACGCTTCCGCCGTCTCGATGACCGCGCCGGCGTTACCACGGCTCGCCTGGAACTCACCGGAACTCTGCGCAACCGGGTCGGCGATATTTCTTGCTTGCTGCCGCCCGACGACATTCACGCGGTCCTGAACACCACGGACCGCAACACCGTGGACATCCATGTTTACGGCAAAGATCTCAGTGGGCTCAAGCGACTCAAGTTCGACCTGGACAAAGGGACGATTACGACCTTCGCCAGCCCCAAGTACGATAACTGCTGAGGCCGGCTGCCGCGCGGCTTGAACGCCCAAAGGTCTTTGCCGGCTCGCGTCCGACCCTCTCTTACTTTTTCTCTGTCTTTCGCGCCAGCTCGATCTCCCAATCCAGATATCGCTGCATCGCGCGCTTATCGCCGCCGATCGAGGCGGATAGAACAACGTCGTTCGGCTCGATCGGCGGCTTCGTGAGTCCCGTCTCTATCGCTCGCCCGTGCTCGATCCACTTTTGCGTCCCGCCTTCAAGGACGCTGACATCGCTGTAGCCCATCTCCATAAGCGCGGCTCCCGCAAGAGCGGATTGACGTCCATCAGGACAGGTCACGAGGATGAGTTGCCGGCGATCGGGGTAGAGCACGGGAATGCGCTCTTCGATCCAGTCCCTGGAAAGCCAGACGGCTCCGGGGAGATGCCCCTCAGCGTATTGCCTGCTCAAGCCGACGTCTACGATAAGGAGATCCGGTTTGTCGGTCCGGAGCGACTCCGCATGACTTGAGCCTATGCAGCGGACCGAAGAGCGGGCGCATTCAAGTCCAATGATATTTTCTTGAACATCGCCGATCTCAAGCTTTCGACCGTGTTTCACCCATGCGTCGATTCCGCCGCGAAGCACAAAAACATTCTTAAACCCCATCTTGCGATACCAGTATGCAGCCATCGTCGCCCTCGCCGCGCGGTCGCACGAGAAGACGATCGTGGCGGTGTGGACGGCGACGTAGTCGTCCGCGCGTTGCACGGCCTGGCCTCCCGGAACCGAAATGAAGCCTGGAATGTGTCCGCAAAGATATTCTTCGAAAGAGCGGACGTCCATGGCATAAAGTGTTTTCCTCTCCTTTCCGCTCAGCAAATCTCCCAGATCCAAAACCGACATGAACGGGATTTGTTCCTCTTCTGCAACCTGCGAGGCCAGCTTCTCAGCAACGGAAACGCTTTGTTCCGACGGCTGCACAAGATTTCGCTTCGGTTCTCGCTCTAAATCAAATCCCGCCAGAAGCCAACCCATGGTTCCGTTTCGCAGGGCGAAGACGTTCGTGAGGCCGAGCCGCCGCAAAGACTGCGCGCCGATAATGCTGCGCGTGCGCCCGGCGCAGTTGATGACGACCGGGATGTTCGCCTTGTTTTTAAGTTCTTCCGCCCAGAGGATTAGATCGCCGCCCGGGACATTGAGTCCGCCGGGAATGCAGAAGCGGGCGTATTCTTCCGGCGCGCGCGCATCGAAAATAAAAAAAGGTTCGCCGTGGTCAATGCGGCTTTGAAGATCCGCGGGCTCAATCTTCGGGACGTTGAACTCGACGTGGACCCGCTCACCGAACTCTTTGCTCGGGACGTTGACGCCGGTCTCCGTGGCGTATCCGGCTTTCGACCAGCCGGGGAACCCGCTTTCCAAGATTTCGACTTTGCGGTAACCGCCGGTTTCCAAAGTCGCGGCGGTCAGGAGTTCGCGCTTGCCGCCATCGCCGACAAGGATTATCGGGGTATCCCGCACCGGAATCAGATACCTTATCCGAAACTCGATATCGCGCCGCGGCAATAACGTGGTCCCTGGAATGTGGCCCAGGTTGTATTCGCCCGGCTCGCGAATATCGAGGAGCGCATATTGTTGTTCCTTATCCAGAATCCGCCGGAGAGTGTCGCGGGAAATACTCTGCATGGTATGGCGCCCAATAAAAACCGGTTCGGTGCTGAGTATAGAATGTTTCGGCCGGATTGGAAAACCTCCTTGGACTTTGCCCTCGGTTGGCGTAATATCCAAATCAATAATCGGTCCAGCAGGAGGAAGCATGTCTTATACTAGCTGGCGCGGAACCATCGGTATCATCAAGCCGACGCATCGGCCGGGATCGCTGGAGGAGTTCATCCGCCTGTTGGCGGAAGGCATCGGCGTGATTCCTTTATTCGTGGGTTTCCAGCGCGGCAACGAAGAGGAGTTTCGCGAGGCGCTCGGCGCTTATGAAGAGCGCGTGCGCGAGCTGGCCGGCTACAAAGTCGATCTCATCCATCCCGAGGGCGCGCCGCCTTTCATGGTCCACGGCTACAAAGGAGAAGCGGAGATCGTCAAAGGCTGGGAGAAGACCTACGGCGTGCCGATCGTGACCGCAAGCCAGACCCAAGTCAACGCCCTGCGGGCGCTGGAGATCAACCAATTCGTCGGCGTGACCTATTTCAGCGGAAAGATCAACGACATGTTCTCCGCTTATTTCAAAGAAGCCGGTTTCGAAGTCATGGCGATGGAAGGAATTCCCGTCGCTTTCGAAGACGTCGGACGGCTCTCCGCGCAGGAAGTTTACGCGCACACGAAAAAAGCCTTCTTGAAACATCCCGGCGCCGAAGCGATTTACATGCTCGGCTCCGGCTGGCGCACGCTGGATATCATCCATCTCTTGGAAGAAGATCTTCAGGTCCCCGTGGTCCATCCTGTTCCCGCGCGAGTGTGGGCAGTGGAGAAGATGCTGCATGTCAGGCAGCCCGTCCAAGGTTACGGCCGGTTGCTTGAAGAGATGCCGTAATCCCGCCGTCATTGTACCGTAACTTTCCAAATATACTTCTGTTGTTCTAAGTCACGGGAGCGCGCCGCCGCGTCTCCGGATAGTCGCCGCTATGCGATTTACGGAATGCCTCATATAAAAAGAATTTGTTGACATAAGAAATAACTCTTTGATACGGTGCCTTCGAAATTATGATGCAATAGTTCTAGTGCAGTGCCTCTTAAATTAAGGCACTTATCCTTCAAGCTCTATTCACCACGAAGCGCA
>CAYOJC010000137.1:0-10804 GCA_964404195.1 uncultured Syntrophobacteraceae bacterium
CCACGAGTCGCTGGAGATGACCTAAGAAAAAAACTTTTTCAGTGAGAACTAGCTATGAGCAAGCCGGCAACTGCATCTTCGAGACAAAATCTTTTATCGATCCGCGTGCCCAAAGAGCTGGCAGGAAAAAAGGTGGTGCTTGTCGACGCAGAGGAGTACGCAAAGATGAAGCGACACCTTGCCGAAATTGAAGACGCGCTGGAAAAGATTACTCGCGGCGAAGCGGCTTACCGTCAAGGACGGACGAAAACCGTAAGATCTCTTTCCGAATTTGGTCGCTAGTGGGATGGCCCGGCCAATCTCTGTTATTCACATCCCGCCGGATTTTGAAAAAACATTTCTTCGGCTTCCTAAACATATTCAGGGTCTCGCAAACCGGAAAGACCAATGGTTTCGCCGGGATGCTTTTGATCCGCGCCTGCGGACCCATAAACTCAAGTTCCCAGCAATCTTGTCCAAGCTAACGACTTAAGGGTATTTCGTTTTAAGGTTTTTAAGTGACGGTTACTAAACGTAATCATTATCTCCCTCAGTTCTATCTTAAGGCTTTTCTGTCAAGCAGTAATCCAAGGGTGTTCTGGGTCTATGACAAGAAAGAGAATGCCTTTAGACCGCAGACTCCAATCAATACCGGGATTGAGCAGCATCTCTACAACTTAGAGAATCCGGATGGAACCGTGGACGATTTGTTGGAGAATGAGGTTTTTACTCCGGTTGAAACAGCATCAAAGCCCGTGATTGATCGACTTCTCGCGCCTAAAGCTCGGCTTGCGCCAGACGACATCGAAGGATTGGCAGAGTTCCTTGCCTTCATGGCCACGAGGGTCCCGAGAAGCATACGGGCCGCTCAAGAGACCGGGGCAACACTGGCTCTACACAATGCCCTTGAGCTCGCAAAAAAACCCGATCAGATAAAACGGATTTTAAACGCTTTGCAGGAACAGGGCAAAATCGATAAGAACGTCACGGTCGAGGAGACCCAAAAAATCCTTAAAAGTGCGGATACGGACTTCAAGTTCTCTATGAACAAGAAGGCGGCAATGGCGATGAGTCTAATGATGACTGCGGAGGTACATCTCCAATTGCTCGAAATGAATTGGTGCCTTTATAGAGCCCCTTCTGGTTCGCAATTCATCTGCAGTGATGCACCTTTAGTTTGCTTTGTACTCGACAAGGATGGGAGAGCGGGATTTGGCGGAGGTTACTCTCTACCCGCGGTTCAGGTCACACTTCCAATCTCGCCGGAGAGGTGTCTTTATCTTGATCGAAAGAGCACACAGCGATACCGCGCCGTCAATAAAGAAGTCGTGCAAGAGATTAATAGGCGTACAGCTTGGGCAGCTGACAGATTTATTATCTCGACGTACGAGACCAAGTATGTCAAAGAACTGTGCAAGTGGGCGTCGCGATCGATAAATCTACCGAAAATTGACAAGAATGAACTTCTAAAACGAGCTGAAAGGGGGTTTGATTGAGGGCAGGGCCGGTGGGACAGGCCTTTTCATCTAGACAATCTTTTTCGAGAAAAAGCTGAGCCTGAACCCAAGCCCGATTGACTCAATCTCTATGACCCGTGTCCGAAGCTGAACGAAAAGAAGCATTCTTAAGGCTCGTACAACAAGGGGAGTATTATGTTCGGCATGCCACGACGTGCAGCCCTCGAGCAGTAAAAAAGTGGCAGCGAGCCAGCGTCCGATGGCTAAAACGCAACCTCCCCAAAACTAGCCGTTTTACAACGCTTCCTTTAGTGGCTCCGCCGAGAGGCTCTGAATCGAAATTTGCACACGGGATTTCAACGCCTGAGGTAAATGCCGTACGCCAACTGCTCAAGGCCATGCGCAACGCGGGTGAGTCACTACTCCTGTTTCCCGAGGAGCAAGTAAAAAGCGGCTCTCATTCCATGGAAAACCCTCACACCACTTCGTGCACGCGGTTTAGCAACAGGACGCTCGCGCAACTCTGTTGGGCCCTTAGTGCTGTCGTCAGGGGCAACGCCGAGTTGGAGCGGTTTTTCATCGAGTACGGTCTTTCTTACAGTGACTTCAGCGGTGGGATTGATGCTCACTGCAATGTCCTTGTCACTAGCCTGAGCCGGCGGCCAGATGCTGATGACGCTATAACCAGATTAATTGAGTACGCGTTAGAACGAGGCGGCACCAACTCCGGTCCCACAGAAAACTTGCTCCGAGCCTTACGGGTTGACGGACTCGAATGGCACGATGGCAAACTTGTACCAACAACTCCCAAGCCAGCAGAACTTGCCGTGGAACTATCACGACTGGAGCTCGACTTAAAAGATCTAGGTTTAAGCGTTACATCAGAGCACTACCGCCAAGCACATGAAAACTTTGTCGCGGGAAATTCAGAGGCTGCAAACGGGCAAATCCGATCTTTCATGGAGAGCCTGCTTATCGAGGTGGGAAAGCGACAGACAAGAAGAACCCGATCGGACGCTGCCGCCGCGCTTCAAGACCTACGAGACGCACGCTTCTTTGACGACCCCGAGTGGCAGATGGCTCGGGGTTTCTGGAATGGAATCCAGGATAAAGGCCCGCATCATGGACTCAGTGACGAGCAGGAAGCGATCTTCAGACTCCATGTTGCGACATCAATCGCGCGATACACGGTGCACAAGTTCCGTGCTGGCAGTGAACGACCATGATTGTGTAGGGATTCAGGGTCAACCTGAGCCCCAAATCTGACCCCAAATCCAGGCCATTTTCTCTTAGGCTTTTAAAGCATTGAAACATTTTGAACGTTTTGAACGATTCATAGGATTTCAACATCTTGAACTGTTCGACTGACTTCCGCCTCATGCCCTCACGCCTAATGCCTTTTTGGGTGGACCGCCGTCGCAAGTCCGATCGAATCGGCGAGGAGACTAAGTCAATACTTAGGCACGACTAGGAATCTTCTGCACAATCGGGCTTACAAGAGTGAATCAGCAAGATTGTCTAGAATACAAAGACCCTATAGAATCCTGGCTAGGTTTCGGGCGGCTGAATTCCTTGAAGGATGACTAAGATGAAATTAGATGATGAATTGGTAAACGATTTCGCCGTGCGATCCTTCCGGGATATCGCTGATGCGGATTAGATTGCGGCTCGCATGGCATGTCGGGCAACCTTGTTGACACAGTTTTTGTGGGCCAGCCAGCAGGCGGTTGAGAAGTATTTAAAGTGCATTCTTCTGCTTAACCGGATTCCCGCAAATAAAGTGTTTCACGATCTTGAGAGGGCTCTCACAAAAATAAATGACTAGGGCCACTTGGCGCTAGACTTAACAGCGGGAACGAAAAAATTCATTGAGATGCTCGATGAATATGGACCATTTCGATACTTCGAAGTGTCTAATTTTGGTTTCGGTGCAGACCTCATTACTTTAGACCGGACGGTGTGGGAGCTACGTCGGTACTGCACGCTTGCCAAGGAACTGCACCAGGAGAAACTCCGAAAGGGCTTCAGTGCGCTTCGAGTACGTATTCCCGGGGGATATCTTGAGAAAGTCATCGATGACGTAAAGAACCGGGCCAGGGAGCCGTTGCTTTGGCAGAACGCCTTCTTCGGAAAGCGGGCGAGAAAGACCGTCAAGCTGAGGAATTGGTTTCAGGCAAATAACGCGCCGCTGTATCTCAATCCCCAAATCCTGGACGAGGTTTTAAAGTACGTTCATCTACCAAAGCAGGTTAAGGCGGCCTACCGAGTACACTCGAAGCAATGAAGTACAAAGGCGCGTCGCCCGTGATAAATAGGAAATTGCCATTTTGAGCGTCAAAAGTCAGCACCGAGGGATAAAAAACATTACAATCTCCATAGCGCTAGGAAAGTTTTTCGGGGATAGAACAGAGGCACGAGGGTGAAACGAAGGCTGTGATTTTCTCGGTAAAAATTGTTAACGGCAAACTGAATTTGAGTAATGAGCATCCGGTGCCTCAGCCCGATGCTAATCAAGAGAACCCAAAGGGGATCTATGTTTACGTCCACTGTGATGCGCAGGGAAAAGTTTTCTACGTCGGAAAAGGTACCGATAAACGAGCCTGGTCAAAGGACCGCCATCCGCTTTGGGTTCGATATGTCGAGAAACATTTGGGTGGCAAGTACGAGATTCGCATTCTCGCAGACAACCTCAGCGAAGAGGAAGCGGAGGCAATAGAGACGGAGTTCATGGCGGAATACGTCGACCTTGTTAATTGGCAGAATATGGCGCGCACTGATGACTACGAAAGGGCTTGGCAATGCCTCGATCGACAAAAAGCCAACCAGGTCTTGATTCAACGGGCCAAGGCTATGGAAAAGCAGAACCCCGAATCAGCCGTTGATCTCTACGTGATGGCCATTGAGAATGTACATGGGTACGACGAAAGGCAATACGACACAAAAACATTGCTTGGTCGACTGGAGGAAGAGGAAGAAAGAGAGCTGGGGCACTGCGGAAAACCCGAAGGGCTCAAAGCACTGGATCGTCTTACAATGTGCTTGATTAAAGTTGGAAGATCTCGCGAAGCATCCGAAAGAGTAGAAGCATATTTTACGCTTTATCCTCATGATCGTACTCAAAGTGCCGCCAAACCGATCATACGGCGCATTGAAAAGGCACTTGTAGTGCGGGGTGATCTATAAGAGAACCCTGAATAAAACTCAGCTTAAATTCCGGGGCATAATACAGATTTTCAGCGTGACAAAGGGGAGTGGGACCTCGCCGTATTTAAAGAAACTACCGTTTGTATTCAGCTTCCTTGACCAGGCTCTCGTGAAGCAGCGTCTTAATGTAGGTTTGATACTTGGGTATCCCTTTGCGGCGCGCAAGTCTCCGGGCCAGTTCCAAATCGCCTGCCGACACCCGTAAACTAACTTGCCTGGTTGGAGGCTCCAGGACATACGGGCGCTTCAGTTCGCCGCCAGCGATTTGCTTTTCATCCAGAAAGTCGGGTTCGATCTCTTCAATGACGCAGTCAGGGCAGAACCACTCGCCGCGATCATCCCGGTACATCTCAATTCCGCACTTCTTGCACTTTTTAATCTTTCTCATCTTTTCGCCCTCTCCTGTGCCAAACTAAATTCCGGGGACATAATACTAATCTCCTCTTGAGGACAAGCTTCAGGATCGGGCTTCCCTTTGTGGACAATCTTGGCAGAGCGACGCCTTCCGCTTCTTGGTCGGATCGTGGCGCTGGGGGGGGGCAGGAGGAGGAACCTTAGCTCGCTTTCCTCATCTCCTCGGCCAAGATCTCATTGACAAGCGACTGATAAGGCAATCCCTTCTTGTCGGCTGTCTTGCGCAGCCAGGCCAGAACTTTCGCATCCATCCGAATCGCAATGAGCTTTCTTGGTTCATCTCCCAGTGTCGGCCGTCCCACCCGGCGCATACGGGAGAGCTGCTTCTCGGAAAGCTCCGGGATGTCCGAGAAATCAATCTTCCTTGGCCTCATATCTTTTCCTTTCTTTCCGGCCCGCCCGCCTTGCGCTGATAATTCGCGTGATCTCTTCATCGCCTCGTCTCCTTGTGGTGTAAGCTATAACCAGCGCTCTGCTCAAAGCGCTTTTGGCCAAGCGCAACCGGCGTGGCTCGATCAGTGAGTGCTCCAGATCCTCGCCGTCCAACCCATCCGGATCGGCAAAAGCCGTGGCCGCTTCTTCGAACGAGACCCCGTGCTTAAGCCGATTGGCTCTAGCCTTTTGGGGGGCCCAATCGAACATCAATTATGTATATACTAAACAATGGGTGGTCGCAAGTCGGAGCTGCTCAGGGGTGAGGGTTAAGACCGAGCCGTCTATGCAGTCGCCATCCGCTTCTTGGTCGGATAGTACCGCTGGGGGGCAGGAATTAGGATTTAGAGGGAGAACTCCGGGGCATAATACAGATTTTCAGCGTGGCAAAGAGGAGTGGAATCTCGCCGTATTTAAGGAAACTACCGTTCGTTTTCAGCTTCTTTCACCAGCATGTCGTGAAGCAGCGTCTTAATGTAGGTTTGATACTTGGGTATTCCTTTGCGGCGTGCAAGCCTCTGGGCAAGCTCCAAATCCTCTCCCGGCACTTTTGAATGACCTGCGAGGTCGGTAACCACGACGACCAAAGCACCTTCCGTTTGACTCGGGGGACTGGAGCAACTATCATCGTTGTGAAAATGAGTTCGGTTAATAAGCGCAACATGGTAGAGACAATTTCGACATTGGAAATGCGGCAGCGGCTCGGGGATATCCTGAATCGGGTGGCGCTCCGCAATGACCAATTCATCATCGAGCGTAAAGGCAAGCCCCTTGCCGCCGTCGTGCCAGTCGAGCGGCTCGAGCAGATGCGCCGGGCGGCGCGAATGCACCTGCTCCAGATCCTTGAGCGCCAGGAAGGAAAACTCTCCGATGCGCAAGCCGCGCGGATAGCCGATGAAGCCAAACACCGCACGCGCAAAGCTCGGCACAGTTTGTCGTAACAGGCGACAAGCATCTTCTCTCTCTCGAATCGTACGAAAATATCCACATTGTGACTCCTCGGACCTTCTTGGGTTTGCTCTAGCGCGCAACCGGCCTGTGGCATAACCGCCCTAATCCGTTTCTTGACACCAGGGCCGCTACCGTCTAAAAGTTAGAGCGCCATGGGGGTTCAACGCGCGATGCTCGGACACGTCGTCCTGAACGTGAAGAATTTAAAAAAGTCCGAACGCTTCTATCGCGACGTTCTCGGCATGGAGGTTTCCGGAAGGAATCCGAGAACGAAAATGTCTTTTCTGAGCTTCGGCGCCGAGCATCACGACATTGCGCTGATGGAGTTGCCGGCGAATGCGAAGCGAAACGGCGACGGCGTTCCCGGTCTGCACCACTTTTGCGTTTACGTCGGCAGCGACAAAGAGGTGGACGATCTCTATCCCGTTCTCAAGCGCAAGCGGATTCCGGTCGTGAGCGGCCCGGAAATCCTAGAAGTCGCGCGCAACCGCTCGGTGAGTTTTTTGGACCCGGACGGAAACCGCGTCGAAGTCGCCAGCAACAGAAACAAGTTCAAAAGGTAAACGCGCCGATTCGATTGAACGGAGAAGACGCCGATGATTCGGAAAATATTTTTGCTGCTTTGTCTGGCCGCGCTGGTGAGCCCGGCCGCCGTTTACGCCCTCGACCGGATCAGGATTTCTCACAGCGCCATCAGCGGCTCGCAGGCGATTCTCTGGGTGACCTATGACGCCGGCATTTTTCGCAAATACGATTTCGATCCGCAGATTATTTTTATCGCCGGCGGCCCGCCGAATATCGCCGGTCTGATTTCCGGCGACGTCGATTTTACCGTTTTCGCCGGACCGGCTTCGATCGCGGCGAATCTCGAGGGCGCGGACGTCGTCGTGTTGATGAGCTTCATCAACACGATGGACCATTCCATCTTCACGGCGCCGGCAATCAAGAAGCCGGCCGATCTCAAGGGAAAGAGAATCGGCGTTTCGCGCCCGGGCGCCTCGGACGACTATGGTGCGAGAGTGGCGCTCAAGAAATGGGAAATCGTGCCGGATAAAGAGGTTGCGTTTCTCGGCGTCGGCACGCAGCCCGCGCGGCTCATGGCTCTTGAGGCCGGTCGGGTGGATGCGGTCCTCTTGCAGCCGCCGATTACGGCGAAGGCGAAGCAGCAGGGTTTCAATGAGATGGCTACGCTGGCCGATCTCGGTCTCGATTATCTCGGCACCTGCCTCGTGACTACGCGGACGCGGATTCAAAAAGGCGAGGGCGTGGTGCGCCGCTTCGTTCAGGCCGTGACCGAGGGTATTCATTTTTACAAGACGCAGAAAGAGGCGAGCTTGCGCTCGATCGCCAAGTTCACCAAGTCGAACGATCGCGCCGCGCTCGAAGAGGCTTACAACGCCTATGCGGTCAAGTTCATGGCGCGAGTTCCCTACCCCACGCTTAAAGGCGTGGAGGTGATCCTGGAAGATCTGGCGAAGACCAATCCAAAGGCGAAGGGCGCCGATCCAAAAAGATTCGTTGAGGCGCGCTATCTCAAGGAACTCGAAGACAACGGTTTCGTCGGCAAACTGTACGGAAGGTAACAAAAGACTGGAGTATTGGAGTGGTGGAGTAATGGAGTAATGGTTTAAAACCACGACCTCTTAGGACAATACTCCAGTACTCCAAGACTCCATTACTCCAGGGAGATTCCATGTCGATTGATGCTCAACTTCAGCAGGGAGCTCTCCAGCCGAAACAGTTCTGCGCGCTTTTGATGGCCGAAGTCAAGGAGCGCCACGCGCGATTGCACCATCCCTTCTACTTCGGGCTGTACGACGGCAAGCTCAGCCTGGAGGAGATTCGCGTCTGGGCGAAAGAGGCGTGGGGAATTTTCTGCATGAACGTGGCGATCAATACGGCCAAGCTCGTCCGCTGCCAGCTCTCCGGCATCCACGATCCGGAGATCCAGAAAAAATTTGTGGACATTATCATGTCCGAGGTCGGCTACCAATATTTCCAGGGCAGCCCAAGGCCTGTGGCCGGCCATCGCGCGCTTTTTCTCCGCTTCGGCGAGGCGATCGGCATTCCAGCCGGCGAACTGGAGCGGCGCGAAATTGAGAACGACTTTCTGCCGACGACCGTGCTCGCGCGCACGTGCTGGCTCGACATCGCGCTCCGGAGCGACAGTATTCTGGAACAAGTCGCGTCCACCAATTGTTGCAACGAATTTTCCAATCAGCTTACCGGCGGGCGATTTTTCGGCTCATTCAAAGAACATTACGGTTTGAAGGAGCGCGACATCGAGTTCTTCGCCGAGCACGGCGTCGCCGACACGGAGCACAGCAACGTGGGCTACGAGCTGGTCGAGAAGTTTGCGACTACCCAGGAGCTGCAAGTCAAAGTTCTGAGAGCGCTGAGGAAGGGCCTGGGCATCTGGTGGGCGGTGACGGACGGTGTGGCGCGAGAGTGCCAGAAACTAAAGTAGTGAACGGCGAGGCGATGGACTTTCTGTCTACGTTTCATCTCAAGCGCTGGGTAGAAGAGAACAAAAACCTTTTCTCGCCTCCGTATAAAACCAACCGCCTGCTCGTTCATCATAAGGATTTTCTGGTCATGATTCTCCGCGGGCCCAACGTCCGGCTCGATTTCCACGTCGAGCCGGGAGACGAGTTTTTCTATCAGATCGAAGGGGCAATCGAGCTTCACCTCAAGCCGGATGGAGTGAAGAGGGAGGTCGTCAAGATCGGCGAAGGCGAAATTTTTCTCTGTCCCACCAACGTGCCGCACTCGCCGCGCCGCCCGGAGAACACCTGGGGCCTCGTCATCGAGCGCAAACGAACGCCGGAGGAAAAGGAAGACTTCGTCTGGTTCTGCGAAAGGTGCGATGAAAAAGTTTTGTCCCGCACGGTCGTTCAAAAGGACGTTGCCGGACAGGTGACGAATATTTACGAGGCCTTCAACGCCGACGCCGGCATGCGCACCTGCAAGTCCTGCGGTTACCTCTTTCCGGCCACGCCGATGGCCGAGCGATTGGGGTTCCTACAGGCAAAGTAGAGTAGGAGAACTATGGAGTCGTGGAGTGGTGGAGTAATGGAAAAAGCTAAAAACTCTTAACCCAATACTCCGACACTCCAGTACTCCAGTACTCCAATACTCCAAGTTCGCCGCCATGGAATCCTCCCCGGGAAAAGAAAAATCGTCCGCCGCCGCCCCGCAGGATCTCGCCGGACTCGGCGACGAAGAGCTGCTCCGGATGCGGATTTGCGACCTGAAGGTCCAGATCGCCGGGAGCGAGCTCGAATCGCAGATCGGCAATTTCCACCGCGAGCTGGGGGAGCGAGGAATCCCGGTCAAGCCCGTCTGCTATCTCGGCGACGAATGGTTCTGCCCCGACGGCGCGGCGACGATCGCGATTCCGTTTTATCTCGCCCATCCGCGGCTCAAAAAGCTGGAAGAGAAAATGATGATGGAAGTGGAAGGCGGCACCGAGTCGTGGTGCATGCGTCTTTTGCGCCACGAGATGGGCCACGTGCTGAACCACGCTTACCTGCTCACCAAAGATAAGCAGTGGCAGAAAATCTTCGGCTCGCCGTCGCAGGAATATTCCGAGAGCTTCCGCTCGCGGCCTTACAGCAAGCGCTTCGTGCGCCACCTCGACGGCTGGTACGCGCAGAGCCATCCCGAGGAGGATTTCGCCGAAACGCTGGCGATCTGGCTGACTCCGGGCTTGGATTGGAAGATCCAGTATCGCGGATGGAAGGCGCTCGAAAAGCTCGAATACGTCGATCAGTTGATGGGCAAGCTCGCCGGACAGAAGCCGCTGGTGTTGTCGCGCAGCAAGATGAGCGCGGCGTCGCGACTCAAGTCGCGTCTTGAGGCATATTACAAAAAGCGCCGGCGGCTCTACGCACAGGATTTCCCCGATTTTTTCGACGCCGATTTGCGCAAGCTCTTCGCGGACCCCGCGTCGGCCCCCGACGCCGACCGGGCCGCGTCATTTTTGCGACGAAGCAGAAAGCCGATGCTGAGCGCGGTCTCGGCCTGGAGCGGCGAGCCTAAATTCACCGTGGACCGCCTCTTGCGCGCGCTGACCGAGCGCTGCGCGGCGCTGGACCTGCGACTTCGCTCCGATTCCGCCGGCCTGGAGATCGCGGCCTATCTGGCGACGCTCGCTTCGCATTATCGCTTGACCGGAAAGTTCAAGGATATCTAGCCTGAATTATTCATCGATCGTGGAAAGATCCTCACAAACTGTTGGCCGCAGGAATCAAGGCGAAAGAGAGGCTAAGAAAGTATTCTTTGCGCTCTTGGCGTCTTGGCGCGACGAAGAATCCAAACTTCGTGTGCTTCGTGCTCTTCGTGGTGAGAGGATTTTAACCACGAAG
>CAYOJC010000138.1:0-10733 GCA_964404195.1 uncultured Syntrophobacteraceae bacterium
ACATGAATCTTTTTCCCGCGGAGTTTTTCAGCGTGCCGCCGTCGCCGCGCACGCCCTCGGTGACGAGAATGCCGCGCACGCTGGGCGGCCAGACCATGCCGGTGGGATGGAACTGGACCATCTCCATATCGATCAAATCGGCCCCGGCCTCCATCGCCATCGCGATGCCGTCGCCGGTGTACTCCCAGGAGTTGGACGTGATCTTCCAGGCCTTGCCGCCGCCGCCCGTGGCGAGGATGACGGCCTTAGAGGTAAACGCGACGAAGCGTCCGCTCTCGCGCCAGTAGCCGAACGCGCCGCATACTTTGTCGCCGTCTTTCAGGAGCCGCGCCATCGTGCATTCCATGTAGACGTCGATGCCTTTATGCACCGCGTGCTGCTGCAGCGTGCGGATCATCTCGAGGCCGGTGCGGTCGCCGACGTGCGCCAGGCGCGCGTAGCGATGGCCGCCGAAGTCGCGCTGTAATATGCGCCCGTCCTTGGTGCGATCGAAGAGCGCGCCCCATTGTTCCAGCTCCAGGACTCTTTCGGGCGCCTCCTGCGCGTGGATCTGCGCCATGCGCCAGTTATTTAAAAGCTTGCCGCCGCGCATCGTGTCGCGGAAATGAACCTTCCAGTTGTCTTCGGGGTAGACGTTGCCCATCGCGGCGGCGATGCCGCCCTCGGCCATGACCGTGTGCGCTTTGCCGAGCAGCGACTTGCAGATGAGAGCGGTCTTGACCCCCTGAGCGGACGCTTCGATCGCGGCGCGCAGACCGGCGCCGCCGGCGCCGATGACGATGACGTCGTACTCGTGGGTTTCGTATTTATCGCCGGTAGCCATTATAGAATTCTGAGATCGTGGATAACGCCCATCGCCAGCAAGCGAACGTAAAGGTCGGAGAGCGCAACCCAGACGAGACTCACCCAGGCATAAAGCATGTGGCGCTCGTTGAGCCAGGTTAATTTTTTCCAGAGGCTATAACGGGCGGGAGCCTTCGAGAAGCTGTCGAGGTGGCCGCCGCAGAGGTGCCGGCAGGAATGACAGGACAAGCTGTAGAGCGACAGAAGAGTGGCGTTGAGCGTGAGCACCAGAGTGCCGACTCCAACGCCATAGCCGTCCGGAAAATGGATCGCTTCGAACGCGTCCCACCAGAGGAAAGCTAGAACCAAGAGCGACAGCCAAAAGAAATAGCGGTGAATATTCTGGACCAGAAGCGGAAAGCGCGTCTCGCCGAAATAGCTGCGCGACCGGTCGCGCACCGCGCATCCGGGAGGCAAGCCGAAAAACGAGCGGTAGTAGGCGTTTCTATAATAGTAGCAGGTCGCGCGGAAGCCGCCGGGGATCCACAGAATGAGCATCGCCGGAGAAAGTATCCACCACGAGCCGAACAGACGGTAGCTTACGTGAGCGCACGTATCGACCAAACACGGAGAATAAAAGGGCGACAGATACGGCTCGACGTAGTAGTAGCCGTTTTGCAGCGCCGCCCAGGTCGCGTAGACGATAAAAGAGGCGAGCACCGTAAAGGTGAGCGCCGGCTCGACCCACCAAGCGTCGCGCCTTAAAGTCTTTACGTTTTGCAGGGCTACGGTGTCGTTACTCACTCTCGGGGTCCTCGGGATGGAGATTTTTTTCCTATTACGGGCCTGCCGCTCTTGTCAACACGCCGGCGCGGTTGCGCGCGATGATTATTCTTTAGGAGAAGTGACGGAGCGCCGCAGCCTCCTTCCGCCGCGCACTGCGCGGTGAACGGTTACTTCGGCGCCGCCGCGGAGATCCCGGCTTGATTCTGAACGTCTTGCTGTTCCAGTTTTAGAAAATTGTCGACGATCTGCGGAATGTCCTCTTTAGCCACCTTCATGAACCAGATTCCCTCCGGCCAGATCATGATGTTGGGACCGAAAGCGCAAAGATCCATGCAGCCGCTTTTGGTAGCCCGAATTTTGCCCTTGAGATTGCGTTCCTTGCAGACTTTTTTCAGCTCCTCGATCATCTCCTCGCCGCCGCTGTAGCCGCAGGAGATGCTTTCTCCGTTGCGGTTGTTGATGCAAACGTACATCTGTCTGACGTAAGGCTGCTCGCGCTTGATCATGCGTTCCCCCTCACCCCGGTTTTTCTTTTTTCATAGCACAGGCGGGAGCGATTTGCACGCGCTGGCCGCAGGACTCAAAGGAGGGCGTGATTAATCACGCCCCTACAGATTTATTCTTTCTCCGGGATTCCCGGCTCGGTCATGCGCCAGGGATCAAGGATCTTTTTGAGCTTATCCTCGGGCAACACCTTGTGCGCCAGCGCGACTTCCCGCACGGTCTTGCCGGTCGTGAAAGATTCCTTGGCGATCTTTGCCGCCGCGTCGTAACCGATCACCGGCGCGAGAGCAGTCACCATGGCGAGACTCTTCTCGATCATCTCCTCGCAGTGCTGTTTATTCGCTTCAATTCCGACCACGCACTTCTCCGTGAAGGCCTTGGCCACGCTGGCGCTGAAGGTAATCGCCTCGAGCAGCCTGAGTGTCATGATCGGCATCATCACGTTGAGCTCTAAATTTCCCGCCTGGCCGCAGATCGTGATCGTGGCGTCGCAGCCGATCACGTGCGCCGCCACCTGCAGCACCGACTCGCACATGACCGGATTGACTTTGCCCGGCATGATGGAAGATCCCGGCTGGGTGTCCGGCAGGCCGATCTCGCCGATGCCGCAGCGCGGGCCGGAAGAGAGCCAGCGGAGGTCGTTGGCGATTTTCGTCAGGCTCACCGCCAGCGTCTTCAAGCTGCCGCTCACTTGCACCACGGCGTCCTTTGCCGCTTGCGCCTCGAAATGATTTTTCGCCTCGCGGAAATTGAGTCCGGTCATCTCGGAAATTTTCTTGATCGCCCGCGAGGGAAATTCCGGATGCGTGTTGATGCCCGTACCGACCGCCGTGCCGCCTAAAGCCAGCTCTTCCAATCCACTCGAGGCCGCCTTGATCCGCTCTATGGCGAGCTCGATCTGCCGCGCGTAGCCGCCGAATTCCTGCCCCAATCGTATCGGCGTCGCGTCGGCCAGGTGCGTGCGGCCGATCTTCACGATGCGGTCGAAATCCTCCGACTTCTTTTTCAACGCGCGATGAAGCGCGCCAAGAGCGGGCAGCAGCTCTTTCTCGATCGCCTCCAGCGCCGAGACGTGGATCGCCGTCGGGATCACGTCGTTCGACGATTGGCTCATGTTGACGTGGTCGTTGGGATGGACGCCCTTGCTTCCTCTTTCTTTTCCCAGAAGCTCCAGCGCGCGGTTCGCGATCACCTCGTTGGCGTTCATGTTGGTGGAAGTGCCGGAACCGGTCTGAAAAATATCCACGACAAATTCCTTGTCGAGCTTGCCTTCCATCACTTCCCCGGCGGCGCGGTGGATCGCGTCGGCGATCTTCGCGTCCAGAAGTCCGAGATCGCGATTGGCCGAGGCGGCCGCGTGCTTGATAACGGCCAGGGCGCGGATGAATTTCGGCGGGAAGCCGATGCCGCTCACGGGAAAATTTTCCACCGCCCGCTGCGTCTGCGCGCCGTAGTACGCGCTCTTCGGCACCTTCACCTCGCCCATGGAATCTTTCTCGATTCGGTATTCTTCGCCTGGCATTTTTCGGTCTCCTCTCTTGCACCCTTTTTAGCGAGTTCCAAGGCAACAGGCAACAGGGCCCCTTTCCCCCCTTTGCGCCTTTTGCGTCTTTGTGCGAGCTGTCTTGTCTTCCTTTGTGACCTTCGTAACATTATGCCTGAAAGTTTTCGCGGTTTGCACAAATTTTCTTGCGCACCAATCCTAAGTTGCCGGATCGACAAGAAAATACGATCTCACCACGAAGCGCACGAAGGCCACGAAGGATTCGTATATTTTATACTTTTGAACTTCGTGCTCTTCGTGACCTTCGTGGTGAAATGTCTGTTTCTACTTTGGTTGCGGCGTAGTCGCGCCGTGTCCTTCGTGGTAAAAATCCTCTCACCACGAAGAGCACGAAGCACACGAAGTTCGGATCATTCGTCGCGCCAAGACACCAAGAGCGCAAAGAATACTTTCTTATCTTCTCTTGAGGGCTGAGTCTTACAGTCTGTACTGAAAACGCCTGGATTCCCGTTGGCACGGGAATGACGCGCAGAGCGCGAACCTCAAAACTTAAATCTAAGAACCGGCTTCGGCTGTTTCCACCGGCAGGGTTACCGTGAACGTCGTCCCGCTGCCGCGCCGGCTTTCGACCTCGACTTTGCCTCCCAGCAGCTCGGTAAACGTTTTGACGATGTAAAGTCCGAGGCCGACGCCGCCGTAGAGCCGGGTCTGGGAGCTGTCCACCTGGAAGAATTTGTCGAAGATGGACCACTGTTGTTCGGCGGATATTCCAATGCCGGTGTCCGATACCTTGATCTGCAACATTTCAAAGGCGGGGGGCGAGAGGTCCGAGGCCGAGGGCGTGAGGTTTGAGTCTTGAATCAACTCATTGCGGGCGATCAACGGATGACGGCCGTCGGTTGCTATCATCCGCGCCGACACCGTCACACTGCCGCGGTCGGTGAATTTCAACGCGTTGCCGATGAGGTTCTGAAGGATCTGTCTCACTTTTGCGGCGTCGGTGACGATGTGCACGGGCTCCAACGGATAGTCCCAGAGAAGCGCGACATCCTTCTTCGTGTGGGTGGTGTCCAGGTCCGAGCGAAGATGCGTCAGCATCTCGGGAAGATTGACCGTGTGGTACTCGGGCATGACCGCGCGCGTCTCGAGTTGCGTCGTCTGCATGATGCTGTTGATCATGTGGAGCTGGTCGGCCGCCCGGCTGAGAATTTTTTGCAGCGCCTCTTTCTGCTGTGGCGCAATCTCCCCCAGCATGCCTTCCTTCAGTATCCCGGCATAGCCGATGACCACGCTGAGCGGCGTCCTCAGCTCGTGGGACATGACGCTCAAAAATTCTTCCTTGACCTTGTTCGCGTTAACCATTCCTTCGTAGATCTGCGCGTTGTGAATGGCGATGGCGGCCTGGCCGCCCAGAGTCGTGAGAAATTTTACTTCTTCCTCGTCGAATCGATGCGGCTCCTTGGTAAAGACGGCGAGGACTCCGAGCGCTTCGTCTCTGGCGATCAGGGGAATCCCTAAAAAGGAGACCAGGCCGTATTCGCGCATGAACTCCTGGTGGCGCGTGCGCGGATCTTTGCCGACGTTGTCGATCATCACCGGCGTTTTACTTTCGAGTACGAGCTGCGAGAGGCGGCCCGGGTTTCTGGAAAAAGTTTTTTTCCACTTCTCTTCATCGATGTTCCAGCAGGCTACGGGCTCGAGCTCTCCGGTGCGCCGGTTCACCAGCCGGACCGTGGCGGCGGTGTAAGAAGTCGAGAGTTGGAGCTTCTCCAAAAGGATGTCCAGCACGCGGCGGAGATCGAGGGTCGAGGTGATCGCCATGCCGATCTCGTGCAACGCCTGGATGCGCTCGAGCGAGTGTTGAAGCATTCCCACGGCTTTTTTGCGTTCGGTGATGTCGCGCACCATGCCTTCCATGCGGGTGGAATTTCCCCCGTCGTCGTAGTGGCCCCGGCCGCCTGCCGTGACCCAGCGGACCTCGCCATCGGGACGGACAATGCGAAACTCGGCTGCGTAATCTTTTTTCTCTCGCATCGCTTCGGCGACCGCGAGATCCACGCGTTCGCGATCTTCCGGATAAATCATTTCTAAAAAGATTTCATAGGTGAGCGTCGCGCCGGGCGGAGTCCCAAATATCTCCCGGCACTTTTCGGACCAGACGAGCTCGCCCGTGACGACGTTGAAGTGCCACGTCCCGAGATCGGCGCCGATCACGGCGAGCGCCAGCCGCTCCTCGCTCAGTTGAAGCTGCTCCTCGGCCTGCTTGCGGTTCTCGGCTGCGTCTTCGAACGCCCGCGCGAGTTGGTTCGCCTCGGCGATCGGCAACGGCGCGATCTGCGGCCTCTCGCCGCGTCCCATCGCCGCGGCTCCGTCGGAGAGGGTGGCAAAGACTCGGCCGATGCGGCGGCCGAACAATGCCGCGAGGAGCAGGCCCGATAGAAGAAGCAGGGCTCCTCCAGTCGAGATCAGAAGCATGGTCCGGCGCATGCGGGCCTCGACGTCGAAAACGGGCACGGCCAGACCGACGGTCCAGCCGGAAAGATCGGAGCGGCTCGCAGCCGCGAGCATCTCCGCTTCGTTGCGCACTACGCCGCGCCACGTTGCTTCCTTTGCCTCGCGGAGTCGCTCTGCGAAATTTTGTCCGATCGGCTTGCCGACGAACTTTTCGGAATCGCGAGTCCTAGCTACGATGATTTTGTTTCTGTCGACGATGGTTGCGAGCCAATCTGAAGGGATCTTCTGCTGCGCTAGGAGAGATGCCAGTGTTTTCGGGTCAGCGCTTGCATTAAGCACGTATAGGATCTTGCCGTCGCGAACCACAGGCACGCTTACAGTAATCAGCGGCGTGCCCATTATGCTCCCGATAAATAGATTGGAAACCACCGGTCGTCCGGTCTCCAGGACCTCCTGGATGAAATCGACAGGGTTATTGCGCGGTAGTCGGGAGCCGAAAGGACGCCGGAGATTCAGGACCTGCTGTCCGGAAGGTTCGTTCAGTACGATATTCTCCCACCTTCCGAGCGCAGCTAACACCGCTGTAGACTGGTCGTAAAACCTTTTCAAATCCCCCGCTTGGAGATGCTCGGACAACGCCAGGATCTGGAGAGAGCGGATCGAAGCATTTAGCTCGCGATCGATCGCGAGCGAGAGAGCGCGCGCGGTGTCGAGCAAGCCGCGCTCGACCGCCAGCTGTTCCTGTCTGCCGAGCACGCCGATCATCACACCGGCAAAGATCAGAACCGGCACGAGCGCAGCGGCGACCAGGATCATCAGGTGCCAGCGGATTTTCATGAAATGAGCTTTTAACTCTCAGCTATCGGCCGTCAGCTAAAACCTGGGAGCTGATCGCCGATAGCTTCCTAAATCAAAAAAGCCCGGCTGGCAGGAACCAGTCGGGCTCATAGGTGACCAAAGCTTGGGCCGCCAAAGTCCGGTAGACCTGCGCAGCCTTCCACGCTTCAAACTCGGGTGCGATTATCCCACCGGCTTCAGCGAAGTGTCAAGGTGATTAGTAGAACCTGCCGGAGGCGGAGGTGGATTTCTGAAAACGGATGGCCCGGGCCTAGGTGGCGTAGGGAATATTGACCGTGAACGTTGTTCCCTTGCCGGGTTCGCTGGCGACGTGGAGCTTTCCTCCGAGAAACTCGGTGAAGTGCTTGACGATGTAAAGTCCCAGCCCGGTTCCGCCGTAGAGTCTGGTCTCGGAGCTGTCAATCTGGTAGAACTTGTCGAAGATACGTGAAAATTGCTCCTCGGCGATGCCCACTCCGGTGTCGGCTATTTTCAATTCCACCCACTTTCTTCTCGGGTCTTCGGTCAGCCGCATGGAGACGGTCACGCTGCCTTGGGGCGTGAACTTGATCGCATTGTTTATCAGGTTGACCAAAATCTCTTTCAGTTTTCCGCCGTCGGTCACGATGGCTACCGGCTCGGACGGATATTCCCAGACCAGCGCCACTTGCGCTTTGGCGTGGCTTAACGCGTAGTCCGACTTGAGATGGCCGAGCAGCTCGGTCAGGTTCACCAGATGGCGTTCGAGCACGAGCGCGCGGGATTCGAGTTGCGTGATCTGCATGATGGCATTGATCATCATAAGCTGGTCGTTGGCGCGGGTGAGCAGTTTCTGCAGCGCGTCTTCCTGCTGCGGGTTGATCTCGCCCAGCATCTTCTCCTTGATCATTCCGGCGTAACCCATGACCACGCTGAGCGGCGTCCTCAGCTCGTGCGACATGACGCTTAAAAATTCGTCTTTGACTTTGCTGGCTTTATCGAGCTCGTCCCTCGAAGTCTTGAGGTTTTCGAAAAGTTGGCGGTTCTCCAACGCAACGCCCATTTGTTGGGCGATCGCGACGAGGATATCTTTTTGTCCCTCGTCGAAGCGGCCCGGTGTGCGGCTGGAGAGATGGATTATGCCGCACACCGCGTTGTGGATTTTCAGCGGGAGCGTGGCCGAGGAGCGAAAGCCCAACTGCTGCTGGACCTTGGTTTTGAAGCGCGGCTCCGCGGCAATGTCGGCGGCGATGATGGGCTCGCCGTGTTGGACCACCCATTCCACCGCCCCTGCCAGGAGCGTAAATTCCATCTGCTTGACGTGGTCCTCGGAGAACCCGCGGTAGCCGGTAACGAGCGAAGCGCCCGTCTCTTTCTTCCAAACCCGGATCAGGGCGGCATCGGCGCCGGTTGCTTCCATGAAGCGCTCGACGACGCCGTCGATGATTTCCGCGATCGATTCCGACGCCGACAGGGGCGCCAGGGCGGCGTAAAGGCTGGGAAGTAGCTGCAACGATTTACTCAAATGAGCGTCGGCCGGCTCCGGTTCTCTGACCGGGAGTTCGATCTTCTCGGCAGGGCGCGCAAGGTAGATCGACAAGGTCGCCTTGCCGGCCAGGGCGCTGAGAAACTCGATTTCTTCCTGGGTAAAGGCGCGCTCCTCTTTCGTATAAAGTTCGAGGACCCCCAGGGCTTCTCCTCGAGCGAGCAATGGAACTCCCAGGTAAGAAACCAATCCATGTTTGCGATGGATTCTCGCATTGGCGGTTTGCGCATCGGTTTGAACGTTGCGCGCCGTCACAGGCGCTTTGGTCTGGAGGACCTTTTGCGCGCGAGCTCCGAGCGCTCTCTTATCCTCTTCACTCCACCCTCCTTCGTCGGAGTTGCGAGAAGCCGCCGGTTCCAATTCTCCGGACTCTCGGTTCAAAAGCCGGACCGCGCCGGCGGTTGCAAATGGGAAAGCGCGCTCGATTTTTTCCAACACAACGTCCAGGAAAGCGCTGGACTCCGGCGCGGAGTTCAGGGCGAAGTCGATCTCGCGCAAAACCCGGCCGCGCTCGACGTCGCGCCGGAGCCGTCTTTCCATGCGGTTGCGTTCCAAATCCGTCCGGGCCAGAGAATCGGCGTGCCGGAAAATCATCAGGGTGAAAAATCCCGTATTGGCCAGCGCGAAGAGGGCCAGGCCGAATGGCCAATCGTAGAGTTCCAGCCTCCGGCCCAGCACCGTCAGGTAGCCGAGCAACAGGGGGACGCCTACGGCGCCCGCCAATAACCGGAGCGTCGCAAGGCCGCCGGCATGGTCGCTTGTGACGATGGCGAGGAGACCGGCGCCGGGCCGGGCGCACAGAACGCCGAGAGAAAGGATCAGGAAGCCTATCGCCGTGTGCGGTCCGACGGCATAAAGCGATTGGAAGCCAAAGAGGTTTCCGGCCAACGCGAGCAGCGAAAGTATGCCGGTCGCCAAAGCGATGAGCTGAATCGTCCGGGCATCGAGCGCCGCCGCCAGCATCGAGAGCTCGACGCCCATCAAGATCAACATGACCGTTGTGGCCGGATCCATTCGGCCGGGTCGAGCTTCCATCGATGGATCGATGAACAAAATTTGGTCGATGCCGAGGTCGAGGCCGGCCACGTGCTCCGCAAGCGTCAGCAAGCCTATCAGCGCGACAACGGCCGCTAATATTCGGGCGACGAGAATCAGGCGCGCGTCCGACTCCCTTGCCGAGAGCCAGAGCGCCGCGCCGGATAAAACAAAGGCCAGCGCGGCGTTGGCCTTCATGTCGCCCAGGCCGGCAAAAAAACTCTTTAAGATCGCAACGTCGAATGCCCAACCCAGAAGAACGAGGCTGCCGACGACGACGACGGCAATGCTCGCCGCCCGCGCGAGGCGGCTAAACAATGAAATCACATCGATGTGAGCCGGAGTGGTCATTCAAATAAAAACCCGCGTGGAATGATCCATGCGGGTTCATAAATTTCACCGGGTTAACGCGCTGTCCATGTCCGACAAATTTTTTGACTGAACAAGGGGAAATTGGTGAGACTTTACGCCGAGTGCCGTGTAAAAGCAATTTGACCGAACATCGGCTTCGTCTCAACTTCTTTTTCTTTCGTCGTTGTGGTAGCAAAAATCCTCGTGGCTCAACTTGATCATCTCTGCCGGGCTGTGATCCGATGCCGAAAGTGCCCGCGTTTGGTTCGTTGGCGCGAGATGGCGGCGAAAAAACCGCCGCTGCGCTATCGCGGTCAGAGCTACTGGGCCAAGCCGCTGCCGGGATTCGGCGATCCGAAAGCTCGTCTCTTCATCGTCGGCCTGGCGCCGGCGGCGAACGGCGGCAACCGCACGGGAAGAATTTTCACCGGCGACCGCAGCGGCGACTGGCTCTACGGGACACTGCATGATTTCGGATTCTGCAACCAGCCGACGTCAATCCATCGGGACGATGGATTGCTACTCAAAGACTGCTACATTTCCGCGGCGGTGCGCTGCGCGCCGCCGGACAACAAGCCGACGCCGCTGGAATTCGAGCGCTGCCGGCCTTACCTGCTGAGAGAGCTTCAGTTATTGAAAGAAGTTCGCGTCGTCGTCGCTCTGGGAAAAATCGCCTTCGACTCGTTCCTCAAGGCCTATCAGGAAAACGGCGGGATCGTACCAAAGCCTCGGCCGCAGTTCGGCCACGGCTCCGTGGCTCGACTCAACGATGGGTTGACTCTGTTGGGCTCCTATCATCCGAGCCAGCAAAATACGTTCACCGGCAGGCTGACGCAGGAGATGTTCCAGGCGGTCTTTGCAAAAGCGCGGGAGCTGATACGTTAGCGCTCAGCTTTCAGGTCGGATCGATTTCCCTCACCCTCGCCCTCTCCCAGAGGGAGAGGGAAGGGGTGA
>CAYOJC010000139.1:0-10676 GCA_964404195.1 uncultured Syntrophobacteraceae bacterium
CTTTCACCGGCTAGACAGGCAACCGTATAGGCTGCAAACGAAGCGCACGAAGTTTCTAAGTCATCGCGCCAAGACGCCAAGCCGCCAAGATTGTTTTCCCTTGAGTCTTCGTCCCTAGCGCTACCGGACCACTTTGGCGCCGGCCTCCTTGAGCACGTCGCGCATCTGGATGGTCAGATCGTCGAAAAATTTGTTTAGCCCCGGTCCCTTGAGATAGCCGTCGTCCAACTGATTTTGCTCCAGGTACTGCTTCCACGCCGTCGTCTTCGAAAAGCGATCGAAGACTCCTTCCCAATATTGCACCACTTCCTGCGGAACTCCCGGCGGGACCACGACGCCGCGCGCCTGGGGTATCAGCGGAACATCGATGCCCTGCTCCTTGAGGGTCGGCACGTTGGGCAGAGAAGCCAGCCGTTTTTCAGTCAGAGAAGCGATGACCCGCAAATTTCCCGCGCGGATGTGCTCGCCGGCCTCTTGCGGTTCGATCACCATAATTTGCACATGGCCGCCGAGCAGGTTGGAGAGCCGCTCGCCGCCGCTCGGAAAAGAAATGAAATTCCACTGCGCCCCGGTGGCCTTTTGGATCAACAGGCGCATGAGATTATCCCTCGAAGTAACGGAGCCGCCGGACTGTGCGAGTTGTTTTGGATTTTTCTTCGCCGCGTCGATGAAGTCTTTCATGTTCTTGTACGGCGAGTCCGCCTTGACCGCGATCACCGCGGGCTCCAGAACCAGACGGACGACCGGAGTCAAATCTTTTATCGTGACCGTCGCCTCGGCGGTCGTGAGTGGATTGGTCACCCAAACGCCGGTAAAAAAACCGATGGTGTGCGTCTCGCCCTTTTTTTCCGCGAGGTACGACATCGCGACAGCGGAGCCGCCGCCGGACTTGTTGACGACCTGCAGGCGCTGAGAGACGAGCTTTTCTTTTTGCAGCAGCTCGGCAATGGCGCGCGCCAACAGATCCGATCCGCCGCCTGGACCGGTATGGACCACGGTCTCGATCTGTTTGCTGGGCTTGAATTCCTGGCTCCAGGCCAAACCCAAGGATAGGGCCATGATCGTAGCAACTGTGCCCGGTAATAAGATCGCCTTGTGTTTCATATTCGATGCCTCCCGAAAAATTTTCGCGGTGAACCGCACCTATCACCTTCAGCCTTCGCGCTCAATAGCTTCGACTCGCCAGGAGCGCACCTTGCGAATCGCCGGTAGACACAAGATCGCCATGGCCGTGAACAGCAAGACTCCGGAAATGGGACGCGTCGCGAGGATCGTGATATCTCCCTGTGACATCATCAACGATTGGCGCAGCGCCCGTTCGAGCCCGTCGCCCAGCACCATTCCCAAAATCAGCGCCGCCGCGGGGAAATCGAGCTTGCGCATAAGATATCCCAACAAACCGAAAAGGCCCATCATCCACACATCGAATAGACTGGTGTTTACACTGTAGACGCCGACGATGGAAATCCCGAGGATGAGCGGATAGAGAACGTAATAGGGAAGGCGTAAGATCTGCGCGAATAGGGGAACCAAAGGTAGATTCAAAACCAGCAGCAAAACATTGCCGATGTACATGCTCGCAACCAGTCCCCAAAAAAGTTCAGGGTGCTCCTGGATGAGCAGCGGCCCCGGCTTATATCCCCAGAGAATGAGCCCGCCCAGAAGAATCGCGGTGGTATTGCCGCCGGGGATGCCCAGAGTCAGCAAAGGGACCAATGCGCCGCTGGCATCCGCGTTGTTGGCGCCCTCGGGCGCGGCGACTCCTTCGATCACGCCGGTGCCGAATTTTTCCGGATGCCGCGAGAAGGCTTTTTCGATGCCGTAGGATAAGAACGATGCGACCGTGGCGCCGGCGCCGGGAAGCGCGCCGACGAAGAAACCGATAACGGAGCCATTCAAAAAAGCAAAGCGGCAATCTTTAAGATCTTGCAGCGTCGGCAAAAGGCTTCTCAAACCTTTTGCAAGTTTGAAGATCTCAGCGCCCCCCCGCGACTCCAGGTTGACCAGCACCTCTCCGATCGCAAAGATCCCTACCGTCGCGGCGATAAAATCGACGCCGCCAAGCAGTTTCACCTGGCCAAAAGTAAATCTCGATTCGGCGGTGAAGAGATCCGTGCCGATCGTTGCGAGCCATAAACCCACGAGCATGGCCAGCAGCGCTTTGACCATCGAATCTCCGGCCAAGAAAACGACCATGGCAAGACCTAAAACCATCAGGGCGAAATACTCGGGCGGCCCAAAACGCAAAGCGAAGCGGGCCAAGGGCGGCGCAATTAGCATTAACCCCAAGACGCCCACGGTCCCGGCGACGAAGGAAGCGATGGCGGAAATCCCCAAGGCCGCGCCGGCCCTCCCTTGGCGCGCCATTTGATAACCATCGAGACAGGTAACGACTGAAGATGACTCACCGGGGATGTTCAAAAGAATGGACGTGGTCGAGCCGCCGTATCGTGCCCCGTAAAAAATGCCGGCGAGCGCGATGATCGCCGTGGTGGGTTCCATCTTGAGGGTGAGCGGCAGCAGCATCGCGATGGTTGCCGCTGGGCCCAAGCCCGGCAACACGCCGACGACCGTTCCCAAAACCACACCGACGAAGCACCAGAATAAATTAATCGGCGAAAGCGCGACGGCAAATCCCAGCAGGAGATTTCCCAAGGCATCCATCTCGTCAATGTTCCCTTTTCAAGTCAAAATCCCCAGGGAGCTGCGGGTAGAGAAATATCGAGCGCAACCACAAAAATCAGATGGAACGCCACGGCGAGAGCGACTCCGACACCGAGGGCGAGCAAAACCGGACGGCGGTCGAGGGCAACGATGAGAAATATTGTGAGAACGACGAAGCTCAGAGCAAAACCGATTCTACCGAGCAGAGCGATCGCAACCATCATGGCGAGCCAGCCGGCCAAGGCCCGGGCGGCAGTTTTCCAGGACTGTGTTTCACTCTTGGCTACGCTCCGGGAAGGCGAGAAGGATGCGAATATCAAACCGGACGCAAATAACACCAGCCCGATGCCGAGCCAGAGCGGAAAAAATCCGGGTCCCGGGCCGACCTCGGAGACATAGGGCAGTTTGGCCGCTACCGAGATGACATAGATCCCGAAATCGGCGAGACAAGCGCCGGAAACCAGATTGCCTTTATCTCGTGCCACAAAACGCTCTGGATGCCAGTCCTGTGAATAAATCCTACCCCGGAGATTCTTGCAAGAGCGCTGACGCTGGACGAGGTGCTTGTTTTGGATATCGGTAAAGATCGTTGCCTGGTTTGAAGCGGGAGAGCGTGATCGTGTCAGGTAACGCACGAAATCCCACACCCTTAGGAAACCGCGAGCTGCCACAAAGACCATTGACACAAGACCTTACTTAACGGATACGCTTCGTGCCAAATCTTGTATTGAGGAGAAAACGAGATGAAGCGTAGCTCCCTGATCGCCCTCATCTTACTGGCCGCAGCGTCGCAAGGCGCGTTTGCGGCCGACGATCATCTCAACGAACAGTAGAAATTGGGTCGGCGGTTGTTCGAACAGTCGTGCGGGGTCTGCCACACGCGGCCGACGCTGGTGTCGGGCATGTTTGGACCGGAGCTATCGAAGGAGAGCGCGGGCGGCAATGAAGCCGCCATGCGCGAGTTCATCACGAACGGGACGCCGCGCATGCCGGCCTTCAAGTACACGTACAGCCCCGAGCAGATCGCCGCCATCGCCGCATACTTGAAAACTCTGCCGCGCGGCACGCAGGATCTGCCGACCGCGCGGACGACCGCGCGCGCGCCGACGCCCATGCAATGAAGATGCACCGGAGACTTAGGAGAAGGCCATGAAAACTGTACGCGAGTTGACCGTTGCCGCCCTGATCGCCGTCGCCGTCGCATTGAGCGCAACGACTTTGACTCCCAGCGCGGTTTACGCCGACGCGCTGCTCGCCGGGACAATCACCTCGGCCACAGGCGAGAAGATGGGCGGCGTGACCGTGTCGGCCAAGGCGGAAAAGTCGACGATCACCACGAGCGTCTTCACCGACGAGAGCGGCAACTATTATTTTCCGCCGCTGCCAAACGGCAAATACCGGGTCTGGGCGCAGGCGCTGACCTACCGGAGAGCGGACGGCAACGTCGAGCTGAAAAAAACGACGCGGCGGGATTTCGTCCTGCAGCCGATCAAGAACCAGGAGGACTGGATCCGGCAACTACCCGGCGACGAGTTCTTGGCCGCGCTCCCGGGCGACACGCCGGAAGACTACCGGATGAAGACGCAGGTCAGGAAAAATTGCACGGGCTGCCACAGCGCGAGCTATCCGCTGCAGCTCCGCTTCGACGAGGAAGGCTGGAGCAAGATACTCGATCTGATGAAGCACGTGAACGTGCTCGGCGTCTTTCAAGGAATCGACCATAAGGCGACGCCCAATATCGATTTTCACCAGAAAGAACTCGCGGCCTATCTCGCCCGCGCGCGCGGTCCGGGCGAAAGCTCGATGAAGTTCAAACTGCGCCCGCGCCCGACCGGCGAAGCGGCGCGCGCGGTGTTCAAGGAATACGATTCCCCGATGGAACACGGCCACACCGCGTCGATGGACGGCAGCGATTGGTCGCTCGGGACCAAGTCGAGCATGAACCACGTCACCGGCGTGCACGACGCGCAGATGGACTTCGACGGAAACATCTGGATCACCTTCGCCCATACCAGCATGGAGACCACGATCGCGCGCATCGACGGCAAGACCGGCGCGGTGAAAAATTTCAAGCTCGACGATCAGAGAGGCATCGCGGCCGGCACCCACGGCCGCACGCGCGATGAACACGGCACCCTCTGGTTCAATACGAGATCTAACGTGCAGCGCGCCCGCGGCGGACTCGGCAAGATCGATCCCAAGACCGAGAAGATCACCGTCTATCTTCCGCCCGAGCCGATGTCCGGAACGGCGGGAACCCTGGACGCCGATTTGAACGGCAACGTCTGGGTGACATCGCCCGACGGCGCGCTCAGGTTCAATCTCAAAGAAGAGAAATTCACCGAGTTCAAATCAGTGACCTACAAGAACCAGCACGGCACGGCGACGGTTTATGGTCTCGCGGCCGATCGCTCCGGCAACGCCTGGTGGCTGTTGATGTCGCAGGACCTAGTCGACTACAGCGACTTCAAGACCGACAAGAGCGGCGAGTTCAAGCTCGCGCCGGAAAAGGCGGTGATGGAAAATCTCTCCCCCGAGCAGCGCAAAATGTACGAGACCTTTCAGCCGCCGGATTTCAACACGCCGTTCGCCTGGGCGCAGGCGCCGTGGCGGATGGGCGCCGACAAAAACGGCGATTACGTCTACGTCGGGAACTCGTTCGGCGGCACGCTCGCCAAGATCAACATCCACACCAAGGAGACGACGCTCGTCCCGCTGCCGGATCCCGAGGCGCATCAGCCCTATCAGATCGGCGTGGATAAAGGCCACAACGTGTGGACCAATCTCTGGAGCACCGACAAGGTGGCCAAATACGATCCGAGCGCGGGACAGTGGACGCTGTTCGATCTGCCGACGCGCGGCACGGAATCCCGCCATATCTCGCTCCTCGAACGCGAGGGTCAGCCGCTCCGGGTAATAATTCCCTACGAGCGCGCGCGCAAAGTCGCCGTCTTGACGCCGCGAAGCGAGGCCGAGATCCAGGCGCTGAAAAATCAGGTGGGCCGCTAGCGCACCGAGCGTGCGGCCTTAAGCCTCGCGCGGCGGCGCGTGATCACCAGCGGAAGCTGGCGGGGGATTCGGGTTCAGCACGACCTCACTCACTCTGCTGTGCACAAACAAATTCCAGCGTCGCTCCCCCCTACCACGGCTCTCCCAAGGCGATACCTATGGGTGAAGTTAGGCCGCTTAGGCAAGTCTGACACGCCGTCCACGCCGTCTTCGCTCAATCGAACACTGGTTCGTTTGTTGGCCGCCATAGCGTTCCCTCCGCAAACTAGAATAACACTCGCTCCAGTGGCCTTCAAACCAAGCGGCTAAGATGGGGACGATCTGGTTGACTCAAACGAAACGCAGTGGTAGGCACGTAAGTGCAGAGCCGGCGACGATGCGGCCTCTGGCTCTCTACGGCAAAATATCGGATGAAGGAGGACACAAGTATGTCGAGGACGCATGTGAAAAATATTATCGGAGTACTGGCCGCACTCGCTCTGGTACTGGTCGCTGCTTCCAGCGGCATGACAGCCGAGTCCCAATCCGTAACGCTTCCCACCGGCTGGAAGACGCCCAGCGAGCTTTACGCCAAGCTGGCCAAGTTGCCGGCGGATCAGCTTGACCAGGTACTATACGAAGGAGCCAAGAAAGAGGGTGCCGTCACCTATGCCTCGCCGATCGAGGATAGGCAGATGGCGACACTGATGGAGGGCTTCATGAAGAAGTACCCGGGCATTAGCGCGAAGGGCATGGGCGGCCAGCAGGAAGACGTCAGCAACCGCATCATTGCCGAAGCGCGTGCTGGCCGGAGCACTTTCGACATCATCGGCATCGGCACCTCCCTGGGAGAGTACCACGAGGCCAAGGCCCTGGCCGAGATTCACGATCTGGTGGGCAACGCTCGCTATCCCGCCAAGTTCCGGGGCCCGGATTGGTATTCCTGGAACCTTTTGACCATGGTCATCGCCTACAACACTAATATGGTGAAGCCGTCCGAGGCCCCTCAGGGGTACATGGACTTGCTGGATCCCAAGTGGAAGGGCAAGATCTCTGTCGACAGCTCGCCCGACACTTGGATCTTTGGCATGCTGAACAAGTGGGGCTTCGAGAAGACCTATAAGTATCAGAAGCAGCTCATCGAAGATCAGAAGGCCCTGATTCGCAAGGGCCACACCAACCAGACCAACCTGCTCATCGCCGGTGCGTTCCCCGTGTCGGTCGAGCTGTACGCGTACAAGATGGCGCAGATGAAGGACCAGGGCGCTCCCGTTGAAATGGTCTTCGCCAAGGAGTTCGTGTCCACCGAAGCCAGCGGCGTCGGCATCAGCAGCCGGGCTCCGAACCCGTATACGGCGCTGCTCTTCGCCCGTTTCCATTTGGACCCCGAGGGCGGGCAAAAAATCCTGGCCCAGTTCGGTCGGGTGATGGCGCACCCGGACACCAAGCTCAAGTATAAGGAACTGCAGCAGGTGACCGCCAAGGACACCCTGGATCGGATGTCGCTTCTGACCGCCAAGGAGCTGGTCGAATTCAGCAAGCCATACACTAAGATCATCAAAGAGATTTACAACCCGGCCTTCCGGGGGGGCAAGTAAACCAGACGCTGTCTATAGGCTCCCCGGTTCGCCGGGCCGACCCGTTTTAGATATATTCTGGGCCGGTTCCGACCGGGGGACTTCTCCTTCTTTCACAGATGATCGTTACGCGTGACCAGGGTAAGGGGAGCGTAAATTTTCGGGAAAGTTTTTTGCCATGGAATCCCAAGCCGTTTCGATATCATCGAGATCTTCACTGAGGTCGCCTCTCCAGTGGTCGCGTTGGCTCAATGGTCAGACCATCGCAGTGGGTTTCCTAACGCTGCTGCTCATCTGGCTGATCCTTGTCCCCTTGGCTGTGGTGATTTGGGGAGCTTTTCGCGACGGGCAACCGGGTCAGGCCGGCACCTACACCCTGTCGAAATTCGTCGTGGCCTACCAGGACACTTTGTTGCAAACAGTGGGCAACACGCTAGTTTTCGCTATGGGTTCTGCCGTCCTAAGTCTTGTGATCGGCACTTTTCTCGCCTGGGTCACTGAACGCACCGACGCGCCGCTGCGGCCGTTGATTTACGCTGTGTCGCTGTTTCCCCTGATCGCTCCCGGTGTCTTGATGGCCAGCGCCTGGGTGCTGGTGCTCCACCCCAAGATTGGCATCGTCAATGTGGCGGCCCGCTCACTGCTCGGCATCGAAGGCCCTCTGTTCAACGGCTACAGTATGGCCGGCATGATCTGGGCTCAGGCCATCGATCAAGTGTCGCTGCCCTTCTTGCTCATGGCCGCAGCCTTTCGTTCCATGGACCCCTCGCTCGAGGAAGCCTCCGCTGTGTCGGGAGCCCGCCTGGGCACGACCATGCGTAAGGTTACCTTACCGCTGCTGTTGCCCGCCGTGCTGGCGGTTTTTTTGCTCGTTTTCGTCCGTGCCTTCGAGAGCTTCGATGTGCCCGCGGTGCTGGGAGTGCCGGCCAGCATTCCCGTGTTCGCCACCCAGGTCTTTCTGGCAGTGTGGGATGTTCCCCAGGACTACAACGTGGCCTCGGCCTTCGGCGTCGGCTACTTGCTCATTAGCCTTTTCCTGCTCTATCTGTATCACCGCGCGACCCGCATGTCCGAGCGCTACGTAACCGTGACCGGCAAGGCATTCCGGCCCCGCCGCATGCAACTGGGAAGCTGGCGTTGGCCGGTGAGTCTGCTCAGCCTGGTGCTGTTGACATTCGGTGTGGGCCTCCCCGTTTTTCTCTTTACGTGGACTTCGTTCGTGAAGTTTTACCAGATCCCGTCCCTGTCCCAGCTCTCCCAATTCAGCCTGGACAACTACCGGGAGATCTTGGAAATGCCCAACACCCTGCAAGCCATCTACAACACGCTGCTGGTCGGCGTATTGTCGTCGCTGATCATCCTCCTGTTGGCCGCTGTCATCTCCTGGATCGTCATCCGCACCCGCATCGCAGGAAGAAAGTTTTTGGATTTTTTATCTTTCTCACCCATCGCTGTGCCCGGCACGGTCATGGGTTTGGCGATGCTGTGGTTGTATCTGGTGGTGCCCATCCCTATCTACGCCACGCTGTGGATCCTCATCGTGGCTTTTGTGGGCAAGTACATCACTGTGGCGGTGCGCTCAACTCACGCTTCGCTGCAGCAGATCAGCGTCGAGCTCGAAGAAGTCTCGACGGTCAGCGGTGCCTCGTGGGGCCGCACCTTCCGCTCCGTGGTGATGCCGCTGATGGCTCCGGGCCTGGTGGTCGCGTTCATCTACAGCCTTTCGTTAACGTTCAAAGTCCTTTCCATGCCGATCCTGCTGGGGAACGTGGACACCAAGTTGATGTCGGTGATGATCTATAATCTTTACGAGGACGGACAGTACCCCGTGCTTTCCGCCATGGGCGTCATTTTGTTAGTTCTCGTCCTTTCACTGTCCCTCGCTGCCGCATACGTCGGCAGGCGCTTTGGCGTGAAGCAGGACTAAAGACTCGCTCGCCCCGGGAGAGAAAATGGGGACATTCTACTTTTTGTGTATGGATCAACGCCTGTTCACACAATTTGTGCTTGGGATACTGGCGCGGGAGTTGCTGTTTGAGTTTCGGATAGGTTTCACGCCGGAAGATCGCCAGGTTCTAAGTCTGACACGATTTCCTTCTTCCGCGGAAATCGACGTTTGCCACGTTTTCGCAATTGCGAAATCATGGCAAGTGTCATCAAGAGGATGAAAAGAACCGGATCGGACCGGCGCAATGTATTGCTCGGACGGATTAAGTGAACGGAAAAGGGATGGCTGCAGGCGATTAGCCGTGGCTTTTTAGAGGTGAAACGTGCGCGCTGAAATAGCGAGCGCAGGTCGCGGAGTGGGCGGAACGCACACACTGCTGGAACACAGAGAAGCTTACGCGGATGATTTTGGCGCCGAAAGTAATACGCTAAGGCCGGGAAACAGTGTCTCTTGGGCGAAAAATTCTAAACGTACTCACACATAGCGTGGTCCGACCCGTGTGTCATACGTCAGAAACACGACCAGATTTTATGACCACCAAATGTCAAAGGTAAAGACCTGACCCGCTCCCCCATTTCGCTCCTCGAACGCGAGGGCCAGCCGTTCCGGGTAGTGATTCCCTACGAGAGCGCGCGCAAGGTCGCCGTCTTGACGCCGCGAAGCGAGGCCGAGATCCAGGCGCTGAAAAATCAGGTGGGCCGCTAGCGCACCGAGCGTGCGGCCTTAAGCCTCGCGCGGCGGCGCGTGATCACCAGCGGAAGCTGGCGGGGGATTCGGGTTCAGCACGACCTCACTCACTCTGCTGTGCACAAACAAATTCCAGCGTCGCTCCCCCTACCACGGCTCTCCCAAAGCGATACCTATGAGTGAAGTTAGGCAAGTCTGACACGCCGTCTTCACGCCGCCTTTTGACACGCCCTCTTTATGGCCGGAGGGGAGATAGACAGCGCTCCGAGGTCATGCTGTGGGTTACGTGAGAAGACTCCTTTAAATTTCCTGCAAAGGGTAGTGGAGAAGTTGAGCAATGCGCTCAGAGAAGGGCGACGGCCCAAAGAGTCAAAAAGGTCTGCCTGACCCTCGTCTCACACTTTCCGTCGCTGCTTGCGGTTCAGGAAAGATTGTTAAGATTGTAGGGCTCGACCTCGGCGCTTCGCCCGACCCCGTTTACGCGAGATTCTCCAACTTCAGGATGTCGGCTTCTAGTCGCTGAAAAGCCGGAAGCTGGCGCAGTGGAGAGAAATCCGAAATATTGGCGGCAATCAGATGGACATGCTTGGTTGGCCTGAACTTCTTCAATCTTCTCCCTCTCAGTTCGCTCGCATCTGTCAGCAATTGCAAGAGGCGCTTTTTGGGACTCGGGATTGACTCGATTTCGCTAACATCTGGCAGAGCAAGAGCTTTCTCGCCGTTTGGATTCCCGGCAGCCCTGCGGATCGCAGATTGGTTAATTAGTTCTCACTGAAAAAGTTTTTTTCTAGGTCATCTCCAGCAACTCATGG
>CAYOJC010000140.1:0-10648 GCA_964404195.1 uncultured Syntrophobacteraceae bacterium
TTTCGCCTGTCGAACTTAGGATAAGGTGTCAACAGCGTGAGACACTACACTAGCGAGTGCAACGGATATGGATCTACCGCGCAAGAAGCTAATCGAGAGTTTGGCGGTAGCGCTTGACTCCGATCGTCAATGCGACGGCGGTAAACAGCGCGATCGGCCAAATCTCCGGCGCTATGTCCGCAAGGCCGTTCCCTTTGAGCAGGATGCCGCGGACGATCCGCAGGAAGTGGGTGAGCGGCAGGACTTCGCCGACGACTTGCGCCCAGCGCGGCATGCCGCGAAACGGGAACATGAAGCCCGTGAGCAGCATCGACGGCAAAAAGAAGAAGAACGACATCTGCACGGCCTGGAGCTGGTTCTCGGCGACGGTCGAAAAGGTGATGCCCACCGCCAGGTTTGCGGCGACAAAAACCAAAGCAACGGCGAATAACAGAGTTAAGCTCCCGACCATCGGCACATGAAAAATAAGACGCGCGGCGACGAGGATCAGCGCGACCTGAATATAACCGACCAAAATATAGGGAACGATCTTGCCGATCATGACTTCGAGCGGGCGCGTCGGCATGGAGAGGAGATTTTCTATGGTGCCGCGCTCGCGCTCGCGCGTGATCGCCAGGCTGGTGATCATGATCATGGTCATCGTGAGCACGACGCCCATCAGGCCCGGCACGATATTGTATTCCGTCTCGGCTTCGGGATTGTAAAGCGCGTGGATTCTAAGATCGATCGGGCTCTCGGCGCCGGCGAGAAAGTCGAGCGCTCCTTTCGAGTCGTTTTGCAACGCGGTGCCGAGCAGCACGCGCAAAGAGCCGAGAGCGTTGCTGGCCGCGGCCGGGTCGGTCGCGTCCGCCTCGACGAGAATGGCGGGACGGTCGCCGCGCAAGAGATCGCGGGTGAAATTTTCCGGGATGTTGATCACGAACTGGACCTCGCCGCGCGCGAGCGCCTGGCGGCCTTCGTCCTCGGTCTTCACCTGCCGGACAAATTCGAAGTAGCCGCTGTTGCGGATGGCGTACACCAAGCTGCGCCCTTGCGGGCCGTTGTCGGCCAGGAGCAAGGCGGTCGGCAGGTGCTTTGGGTCTGAATTGATGGCATAGCCGAAGAGGACGAGCTGGATCAGAGGAATGCCGACCACCATGCCGAAGGTCAGCCGATCGCGGCGCATCTGGATAAACTCCTTCACGACGATCGCCCAAAAACGCTGGAGCGAAAATTCACGCCGTCTTTTCATCGGGTAAATTATCCCCAAAATTATCCTGCGAGCGATTCATCAGGTGGATGAAAACGTCTTCGAGTCCGGGCTCGACGCGCCGCCATTGATAGAGTTCGGTCCGAAACGGAGCGATGGCCCTTTCGATCGCCGCTTCGTCGTCGCCGCTCACGTGCAGCGCGCCGCCGAAAGCCACGGCCTGCTCGACGCCGGGGCGGACTTGCAGATCTTCGGCGAGCTTGGGCAGATTCGGTCCGGTGACGGCCCATGTCGTAAGACGAGCCCCGGCGATGACCTCGGCCACCGTGCCTTGGGTCAGTAGATTGCCGTAAGAGATGAAAGCCAGACGATGGCACCGTTCGGCTTCGTCCATATAATGCGTGGCGATCAGAAAGGTCAGCCCCTGCGCGGCCAGCCGGTGGATCTCCTCCCAGAATTCCCGGCGCGCTTTGGGGTCCACGCCGGCGGTGGGCTCGTCGAGTAAAAGCAGCTTCGGCCGGTGAATCATGCAGGCCGCAAGGGCGAGCCGCTGCTTCCAGCCGCCGGAGAGCTCCCCGGCAACCTGGTTTCTTCGCGCCGTGAGACCGAGCCGGTCGATGCTCTCGCGCACCGCTTCCGGCCGGTTTGTTATGGAATACATACGCGCGACGAAGTCGAGGTTCTCGGCGATGCTCAGATCTTCATAGAAGCTGAAACGCTGAGTCATGTAGCCGACCTGGAGCTTGATCTTTTCGCTCTCGCCGATCACGTCGTACCCGAGACAGGCGCCGCTGCCCGCGTCGGGCCGAAGCAGGCCGCAAAGCATGCGGATAAACGTCGTCTTGCCGCTGCCGTTCGGGCCGAGAAAGCCGCAGATCTCTCCGGCACGAACTCGAAGATCGACGTGGTTGACCGCGATGCGGTTGCCGAACCGCTTGGTCATCCCGCGCACGTTTATCGCAAGGTCTTGGGCGGGATCATGCGCCATGGATCAAGAGCCGAATTCTACGTCCACCGGCTGGCCCGGATGCAATTTTGCCGCGATCGCGGGATCGAATACCATCTCGATCATGAAAACCATCTTGTCGCGAACCTCCCGGCTGTAAATGACCGGCGGGGTATATTCCGCTTTCGGTGAAATAAAACTAATCTTGCCGGCGACCGGACCGGCCATCCCGTCCACCGTCACGCGGACCGGGTCGCCGGGTTGGATGGCCGCGACTCGAGCCTCCGGCACAAAGGCGCGGACCTTGGTGTTCTGAGGCGGCAAGAGGGCGACGACCGGGCGGCCGGCGGCGACCCATTCGCCCTCGCGGTAAAGCGTGTCGAACACCAGCCCGGCTTGCGGCGCGCTCTGGCGTTTTTGCGACAGGTCCCATTCCGCCTTGACCAGCCGCTCGCGATCCTGGTCGCGCGCGGCGCGGCCGCGGTCGAGATCGGCCATTGCGATCAGGTTTGCCCGGGCGAGTTTTTCCAGCCGCTCGAATTCTTTCTCGGAAAGTGTCAGCGCCGCGCGCGCCTGGTCCCGCGCGGCCTTCTCCGCGCCGCTGTCGAGCACGAAGAGCGGATCGCCCGCCTTGACTTGCGCGCCGCGCCGCACAAACAGCGATTCCAATGCGCCCGGCAACGCGGCAGCGACGTAAATGAACTCTCCTTCGACGTAGCCTTGAACGCGATCGCTATCGGGGCGTTTGCAGGCGGCAAGAAGCAAGAGGGCCGCGAGACTGACCGCGATAGTGAGAAGCGCCTGGAAACATGTTGTGCCGGAACGGTTCATAGCTTCAAAGTAACACGAAAAGGGCGCGCGTCACTGCCATATTTTTTGAATAACCCCCTCGCGATCCAGCTCCTGAAAAAACCGGGCGTCGATGAACTGCTCGGGCTTCGCCGCCGCCGCGCGTGGATTTGTCTCCGCCATCTGATCCAGAACCGTCTTGATCGACTCTGGAGAAGGGTAGGGAACTTTGGGGACGTAGCGCAGGACGTAGAGGTCGTAGAGTCCGTTCAAGTATTCCCGGTCGTCGTTCTTGAGATATTTTTTGAACACATTCACGCTAAAATCGCGTTGTGTCTTTGCGTAGTGGACGCCTTCCACGAAGGCGCGGACGAATTTCCGGACCGCGTTTTCGTTGCGCTTGATGAAAGTGCGGGTCGTGACGATCGAAGAGGTTGGGAAGTTGAGGCCCATGGCGGACATATCGACGAGCTCTTTCAAGCCTTCCTTCCGCGCCAGAATGGTAAATTCGGCGTTGAGCGTCGCCGCGTCGAGCGCGCGGCTCTTCAGTCCTTGCATCATCTCGGGCATGCCGCCCATCTGGATCACGGTAAAGTCGCGCCCGCGCTTGATCGGCCATTTATTTTCGCCGTAGCCCAGCGCGAAATCGGTTGCCGAGCCGAAGCGGGTAATGCCGATTTTCTTCCCCTTGAGGTCCTCGATCTGCTTTATTTCCGGACGTGCGATCAGAAAAAAAGTGATGACGTTCATGCTGCTCGCAACCGTGACGAGATCGCCTCCGGCCAGATTCGCGTTCACCACCGCGCCGCCGGTAAAGATTCCCATCGGGACCTCGCCGGACTGCACCACCTGCGCCGCGCGACCGCCGCCGCCGACGTAGAGCAGCTCGAGGTCGAGTCCATGCTTGCGAAATATTTCCGCCTCATAAGGTATCCACACCGAGCTCTGCGACCCGCCGATCGCGCTGTAGATGAAGCGCATCTTTTCCATGGAAGGCTTGGCCTGCGCCCACAATGCGTTGTTGCCCGTCCAAAGAGCGCTGCATAAAAGAATTGCCAGAAGTCTTGCTCGCATAGAGTCTCCTTCAAAGGCGGCGGCCTGCCGGGGCTGGTGTCATTCCGGAGATCTCAGCATATTTCCCGGGGGGTCCGGCGGTCAAGCCGTTGCCGGTGTTCTGTCGGCGTTCTGTCAAAAGATGCGATCAGGGCCAGCCCGGAATATTGGACTTATCCCGGCATTTCAAGCGGGAAGACAGACTTCGCAGATCGCCTATCCTGCGCCGCATTTTGTACTATCCTTACAAATATTCCGTAATTCGGCACCATTACGATTTTTGTACTTGATGAAGACTGAATGCCCTCCGGAAAATTAGAATAATCGAAACAAATCAGTGTCTTATGAGACAACAATTGTAATATTCTCTGGCCTGTCTTTTGCTCTATAAGATGTAACAAGTTAGCCGAGAGCCAAATAACATTATCGGGCGACCTATCCCGGTGAATTAAGATGCAAGCCTTTCAGCCGTTGTTTTACTTCAATTTACCCATTCCGGTGTGGCAAATTGTTCTCTATGTCGGCCTGATGAGTTTCTTCCTGATCGCCCACAAGGTCAAATTATCCCTCATAACGTCTTACCTCTTTATCTTGTTCTGGCTTTACTATTCTTTTCGGGGCGATCTAGTTTCGGTTGCGAAGCAAGATTTCGTGGTCAAGAACGTCTACGATCTTTTTGGGTTTGTGCTGGTAGGTCTGGGTGTGTTTGCCTTTTTCTTTTTGGAACGGGGTAATGAAGTTCTTCTGGAGAATTTAAAAAAGCGGAGCGGGGAGATTGCAGACCTCAAGTCCAAGCTAAAAAAGGCGGAAAAAAGGACCCGCTCTCTGGAGCTGGAGGTTGAGGAGACGCAGAGCGGTTTGCACTCCCAGGCGTCGGGCCTCAAGAGAGTACTGGACGCCAAGATCGATGAGCTCGAAGATCGATTGGAGGACCGCGAGGCACTTTTAGAGAAACGCGACGGGGAGATCGCGGCGTACAAGCTAAAGGCCGAGGAGGCGGAGAAACGAGCCCATGCGCTGGAGACGCAGGCCGAGGAAAGTCAGCGCAGTTTTCATACAGAGGAGTCGGCGTTCAAAAAGAAACTGGAGCAAGAATTGAACGCCAAAATCGGCGAGATCGAAGGTCGGCTGAAGGGCCGGGAGAGTCTTCTAGAGAAACGCGCTGGCGAGATAGCGAATTTCAAGCTAACGGCCGAAGAGGCGGAGAAACGAGCGCATGCGCTGGAGACGCAGGCCGAGGAAAATCAGCGCAGTTTTCATACAGAGGAGTCGGCGTTCAAAAAGAAACTGGAGCAAGAACTGAACGCCAGAATCGGCGAGCTCGAAGGTCGGCTGAAGGGCCGGGAGAGTCTTCTGGAGAAACGCCCCGGGGAAATTGAAGCCCTCAAGTTAAAGGCGGAAGAGGCGGAGAAAAAGTCCCGGGATTGGAAGACTCAGGCCGAGGAAGCGCAACAGAACTTCCGTACCCAGGAGGCGACGCTCAAAAAGAAACTGGGGGAAATTGAAGACCTCAATCTAAAGGGAGGGGAAGCAGAGAAAAAAGCGCAAGCGCTGAAGACGCATGCCGAGGAAACTCAGAATAGGGTCCGCGCGCTGGAGACGCATATCGAAGAAATTCAGCGCAGTTTCCAGACTCGGGAGTCGGTCTTAAAGAAAAAACTGGATGCCAAGATCGATGAGTTGGAGCTTAGACTGAAGGAAAGGGAGGGTCTTTTAGAGAAGCGCGCCGGCGAGATTGCGAATTTCAAGCTAAAGGCGGAAGAGGCGGAGAAAACAGCCAGGGATCTGAAGTCCCAGGTCGCGGAAACTCAGCGCAGTTTTAACACCCGGGAGTCAGCCCTCAAGAACAAACTTGGGGAAGAGCTGAACGCAAAGATCGGCGAGCTCGAGTATCGACTGAAGGAACGGGAGAGCCTTCTAGAGAAGCGCGCTGGTGAGATAGCGAATTTCAAGCTGGCGGCGGAAGAGGCGGACAAAAGAGCCCAGGCGCTGAAGATGCAGGCCGAGGAATCCCAGCGTAGTTTCCATACCCAGGAGTCGGCGCTCAAAAAGAACCTGGAGCAAAATCAGAACGCAAAGATCGGCGAGCTAGAGCATCGGTTGAAGGAAGGGGAGAGTCTTATAGAGAAGCGCGACAGCGAGGTCGCGGCTTTCAAACTGAAGGCTGAAGAAGCGGAGAAGAAGGCGCAGACGCTGAAAACCCAAGTCGAGGAAACTCAAAAAACAGCCCAAACATTGATGACCCAGGTCGCGGAAACCCAGCGCAGTTTTCATAGCCAGGAGTCGGCCCTCAAGAAAAAGCTGGAGGAAGGGCTCAATGCAAAGATCGGCGAGCTCGAACAGCGACAGAAGGACAGAGAGAGTCTTTTACAGAAGCGCGACAGCGAAGTCGCGAATTTCAAGCTCAAGGCTGAAGAGGCGGAGAAGAAAGCCGCGATGCTGAAGACGAAGGCCGAGGAAACTAAGAAAACGGCCGACGCGTTAAAGACGGAAGTGGAAGCAAGTCAGCGCAGTTTCCAGGCCCAAGGTTCGGCGCTCAAAAAGAAACTCGAGGAAGAGCTCAATGCAAAGATAGACGAGCTGGAAGCTCGGGCGAAGGACCAGGAGGGCCTACTAGCAAAGCGCGACGGCGAGATCGCGGGTTTCAAGCTGAAGGCGGAACAAACGGAGAAACGGGCGCATGCTTTGCAGGCACAGACTGAGGAAGCTCAGAAAACGGCCCAAGCGCTCATGACAAATATCGCGGAAACCGAGCGCACTTTCCAAAGCCAGGAGTCGGCGCTCAAAAAGAAACTCGCGGCAGAATTGAATGCCAAGATCGCCGAGCTCGACGATCGTCTGAAGGACAGGGAAAGTCTTCTTGCCAAGCGCACCGCCGAGGTCGGCGATTTCAAACTGAAGGCGGAAGAGGCGGAGAAAAGAGCCCAGGCGCTGAAGATGCAGGCTGAGGAAATTCAGAAAAAGGCCGATGGGCTGAAAAACCAGGAGCAAAAAGATCGGCCAGGTTCCAAGGTTCAAGATTCCAATCACAAAAATTTTGAACTAGAGCTGAAAAATAAGCTCCTGGAGCTCAGAGATCTCCAAGCACAAGTCAATCATAAAGACGGTCTTCTGAGCCTTATGGCGAAGCGAAACAAGGAGCTTGCAGATCTAAAGTCGAACGCAGATCAAAGAGTCGAGGCCTTGGAGGCTCAATTGAAAGACGGGCAGCAAGCGCTCCGAACCGAAGATTCCGGTAATTCGCATTCCAATCCCGATCAGAACCACAAGGTTCGACATACCTAAAAAAAATTATATTCCACTATCATAGCGGAACGAGCGACTGGACTTCTTCAAGGCGTGGCGAGGTGAAGCGCGTCGCGCCGGAGATCTATCAAACTGACCGGGAATTCGCACCCTTGTGATTGGCGGATGAAACCGATGATACTATGGTTGAGGAGGAGAGGGCTTTGTCAATCTTCTCCAGGGATTCACCGACATAACTTGTGCCGATCCTTCCCCTTACATATTCCAGCGACTCCCTCATGAGATTGCAGGCGGATGCGATGCCCCCCAAGCGCTCCTCTGCCTCTGCGACGCGGGCGGAGCAACCTTCCTGAACGACCTGCAGTTGGCTGCGTAATTCCTGCAGCTCGAGTTTTAAAAGCGCGTAAGGTTTCGGCGCAGATGCGTCGTGGGCAAGGCATTTCCCGCCGCGATGCCACGTCGGAGCGCCGCATTTGCCGCATTCCCGCTTCTCTTCCGTGCCGTCGCCGAAACACGTAATGCAGCTTTGGTCCTTATAGAGGCTCCCATGCGAACACACTCTTGCTTCATTCAGTTCCACCTTTAGCTGCTCAATCTCGGCTACCAGCCTGGGGACATCGTTTTCGATCAAATGTTGGACTGAACCGCGTCCGAATAGTTTTTTGCCATCTTCAGCCCGTGCCTTGATCTCTTGAAGATCTTTTCCTTCCATGGTTAATTGCCTCCGACGAGTGTCAACCTAACGGATTATGGCATCCGCTGGGCTGCTTTCTGTCATTTACCAGGGGGTTTCTCCCCTAATCCTATTTTTAGAGCAAAGTCGATGCCAAAACGCCGGTTACTACCTATCATGGGAAATCTCGTAGAATTGTGCCGCGAGCGCTATGCGTATAGCGAGTGCGTATATTTAACTCGATGGGCCCGGCTGGGGTCGTGCCTTCTCCATTGTGCACTAACTACGCCGCCCGCCTAGATCTCGCGTAACGTTGACAGGTCGGCGCGTTATCGGATACATTCCGCCCCAATCACAGACCGGCCCCAGTCCAACATCCTTGACGGCCATATCGGGATGTCCATACTGGTGCGGCGCGCGATAGAGGAGGTATTCATGAGATCTCGATGGCTACAACCTCGAAGTAAATTTTTATTACCGGGATTTCTCTTCCGAACCGTTCTCATAGGAGGATTCGGGGTGCTGGGCGTTTTCTCCATCGATCGCGCGACGGCAGCGAGCCTCGAAGTGTTTCATGCCGATTCGCTCGCTGGTCCTATGCAAGAACTCAAGAAAGCCTTCGAAGGAAATAATCCGGGGGTTACGATCAACCTCACCTCCGGCACATCGAAGCAGCTTGCCGAACGCATACTGAAAGGCGACGCCTGCGACGTGTTTGCGCCGTCATCCCCGGCGGTTGTCGAAGAGGACCTGATGAACAAAAAAATCGCCGGCTCCGGCAGGGACGCCGCCTCCTGGTACGTCGTCTTTTCCGCGAATGAAATGGTTGTCATCGCCGCGAAGGGCAACCCGCTGGGGATTCGTCAAGTGTCCGATCTTGTCAAACCGGAGGTCAAATTTGTCCGCGTGACCGGTGAAAAGGACCTGGCCACAAACCGCACCATTGAATTCCTCAAGAAGGCCGCAGCGCTCGAAGGCAAACCCGAATTGGCCCAGAAGATTATCGACGGCGCCGTCGTGGATCCCACAAAACCCAATTCGGTGCCGGATACGGTCCGGGCCGTCAAAGAAGGGAAGGCCAACGCCGGGGTGGTCTATTACTCGTCGGCGGTCGCGGCCAAGAATGAACTGGACATCATCCGCTTTCCTGCCGGCGTCAATTTGAGCGACGCGATCCGGAATGCGGCCTCCGTGCCGGGAACGGCCAAGAATGAGAAAGATGCGATGGGATTCGTCAAATTTCTCCTCTCCGCGGAAGCTCAGAGCATTTTGAAAGAAACCGGCCAGCCGCCGGTGGTTCCGGCGATCCGGAAGGGGGATGTTCCTGCAGAACTCAAATAATGACTCTTTCCCCATTTTATCTGAATCTGTTGTCGCGTTTTCTTCTCTGCCCGAGCGAATAGGCGGACTACGCATGAGGTAGGAAGCGCGAAGGGCTAGTTGTTGGGTGTCACCTTTCGTTTTCAACTTGCCCATCGGAACTTTATCTGGAGGCGCGCATGCAGACACGAATTCTTTTAGTCGAGGACGATCCAGGGACAGTTGAGGTGATGCAGCAGGAGCTCGAGGTTCTCGGTTATGAGGTCACGGTGGCGGAAAATGGAGTGGAGGCCGTAAAGATGGCTATCTCGCAACTTCCTGACCTGATTGTTATGGATATCCGCTTGCCTAAGATGGACGGACTCCAGGCGACCACTCTTATTCGCGACAATCCGAACACCGGGAACATTCCCATATTGGCTGCTACGGTAAACGCTTTAGCAGGAGATAGAGAGAAGTGCTTAGAAGCAGGTTGTAACGATTATATCGCTAAACCGTTTACACACAGGGAGTTGGGGGCCGCTATTAAGAGGCTGTTAAAGGTCGATTGACGCCCATCGAGCATCGAGCATCGAGGGTCAGGTCTTTAACTTTGCTCTTCGTTGACACTCTTGATCAATCGGCTGATCGTCGAGTAGTGCAACTTCAGATGGCGGGCGACTTCCATCTGGCTGTACCCGTGCTCGTTTACCGCGTTCGAAATCACTCGATCCCGTATCGCTTTTCCTTTCCCGGCCTTATCAAACAACTTCTTTAAGCTTGCTCGCCCGATAAGTCTTTGCCCATTCGGTATTTCCCGTACCGTCTCCTTGCCCGTAACATGCCCCCGCAGCGCGTCGGCGAATCCTTCTAATCCCAGGAGGCTCTGCGCCTCCAAATTCTCCCAGATCGTAGCGCCGGCGATCCCCTCCCCCACATACTCCCGGTACTTCTCCTGGGCTGGGCCTCGCCTCTGTCCAAAATGGCTGAGTATCTCCTCGACCTTGAGACAGCGGGGGACCGCGGCTAGTCCGCCCGTTGCGCGATAGCTGCTCCAGGCCCACTCTCTCGGTTGTTTGACTGCTTTGGCTCTTACCGGGTTGAGCACCACGTAGCGGCAGACTTCCAGATAATGGCTCTCTTTCTGAACCAAGATCCCCTTAAACCGCCCCTGAAATAGATGCCCCACTCGATGGTGGCGTCGGTTGAACGTTTGAGTATAGACACCGTTTAGCTGCCGCATCCCCTTGGATAAGTTCCCATCCGGTGTTTCGATCACTAGATGATAGTGGTTGCCCATCAAACAGTAGGCATGACAGAGCCAGTGGAATCGCTCGCTCACTTGCCAAAGCGTAGTCAAAAACAGCTCCCGGTCCCCGTCGTCCTTGAAGATCGGCTTTCGCTCGTTGCCCCGAGAGGTGACGTGATAAAGCGCTCCATCGTATTCAATCCT
>CAYOJC010000141.1:0-10421 GCA_964404195.1 uncultured Syntrophobacteraceae bacterium
CCTTACGGAACTACCATAACATAATTACATTTTATTTATAACACAGTAGTACTAGGCGATGGGCAGCAGGGTCGGTACTTCCCCGTCTCGATAATTCTCGAAACAAGATTCAACGCTCCCTATCATCACGATCGACCTTCTCACGTTTGCGCAATTGCGCAAACGTGAAACTGTCGCAGAAAATAGACTCGAAAACTACACATCGCCGCAGCGACTTGGAAAGCGCCGCGATGCTGGGCTACAATGTCCCCATGCCGACGACGCCGAGCAAAGAGTTGGAAACATTTCCCAATCCCCGGCCGGGACGGGACTATGAGATCAGCATGGAATGTCCGGAGTTCACCTGTGTTTGCCCGCGCACCGGACAGCCCGACTTTGCGACGATTCGCATTCGCTTCGTGCCGGACCAACTGTGCATCGAGCTCAAATCGCTCAAGCTTTATCTTTGGTCGTTCCGCGACGAAGGCGCTTTTCACGAAGATGTGATCAACCGTATCCTCGACGACCTCGTGCGCGCGTGCCGGCCGAAGTCGATTACCGTGGTCGGCGACTTCAATATCCGCGGCGGCATACACACTACCGTAACCGCCCAATACAAATCGCCGTAGGCTCTGCAGCTATCAGGCTCGCCTGAATTTTGCCTTTCGCACATGTCTGAATTCGGTATCCTCAGAGAACTCCTTATCGTCCTTGCGGTCACGATCTCGATCGTCTTTCTCTTCCAGCGTTTAGGGATTCCGGCGATCGTCGGCTTTCTGCTGGCGGGCGTCGTCATCGGCCCGCACGGGCTCAAGCTCGTCAGCGACGTCGCGACGGTGACGGCCATCGCGAACATCGGCGTCGTTATTTTGCTCTTCACCATCGGGCTGGAGATGTCATTGGCCGAGATCGCTTCGGTGCGCGGGTATGCGATTTGGGCCGGGCTGCTCCAGATTCTCCTAACGGTTTTAGTCGTCACCGGGCTAGCGGCTTATTTCGAGGTGCCGCTGGCCACGGCTCTGTTCTACGGCTTTCTCGTCGCCAACAGCAGCACCGCGGTCATCTTAAAAATCTACAGCGATCGGGGAGAGATGGATGCGCTTCACGGCCGCATCGCCACGGGCATGCTCGTCGTTCAAGATCTCTCGCTCGTTCCGATGATGCTCTTCATTCCCGCCCTGGGCGCCTCCGAATCGATCTCGTATTCCATTCTACTCTGGGCGTTGGCCAAAGCGCTCTTTGCGATCTGCGCGATTGTCGTCGCCGCTCGCTACGCGCTGCCCCGGCTGCTGCACCACGTGGCGCTGCTGAAGAACCGGGAGCTATTCACGTTGTTTATTTTACTTGTCTCGTTGGGAACCGCGTGGCTGTCGTCGGAGTTCGGCCTATCGCTAGCGCTCGGAGCGTTCGTCGCCGGGCTTCTCCTTTCGGAGTCGGAGTATAGCCACCAGATGGTCGCGGACCTCTTGCCGTTGCGGGATTGTTTCAGCGGCATATTCTTCATGTCGGTGGGCATGCTGCTCGACCTTGGTTTTGTCTCGGTGGACTTGCCGAGACAGTTGATCGCGCTGCTTTCACTGGTCTTTATCAAAGCCGGCGTGATCCTGCTCCTTTTTTGGCTGCTGTACGGCTCGCTCCGACTCGGCCTGGTGATCGGAATGAGCTTCGCGCAAATGGGCGAGTTCTCTTTCGTGCTCGCGGAAGCCGGGCGGGCGCACGGCCTGTTGACCGAGAACAGCGGCCAGATGTTTTTGACGGCTTCGATCCTGAGCCTCATGGCAACGCCGTTTTTGATTCAGTGGAGCCATCGCCTGGGTTTCCGTCTGGAGAGCGCGGTCGGTTATCGTCCCGCCGCAGGCGATGCAGAGGCAAAGAGCGAGAGCGCCGAGGCCGGTCACGTCATCGTCGTCGGCTACGGCTTGAACGGACAGAACCTCACGCGGGTGCTCAAAGAGGTCGGCATACGCTATCAAATCCTGGAGATGGACCCGTCCGTGGTGCGCGCCGCAAAAAACGCGGGCGAGCCGATCGTTTTCGGGGATGGAACGCGGCCGGAGATTCTCTCCCGGATCGGCATCGAGCGCGCGCGGGTTCTCGTCGTCGCCGTCTCCGATCCTATGGCCACCGCGCGCATCGTCTCTCAGGCGCGCAGCGGGCGGCCCGAACTATCGATTATCGTGCGCACGCGCTACGTCGCGGAAATCGACCGGCTCTACCGCCTGGGAGCGAATCAGGTGATCCCGGAAGAGTTCGAAACTTCCGTGGAGATCTTTGCCCGAGTGCTGCAGGAATATCACATGCCGCGCAATCTGATATCCCTGCAAGTCGGTCTCGTTCGCAAGGAGCACTACGGCGCGCTCCGGGGCTTGCGCCTCCAGGGAAGACAATTGGACGAGATCAGCCAATACCTCGCCGGAACCACCACCGATACTGTTTTAGTCCTGGAAGCGTCGCCCGCGGCGGGAAAAAGCCTCGAAGAGATCGAGCTGCGCGCGCTGACGGGCGTGACCGTGATCGCCGTGGTCAGAGACGGAAAGTCGATCCATAATCCGACGGCGGAGTTCCGTCTGGCGGGGGGAGATGTCCTCGTGTTGCTCGGCAGCCACAAAGAGCTGGACCAGGCTATCCAGATACTAAGCCCGCCGCTCCCCGATTGATTTCCGCCGGGTTTTCGCCTAAGAAATAGTGGTAGATTGGGTTTGTACTTGCCCTCTCTTCCATGATGCGTGAACGCGCTCGCGGGACTTCATGCGGGCTCGAACCGCCGCAAGCGCTCGTTTGCGGCGTGATTTTTTTTGGAGGGAAGCGGATGCCTTACACAGTGAGCAACGAACGGCTCAACCAGTGGGTGCGCGAAGTAGAACAAATGTGCCAACCCGATTCCGTTTACTGGTGCGACGGAAGCAAGCAGGAGTACGATCGGCTGATGGCCGGAATGGTCGAAGGCGGGATGGGCGTCGCGCTGAAGGCGCGGCCCAACAGTTTCCTGTTCCGCTCCGATCCGAGCGACGTCGCCCGGACCGAAGACCGCACGTATATCGCGAGCCGCACGAAGGACGAGGCCGGTCCGACGAATAACTGGATCGACCCCGGCGAACTCAAGCGGACGATGACGGCGCTATATAAAGGAAGCATGAAGGGGCGCGCGATGTACGTGATTCCCTTCTCGATGGGACCGATCGGCTCGCCGATCGCGAAGATCGGCGTCCAGATCACCGACAGTCCCTACGTCGTTTGCAACATGAACATGATGACGCGGATGGGAACGAAAGTGATCGAAGCTCTCGGTCCCAAGGGCGACTTTATACCCTGCCTTCATTCGGCCGGCGCGCCGCTCTCCAAAGGGCAGAAGGATTCCACCTGGCCCTGCGCGCCGATGGATAAGAAATACGTCAGCCAGTTTCCCGAGGAGAATCTGATCTGGTCCTTCGGCTCCGGCTACGGCGGCAACGCCTTGCTCGGAAAGAAATGCCTCGCGCTGCGCATCGCCTCCGCCATGGCCAAACGCGAAGGGTGGATGGCGGAGCACATGCTGATCATGAGGCTCACCAATCCCACCGGCAAACAGTATCACGTCGCGGCGGCTTTCCCGTCGGCCTGCGGCAAAACCAATCTCGCCATGCTCGTGCCGACCATTCCGGGCTGGAAGTGCGAAACCGTCGGCGAGGACATCGCCTGGATGAAAATCGGTCCGGACGGCAGGCTCCGCGCGATCAATCCTGAGAGCGGCTTCTTCGGCGTCGCGCCGGGGACGTCGCGCCAATCCAATCCGATGGCGATGGACACGCTCAAGCAAAACGTGATCTACACCAACTGCGCGCTGACCGACAACGGCGACGTGTGGTGGGAAGGAATGGACGGTCCGCCGCCGAAGCACGCGATCGACTGGCGCGGCCGCGACTGGTCGCCCGGCGGGAAAGAGCCGGCCGCGCATCCAAACGCGCGCTTCACGGTGCCGGCCGCGCAGTGTCCTGCCATTTCGAGCGATTGGGAGAAGCCCGAAGGCGTGCCGATCGACATTTTTATTTTCGGCGGTCGGCGCTCCGGCGTCGTGCCGCTCGTGAAGGAATCGTTCGACTGGGATCACGGCGTCTTTCTCGGCGCGACGGCTGCGTCCGAGACCACCGCGGCGATCATCGGCAAGGTCGGCGTCCTCCGGCGCGACCCATTCGCCATGACGCCGTTTTGCGGCTACAACATGGCGGATTATTTCCAGCACTGGTTCGACATGGGCGATAAGCTCGGCGCCAAAGCGCCGCGCATCTTCTACGTGAACTGGTTCCGCAAAAGCGCCGACGGCAAGTGGCTGTGGCCCGGATTCGGCGACAACAGCCGGGTGCTCAAATGGATGTGCGAGCGGCTCGAGGGCAAGGCCGGCGCGAGACAGACGCCGATCGGTTATTTGCCAAACGAGAGAGACATCGATCTTCGCGGGCTTGAGATTCCGCCGCAGAATATCAAGGAACTTTTGCGGTTCGATCTGGAGGCCTGGAGAGCCGAGATTCCGGACATCGAAAAACACTTCGCCCAGTTCGGCAACCGGCTGCCCAAACGGCTGAGTAGGCAACTGGGTCAGTTAGTGAATCGGCTCGAACAGTCTCAGGGTTGATCAAAAGGTTGAAGGGTTTCAGAGTTTAAGGGTTTAAGGGTTGAAGGGTAAAGTCCTCGAGATTAAAGTCGCATCTTCATTTGTTTTTCTGCGCTAGCCTTAAACCCTGGAACCTTTAAACCCTTAAACTAATGTCCTCTCCCCACTCTTTGGTTCTCTTCGACATCGACGGCACGCTCGTGGACTGCGGCAAGGCTGCGGGGAAATGTTTCTCCGCCGCGTTCCAAGAGGTGTTCGGCGTCGCCTGTCCGATCTTTGCCGCCGAAGAAGTCTCCGGCCTGACCGATGCCGCGATCCTCATGGAAGTAGTTCGCCGGCTCGATCTGGCGCCGTCTGACCTTGAAGCGCGCCGTACTCTGGCGTTTGAAACTTACGCGCGTAATCTGGCGCGCGAGCTCAAGCTTTCTCCCGCGCGCGCGCTTCCCGGCGCGGGCCGGGCCGTCGAGGCGGTTCGCGCTATTTCCATTTGCGCGACCGGGCTTCTCACCGGCTCTACCGAAGCTACGGCGAGGTTAAAGCTCGAATCCGCCGGCATAGGCTTCGAGCGATTTCTTTGCGGCGCCTATTCGGAGGACGGCGAGCTCCGGGAGGCGCTGCCGCCGTCGGCGCGCGGCCGCTTTGCCCAACTGTTCGGCCGCGAGCCACGGACGACCGTTCTCGTCGGCGATACGCCGCGGGACGTTCAAGCGGCGCTGGCGACCGGATGCGAATTTATCGGCGTTACCACCGGTCCGTATAATAAGGATGCGCTGGAACGAGCGGGCGCGCGCGTCATCTTGAACGATCTCACGGACTCCGACGCTCTTTGCCGGGCCATTGCGGCGGCCTGCAAGCTAGGCGGCGGGCCAATAAACTTCGCCTAACTTCGTTCATCGCACCTCGCGCTCCCTGCGGCGTACAAGAAGAGTACGCCTCAGTCGGCTCGGTGCTCGCGCCTCGTTATGCTCGTTTCTTGACCCGCCGCATCAAAATTGTTCTTGTGCTGCCAACTTGACGCGTGCTAATGATTGCCGATCGAACAATTTCACGCGAGTTTACGTCGATGAAAATCCTTGAGCGCGCGTTGACCGCTGAAAAAGATTCGATTCCCGGCTATATCGCTTATCCAGAGCGAACCGAGCGAGGACCGGCGCTGCTTCTCGTCCATCAGAACACCGGCGTCACCGATTACATCAAGATCGAGGCGCTCAAATTCGCAAGGCTCGGCTACACCACGGTCGTCCCCAATCTTTATGAGATGCTCGGCCATCCCGACGTGACGCACATCCACACCGGCCGCCAGATTCAGGCGAAAACTTCCGACGCCGAATTTGTCCGCGTGATTACCGAGGGTTGGAGCTATGCGCTCTCGCGTCCGCAGGTCGATCCCAAGCGCGTCGCGGTTTCCGGTTACTGCATGGGAGGGCGCATCGGCATCCACTTTGTTGCCGCGACGCCCGCGGTGCGGGCCTTCCTCGGTTACTATCCGACGGTAAAAGACGAGCCCGTGACGAATTTGCGGCCCTCTCCGCCGTGGGAATCGGCGCGGCGGATTCGCTGCCCGTCGATCGTGTTATACGGCGCCGACGACATCGTTACGACGACTTCCATTCAGCAGCGCATGTGGGACGCCTTCCTAGCCAACCGACAACGTCTCGAATGGCATTTCTTTCCTTTCGGCGGCCACGGCTTCGTCGATCCCGGCACGCCGGGCTACTATCCGCACGCAGCCGAGCTCGCGTGGCCGCTCGTCGCCGACTTTCTTGCGCGCGAGCTCGCGCCGAGTTGACGCGCGCCAAAAAAACTTTTGCAGAAATAAAAAATATTTCTTGCTTTTTGTTTTTCTTGGTGTAACTTCAACTCGCTGTGATTCACTTCAACTCTTTCAATTCAAAACTCAACCCTTCGAGATCCTCAGGGTTGACCCTGAGCGCCGTGGTTCGACTTTGCTCACCACCATGAGCCTGCCGAATGGTCGAATGGGTCAACATTCAAAACTAAAAATCGTAATCCATGGCGTCCGTAGACGATAATCTTCGCAAAGTTCCGCCGCAAAACCTCGAGGCCGAGGCGTCGGTGCTGGGCGGTATCCTGCTGGAGAACGAGGCGATCAATCGCGTCCTCGAAATTATCACCCCGGTGGATTTCTACCGCGAGTCCCACCGGAAGATCTTCCGCGCCATGCTGGAGCTGACCGACCGGAGCGAGCCGGCGGACCTCATCACCCTGAGCGAGCTGCTCAAAGGAAAGGGCGAGCTCGAGGCCGTAGGGGGCTCGACCTATCTTGCCTCGCTCGCCGACCAGGTTCCCACGGCGGCCAACATCGCCCACTACGCCCGCATCATCAGAGAAAAGGCGATCTTGCGCCAACTGATCACCTCGGCGACGGAGATCGCGACCCGGGGCTTCGAAGAGCAGGGCAACGTGGATGAATTTCTCGACGCCGCGGAGAAAGTGATCTTCGACATCGCGGAAAAGAAGATCAAGGCGTCGTTCGTCTCCATCGGCGACATGATCAAGGACACGTTGAAGGCGGTCGAGAGGCTCTACGAACGGAAAGAGCTCGTCACCGGCGTGCCGACGGGATTCAAAGACCTCGACAAATTGACCGCCGGCCTTCAGCCCTCGGAACTGATCATCGTGGCGGGGCGGCCGAGCATGGGCAAGACCGCCTTTGCGTTGAACATCGCCGCCAACGCCGCGTTGAACGCGGGCATGGGCGTGGCCGTCTTCTCGCTGGAGATGGCGCGAGAGCAATTGGTTCTGAGAATGCTCTGCTCGGAAGCTCGCGTGGACAATTCCAAAGTCAGAGCGGGGTATTTAGGCGAGCGCGATTTTCCCAAGCTGGCCAACGCCGCGGGAAAACTTCACGAGGCGCTCATCTATATCGACGACACGCCCGCGATCTCCGTCCTGGAGCTGCGGGCCAAAACGCGCCGCCTGATTCGCGACCGGGACAAAAAAGTGGGATTGGTGATCGTGGATTATCTCCAGCTCATGCGCGGGATGGGAAACGCTTCGAACCGCGAGCAGGAGATCTCCGAAATTTCCCGCTCGCTCAAGGCATTGGCGAAAGAGCTGCGCGTGCCGGTCATCGCGCTCTCGCAGCTCAATCGCCGCGTGGAGGACCGGGGGGACCGGCGTCCCATGATGGCCGACTTGAGAGAGTCCGGCGCGATCGAGCAGGACGCCGACGTGATTGCATTTATTTACCGGGACGAGGTCTACAATACAAAATCTTCGGACAAGGGGATCGCGGAGATCATCGTCGCCAAGCAGCGCAACGGTCCGATCGGCACCGTCAACCTGGCCTTCCTGAGCGAGTACACCCGCTTCGAAGATCTCGCCGAGCGCGAGCAGTATTACGAAGAGGCGGAAGAGGGGTAAGGCCCCCCTCACTCGCTTCCGTTTAAGAATTCGCACCATCTTCATTTCCACGCCCGAAAAATTCCCGGAGCCGCTTTGCGGGGAGTCCAGGCGCGTTTTGTCTATCTCAAGCTTTTACCCTACTTCAAAGGTTCTCTCGAAGGTGCAAGAATTAAAGAGCAGTCACGCATCACGTATAAGGAGGAGCAACAATGGCCAGGTATGGCAAAAAAGCGGCGGAGAAAGTCCGCCGGGCGATGCATGAGCGCAAGAGAGGAAAATTGAAGAGCGGGCGATCCGGCAAAAGGGTGAAGAGCCGGAAGCAGGCGATCGCGATCGGCCTTTCGGAAGCGCGCCGCGCGGGCGCTAAAGTTCCGGCGCGGAGAAAACGCAAAAAGAAATAGCGGCTGCTTACTTCAGCTCGACCAGCGCGACGCGGTTGACGCCGCTGCAAGCCAGCGCGAGATTGCCGTCGCGCGTGACGTCGATGTTGCGCACGATGTCCCCCCCGGACGGGATCGTCCAGGTTTGGAATTTCTCCGTCTTGGGATCGAAGCGCACGATAGTGTTCGGCTCAACTCCCGCCTCGCTATACCAGATGATATTCTTAACGACCGCCATTCCATAAGGTTGCGATTTGGGTCCGCCGGGGGAAGGCCACTCGGTCGTCTTGCCGGTCGCCGGATCGAAGCGGCCGAGATAACCGCGGGAATAATCCGAGTACCAAAGAACGTCGTCGCTGGTGATGGCTATCCGGCGCGGCCGGCTCTCCGCGTTCGGCAAAACATATTCGCGGATTTGCATCGTGGCCGGATCGATGGCGGCGATCTTGTTGCTGCCGAACTCGACGAAGAACGGGATGCCTTTGGAATTGACCACCATGCCGTAAGGCCGCGACTTCGGCGTAGGCGAAGCGACGAGCCTCAACTCGCCGGTCAGTGGGATGAGTCGTCCGACCATATTTCCACCTTGCACCGTAAACCAGAGAGTTCCTTTTTGATCGAAGATCGGCGTGTGCGGATCGCGCGCCGCGGGATCGGTCATGAAATATTCGGTCAGCTCGCCGGTTTTAGGATTGAGCTTGCCGACGCGGCTGCCGAAATTTGCCGTATACCAGATGTTGCCGTCCTTGTCGGCGGCGAGTCCGTGCGGGCCCGCCTTCGGCGTCAGAGGATATTCCTTGATCTTGCCGGTTTTCGGATCGAGCCGCCCGAGCACGTTGGCGAATTGTCCCGTGTACCAAATCGCGCCGTCGGCAGTCGCCAGCGGATCGTGCGGCCGCGAGCCGGGTGTGGGTACGACCCATTCTTTGATAGAGACCTTCGCGCTGCCCGGAATCACGACCGCCTTGGGCTTCGGCCGCTTCGGGAAATTTTTTGCCAAGTATTGCGTCAGCATTTCGACCTGATCCGGCGGCAGGGCCGAGCCGACGTTGATCATCATATGAAGATTATTGCGCCATCCTGCCTGGTTATATCCGGCGCGCGTCACCGTGCCAAGATCGTGGCACTGGACGCAGTAAGACTCGACGACTTTTTTACCGGCGCCGTCCAGCAAGGCGTCCTGGCACCAGGATGGAAGGGGAGAGCAGAGAAAAACCGCGAGCGTCAACGGCACAAATAATTTCTTCGACATAGTTCCTCCCGTCAGAAAGATTTAGCCGCTCCAACCTGGGCGAGATTTCCCATTTCCCTTCCTAACATCAGGCCACTTCCGCGGCAAATTGCGCGATGACCTTCGCCGCGGCTTCGGGCGCGTTTTGCAGCACCAGGTGCGGCGCGGGAAGCGCAACGATCTTGACCCCCGGATTGACGCGCTGGATTCGGGTTGGATTGCGCTTGGGCACCAGGCGATCACGCGAGCCCGCGATGTACAGAATCGGAAGACGGCAGGCGGCAAGCGCGTCCGCCGCATTGACGACGGTGATTGCACGCGCCCGCGCCGCCAGAACTGCCGGCGTAACGAGTTTGTGCGCGCGCTGAACAAGCTCGAATACGGCGGGCTTGGAATAGCCGGCCAGCAGCGCGCGCGCTCCGAGCCAGGCCGGCCAACGGCTGAATACGAACGGTTGTATCAAACGCCGACACGATTTCGGAAAACGAGTCGGGTTATAGATAAACGAGGCGCATAAAATTACTCCCTTGAGACCAGGGGGATTGGTAGTGGCAATGCGAAGAGCCAGCGGTCCCGAAAACGATTCGGCGAGTATGATGAAAGGCTCGGCCATTGGGAGCGCGGATTGAACATGAGGCAGAAGCTCCTCATACGACAACGGCACATCGCCGGGATACGCCTGGACGATCGGAGACAAGTTTTTCGGCAAAGCTCGAATGAGCGGCTCAAAGAGTATACCGGTGCCGTCCAGTCCCGGGAGCAAGACAAGCTTCATGCGGTTATATCCGGGCGGCTGTTAGGCGAAGGCGTAAGCGCCTTGCTAGTGTAGTGTCTCACGCTGTTGACACCTTATCCTAAGTTCGACAGGCGAAAC
>CAYOJC010000142.1:0-10150 GCA_964404195.1 uncultured Syntrophobacteraceae bacterium
GTTTCGCCTGTCGAACTTAGGATAAGGTGCCAACAGCGTGAGACACTACACTAGTGTGCCTTACGTGCTTGCAAGGATGGACATTTCTCCCGGCTTGGGATATTGGCGGAAAATGGATTCTTCCGTCTATCCTTATCTAGGAGGTCCGCACCTTCATGTTCACGCGCAAGTGGTCCACGTCGGACCGGAAATACGGCGTCGCGGTGGAGCGCGACGTGAAGGTTCGCATGCCCGACGGCACGGTGTTGGACGGCGATATCTATCGCCCTGAGTCGTCCGAGAGATTTCCCGTGATCCTCGGCGCCCACGCTTACAACAAGGAACTCCAATCGCCGCCGATACGCCCCGTCGGATTTACGTCGATGCGCGGCTGGATGGAAAGCGGCGATTCGACTTTCTTCGCCCGCCGCGGCTACGTCCACGCGGTGTTCAACGTGCGCGGCACGGGCAAATCGACGGGCTACTACCAATTGCTCGGCCCGACCGAGATCCAGGACATCTGCCATCTCATCGACTGGCTGGCCGCACAGCCGTGGAGCACCGGCAACGTGGGAATGTTCGGCGTATCGTATTTCGCCAAGCTGGCCAAGGCCGTGGCTGCGGCCGGTCCCAAACCGCTCAAGGCGATCTTCGCGCCATTCGCCGGCACGGACGAATATCGCCACCGCTCCTACCACGGCGGCATCCTGGCGCATGGTTTCATCACCCACTGGCGCAACAGCCTGCACCAGCCCAACTACCGGAGCATCTACAAAGAGACGAACGGCGAAGATGCCTATCGGCGCGCGATCGAGCAAGCGATGCGCGATGAGGAGATCATGGCGGTGCCGGCGCTGCGTGAAGCGCTCGAAAATCCGGAGGCGGGGACCAACGCGCTGGTCGTCGACGTGGTGCTACAGCCGCTCGATGGACCGTTCTGGCGCGCGCGCAATGCTCGCGACGCTGAGGCGACCGTACCCGCCTATCTGGGCGGTTGCTGGGGCAACTACGGACTTCACCTGCCCGGCGCCTTCACGGCGTGGAAAGATTGGAAAGGGCCGAAGAAGATAGTCATCGGCCCACCGATCTATCTCGACCGCCCGCTCTATCAGTATCAGGACGAGTCGCTACGCTGGTTCGACTACTGGCTGAAGCGAATCGACACCGGCGTCATGAACGAGCCGCCGATCCGCTGCTTCATTCCGCCGACGGGCGAATGGAAATCGCTCGACGACTGGCCGCCGCCCGAAGCGCGCTGGACGACATTTTTTCTGCACAAAGAAAATCTGCTGAGCGAGCACGAGCTTTGGCCGGAGGAAGGCGCGGATTCGTTCAACGAATCGAGCGCTGAGCACGGCGCGTTGACCTACGCCACGCCACCGCTGGTCGAGAACACGGAAGTTTTAGGTCCGAGCGTCCTCACGCTGTATCTCTCCACCACCGACACGGAAGCGCTCGTGTTCGCAACCTTGCTACTCGTCGATCGGGAGGGCAAGGAGCACGAGCTGACGCGCGGCTGGCTGCGCGCTTCGCAGCGCCGCGTGCGCGAGGAAAGCGAGCGGTGGGAGCCGATCCAGGTGCATGAAGGGCGCGAGCCGCTGGAGCCGGGCAAAATCTACGAGCTGCGCATTCCGATCGTGGCGACCGCGCGTTTGTTCCAGGCCGGCGAGCGGATCGCGATCCGCATCAAGTGCGCCGACGACGAGGCGCCGGTGAATTCACTGCAAGCGCTCGCGCGCAATCACTTGCGGCGGCCGCGCCCGGCTCGAATCACCATCCATCACGACGAAAAAAATCCGTCGCGTCTCGATCTTCCGATCACGCGTGGCAACCTCATTGGCACTTTTTTTTCCGGCGGGGATATCAGCTCGTTCGGCATGACGCGTTGACGAGGGAAAGAGCCTTCGTTGATCGCGCTCATCGTTCGATGAGCTTCCCTATCGCTTCAACCGGTTCACGACGTAGCCGATGGCGTCGTCTTCGATCACGCTCAAACCCGATTTCTTCAGCAACTCACCCAGGCTCCGCACCTCTTCCTTTCTCGGTTGCGGCTGAGGCGGCCGCATAAAAGGTGACGGGATGAGCCCTCTCAGCCACGTGGCTGCCTTGTATCGGACGTGCAGGCGGGAATAGTCCGAGTAGACGTAACCGTGCAGCTCGGCCATGCCGGAATTCCAAATCCGGCACGCTTCCGCGACGTCCCGCTTCTTCCAGGCCGCCAGGTGGGCCATCATCGGCTCCATCGCGTAGTTGTAAGAACCGGACAGCGTGCCTTCCAGGATGCCGGTCGACAAATGCTCGTGAAAGTAGCGGCCCGTCGCGATCAGCACGGCCACGTGTCGATCCAGCGTCTTCAGACCCTTGGCGATGATTTTAGTCCCCTCGTAGCTGTAGGTCATTTTCCAACCGACGATGTTGGGAATTTCCCGGCACATGAGAAGCGCCGGCGCGAGCGGCAGGCCGATGCCGAAAGTCGGCGTTCGGCCGGCCACCGGATGGACGATAGCGGGAAGGTCGGCTGCTTCCAACTCGGCTTTCGCCATGTCGATCCAAACTTCGGGATATTTTTCCGGGTCCCAGGAGGTCGTGATGTCCATCATCCCGATCGGCGGTATGAGAAAGAGGCCGTCCACTCCGCGCTCCTTGGCATCCACGGCGACCTTGACGGCGTCCTCCGTTCTTAGATCGACAACTCCCGCGAAGACGGGGACCTTGCCGCCGCACTCCTCCATGGCGATCTCGATGTTTCTCCGTTTCTCTTCGCGGCTGAGGTAGAAGATCTCGCCCGCTTCCGGGTTGATGATCACCGCGCCGCCGGCGCCGGCGAAGAGGGGCTGCATGAAGTAGCGCAAGTGCTTGCGCAGCGCCTGCTCATCGACCTCGAAGTTCTCTTTAAACGGCGTGACGATCGCCACATAGTGACGCACGTACTTGTTCGCAGTCCCATCACCCTGCATGTTTCACCTTCGCTCTTCAGTTGATCTTGTAGCCGAGCTCCCTGGCAACCTCTTTGGCGATTTTATCGTCGGCGACTTCTTCAAAGGCCACTTTTCGATCCGTGAACTGGCCCGCCGCCTGGAGGGACTTGACGATCTGGTCGATCCCCTCGCGCGTCGGCACGCCGCTGCCGCCGGCCGTTCTTCCGACGTCGAGATAGGTGTCTTCCGCCGCCTGCCGGTCGACCTTGAGAAAATCGGCGATCATCGCCCTGCTCTTTTCCTTTGATTTGAGAAATTGTTGTCTCGCCGTTTGCAAAGAGCGGACGACTCTTTTCAGCTCGTCCGGCCGATTTTGAATCGTCGTCGCCAACGTCGTGAGGCCGCCCAGCGGCATCTTGACGCGCGAGCCGACGTCGAGGACCTCCTTCAACCCTTTTTTCTGCGCAAACGAAACGAAAGGCGGGCTAAAGACGGCCGCGTCGATAGCCCCCGTCTCGACCGCCGGCAGCAGTTGCGCGGCGCTGAGGCTCAAATAGACGAAATTCTTCGGGCTCTCGCCCACGGACTCCAAAGCGATTTGCAGCGCGACGTGCATAGTTCCCCCGAGTCCCGTAAGGCCGATCTTTTTATTTCGCAGATCTTTTAAATTCCGGAGCTCGGGCCGCGCAATGAGAGAGTAGATGAGCTGATCGGAGGCAAACCAGACGGCTCTCGAAGCCATGCCCCTCAACGTGGCGCTCAGCGAAGCGGGTCCGACTCCGGCGAAATATTGGATCTCGCCGCCGGCCAGGGCGACATTGCCGACTTGGGATCGGACTTGAATGATTTCTGCTTGCAGACCGTTCTCCTCGAAAATCTTCCACTGGAGCGCGGCGAACAGGGGCAGGCAGCATATGGAGTTGCTCGGGTAGGCGATTCTGATCCTTTTCAGTTCTTGAGCGGCGGGGGAAGAGGAGAGAGCGAAAAACGCGACGAGCGCGGTGACAGCCGCGATGATTCTACAAGGCCGCATATTTTGTCCTATCCTGCGCCGGCTGCTCGAAAGCGTCTGGTCCGCCGAGAGGACGATAGTCCGGCGGAGAACGGCTTGTCAATCGATCCTGCTGCCCTCTTGCCGTAGCTTCAACGCGATCTTTGCCGTCAGATCTTTTTTCGACACTTTGCCGAACGGCGAGAGCGGAAAGTCGTCCATGATCTCCAACCGCTCGGGCAATTTGTGCTTCGCGATCTCTTCTTTGGCGAGAAATGTCACAAGCTCCTTGAGAGTCAAAGCACTGCCGCGGCGAAGAATCACGCAGGCGCACATGCGCTCGCCGAGAATCGGATCGGGTATCGGCACGCAGGCGACGTTCTGAATCGCCGGGTGGGACAGAATGAGATTTTCGATCTCCTCGGCGCTGACCTTCTCGCCGCCGCGGTTGATCAGATCCTTCTTGCGCCCTTCGACCAGATAATTTCCGGACGGATGGCGGCGCATCAAATCGCCCGAGCGATAAAAACCGTCCTTGGTAAACGCTTTGGCGTTATACTCCGGCACGCCGTAATAGCCGCGCAGCGTATAGGGGCCGCGCGCCAGAAACTCGCCGACCTCTCCCGGCGCCACCTCGTTGTCGTCGTCGTCCACGAGCCGGACTTCGTCGTCGGGGCTGATCGGCCGTCCCACGGTCTCCATCCTCACTTCGTCCGGATCGTCGAGCCGGACGAACATCAGCATGCCCTCGGCCATGCCGAAATTCTCCTGCACGGCGACGCTCGGGATCAGCTCCTTGGTGCGGCGGCGCACTTCGGGCTGAAGCCGCTGGCCGCCGCTCTGAATGACTTGCAATGACGACAAATCGAATTTTACAATCAGCGGGTCGTTGAGCCAGCGGATCAGGAGTGCGGGAACCACGTGAACGTGCGTGACGCGGTAGCGCTCGATTAAAGGGAAAATATCTTCGCCGCGCGTCGTGTTCGCCAGCACCACTTTGCCGCCGTGAAGCAGGAAGCCCTGCAAGCCGGGACAGGCGAGCGGCAGATTGTGCGCGAGGGGCAACACGTCGAGCAGAATTTTGTCCGGCCCGACAGCCGTCACGGACGCCGCTGTTTTGGAATTGTAGACGTAATCGTTATGCGTGCGCGGTATGAGCTTGGAAATGCCGGTGGTGCCGCCGGAGAGCTGGAACAGCGCGGGGTCTTCCGGATCGATGTTGATTTTCTTGAGCTCTTCCGGCGACCGCTTGCTTTGCCGCCCAATGAGCTCGGTCAACGACAAGAATCCTGCCGGCGTTTCGCCGAGGATGATGCCCAATCGCAGCGTCTTGCTCGCCGCGCGGATTCTCCGGAGCAGTTCTTTGTAATCAAAGTCTTTTGTCCGATCCGGCGCCGCGCACGCCACCGCGCCGGACAGCTCGACGAACTGACTCATCTCGCGGTAGCGGTGGGTGGGAAGCGCCATGATCGGAATGCAGCCGATTTTCTGGAGCGCAAAGTATAGGTAAGCGAACTCGACGACGTTGGGAAGCTGCATGACCACGCGGTCGAGCGGCTGGAGACCTTCGTCGAGCAGGTTCAGCGCCAGCCGCGTCGCGCGCTCGTCGAGTTGAGCGTAACTGACATGCTGATCGCGATCGATGATTGCCACGCGATCGGCGTATTTGGCGAATACCTCAGAAAAAGTGTCGGCGAGAGACCGGTCTTCCCAGTATCCCTTCGCGCGGTACCGGGCCGCGAAGTCAGGGGGAAATCGAACGACGCCTTCAAGCATGGGTCCTCGCTCCGCTCTTGTGCTCGCTCCGCTCTTGTGCTCGCTCCGCTCTTGTGCTCGCTCCGCTCGGAATCTCTCCGCCAAAGTACTGTGGCGGACAGATCTCAAATTTCATATTGCCACCTGAGATTTGCCCTTCGAGTTCCCTCAGGGTGGTGAGCTTGTCGAACCAAAATTTGAGATTGCGAAGGGCTAGGTCGTGCTTGAGAATCCACCGTCGATGATGACGATCTCGCCGGTGACGAAGCGATTGCCGAGGATGAGACTCATCATGGTTTCGGCGACGTCCTCCGCCGTGCAGCAGCGCTTGAGCGGCGTGTACTTCGCGCGGCGCGCCATCAGCCCGTCGTAGTTTTCCGCCAGGGTTCTCTTCATCCAGTCTCCCTCCATCCATCCCGGCGCGACGGCATTGACGCGGATCTCGGGGCCCAGCGCGTTGGCGAGCGTCTTCGTAAGATTGGCGACGGCGGCCTTGCTGGCGGCATAGGGCAGCGGCTGCGCGCTCGGGCGCAGGCCAGCGATGCTGCACGTGTTGACGATGCCGGCGTTCGGCGATTTTCTTAGCAGCGGCACGGCGGCGCGGGTGACGAGAAACAGCCCGAGCACGTTGACGGCAAAGACGCGGTTCCAGTCTTCCACTTTCACTTCGTCCAAATTTTTGGGCTCGACATCGATCGTGGTTCCCGCGTTGTTGATCAGCACATCGAGACGTCCAAATTTCTTTTCCGTCGCCGCTAGCATGGCGCGCACGCACGCGTCGTCGCTCACGTCTGAGCGATAGAGCAAGGTCCGCGCGCCCGCGGCCTCCGCGTCCCTGGCGGTGGCCTTGGCCGCGTCCTCGCTGCGGCTGAAGTTGATCACAACGTCATAGCCGTTTTTGGCCAGCGCCAGGGCGGCGGCCCGTCCGATCCCTGTAGCCGCGCCGGTCACCAATCCTGCGGGTCTGTCGTTCATTGATTCAGTCTCAGCAGCCTTTCAACATTTTTCCCTAAAATTTTCTCTTTCTCCTCGTCGGATATATTCATCTCTTCGATGCTGGGAACGGCGGCCTCGAGGTCGCCGATCGGGAGCGGGAAGTCGCTGCCCATGACCATCCTGTCGGCGCCGAAAAATTCATAGGCCATCATGAGGGCCGGCTGGTAAAAGCATACGGCGTCGGTATGCAGCTCCTTCAAATATTCCGAGGTCGGCTTCTTCGTTTTGATGCCGCAGGTCGGATCATGGTAGCCGCGGTCGATCCTGGCGGCAAGGAACGGTATTCCGGCGCCGAGGTGAGCGATGACGAATTTCAGCTCGGGGAACCTTTCGAGAATTCCGGAATAGGCGAGCCTCGTCGCGGAAAGCATGATGTCGAATTCGAACCCGAGAATGATCGCCAGCCGCCATTCCTTCATGACCTGGGCGCCCACCGGAGTCGTCGGGTGAATGAAAATCGGGACGCCCAGAGATTGCGCTCTCTCGTAGACCGGAAGCAGAAAATCAGAATCGGAAGTTTGACCGGCTATATTGGTCAGCATGCAAATGCCTTTGAGTCCGAGATCGAAAATCGCCCTGTCGAGCTCTTTCAAAGCCAGCTTGGTGTCGATCAGCGGAAGCATGGCGAGAGCCTGAAAATGCTTCGGGTACTTCTTGACGACTTTCGCCAGGCCGTCGTTGATGACGCGGCTCATCTCGGCGCTCTCATCGGGAGAAAATCGGTCGACGCCGGGGTGAGGCGTCGTCAAGATCTGCATATCGATCCTGTTCTGCTTGATCTTATCCAGTCTCACTTCGATATCGAAAAAATCCTCGGTCACCGGCCCGGCTCTGGCACCCATGCTCAAAATGATCCTCTCGCCCTTGTCGTTCTTCTCGATCCTCACTTCGCCTTTGGAGGCTTCGAGCCGCTTCAAATATTCTTCGGGATAGAGATGGCAGTGAAAATCGATGTGCATGGTTCATTCTCCAAGGATTTCACCGTGGATTGCCGTGTAGGCCCGGCAGCGAGCGAGAATAACCTCTGCCAATCTTGCGTGTCAAGCGTCGGCGGCTTGTGCGCGAACAGATTCAGCGTCGAGGCTGATCGCCGTTCAGTAGCGATGCAAAATCCGGATCGTTTGCGGATAGAAGTCGTCGAGCGTGCCGTAGAGCGCCTGCTGAATTTTTAGCGGGCGCAGGTGGGCGATCGGATCGTCGCCGGGATTGGGAAACGAAAGCGTTCCTGAGCCGCCGCGAAAATCCAAATTTTCTAAACGAGAAGTCGAGGTCGCCAGATAGGCGACCTCGCGCTTGCGCCCGTCGAGGGCGGGAATCTCTTTGTAGAGGATGATCGGCAGGAAATCGAGTGACGTGATCTTGTTTCCGCCGACCTCCGCCGTGGCGGCGATGATCTCTCGCCCATTGCAGACGACCGTGGCACGAATCTGGTTTTGCGCTTCGATCAGCGTCGATTCTCCCAGGACCGCCGGCCATCCCTGCACTTCGCGATAACAAGCCAAACTGGCATCCGTGCTCGTATATAGGTAAGGCACAAACTGGCCCGTATACTTGCCGTAGCGCACCGGAATGCACGGCATTGTGAAGTTATGCGCCCCGATGCCGGTTACGTCCGGGCAATCGAAAAAGCACATCACGACCACGTTCCCATCGAGAGGCTCGAGTTCTCGCGGCAACACTTCGCAAACGACATCTTCTTCCGCCCAATAAATCACTAGCAGGCAGCGGTCGTTCTTATATTGGTATGGCCCAGGGCCGTAGAGCGGCTTCAGCAGCGGCAGGCCGCGCGGCTTGCTCCCACCGAGATTAATTTTGCCGCGACGAGATTTTCTTTTTGCCTTCACGGAAAGTTCGGCAGCGGGAGATCCTTCGCCGCTGGCGACGGCTTTATCGTCGCGAGATAGAAATACATATCGGCGAGCTCCTGGTCGCTCACGAACGGCTTGCGATACGCCGGCATATCGAGACGCGGCGCGCGCTCCTTCATCCGGCGATAGTCCGTGCGCAGTTTGGTTGCGCGGTCGGAATCACTCATCCTTACTTTGGAGCGGAGCGTATCCGACGTGATCCTGAGATGTCAATCTTTTAGTTGGAGTTCGAAGCGGCGAAAGAATTGAACGAGAAGAGCGTTACATGATAAGTTCATCAGGATAGGAGATTGCCGTGGGTAAGGTTCCCAATGGGTTGTACATTATGGTCGGGCTAGGTCTGGCGGTTTTGCTCCTGTGGAGTTTCCGCCCGGACACTCTTGTGGGGCGGCCGGAAGCGGGCGAGCCCGAAGGTCGTCCTCCACCGCGAGCCGTCCAGACGGTGCCGGGGATGCCGCCGGTGATAAAACCGTCGAATCTCTACAGCGAAACCGCCGCCGGGAAATTCAGTCCTGCGGTCGCCGGCGCATTGCCGCTCGTCTACGTCCCCAACCGTACGTCGAATGACGTCTACGTGATCGACCCCGTGACTCTCAAGGTCGTCGATCGCTATCGCGTTGGCGTGAACCCGCAGCATATCGTTCCGTCGTGGGACTTGAAAACGTTATGGGTGAACAACAACGCGGAGGGGCGCACGGACGGGAGCCTGACGCCGATCGATCCAAAGACAGGCAAGCCGGGACAATCCATTCCCGTGGACGATCCCTACAATATGTATTACACACCCAACGGCGTCTGGGCGGTCGTCGTGGCCGAACAGCACAAAAGGCTGGATTTTCGCGACCCGCAAACCATGGCGTTGGAGGTCTCGCTTGCGGTGCCCGAATGCGCCGGGATCAATCACGGCGACTTTTCCATCGACGGACGCTACGCTATCTTTACCTGCGAATACGCAGGCAGCTTGGCGAAGATCGACTTCGTCGAGCGCAAGGTTGTCGGTTATCTCAAGCTGTCGGGCGGCGGCATGCCGCAGGACGTTCGGATTTCGCCGGACGGCGCGATTTTCTACATCGCCGATATGAAGGCCGGTGGCGTGTTTCTGATCGACGGGAAGACATTCAGAGAAGTCGGCTTCATCGAAACCGGCACCGGCACGCACGGCCTGTACCCAAGCCGCAACGGCACGAAACTCTATGTGATCAATCGCGGCGTCGCGCGCGTATACGGCCCGCCGCGCGGCAAGGGCAGCATTTCCGTCATGGACTTTGCAACGCGAAAGATCGAGGCGAAGTGGAAAATCCCCGGCGGCGGCAGCCCTGACATGGGAAACGTCAGCGCCGATGGCAAGAAGCTTTGGCTCTCGGGCCGATACGACGACGTCGTCTACGTCATCGATACAACGACGGGCGCCATGACAAGCGTTCCCGTCGGCGACGAGCCGCACGGCCTCACGGTCTGGCCGCAACCGGGCCGCTACTCGTTGGGCCATACCGGGAACCTCAGATAAGAAAAGCTGAAAGCGGAAAGATGAAAGCGGAAATTCGGAGCAGGTTTTTATTTCCGCTTTCAGTTTTCATCCTTCATCCTTTCTTACTGACTCTCGTATAACTAATGGATATATCTAGGCGCGTGGCCACGGCAGA
>CAYOJC010000143.1:0-10105 GCA_964404195.1 uncultured Syntrophobacteraceae bacterium
GTTTCGCCTGTCGAACTTAGGATAAGGTGCCAACAGCGTGAGACACTACACTAGAAACATTTTGGATTTTAGATTTTGGATTTTCGATTAGGGGAAAGGCTCATGCGGTCTCGTTAGTCTTCTAATCTAAAATCGGCAATCGGAAATCGAAAATGGGAAGCTGAAGCATTTCTGCTACTCGTGGTAGCAAAACTGCTACCCTTGCCACTGCTTTCGTAATTCTCCGATAGCTCACGCCCGAAAAAATCGTCCGCGATTCCAGCGTCTTGACTTTAGGAAGCCACCTGCGCGAGTCTGGCACGGCCCTTGCGCTGGAATTGAGCTGGAGAAAACCGTGAACACAAGAATAGCTGCCTTCATCGCACTCCTGACCCTCGCTCTTGTTCATCTCGCCGACGCGCAGCAGCCAACGAAAATCCCGCGGATAGGAGACCTACTTGGTTCCCCCCTTTCCGCTAACTCGGCCCGCATCGAGGCGTTCCGCCAAGGTCTGCGCGAGCTTGGGTACGTGGAGGGAAAAAACATTGTCATTGAGTGGCGATCTGCTGAGGGAAAACTCGATCGCCTCCCCGCGCTCGCGTCTGAGCTAGTGCGTCTCAAGGTAGACATCATCGTCTCGGCTGGTCCGTCAGCAACCCGTCCTGCCAAGGAAGCAACTGTCACGATTCCCATTGTGATGGCGCAGGATAGTGATCCTGTTGCCAACGGGTTCGTCGCCAGTCTTGCTCGACCCGGGGGGAACATCACTGGATTGGCAACCCTTTCTCCAGAGATAAGCGGAAAACGACTGGAGCTTCTGAAGGAGACTGTTCCTAGGCTCTCGCGCGTGGCCGTTCTGGGGACTTCGACCGAGCCCGGCAACGTACAATCGTTAAAAGAGACGGAACTCGCCGCAGGGGCACTCGGGGTGAAGCTTCAATACCTAGACGTTCTAGATCCCAAGGATATTAAGACCGCATTCCGAGCCGCAAGCAAGGGGCGGGCTGACGCAGTTCTCGTGCTGGCGAGCGCCATCTTCAATGCTCATCGAACACAGCTTGTAGAGCACGCGGTAAATAGCCGGCTCCCGGCGATATTCTGGCTCTCAGATTTTGTGGAAGACGGGGGGCTTATGAGCTACGGCGTGAGCTTTACCGACTCCTATCGTCGGGCCGCTACCTACGTGGATAAAATTTTAAAAGGCGCTAAGCCGGCGGATCTTCCCGTCGAACAGCCGATGAAGTTTGAATTCGTGATCAATCTCAAGACAGCGAAGCAGATCGGTCTCAAGATTCCGCCGAACGTGCTGGCAAGGGCGGATAAGGTGATTAAGTAGTGAGCGGCGAGTAGTGAGGCAGCAAGAACGCGGAGACGATCTCAATGGAAAAAACAATGCGCCGTAGGAATGATTAAACGATCCGGCTCTTATCTGGGTGAAAGTTCAAGCGCATGAGCAAGGGCGCGGTTGAGTTGTGCGAGTTTGAATGCCGACAAGGTGGAAATAAAGTGAGTCAGTTTATTTTTGAACATCAGTGTGAGGAAATCGCAGCGGATCGCGCAGGCGCGTGGCAGGCCGTCTTCCGGCCCCAACGCGACTTCGGTTGTGAGTCCAAGAATTTCCCCGTAAACGGGGGCACAGATCACCGTCGATACATCGTCGTGTTCGGCAACGAAGGTTCGGGATACTACGACGTAAAAGCCGGGCTTTGCTCCACGCTCTGCAACCCGCTCGCGCGTTCGGTATATCTCGCCTCGCCTCACGAGCGCGCTTGCTCCGAGATAAGTACGCGGGCCTGCCGCGCAATGTGCTTGCGGTGTTTTCGAAAGATCGCCCCGTCTTTAGCTTCAGTTGCTCGCCTTCGCTCCCTTTCGGCGTATTGGCGCAGCGCCGCACGAACAAGCGCCTTGCGGCTTCGGCGTCGCGCCGACTTTTCGGTCAGCTCATCTAGGAGCTTTGAAGTCGCTTCATCGATAGCGATCGTTTTCATGCGAGGGATTATATCAGCAATGTTAGATTGCGCTCAAGCTTTGCCTCATGCGTCGCTGTACCGGGCGGATAAGGTGATCAAATGAAGAAGGCGACAGGCGGCGGTAGGCTCCGCCAAAAAGATAGGCGGATCAGCCTCAGGCTGAAACAGTAAGTAAGTAGGAGAAAACTTCATGAGAAGAAAAATCTATGTTCTCGTAGCAGCCGCGCTCGTTTTAATATCGGTCCATCTCGCCGAGGCGCAGCAGCCAGCGAACATCCCCCGGATAGGATACGTATCTGCTAGCCCCCTTTCCGCTCAATCGGCCCGCATCGAGGCATTTCGCCAGGGTCTGCGCGAGCTTGGATACGTCGAGGGGAAAAACATTGTCATTGAGTGGCGATATGCAGAGGGAAAACTCGATCGCGTCCCCGCGCTGGCGGCCGAGCTAGTACATCTCAAGGTAGACATCATCGTCACGGCTGGTCCTTCAGCAACCCGCGCCGCCAAGGAAGCAACTTCTACGATTCCCACTGTCATGACGCAGGATGGCGATCCTGTTGCCAACGGGTTCGTCGCCAGCCTTGCGCGCCCTGGAGGAAACATCACTGGGCTGTCGACCCTTGCTCCGGAGATAAGCGGAAAACAACTGGAGCTTTTGAAGGAGATCGTTCCTAGACTCTCCCGCGTGGTCGTCCTCGGGACTTCGACCCAACCGGGCAATGCACAAGCGTTAAGAGAGACAGAACTCGCCGCCGGAGCTTTCAAGGTGAAGCTTCAATTTCTAGACGTACTAAGTGCCAAGGACATTGAGACCGCATTCCAAGCCGCTAGTAAGGGTCGGGCCGACGGTGTCCTCGCGCTGGCCGCGCCTATGCTCGTTTCTCAGCGAACACAGGTTATTGAACTCGCGGTAAAAAGCCGACTCCCAGCGATCTACTACCAGTCAGAATTTGTGGAAGAAGGGGGGCTTATATCCTACGGCGTGAGCATCAGCGACTTGGCCCGCCGTGCCGCAACGTATGTCGACAAGATCCTTAAGGGCGCCAAGCCCGCCGATCTCCCCGTTGAGCAGCCGATAAAGTTCGAGTTCATCATCAACCTCAAAGCCGCGAAGCAGATCGGCCTGACGATTCCGCCCAACGTGCTGGCGCGGGCGGACAAAGTCATAAAATAATTTTCGATTTTAGATTGCCGATTTTAGATTGAGGAAAAACGTATGGAGAAAACATTTCGAATCCGGTTTGGGGTCTCTCGCTCCGATAATCGAAAATCTAAAGCATGTCCTGAGCCACGCCGAAGGATCCAAAATCTAAAATGGGCGGGGCTTTCGGTAATCGCCTTCGTGCTCGCGGTGACTGCGGCGGTGGCTCAGGCGCAGCAATCGAAAAAAGTCCCTCGTATAGGTTATTTGTCGGTACTCTCACCTTCTTCTGATTCCACCCGCATTGAGGCGTTCCGCCAAGGGTTGCGCGAGCTGGCCTACGTTGAGGGACAGAGCATCGCCATCGAGTCCCGATATGCGGAGGGGAAGTTGAATCGGCTCCCCGACCTGGCAGAGGAACTAGTCCGTCTAAAAGTTGATGTTATCGTTGTCGGCGGATCGACCGCAACTAGAGCGGCTAAAAATGTCACCAAGCTGATCCCAATCGTCATGGCGCACGGTAGTGACCCTGTTGAGCTCGGATTCGTGGCGAGCCTTGCGAGACCTGGGGGAAACATCACGGGGTTAACCCACCTCGCACCGGAGCTAGGGGGGAAACGCCTGGAGCTGCTCAAGGACGTTATTGCCCACCTTTCCCGCGTGGCCGTCCTCACCGATCCGGGCACTCAAGGCCACGGCCCGCAAATAAAAGAGCTTGAGGTCGCTGCACGGGCGTTGAGTCTGCAACTTCGACTTGCAGAGGTTCGAGGACCCAACGAGTTGGAAAGCGCTTTTTCGGCAATGACCACGGGGCGTGCCGGCGCTTTTATCAGCCTGCAACTGCCTACGTTGGATCGTCTTCGAGAACGGATCGTGGACCTCGCGGCCAAGAACCGGCTGCCAGCGATGTATCCAAACAGCGAATATGTCGAAACGGGCGGTCTCATGTCTTATGCGGCTGACCTTGTCGCCATGTTCCGGCGCGCCGCCACCTACGTGGACAAGATCCTCAAGGGCCGCAAGCCCGCTGACCTTCCCGTGGAGCAGCCTATGAAGTTCGAGTTGATTATCAACTTGAAGGCGGCGAAGCAGATCGGCCTGACGATTCCGCCCAACGTGCTGGCGCGGGCGGACAAGGTGATTCGATGAAACGATTTTGGATTTTAGATCCTTCGGCTTGGCTCAGGACAGGTTTTGGATTTTCGATTGGGAGATCTAAGAGGAAGAAGGTTTTTGGTCTTGCTCTTTGCGCTACGCTCTTCGCTCCTAGCTTGTCCGCAGAGGCGCAGCAGGCGGGGAAAGTACCGCGGATTGGTTATTTACAGATCGGCTCCCGACTCGGGTCGGGAGCTGAAGCATTCCTCCAAGGGCTGCGCGATCTCGGCTACGTCGAGGGAAAAAACATCGTCATAGAGTACAGAGGGGATCCCGAGAGAAGAGAGGATCGGCTGCCCGAATTCGCCGCTGATCTGGTCCGCCTAAAAGTTGATGTCATTGTTGCGCTGGACTCTCCGGCGGCGCGGGCTGCAAAGAACGCAACCAAGACGATCCCCATCGTCATGAGGAGCACGGGTGACCCTGTTGCTGCCGGTCTCGTCGCTAGCCTTGCCCGGCCGGGCGGGAACATCACGGGAGTGACCTCCATCTCCACGGAGTTGTACGGGAAGCGGCTGGAGTTGCTGAAAGAGGTTATCCCACGGCTCTCCCGTGTGGGCGTTTTACGGAATCCCGATCGTTCCGCCAACGCATCTAGTTTCAAAGAGATGGAGATTGCGGCCCGATCGTTAGATCTGCAACTCCAATCCCTGGAGGTCCGAGGCCCAAATGATTTCGAGAGCGCATTCAGAGCCGCAGGCAAGGCGCGCGTGGGAGCGCTTATTACAATCAGGACTCCCCTCATCAATGATCAGCGAAAACGGGTTGCCGACCTGGCGGTAAAGAGCCGTTTGCCGGCGATCTACGATGATCGTGTATATATCGATGCCGGCGGCCTGATGTCTTACGGTACGGACTTGGCCGATTTGAACCGGCGCGCTGCGACTTACGTGGACAAAATTCTCAAAGGCGCTAAGCCAGCCGATCTGCCTGTCGAGCAGCCGATGAAATTCGAGCTGATTATCAACCTCAAAACCGCGAAGCAGATCGGCCTGACGATTCCACCGAACGTGCTGGTGCGGGCGGATAAGGTGATCAAATGAAAACAGGCAACAGGCATTAGGCAATAGGCAATAGTAAGAAAGAAAACCATGAAGAATTTTTTTTTCACGTTTGTACTTGCGGCCACAGTTCTTGCTTGGGTCCATCTAGCCGAGGCGCAGCAGACAAAGCCCGCTCGCATCGGCGTGCTGCTCCAGGGCGGAGCGTATTACGAGGCGGTCGACGGGCTCCGCCAGGGCATGAAGGAGCTGGGCTACGAAGAAGGAAAACAATTTGTGCTCGACGTTCGGGATTCGAAAGGCGACCTCAAAGCGGTGGAAGAAGCGGCGCGGAATCTCGAACGGGAGAAAGTTAAACTCATCTATGCCTTTGCCTCGTCCGTCGTAACTGCGGCAAAGAAGGCGACGACGGAAGTTCCGATCGTTTTCAACGTCGGCAGCGATCCGGTCGCGGCCGGGCTTGTGGAGAGCTTCGCCAAGCCCGGCGGCAGGCTCACGGGAGTCCACTTTCTGGTGAAGGATCTCACGGGAAAACGGTTGGAGATTCTAAAAGAGATCCTCCCAAAGATTCGCAGCGTGTTGACGATTTATAGTCCGGCAAATACGGTCGCTAAAGAGTCTGCGCAATTGGCTCGCGAAGAAGCGAAGCGCCTGGGACTTAAATTCATCGAGCGGCACGTTGCGTCCGTCGAGGAACTGCGCAGCGTTTTGAAGGGACTCAAGCCCGGCGAGGCGGACGCGTTCTTCTACACGCCGGATGCGATGGTCGGGAGTCAATCTCAATTGATCATCGACACGGCAAACACGAAGAAGCTGGCGACTATGTTTCAGGAGGGAGGACTTGTCGCCAAGGGCGGTCTCGCCAGCTACGGCCAGAGCTACTACGAGCTTGGCCGCCTTTCGGCAAAGTACGTCCAGAAAATTCTAAGCGGCGCACAGCCGCGCGATCTTCGCATCGAAACCGTCGAGGACGTAGAGCTCGTGATCAATCTGAAGACCGCGAAAGAACTTGGGCTCACGATTCCGCCACAGATGCTGGCGCGGGCCAAAAAGGTGATCAAGTGAAACAAGACGTGAAACGTTAGGCGTAAGGGGTTAGGCGACAGAAAAAATTTCGATTGCCGATCCTTCGGCATGGCTCAGGACAGGTTTTGGATTTTGGACTTCTATTTTTCCCTCTCCCAGTGGGAGAGGGATAGGGTGAGGGACTAACCTCATGGAGCGACAGACAGTCAAGGTTCGTGACCGCTCCCGCGCCCTGCGCCGTGATCAGACAGAAGTCGAACGCCGGCTCTGGTCTCGTCTGCGCGCACGGCAACTCTGTGACGCCAAGTTTCGCCGGCAGCACCCGATCGGCCCTTTCATTGTTGATATTAGCTGCGTGGAACGCCGACTGGTGATAGAACTTGACGGTGGTCAGCACGCTGCACAGATTGAAGCGGATCATAAAAGATCCGCTTTTCTAGCGCGCGGCGGCTATCGGGTATTGCGTTTTTGGGACAATGAAGTGATGGAAGACATCGAGGCCGTGCTCGAACGAATCGCGGCGGTCTTAAGTGACCCTCACCCCAACCCTCTCCCTGTTAGGGCGAGGCTGAAGACGAGGACTCCTTGTGAAGAACGGATAAAGTGAGCAAACAACAACCGTAACTTCAACAAGCTATGAAAAAAATCCAAAATTTTAGAGGGCTCTTCCGCCGCCGGCCGCGCGGGCGGCTGGTGCGGGATTACTTTCTGATTTCCGTCGTGTTGGTTGGCGGCGGGTTGATCACGAGCGGCCTCGTCGAGATTTACTTCCGCTACCAGGAGAGCCGCGAGCAATTGGGTCTTTATCAGCGGGAAGTCGCGGCGGGCGCCGCCTTCAAGATCGAGCGCTTTGTGCAAGAGATTCACAATACTCTGAAAGGCGCGACGCGCAGCCGCGAGATTGCGCCCAAGGGATTGACGGAAGACTTTCGCTTCGAGCTGGAAAAGCTGCTCTTGATCGCTCCGGCGATCACCGAAGCGCTGGCGCTTGACCAAAACGGCGCGATCCGCGTGCAGGCCTCGCGGCTCCGCACGGTTCTTCAGGAGGCGAAAAAAGATCCTTCCGTCGGGCCGGCCTTCCTGCAGGCCAAGCAGGGAAAATTTTATTTCGGGCCGGTCCATTTCGTGCGCGGCTCGGAGCCCTACATGACCATCGCCGTGCCGATCGACCGCTTCGCCGGCGACGTGATCGGCGTGCTCCAGGCCGAGGTGAATCTAAAATACATCGGCGACGTGGTCTCCGCCATTACTGTCGGCAAGGCGGGTTACGCCTACGCGGTTACGCGTAGCGGCGAGCTGATTGCGCATCCGGATATCAGCCTCGTTCTCCAGCGGCGCAACGTGGCCCAGCTCGAGCAAATCAAAACGGCTTTTCAATCCGGCTCCGGGGTGCCCAAGCAAAACGCGATAGTCGCGCAAAACCTGCAAGGCAAAAAAGTTCTCGCCTCGTTTGCGCTCATTCCGACGCTCGACTGGGCGGTGATGCTCGAGCGGCCGGTCGAAGAGGCTTACGAGACGCTTTACGCCTCGATGGTCCGCACTTCGGCTCTCTTATTGGTCGGGCTCGGCCTGGCGCTCTTGTCGAGTTTCTTTGTTGCGCGCCGCGTCATTCGCCCGCTCGCGACGTTGCGCGAAGGCGTCGAGCGCATCGGCAGCGGCGAGCTGGGCCATCGTCTGGAGGTCAAAACCGGCGACGAGATCGAAGCGCTCGCGGACGAGTTCAACAAGATGACCGCGCAGCTTCAGGAGTCTTACGCGGGACTAGAACAGAAAGTTGAAGAGCGAACTCGTGACCTCACCGAAACGCTGGAGCAACAGACGGCGACCAGCGAGATCCTGCGCGTAATCAGCAGTTCACCAACCGACGTCCAGCCTGTGATGGATGCAGTGGCGGAAAATGCCGCGCGGCTATGTAACGCTACCGACGCGCAGATTTGGTTGGTGGAAGGCGAGAGGGTCCGGCAAGCCGCCGCACACGGGTCGATTTTGACTCCTAACCCTGAGGAAGGCAGACCCATCACCCCTACCGTGGCGGGATGCAGAGCTATTCTAGACCGAGACATCGTACACATTCCCGATATCTCCGCTCCCGAGGCGCAAAGAGAGTTTCCTGAATCCTGGGTGCTTGCTCAAAAGAGCGGCGTTCGGACGATTCTGGCAACCCCCTTGCTCCGTGAAGGGACGGCGATCGGGTTCATCCTGATTCGGCGCACCGAGGCGCTGCCTTTTTCCGACAAACAAATCGCTCTTCTCAAAACCTTCGCCGACCAGGCCGTGATCGCCATCGTGAACGTGCAGTTGTTCCAGGAAATCCAGGAGAAGAACCAGCAGCTCGAAGCCGCCAGTCGTCACAAGTCGCAGTTCCTCGCCAATATGAGCCACGAGCTGCGCACACCGCTCAACGCCATCATCGGCTTTACCCGTTTGGTGCTGCGCAAGACCGAAGGGCAGATTGCCGCCTTGCAGAAGGACAATCTGCAAAAGGTCCTCGTCAGCTCGGAGCACTTGCTCAATCTGATCAACGGGGTGCTCGACCTGTCCAAGGTCGAGGCGGGTAAAATGGAAGTTTTCGCCGAGACGTTCAAGCTGGACGAAGTGGTCCGCGTGGCCGTTTCCACGGTCGAGCCGATGCTGAAAGACGGCCGCGTGCGTTTGGTCACGGAAGTCGCGCCGGAGATTCCCGCTCTCCACACGGACAAGAGCAAGCTCAAGCAGGCGCTGCTCAACTTGCTCAGCAACTCGGCCAAGTTCACCGAAAAGGGCGAGATCAAGGTTTCCGCCTGGTCGGAAGACGGCTCGCTGAAGCTCGTCGTCTCCGACACCGGCATCGGCATGAGCCCGGAAGCGCTGAATTATATTTTCGAAGAATTTCGCCAGGCCGACATGTCCACGACGCGAAAATACGGCGGCACCGGCCTGGGCCTCGCGCTCGTCAAGAAATTTATTAATCTCATGGGCGGCGATATCAAGGCGGAGAGCGAAGCGGGGAAGGGATCGAAATTTACGATCACGCTTCCCGTTAGCCTAAAGGGTTAAAGGAGGATTCTCATGAGTAATCCAAGAGACGACGGCTGGAGCAGACGGGAGTTCCTGGGTAGGCTCAGCCTTGCGGGGAGCGCGGCTCTGCTAGGAATCCAGGGGAGGACGCTTGCCGCCGAGCCGCCGCCCGAGACTACGAGAATCAAACTGGCTTATCACTCGCGCAGCCTCTGTCACTCTCCCCTGTATGTGGCAGAGGATTCCTTGCGTGGCGAGGGGTTCACTGACGTGCAGTATGTCAAGACAAATGCGGTCGAAAAGGCCCTTGCTTCCGGCGAAGTGGATGTCGTGACGCATTTCTGCGGGCCGCTGGCCATCCAAGTGGACAAGGGGGACCCAATTGTACTTTTGTCCGGGCTTCACCCAGGTTGCATCGAGTTGGTCGGGACTGAGCAGATACGCTCGATCCGCGACCTCAAGGGAAAGACCATCGCCGTAACCGACCTGGGAGGTGGCCGCCATGCCTTCCTCGCCGTAATGGCGGCGCATGTGGGCATAGACCCGCGCAAGGATATCAACATCGTTGCACATCCCGCGGGCGAAGCGATGCGCCTCCTCGCAGAAAAAAAGATCGACGGATTCCTAGCGGCTCCGCCCGACTCACAGGAGTTACGGGCGAAGAAGGTAGGTCATGTGGTCGTCAACAGCATGATGGACAAACCGTGGTCACAGTACTTCTGCTGCATGGTGGCGATGAACCAGCAGTTCGTCCGGAAGCATCCGGTCGCTGCTAGAAAGACACTGCGTGCGATCTTGAAAGCGGTCGATGTCTGCGCCCGCGAGCCCGAGCGGGC
>CAYOJC010000144.1:0-9741 GCA_964404195.1 uncultured Syntrophobacteraceae bacterium
GTTTCTCCTCTACCAAACCAGCGACGGCCAGACTCGGTTGGAGGTCCGCCTGGAGAACGAGACGGTCTGGCTGTCGCAGAATCAGATGGCCGAGCTGTTTCAAACGACGAAGCAAAACGTCAGCTTGCATATTCACAATATCTTCAAAGAAGGCGAGTTGCCGGAGGGTTCAGTCGTCAAGGAATACTTGACGACTGCCGCAGATGGCAAAAACTACAAAACAAGCTTCTACAACCTCGACGTAATCATCTCCGTGGGCTACCGCGTGAAGTCGCACCGCGGCACGCAGTTCCGCATCTGGGCCACGCAGCGGCTGCGGGAATACATCGTCAAAGGCTTTTCGCTGGATGACCAGCGGCTCAAGCGGGCAGGGGGCGGGAATTACTTCGAGGAGCTGCTGGCCCGCATCCGCGACATTCGGTCGTCGGAAAAAGTTTTCTGGCGCAAGGTGCTGGAGATTTACGCGACGAGCATTGACTACGACCCGGGGGAAGAGGCGTCGCAGGTTTTCTTCGCCACGGTGCAGAACAAGATGCACTGGGCGGCGCACGGGCAGACGGCCGCTGAAGTGGTTCATGGGCGTGTGGACGCCGGGAAGCAAAACCTGGGGATGACAACATGGCTGGGCGGGAAACCGACGAAGGAGGAAGCGGCCATCGCGAAGAATTACCTGAGGGCGGAGGAACTGGAAGGACTGAATCGCATCGTAACGGCGTATCTGGAATTTGCCGAACTCCGGGCGCTGAATCGCCGACCCATGTATATGCGGGACTGGATCGCCAAGTTGGAGGATTTCCTGCGCTTGAGCGGTCGGGAGATTCTCACGCACGCAGGCAAGATTTCGCACGAGCAGGCGTTGCGGAAGGCGGAACGGGAATTTGAAAAGTTTCGGGTTCGTGAGCTTGCCCAGCCCTCGCAAGTGGAAAAGGACTTCGACGAAGCGGTGAAGAAACTGCCCAAGCCACGCCCCAAGAGAAAAGAGTGAGCCGATGACGGCACCAGGCGAACACAAAACCGTCCAGGCCCGCATCCTCGCCTACGCGCAGGAGATCGGCTGGAGGTATGTTCCGCGCGAGGAGGCAGAGCGGCGACGGAGTTTCGACCCGGACGGTGCCACTCCCGAGGACCGGGTCCGGCTGGCGTTTCTCTACTTCGGCGATCTGCTTCACTCCCAGGTAGTCGCGTTCAATCCCAAATACAAAGAGGCCGAAGGCGCCTTGATTGGCGAGTTCCAACGGCTCAATACGGATATCACCGGCAATCGCGATTTTCTCACCTACCTCCGCAATCAGGGCAAGTTCTTTTGCGCCGAAGACAATCGGGAACTAGACCTAACCGTGATTGATTACGGCGACGGTGGCCGTCCGCAAGAAAAGTGGCGCAACGTTTACGAGGTAACCGAAGAGTTTTATTTTCACAACGGCCACTACGGGACGCGAGAGGACGTGGTCTTTCTCATCAACGGAATTCCGGTGCTGGTCATCGAGTGCAAGAACGCTAGTAAGGACGAGGCGATTGCGCTTGGCATAGACCAGATTCGCCGTTACCACGTGGAGACGCCGGAAGTCATGGTGCCGGAGATGCTCTTCACCACGACGGAGGCGATCGGCTTCGCGTATGGAGTAACCTGGAATACTCTTCGGCGTAACATTCTTAACTGGAAGCACGAGCAGGTGGGCAATCTCGAAGCCAAGGTCAAAAGTTTCTGTGCGATTCCGCACGTGCTGAAGCTGCTGAAAGACTACATCGTCTTTGCCGAACAAGAAGAGGAGTTGCGCAAATACATCTTGCGTCAGCACCAGACGGCGGGAGTGGAAAAAGTCGTGCAGCGGGCTCTGGACCCGAAACTGACACGCGGTTTGATCTGGCACACACAGGGAAGCGGTAAGACCTACACGATGATCAAGGCGGCCGAGCTTCTCTTTAAGGCACCAGAGGCGGAAAAACCGACGATCCTGATGATGATCGACCGCAACGAGCTGGAAGATCAGATGCTCAAGAACCTGGCTTCGCTCGGCTTGAACAACGTAGAGCACGCGCACAGCATCGCCCGCCTAAATCAACTACTCAAAAGCGACTATCGCGGTATCGTAGTCTCGACGATTCAAAAGTTTCAGGGCATGCCGGCCAAGATCAACGAACGAAAGAATATCTACGTCTTGGTGGACGAGGCACACCGGACGACGGGCAGCGATCTCGGCAATTTCCTGATGGCCGGGCTGCCCAACGCCACGTACATCGGCCTGACTGGCACGCCGATCGATAAGACTGTCTATGGCCGGGGAACGTTCAAAACCTTCGGCTGCGAGGATGATAAAGGCTATCTGCACAAGTACTCGATTTCCGAGAGCATTGAGGATGGCACGACCTTGCCGCTCTTCTACAGTCTGGCTCCGAACGCGCTACTGGTCCCGCATGAAATTATGGAAAAGGAGTTCTTTTCCCTCGCCGAGACCGAAGGAATCGCGGATATCGAAGAGCTGAATAAGATTCTCGAACGAGCGGTAACTCTCAAAAACTTTCTCAAAGGCAAGACTCGGGCGTGGGAGGTGGCGAGGTTTGTCGCAGATCATTTTAAGAACAACGTTGAACCGTTAGGGTACAAAGCTTTTCTGGTCGCGGTGGACCGGGAGGCGTGCGCTGATTACAAAGAGCTGCTGGATCAATTTCTCCCACCGGAATATTCGGAAGTGGTTTATACGGGCAACAACAATGACACCCCAAAATTGAAGAAGTTCCACCTCGACGAAAAGAAGGAGCGGGGCATCCGGAAGAGTTTTACCCGGTTCGGCGAGTACCCCAAGATCCTCATCGTCACCGAGAAGCTGCTGACCGGTTTCGACGCGCCGATCCTCTACGCGATGTACCTGGATAAGCCCATGCGCGACCACACGCTGCTACAGGCCATCGCGCGTGTGAACCGACCTTACGAGAACGAAAAGCAGGAACTCGTAAAACCGCATGGTTTTGTGATCGATTTCGTCGGAATCTTCGACAAACTGGAAAAGGCGCTGGCTTTCGACAGCGAGGAGGTCAACGCGATTGTTAAAAACCTTGACCTCCTTAAACAGCTTTTCCAGACAAAGATCGAAGGCAAAGGACGGGAGTACGCACGGCTTATCGAGCAGAACTTCAACGACAAGGATGTCGACAAACTCATCGACCACTTTCGCGACAAAGGACTGCGCAAAGAGCTTTTCAAGGAATACAAAGAACTCGAAATGCTCTACGAGATCATTTCACCCGATGCGTTCCTACGGCCGTACATGGAAGCCTATGCGACTCTCTCCGGGATTTACGACGTAGTCAGAGCTGCCTACGCTACGACGGTCTACGTCGACAGAGCGTTCCAGCGAAAAACCAATTCGCTGGTGCAGGAGCACGTGGGTACGAGCGGCATTGAAAAGGTGCACGACCTGTTCGAGATCAACAAAGACACCATCGAACTCATCAAGAAGAAGCAAGGTGGGGCGACAACCAAGGTCATCAACCTGATTAAGAGCATTCAAAAGACTGCGGAAGAAGAGAGCGACGACCCATTCCTGATAGCGATGGCGGAGCGCGCCAAGGCGGTCCAGGAGAAGTTCGAGGATCGGCAGGCAGCCACGGCTGAGGTTTTAGAAGAGCTTTTCAAGCTCGTGGAAAACAACGAACGGCGAAAAAAAGAGCAGGCGGAAAAAGGATTTGACGGCCTTACCTACTTTGTCTATCGGACGATGCTGGACGCAGGGTTGAGTAACGCGGAAGAGATCAGCAAGAAGATCAAGAGCGCCTTTGTTGAACATGCAGGATGGAAGCAAAGCGAGAAAGAACTCAGGGAACTTCGGAAGAAGGTGACTTTTGCGATCTGTGAGCAAGAAGACGATCTCGACAAAGTCACTCGCATCGTTGATGACCTCTTTACGCTGTTGAGCAAGGCCGATAAGATTTGAATCATGGCGCGTTGGAAAAACCGTGACGAGTTCAAAGGCCGGGTCAAAGACTGGGCGGATAAGCTGGACATCAAAGTAAGGTGGCTCGCTCTTCGACCCATGAAAAGCAAGTGGGCCTCCTGCTCGACGAATGGCAATCTAAACTTTAATAGTGATCTGTTGGAGCTGGATAGCGACGTGGGCGAGTACGTTATAGTTCATGAGCTGCTTCACTTCGTGGTGCCGCACCATGGCAAGCTCTGGAAGAGTCTGATGCGGGCACACCTGGGGAATTACGAAAGGCTGGATGAGAAGTTGAAACGCTTGGCGGAACGAAAATAGCTTTGGTGGAGAGGCTACCTTCCGCGACGAAAGCCTCGAAGACACCGACAATCTCCGCGATCCTGACGTTCTCGCCCAGGAAATCGTCGAAGACCTCGAATCCGCGCTCGAACAGTTTCGCGAAATCGCGAATGACTTAGGAAAAGAAAGCCTAGAGCCCGAAAAGAGTTGATAGCTGGTCCCGGCCCCTCTTCGACCCAAAGCTATCTTCCGACTAACAGCAGGATCCCTACTAATAGCGCCAGAATCCCCATCGCCTGAGAGGGGATTCCCAAGCGCACCAGGGATGAAAGGCCAGTGAGGATAAGCCAGATTGCCAACAGAACGATTCCGATCGATATTGCTCCGATAGTCATTTGACTCCTCCCTTCTTTCGCCTGATCCATACACCGCCAAGGAAATAAATACAATTGAGCTAGCCCGGGTTTGACGGACACTTTAAAAGGGGACAAATTATCTTGACGGCTGTTTAGTAACCAGACGCAGGGACTTTAAATGTGCGGCCGTTTTTCACAGTTCAAAGAATTCCGCGAGATCAGGTTGCGGTTCGATCCCGATCAACTCGGCGCGGACTGGGATGAATCCCTTTTTCTCCAGCCGCGCTACAACATCGCGCCGAGCCAGATGGTGCCTGTGATCGTGCGCGAAGGATCGAAGCAGCGCAGACTTAAAAGCTGGGGAGCACATAAAGGGACAGGCTACTTTTTAGCCTCGACATCTTCCGGCTCAGAGCGGAAAGCCTTGAAGACTCCGACAATCTTCCCGATCCCGATATACTCGCCCAGGAAATCGTCGATGATCTCGAAGCCGCCCTCGAACAATTCCGCGAAATTGCGGCGGACCTGGGAGGGGAGAGAGTGAAAACCGAAAAAAGCTGATCTAAACGCTATCGAAAGAGGATTTAGGAGATGGTAAGATGGCGTTTGTCGGAAGGGGAACGTATGAAAAGCATCGACGAGCGAATTAAGAATCTGCCTCCGGCCCTGAAAAAGGAAGTGGAGGGGTTTGTAAACGGCCTGCTTAAGAAACGGCGAAACAAGAACGGTAAAAAGCTCCGCCAAAACTGGGCAGGTGCGCCTGCGAAGAGCCGGGCTCCGAAGACTCCGATCGAAGTTAAGGTTTCAGACGCGGAGCATGCCCGCATTCTGCGGACGCTCGGCGCCGTTGCCGCCCTTTCGTTAGAGGCAGGTCCTTCGGTAAGTAATCGGGACCATGACCGCTATCTGTATGGCGGCCAGTAATGGCTGTGTTTGTAGATACGGGCGCATGGTTTGCGTACTTCGTGCGCCGCGATCCGGACCACGAAGCCGCTGTAAAGTGGACTCAAGAAAATCACCAGCCTTTAGTCACAACGGACTACGTCCTTGACGAACTCCTGACGCTGTTGAAGCTCCGTGAAAGTCACCGGGTCGCTGTTGCCGCCGGTGAGGCCCTGTTACAACAAAAGGTGACGCGAGTAGAGCGAGTCACGGAGGCAGATTTCCAGGCGGCTTGGGAGGTATTTCGTCAGTACCGCGATAAAGGGTGGAGCTTTACCGACTGCACGAGCAAAGAGGTCATGGAGCGTCTCCACATCGCCCAGGCGTTCGCCTTCGACACCGACTTCGAGGAATTCGGCACGATCGTGCGGGTTCCTTAATTAATCAGATGGAAAAAGGGCACATTCCGGCTCGCGATATTTCTACTGCGCGGGAACGGATGCGTGACTCGCGGAAAAGAGCGGGGCGATGAAAAAAACCAATTTCGACCGTTACCTCGAAAAACAAATGGAGGATCCGGCGTTTGCCGCCCGCTTTGAGCGCGCCGGCGAGGCATGGGATGTGGCGCTGCAAATCACCGCCCTGCGCGCCGCATCGTACCGCGCCAAACGCGCCAGAACCAAACGGACATGAGCCGGAGACGGAAAAATCTGTACCATCTCGTCTCGCGCTTGGTCGCGGTGCAGGAACAGGCGCGATCATTGGGGATTTTCGTAGGTGATCGCGAGCTGCTTGAGTGCTGGAAATGTGGGCTGCTGGAGGACGTGACCTTTACCGGACATCTCATAACCTGCCGCCCGCAATCCTTGGGTCATGATACGGGAGTCCGCTTTCAGGAACTTTCGCAGAACCATTTCCGCTGTCCTGCGTGCGGCTCGAAGATTCATCTTCCGGCTCAGAGATGAAAGCCTCGAAGACTCGGACAATCTTCCCGATCCTGACGTTCTCGCGCAGGAAATCGTCATCCCTTGACTCGCTTCGCTCGGGACGACCCCGAGCCAGGATCCATGGCCAGCCCGTGAACCGCGTCGAGGGGTCGAAGACCTCGAAGCCGCCCTGGAACAATTCCGAGAAATCACGACGGACTTGGGAATGGTCAGGAATTGAATCTGAGATAATAAGCTGCCGAGACCCGCAACCCGATTAGGCCTGCAATTTTTGCCTACCCGCTTTACTTCGACAAAATAATTACCTCCCGTATAGATTCAGAATCTTCTTGACACGGCCCCTCGCGTCCTGGTAAATGGCCTCTGTCTTTCATAATAGTCTGCCTTTCAATTCAATAGGGAGGCCGTCATGCAGCACTCGCTGACGCATCGAAACCGCTGGTTGGTTGTGGTCGCCATCGTCGCGTTTCTCTCGGTAACGGGCGCGCTCGTTTCTTCTCTTCGATGGGTCGACCGGTCGTTTCCCGGCTTTTTCGTTTACGGAAATCTGACGGTCGCTCCCTATTTCCTTCCCCAGTGGACAGGTAGCAGGGAAGGATTGAAATTTCTCGACCGTATTTTGACCGTCCAGGGTCGAACGCTCAATCGCCCAGAGGTGCTCTACGATATCGTGCGGGGATTTCCGCCCGGCACTGAATTTCAATACACGGTAGAAAAAGGAGGACAGGTCGTTCAGGTCGCGATACCCTCCATGAAATTTACTTTTCAGGATTGGCTTCTGAGCTTTGGCACGTATCTCCTTGCCGGACTTGGGTTCTTGGTGATCGGATTTACCCCTTTTTACATGCGGGCGTCGTCCCCGGCCGCCCCGGCGCTATTTTTTCTCGTTAGTGCCGTGTTCTTTTGGTTCACGACCACGTTCGATTTCATGAGTTTGTATTATCTCCCGAAAGAGCTGCGCCTATTCGCCATGACATTGACGCCGAGCGCCGCCATTCACCTGGGGTTGGCTCTTACGCGACGGAGTGAAGCGCTGAAGCGCTCACGCCGTTATTTGTTTTTGATTTACGGCTTTTCGATCGCCTTGGGCCTGGCATACAGTTTTACCTTCTACGATTCGATACCGGTCTGGCGCTGGGTGCTTCGCCTTGGCTACGGTTACAGCCTTTTAGCGGCGCTGGTATTTTTAGGTCTGCTCTGGGGTGCGCTCAAAAATCCCGCTTCCGATTTAGAGCGATCGCGTTTGCGGGTGATTCTATTCGGGGGTTTTCTTGGCTTCGTGCTTCCGACCCTGGGCACGTCGCTGACGAGCTTCTTTTCCTGGGGAATCCCCTACAACCTGTCGTTCATTCCCGTGGTCTTTTTCCCCCTGTCCGTAGCTTATGCGTTGCTCAAGTACAGTCTTTTCGATTTGGATTTCGTCGTCAAAGCGGGGCTCACCCGCGGCGCTCTCGCCGGGATTCTACTATTACTTTACGTCCTGCTGGTTTCCGTCTTGGGCGTCGGCTCGGGCATTTACGGGCGAGAACCGCTGGTTCCGCTGTTTTTCTCCGGATTGGTCGTGCTGATCTTCAATCCGTTGCTACGCTCGGTCGAGAGCGCCGTCGATCGCTACGTCTACCGGAAGGAATACGATCCCGCAGAACTCCAGAACGAGGCGAGCCTCATGCTGAGATCGCTTTCCCGACCGCAGGCAGTCACGGATAAATTTGTCAACCTTTTGGCCGATCAGATGAAGGTGGATTCGATTTGCCTGTGCTTTCGCCCGCACGATTCCGTTACCGGCGTCGTAGCGTCCCGTGGCGTCTCAAGCGATGTTGCGCGTGAGATGCTCGGCCGTCTGCATGCTGTCTGGCAGGAGCGCTTCGATCTGAGCAGAAAAGGACTGACAAGAGGCGAATGGACCACTGAGCCCGGCGACCAGCAGTACCGCGGCGAGTTTGAGGCCATCTTCGACCAGTGCCGCGCCGATCTCGTCCTCCCGGTAATATTCCAGGAGCGTATCGTAGGCTTTCTTTCTCTCGGTCGAAGATGCTCCGGCAGGGGCTACGACGGCGAGGATTTCCGGCTCTTGAGCACCTTGACCGACCAGCTCGCACTCGCACTTGAAAACGGCATGCTCTTTGACGAGTCCGAGCGCGCTAAAGAGATTTATCGGCGGATGTATGATGAAGCCCAAGCAATGAACCGGAAGCTGGTCGAGACCGACCGACAGAAAAAAGACTTTATTGCCAACATCTCTCACGAATTGAGGACTCCTGTCTGCACCATCTTGGGCTACGCTGAAGTGCTGCGCGACCCGACATTTTCCGGAGATCGGCACATCATTTTGGATCGGGTCGCCGATCACGGCCATGAGCTGTCTCAGCTTATGGACAATCTCTTGCAATTCTGCCGGATGGAAAGCGGCAGCATGGGCGTGGCCTTCAGAGAGATGAAAATCGCCGAGGTATTTCAAGCGCTCGAGATCATGGCGCGACGGCTGATCAAAGATCGGCCGATCCAGTTTCGGGTCCAGATTGAGCAAGTGGATAGTATCCTCACAGATCCTGAGAAATTTCAGCAGGTTCTAATGCATTTCTTGACCAACGCCATAAAGTTTACGGAAAGCGGCGAGATCGCGGTGGGCGTCAGGAAAGTCCGGGAAGAAGACGAGCCGCTCATCGAATGCTGGATGGCGGACACCGGGATCGGCATCAACCGCGAAGACCAGGAGGCGATCTTCGAAGACTTCCGCCAGCTCGAGCGCTCATCGGTCCGCAAATACGGCGGCACCGGCATGGGGCTCAGCATTAGCAAAAAGCTAGCTCACTCGCTCGGCGGCAGAGTCGAAGTCAAAAGCGAGGTGGGAAAGGGGAGCATGTTCAGCTTGATACTTCCGGTGCGCAGCGCTGAGCCGGCGATAGGTGCAAGGTTAGTAGAAGCAGCGTAGGATTTTTGTCGGCAAAAAACAGCCGGGCTTCTGAACCTGCCGGTCCAGAAGCAATGGCTGTGAAAGATTTTGGAGCGGTATGGCCGGATCACTTAAGGGCGCGATGCAACAGCCGCTGTCCTATCACTTGTCTCCCGAGTTTGCTTACCAGAGGGAGGAATTCAGTGATCAAAAAGCAAATGGAGCCAACAACCAGACCGATGAGCGTCGCTACAAGGTACAGCACGCCGAATAAAATATAAAAAGGCGCTTGTATCATCCTCATTGTTCACCTCCAACCTGCCCCGACAAGGGTGTTGCTCTCCTGGTCTAAAAGTCTCTAGTGTAGTGTCTCTTAAATTAAGGCACTTATCCTTCGAGGTTTCTCTATTCACCACGAAGCGCACGAAGGACACGAAGAACGGAGAACT
>CAYOJC010000145.1:0-9624 GCA_964404195.1 uncultured Syntrophobacteraceae bacterium
CCCGCGACCGGACTTTCACCGGCTAGACAGGCAACCGTATAGGCTGCAAACGAAGGACACGAAGCACGCGAAGGAAGAGGCGCAAAGAAAGAAGACCTCCTAAGGTCGTCCTTGACGGCGATTGTCGAATCATCCTATTTTACGCTTGCGCTGATTGGACTGGGTTGCTCATCCGGTCGCATCGTGAATTGGCAATTTATCCCGGACTGGACTCTCCAGCCGGGTTTTTAATTTTCGCGTATTCGACAAGGCCGCAAAAGAGAGGTGAGCGATGGTGAAAAATAAAAAGGCGCTTCTCTGCGCCGTGGGCGTAGCCGCCTGCGTTCTCGGGCTCCGCGCGATTGCCGCGGCTTCGCCGCAGTCGCGCCAGTTGATTCTTATGGGCCATGCCGACATGGAGGCGGGAAAGTACGAGGAGTCGCTGCAAAAATTTCACGCCGCAAGCAAAGCCGATCCAGGCGACAGCGAGGCATTCTATTTCGGCGGCGCGGCTCTCAACCGGTTGGGACGATTCGACCAGGCGCTTCCCTTGTTGGAGAGAGCCGTCGCGATGGGTTTCAGAGGCATCGGTCTCAGCTTCGACACCGGCTGGGCTCTGCTTCGTCTCGGGCGTTGGACGGACGCGGTCGCGCAGTTGGAGCAATTTGAAAGACTCGTTCCCGGCCGCGCCAAGACCAGCGAATTTTTAGGCCAGGCGTATTTAGGTTTGAAGCAATACGACCGCGCGGCGGCCAAGTTAATAGAAGCGATCCAGCGCGACACCGACGTCAAGCCCACGGCGCTGCTGCATCTCGCGATGCTGGAGCGCGAGCGCAAAAATCCCGCCGCCGCCGAACGGTACCTCGAAACGCTTCAGAAAGAAGCACCGGATTCCCCCATTGCTCAGACCCTAAGAACGCAAATGGAACGACGCGCAGGCGCGGAGAAAAAATGACGTAGATTCGCCCTCTCTTTTGTCCTCTCCCCCGCCGGGGGAGAGAGAAGGGAGAGGGGGAACAAACGATTTGGAGGTGCGCGATGAAAGCAGGATTTAGGCGTCAAGCCCTTTTCTCTACAGCCGTTTTCGCCTCGATATTATTCCTTGTGAATTCTGTTTACGCCCAGGGAAAGCAGGAGGATGCTGGTGGCAGGGTCGGGACAGGGGGCGAGACAGAGCCTGCCGGAACTATCCCTTATCGCGCAGTCTTTCAGCCTCAGAATACCGTCTCCAAGCTCGACCAGCTCGATGCCGGAACTCTCACTGATAAAGAAGGAGACCTAATCCAGGGTCTCCCGGATGATCCCCCCAAGAATAAATTTGTTCTGCCTCTGGGAGCGATGGGCTATGTGATTCCCCTGACGGAACCGGGCGCGGACCAGGGCAAGGCCCAACTTCCGGTGAGAAACCGCATGTCAGCGGCAGCGTAGGCCTTAGCCTAGCCAAGGGTGGGACTCAGTCAGCGGAAACTGGAGGCCAGACACCCCAGCCAGTCCCGAGGCTAGCACACAGGTGGATCACTCGCGTTGCTATATTGAGATCCACGTGAACATGCAAAAAGCCGACGCCGGGACGGTAGGCACGCCGAAGCCGAGCGAGGAGCCGGTCAAGCAAGTCGAGGAGAAGAAGTCCATTTCCGAAAATCCGTTCGGGTTCGGCGGCATCATAGGAGGCGGGATGATATTCGGAGGCGAACGCGGAATCGGCGGAGGCGAAGGGAGAGATAGACGAGAACGCGACCGGGATAGATAGGGAACGCCGCCGATTGCGAAAAAGGCCCGTTTGCCCCGGTCATAGGCGGATGGGCCTTTTTGTTTGTGGTTGACGCGCGGCGTGAACATGCCTTATTTTCCGAATTGGAGGATAGGGGCTATGCGTCGGAGCAGGACGTGGCTTGCCGTTTCGCTTCTCGTTCTCGTCAGTGGCTTTGCTCTCCGGCAAGCGGACGGCAAAATTGTCGTCGGCATCTCGACAGTGAACGTCGCCTTCCTGCCGGTCTACGTCACGCAGGACAAAGGATTTTTTAAGGACGAGGGGCTGGACGTTCTCGTCGTCATGTTCAACGCCGGGGCGACCAACCTTCAGGCGCTGATCGGCGGCGACGTGCAGATCATGGCCGGAGGCGTGCCGGAGACCGTGCTCGCGCGCGCCAGCGGCGTGGACATCAAAAATTTCTGGTCGATCTCCAATCTGATGCCCTTTCAGATTTATGGCAGCGCAGCGCTCAAGTCGCTAAAAGAAGCGAAGGGAAAGAAATTCGCCATCAGCCGCTTCGGCTCTCTTTCCGAGTTTCTCACGCGCTCGAGCCTGCGGCAGTTTGGCGTCGATGCCAAGGACGTTACCATGCTGCAGATCGGCGCAACTCCCGCGCGCTTTACCGCCCTCGCCGCGGGAATTGTCGACGCCACCGTGCTGTGGTTTCCCGTGACCGAGCGGGCAAAGGCGCTTGGCTACAACAAGCTCTTCGATCTCAAGGAGCTTTATCCTGACTGGACCAATGTCGGATTTATCGCCCGGGAGTCATGGTTAGGCAAAGAAAAAGAGCAGGCCACGAAATTCTTGAGAGCGTACCAGAGGGGGATAAAACACACGCGCGAGAACCGGGAAGACGGCATCAAGGCTCTCAGAAAGTATGTCGGACTCGACGGTGCGGAGGCCGCGGCTGGCTATGACGAATACCGCGACTCGTTTCCAATGGACGGGCGGATTCTCGACAGAGGCATCACCGTGACCATCGAGCAGGAGTTTGAGACCGGGAGACTCAAGAGAAAAATCCCTTTGAATGAGATGGTGGATTTGAGCTTCATCAATCTGTTGGGCAAAAAGTAAGAAAGTAAAAAGGAGAACAATATGGCTCTGGACGTCGAGAAATTGAGCAAGATGACCCCGCCGAAGGGAATGCCGTTCAAGATTCAGCGGCTCGGCCACGTGGTCGTGATGGTCAGCGACCTGGAGCGCTCGATGAAATTCTACACGCAAGTTCTGGGATTCAAAGTTTCGGATGTTTATCCGGAAGACATGCAGCCCGGCGGCTTCGCTTTTCTCCGCTGCGGCACCGACCACCACTCGATCGCGCTGGTCGGCAACGGCGCGGGCCAATCGAAGAATCTCGAGCTGCATCATATCGCGTTCGAAGTCGGCACGGTCGAGGAAGTTTTTCGCGTGCGCGACCGTCTGCGCGAGCACAAAGTTACGATCACGTTCGAAGGCCGCCGCAGGGCGGGCTGCCAGATCTCGGTAGAATTTTTGGACCCTGACAATCATTCCATAGAAATCTATTGGGGAGTCGATCAGATCGGCACCGATGGCCGCGCGCGGCCATCGAGCGAATGGAAAGGCATCAAGGGTCTGGAAGAAGCGGTCGCCAATCCGGTATCAGGCCAGGATACGAAGTAAATTACTCAGCTCCTGCCCGTGAGCTTGCGTCCTTGCTCCAGCACCGAGAACGACCGGGGCGCGGATGGCATCATAAACTTGTAGCCGCTCTGAACCAGCCGCTCGATGTTTTTTCCGTCGGGGTGCGGATGGCCGCAGACAACTTTGTGCTCCTTGCAGATTTTCAGGATGCTGTCGATCGCGTTGGCGACGACCGGGTGATCGTAATCCCTCGGATGGCCGAGCTCCTGGCTCAAGTCCCCTTCGCCAATGAGCACGACGCCGATGCCGGGAACCTCTTTTAAAATTTTCGGCAGATTGTCGATCGCGCGCGTCTCTTCGCATTGAATGATCACTAAGATTTCCCCTTGCGGCGCGAGCGGCCAGACGTCGGCGCGCTTGTAATATTCCTGTTGCGAGAGCCCCCAGTAGCGCGCGGCGCGCATCGGCGCGTCGCCGCGAATGCCCGGCGGGTTATAGAGCGGCGCGTTCGAGAGACGCGGATAGCGGCAGGCGCCAACGGCGTTCCAGGCTTCTTCGACCGTGCTTACGTGCGGAAAAATAATTCCGTAGACGCCGATGTCGAGCACCTGCTTGGCGATCCACTGATTCATCTCCAGTCCATTGGGGGGAATCCGCACCATCGGCGTGACTTTCGGAGCGAGCGTTTTACTTGAGAGAATCTCGTTGCGGTCGAGCATGAACTGAAGCGCGTTTCTGAGACCGGGAAAGTCGAGCGGCGAGTGCTCCATCTCGAACGCGATGCCGTCGAGCGAAGAGCCGGCCATCGCGATCGCGCTCTCAATGTCCACGGGGGTAAACGCGACAAACGCGGTCTGTCCTTGATCGAGGGCTTTGATTACGCCGTTCAGTCGCGGTATGTCTGCCATATAAAATCCTTTCAGGCAGGCCGCTGAAAAAGGCCCATCTGCGGCGTTGCGCTCAAATTGTCTCGCTCGACGTACGCAAAGAGTACGCCTCCGCTCGCCAATTCTCGCGCGCCATGCATCTGGGACCTTTTTGACCGGCCTGCGGGAGAGTTTTTCTGATATTGCTCAATATCACGCCATCTATAGCAGAGCGACTTGAGAGTGACAATTAGCTGGCGGCGGGTTATTGTTTTCTGAAATAGCACAAATCCAAGTATTCGATTTTTGTACGGCCTGGGAGGAATGAAATGATTATTGATGCCCATACTCATTATACGTCAGCTCCGCTTGAGCTGCTCGCCTACCGCGCGCGGCAGATCATCGAGCAGGGGAATCCCCTGCGGGCGAAATTGCAGATCAGCGATGAAGCGCTGGAGCGCTCGATGCAGGGACAGTTCACGCGCATGAAAGAAACCGGCATCGACCGGTTATTATTTTCTCCGCAGGCGTCCGCGATGGGCCATCACTTCGGCTCGCCGCTGGTGAGCCGCTACTGGACCGAGGCGTGCAATGACATGATCGCGCGCGTCGCCAAACGTTGGCCGGAAAAAATCTCGCCGGTGTGCCAATTGCCGCAATCGCCGGGCGTCGGCCCGAAAGAATGGGTCGATGAGCTCGACCGTTGCGTGAAAGAAATGGGCTTCGTCGGCTGCAATGTCAATCCGGATCCGGCCGGCGGTAAAGAACCGCTGACGCCGTCGGTAGCGAGCGAGTGGTGGTATCCGCTGTGGGAAAAATTGGTCGAGCTCGACATCCCGTGCACGATCCACGCGAGCGCGTCGCTCAATCCGGCCATGCACCTGACAAACTCTTACTACATCGGGCAGCACAACGCGGCGGCGGTCGAGATTTTAAAATCGCGCGTGTTCAAGGATTTTCCCAAATTGAAGGTCATCATACCGCACGGCGGCGGCGCGATTCCCTACCAGTGGAACCGCCAGCGCGGCATGCACGTCCGCGAAGGACACGAGCCGTTCGAAGAGGCCGCGCGCAGAGTTTACTGGGACATGGCCATGTACGACAAAGAGTCGATGGAGCTTTTGATCAAGCGCGTCGGCGCCGACCGCGTGCTCTTCGCGACCGAGATGTTCGGCGCCGTCAACGCCATCGATCCCAAGACCGGGCGCAACTTCGAGGACATCGTGCCGATTTTCCAGTCGATCGAGTGGCTCTCGGACGAAGACCGGAAGAAAATCACCGAAGACAACGCAAAGAAAATCTTTTCGCGCATATCCGCACAGTCCGGGGCAGGTAAAAAGTAAAAAACATGCCCTGAGCTTAGTCGAAGGGGCAAAAGGCGGTAGGGGCGCGATTCATCGCGCCCTCTTAACGGCAAAAGGAGATCTATGCGCGAGCGCGCGATCGACATCCATCATCACTATGTTCCCGACCAAATGTTGACGGAGGCCAAGCGGCACGGCAAAGCGCTCGGCGTCGAGCTTTTGGAAGGAAAGAACGGCAGCGTCGGCTTTTCGTTCAATGGAAGTCCGAGGCACGAGCTTCCGCCCGGCCTCACCGATGTCGATCGAAGGCTGGCGGCGATGGAGAAGGGGAAAGTCGCCATGGCGGCGCTCGACCCCAATACGAACAGCGTCGGCTATTCTCTCAAGGGCGAGCATGGAGAAAGCTGGTGCCGCCTCTACAATCAGTGCGTCAAGGAGCTGGTTAAAAATCATCCGGAGCGTTTTACGGCGATGGCCGCAGTGCCGATGCAGGAGCCGGCGCGCGCGGCGAAGGTTCTCGAGCATGCCATCGTAGAGCTCAAGTTTTCCGGCGCCTTCATCGCCACCAATGTGAACCATCGCTACTACAACAGCAAAGACTTCGACCCGTTCTGGGCCAAGGCCGAGGAGCTGGACGTGCTCGTCGTCATGCATCCGGATACCCCGGCCGGAACGGAGCTCATGGGCGCCTACGGTCTCCGGTTGGTCTGCGGCAACCCTGCCGATACTACGCTCTCACTCGGATTTCTCATCGGCAGCGGTGTCTTCGACAGATTTCCCAACTTGAAGCTCTGCACGTTCCACGGCGGCGGGTTTTTTCCCTATCACCTAGGCCGCTTCGACCATGAATTCGCCACCGGAAGCGGGGCCCGCGCCGCGCAATGCTCCTCGCCTCCGAGCGCTTATCTCAAGAACCTTTACTTCGACACGCTGGTCTATGACGTGGATACCCTCGAATATCTGAAGAAAAAAGTCGGCGGCGAGCGTCTCATGCTGGGAACGGACTACCCTTATGCGCTGGGAGATTTTATGGGCGTGGAGAAGATCGAGGCGCTCGATTGCTCCGAGGCTGAAAAAGACGCGATTCTCATAGGCAACGCCAAGCGCCTGCTGAAGCTGTGAGGGGCTCTTAAAAGATCCGCCGTTCACCCTTCGACGAGCTCAGGGCGAACGGGACAACGGTTGGGATCGCTACTAATTCTCCGTTCATGCTGAGCATGTCGAAGCATGACGGCCGGCTATCCTTCTTCGAAGCCAAACAATCTTTTCGCGTTCCGATAGTAAATTTTCTCTTTGTCTTCTCGCGGAATATCCAACTCGTTCATTTCCTTCAGTGTCATCGGGTAGAACTGGTCGTCCCTGCCGCCGCGGCCGTGCGGGTAGTCCGCGCCGAACAACACCTGCTCCGGGCCGACGGTCTCGCAGGCGAGCTTGATGAAAGAAGCGCGAATCGGACCGGCGGTGTCGTAATAAATTTTCTTAAAATATTCTTCCGGCTCGAGGCGGCATTCGACCTTGCCTTCACGCCAGTTGAGCCGGTCGGGATAGAGCAGGATCATGCCGCCCAGATGGGACGCAATGAGCTTTAACTTCGGGTAGCGGTCGAAGGCCCCGCTGTAGACGATGCGCGCGAGCGCGAGCGTCGTGTCGGTCGGCCAGAGAATTTTCTGGTGCAGCGAATATCTGCTCCAGTTCGCCTGACAGGGCGCGTTGGCCGGATGGAGGAACAGAGGTTTGCCGGCTTCGTGGATCGCGTCCCAGAACGGCTTGAACTCGGGCTCGTCGAGATATTTCCCCGCGAGATTGGTCGGCAGCATCACGCCGTGCATGCCCAGATCCGTGTAGCACCTGTGCAGCTCGCGCAGGGCGTCTTCCATGTCGATCATCGGAAGCCGGGCAAACGCTTTAAAGCGGCGCGGGTGCTTCGCGTGCGCGTCGGCAAACGAATCGTTGAGAATTTTACATAGCTCCAGGGCTCTGGCCCGGTCCCCTCCTTGCTCGATCCTCCCGCCGGTGTTGGAGAGGACGCCGATGTCGATGCCGTACTTGTCCATGACGTCGAGATACTCCCGGTGGTCGAAAGCGTGGAAGCCCACTCCCCTAACGTCATTCGTGGATTGCTCCGGCACCCGCTCGAGATATTTTCCGGGAAACGCGTGAAAATGGGTGTCGATGATCATGGCAAATCCTTACCGGTATCTTTTTTCCATCTCATTGAAGAATCCCTCCGCTTCGAGTTCCTGAAGGAAGCTCAAGTCCACGAACTGCTCCGGCCTGGCGGTTTTCGCTTGAGGAAATTGCGGCGCGGCCATCTCCAGCATGTACTGAATGCCTTTCATCGTCGGGTACGGCTTTTTCGGCGTTCTTTTCAGATAGTGCTGGTAGGAATACTCGAGCACGTCTTGATCGTTGGTTCGCATGTATTTGGCGAGGCTCTTCTGCGTCGCCGGCTTGTTGGTAAAAATATAATAGATGCCTTCGACGTAGGCTTTGACGGCGGACTTGACCAGATCGCGATGCGTTTTTATAAACGTCCGCGACGTGGCCAGGCCGCTCCCCTGAACTTCGACTCCGAGATCCGCCATCTGAATGATCTCGACGAAGCCCGCTTTGGCCGCCAGCGGCGCCTCGGAAGGATTAAAAAACGTCGCGTCGACTTTTCCCGTGGTCATCGCGGCCAACCGGTCGGGCGCCGGACCGGTGGCAATAAGCGCCACGTCCTTGCCGGGATCGAGATTGAACTTTTTGAACAAGATGACCGCAGCGTTGTGGGTCGCCGTACCGAAACCGCTGATGCCGAATTTCTTCCCTTTGAGTTGTTCCACGCGGGTTATCGTCCCGGGCCGAACAAAGACGATCTGGTCGTAGGAATTTTCGACGGAGGCGACGAGCACGTTGTCGTAGCCCTGCAGATTGGCGAGGATGACGTTGCCGACAGTCACGAGCGGCGGGTCGCCGGAGGCCAGGGCCTGCACCGCGACCTGACCGCCCCGGAGAAATATCAGTTCCACGTACAGCCCGTACTTGCGAAACAGCCCTTCGTCTTTAGCGACCCAAAGCTGGCCTTGCCTGGAGCTGATCGACGGATAACCGATGCGGATTTTGGTCAGCGGCTGCGCCTGGACTGCCAAACAAAAAGAAAAATAGACAAGCGCACAGAAAAAAGCGCGCCGAACTAGTCTCGTCATATCGACTCGCTCTTACGCCATAGGCATGTTCCCGTCAAGGAGGACCCTCACCCTTCCCTCTCCCTCAGGGAGAGGGCGAGGAAATCTTGAAGCGCTTCATGAGTCGTCGTTGAAGTCTGGATTTGCCTGTGTTACTCCCGCTGAGAGACTTCGCATGCGATCCAGGCATTTCCCTTTTCTGGTTCTTCTCGCCTTCACCCTTGCAGCGTCACCGCTCTTCGCGCAAGCGAAGAAAGTGCGGTTCTCCGTGAGCTCGATCTCGATCTCGGAAATCCCATTCAAGATCGCCCAGGTCAAGGGTTTCTATCGTGAGGAGGGCTTGAACGTCGAAGTGATTCTGATCCGCGGCAACGTCGGCTTCCAGGCTCTCCTCGGCGGCTCGGTCGATTATACCTCGGCGGCCGGCTCGACGATCGCAGCCGCGGTTCGCGGGATACCGGTCAAGCTCATTTTCGTCGTTTCGGCAAAGCCACAGTTCGATCTGATCGCGCAGCCGCAGATTCGCTCCGTGCAAGATCTCAAGGGCAAGCTCGTCGGCATCTCTTCGCGCGGCGGATCGATCGACCTTCTCACGCAGATCATTTTGCAAAAAAACGGTCTCACTCCGAATAAGGATGCCACCAGCATCGTGGTCGGAGGTCAGGAAGACACGGTGCTGGCTCTGCGCGCGGGGCGAATCGCGGCCGCTCTTTTGACCCCGCCGCGGCCGTTGATTCTGCAGCGGGAAGGATTCAACCGGATCGCCTATTCCGGCGACTATATGGCGACTTATCCGACGGGAGGGATCGGCGTAACCGACGATAAAATAAAATCCGACCCAGCCGGGGTCTTCGCCTTCGTCAGGGCCAGTCTCAAAGGCCTTCAATTCGCCAGGCAGAACCGTTCCGAGGCGATGAAACTCATAGCGTCTTATTTGGGCGTCAAAGACGCCG
>CAYOJC010000146.1:0-9581 GCA_964404195.1 uncultured Syntrophobacteraceae bacterium
AGAATGCGTCTTTGACCGCAGCCCGCTGTCGCACAAGGTCAACCTCTTCGATCTACATCACAAGTATGCGGACGTCATGACGCTCGAGGAAACCAAGGAACATCTCAAACGTGAACGGCCGCGCCGGGCAAAATAAAATATCGGGTTGGCAAAAATCCGCATCCGCCAGCGGGAGCAACAAGCCATCGTGGATCGTCTTTTAACGGTTGGAAGAGCCGAGCCGAGGGCGGAAGGACCTGAAAAAGTAACGGGAAAGGCCGCTTACGCCGCGGATCGAATGTTCCCCCGAACGGTTTGGGGAAAAGCGGTGCGCAGCGAGCTTCCTCATGCCAGGATTCTCCGCGTCGATGTCTCGAAGGCAAAGGCGTATCCCGGAGTTCTCGCGGTTCTGACTGCGGATGACGTGCCGGATGTATTGACGGGCAGGCAATTACAGGACACTCCCGTTCTCGCGCGGGACCGCGTGCGCTTTATCGGCGAAAAAGTCGCCGTTGTCGGGGCGGAAAGTCGTGAGATTGCCGAGGAAGCCGCCGCGCTGGTCGCTGTTGAATACGAAGAATGGCCCGCTGTTTTTTCCCCTCTCGACGCTATGCAGGAAGGCGCTCCGGTGCTCCACGAAGAGATGGCCTCATATGTCAACCTGCCGCAACCGACCGCCAAAATCCCCAACGTCCATTCGCACGTGCAATGGCGCGCAGGCGACTCTGAAACGGGCTTTGCAGAATCGGATTTCGTCTTCGAGCAGACTTTTGCCACGCAGCGGACCCATCAGGGTTATCTTGAACCCCATGCGTGCGTGGTTCGCATCGATGAACAGGGCCGGATTGTCGTCACGGCTTCGAACAAGGTTCCTTTTCCCATTCGCAAGTACCTCGCCCATGCGATCGGAGCGGACGAGAAAAAACTTATCATCGAGCTGAGCCCGGTGGGAGGAGACTTCGGCGGGAAAGGCGCGCTCATGGATACCCCGCTGTGTTACTTTCTCGCCAAAGCGACCGGCCGCCCCGCCAAGATGATCATGACCTATGCCGAAGAGCTCATGGCCGCCAATCCTCGTCACCCCTCGACCGTTACCGTCAAGACCGGAGTCAAGAGCGACGGAAGAATATGGGCGAGAGAGGTAAAGGCGGTTTTCAATAGCGGCGCCTACGGCGGATTCAAGCCGAACGTGATCGTCAATCTGCCGGGCGCGCGCATGGGCGCCGGCGCCTACCGAATCCCTCACGTCAAGATCGACGCTTACTCGGTCTACACCAACTGCGTCCCGTGCGGCCACGTAAGGGGACCGGGCGAAGCTCAGGTGGTCTTCGCGGTCGAGTCCCACATGGACTACGTCGCGCGCGAGATGAACATCGACCCTTACAAGTTTCGGATGATCAACATCTTGAAGTCGGGAGACCTGCTCGACAACAGTGTGCGGTTGGAGACCGATATGGGAAGCCGACTGTTGGCGAAGCTTTGGACAAAGCTAGGCTCGCGAAGCGCAAAACGAAAAAAAACTATTACCGGCAAAGGAATCGCGATTGCCGTCAAAGAGGCGCATCACGGCGAGGCTATTGCGGAGGTGGGCCTGGATGACGCGGGGAAAGTTTACGTCCTGACGACCGTGCCCGATACGGGAACCGGATCGCATACGATATTTCGCCAGATCGCCGGTGAAGCGCTGGATCTTCCGGCGGACGATGTCATGGTAGTCGTGGGTAACACCGAGAGCTTTCCCAACGACGTCGCGGTCGGCGGTAGCCGCGTGACGTATCTATCCGGTCAGGCCGTGTATACCGCCGCGCTGGCTTTGCGTAAGAAACTGATCGACTTGACCGCTTCGCATCTCCAATGCCTGCCTGGCGCTGTCAGAATTTCCCGCGGCATCATGTCGGCTCCACAGCGAAAGAAACTGACCCTGTCCGATCTCGCGCGTCTGGGCAGGTTGCGGAGTGTAAGTCTGAAAGCCGCCGGTAACTTCAAGGCGGAACCCGGAACCGGAGGAGTTTCCTTCTACGCGCAGGGGGCCGAGGTCGAAGTGGACCCGGACACGGGACAGGTTCGAGTATTGAAGATCGTCTCCGCGCACGACGTGGCGACCATTATCAATCCCGTGCTCCATCAAGGACAAATCGAAGGCGGGATGGTTCAAGGTCTCGGCTTTACGCTGATGGAGAATCTGGCGGATGAGGACGGAAAAATTGTCCCTGTCAGTTTGGGGGACTATAAGATGCCAAACATCAAGGACGTCCCCGTGCATCAAACGATCTTCGTAAAAGAAGCCCGGGGACCGGCGCCTTTCGAAAGCAAACCGATCGGCGAGCATAGCACAAGCCCCACGGCGGCAGCCGTGATGAACGCGATCTACGACGCGACCGGCATACAGATCAGGGAGACGCCGGTTACGGCGGAAAGGATCTACAGCGCGCTGCAAGAAAAGCGCAGCGGACATTCCGGCTAACCGCATGCCGCGCGCGGCGATTTGTTTGCTGAATTTCCGGCGCCTTGACAGGGACGGCGTGATACTTATAGACAGAAAGTTTGGTGGAGCATGGAAGCGCAACTTGCAGCGAGAATCGTCGGTGGATTGAAAGAGGCGGGCATCAGTTTTGTCTCGTATCTCCCCGAAACCAGGTTGAGCGAGATCGTGCCGCTCTTCCGCGAAGACCCGTCATTCATGGTCATCCCCGTGGCCAACGAAGCGGAAGCCATTTCAATTTCCGCGGGCGCCTCCCTGGGTGGAAGACCGGCGGCGGTATACATGGAAGGCAGCGGCGTTTACATCGGGTCGTACAATCTGCTCGTTCTAGGCAGGCGGCTCGGGGTTCCGATGCTGCTGATCGTCGCCTACTACGGAAGCGTCCTCGACACGCGCAACAGCTTTCTTTACGCGATGCCCGGCATTCACCTAATCCCCATTCTCAAATCGCTCGACATACAATATGAGGTTTTTGAAAACGGCGATTCCCTGGAGACCAAGATCAAAGGCTGCGTGAAAATGATGCACGCCATCAAGCAGCCGATAGCTTTACTCTTCACGGGAGAATTTACTATATGAACCGCTACGATTGTTTCGAGTTTCTGGTTCCGTCGATAACGGACCAATTGGTCGTGGGATCCCTCAGCGGGCAGCGAGTCGAATGGGGACATCTGTCGCGCCACCCGGGCAATCTTCTCGTAGCATCCATGGGCGCCGCGCTGGGGATAGGCATCGGGCTAGCGCTGGTTTTGCCTCATCGAAAGGTCATCGTGCTCGAATCGGACGGGAGCCTTTTACTGTCCCTTTACAATTTGCCGACGTTGGGCAACTTGAACCTTCCCAACCTGGCTGTTTTTGTCTTCGACAATGAAGTTTACAGCGGAACGCGGATCAGCGAGCCCAGCGCGACCGCCGGCAAAACCGATCTGGCGGCGGTTGCGCGAGGCTGCGGCGTCGAACGAGCGATCACCGTGCGCGACCTGGAGTCCTACAAGCAAGAGGCCACAAAAGCGCTGAAGGAAAACGTCCTTAGCTTCGTGGTCTGCAAGGTGGAAACAACCACCGGCCACCGTCAAATCCAACGGCCCACGGAAGATCTCTGGGAGCACAAGTACCGGTTTGTGAGGTATCTGGAAAAAACCGAAGGCAAGCAAATCTTTCTGGGCCGCGGGTAGTCAGTCAACGCAGAGAATTTAGGAATGGGGGTCGCATCGTGCATTACGATAATGTGTGATTGCAAGACCTGTCCCCACTTCTGACGCGGCCCAGGCGCAGAGCGATCTGGAAGCGCGCAAGACCACCGGTTCCACTGTGCTGTTGCCTTTATGCGTAGGCTACGCTTCTGACTTTTCAAGATATTTAAAAATCTCGGTGTGATCGCTCGTCACACCGAGATTTTTTTTCGCATCGTTCCAGATTGCCGCAGTGTGCTGTGACATTCGGTCGGGGCCATGCATGGCCCCGGCCACTTCCAGCGCGGTGCGCACGTCTTTTGCCATCAGGCCGGTCGAGAAACCAGCAGAGAACTTGCCGGACAGCATAAACTGCTTGAGCTTGTTTTTCGTGGTGTTGTTCATGCCGCTTGAGGCGTTGAGGATATCGACGATTACGTCGGGATCGAGGCCGAAGCGCACGCCGCCTGTGCTGCCCGAGGAAACGAGAGCATGATAATAGGAACAAAAAAGGGGGCCACTATGAATAACCGGCTGCGGAATCTCATCGCCTTATCATGCCTGCTTTTCGGCTTGGTGGGGGGAACGGAAAGCCGGGCCCAGAGCGATTTCAAGGTCACGCTGCTGGGAACCGGCACGCCGATACCTTACCCTAACCGTTTTGGACCAGAGGATAAATAAATGAAAAACCATCTGGGGGCTGATCATTTTTGAGTGGTTTGCTATATAAAAAGACATGACGCAAGTTACCTGTATTATCCCCGCGCACAATGAGGCTCAAGGGATCGGTAAAGTTCTTGATGTCGCCACTAAACACTTTTTGATCGATGAGGTAATTGTCGTTGATGACGGCTCGACAGACGATACCCAAAAGGCTGTACGAGCATATCCTAATGTTATCCCCATTTCTTTCGGGCGCAATCACGGTAAAAGTTTTGCCGTGGCCACCGGCATCCAACACTCAAAAAACGAAACGATCATACTCCTTGATGCCGACCTTTTCGGACTTACAGAGCAAAATGTCACTGACCTAATTACGCCTGTACTGACCGGCATTGCAGATATCAGCATGAGTCTGCGCGGAAATAGTCTGCGTACTTATCGCTGGCTCGGTATGGACTTTTATTCTGGCGAAAGAGTGTTCAATAAAAATATTATTCATAGCCAGCTTGATGCAGTCGCGAAGCTGCCCAGTTTTGGCCTGGAAACATTTATAAATCAGCTGGCCATAAAAAATTCATATAGAATTAAAGTTGTGGATTGGAAAAATGTCACACATGCCCGGAAAGCTGAAAAAATGGGATTTTGGAAGGGTGAGAAAGCAGAACTTGCAATGGTGCTGCAGATATTCAAAACTGCTCCGGTACAGGAGATCTTATACGACGATCTAAAGCTGCTTCAGCTTAGGATAAAATAGTTTTTTGCTGATCTATTCATCCGCCCTGACAAGATTCTGAAAGAATGCGTCTGTCGAAGCTTCCCATGAGAATTTGACGGCTTTACGCCGGCAATCTTCAGGTAAAAGTTTAAGGCACTTGATAGCGTTGGCTTGCAGGTCTTCTCCTAGTAAACCGTCAACTCCATCGGTGACTATATCTTTGGGGCCCATAACGTTATAGGCGGCTACAGGAATGCCGCAGGCCAAGGCCTCCAAGATTACGAGTCCGAACGTCTCCGTGCGGGAGGGAAATACAAAGACATCCGATACCGAAAGCATGTCTACGAGAGCCTGGCCTTTTTTGTAGCCGACAAAGAGCGCCGTTTCGCCGTATTTTGTTTCAAGCTCGGTTCGCTGCGACCCATCGCCAAAAACCAATTTTGATCCCGGCAACTTACATTTAAGGAAATCTTCGACGCCTTTTTCTTTAGCTATACGGCCAAAATACATGAATACGGGTTTCCGCAGGCGGTCAGGCATGACCGCACCAGGATTACGCTTGAATAGTGCTGTATCGGTGCCCAGCGGCCGGATTACCAGATTTTTCAAGCCACGGGATTTCAGGTCTTGCCGCAGAGTTTCGGTAGTTACCATGGTATATTCAGCGCGGCTGTGGAACCAGCGTATATAAGGATACACGAGATTGAAAAATGCTCCGAATCGCAATTTGGCATATAAGGCGAAGTGGGTGTGGTAGGCAGTGGTGAATTTTTTACCAGTCCGTATGCAATATCCGCGCGCGGCGAGTCCCAGCGGCCCTTCGGTGTCCAGGTGAATATGATCTGGTTTCTCAGCTTCGATGAGACGCGCCACTTTTCTTTTTGCAAAAAGCGAGAGGCGGATCTCCGGATAAAAAAAGACAGGAATACTGGAGAAAAGTCCGGGGTGAATAATTACCACCGTGCAGCCACGTTTTTCCAAAATTGACCTTATATTTTCGATGACCGTCACAACCCCGTTGACCTGCGGATGCCATGCATCGGTTACGATGACTATTTTTTGCATTTTATTTAAAAGCCGAGTCCCGCTTTCGCAGGTATCTTTTTAAGGTTAAATATCCGGCTATCAAGAGTAGCGCCGCACATAGTGAGATCCAGCCGGCTAAGCTAAGGTACTTATCAATTGAAACATAACTGTAACCAGAGAAGAAGCCGATGGCCATTAATATCAAAGATTTCGGGACCGTACCCAGAGCGTTGTACCAGATGAATCTGCCATAGGCAGCTTGATCATACCGACGGCAATAAGCATCAGGGAACCGACCGCCTGGGTCTTTCCGAAAATAAGTATCTTCTAGTCATGCTTGCGAAAATGTTTTTCCAGAGTGGCTAAGCGCTGTTCGTTCAAACCCGCGAAATTCTTGAACCATTTAAAAAAACGGGTATGCGATGAACGCCCAATTCCATAGTACATAGGGGATGGGGGTCGCGTCTTGCATTACGACAATGTGTGAGTGCAAGTCCTGTCCCCACTTCCCAGGGGCCACGGTTCCGATTCATACCGTATTTGACTGCAACTGTTGGGAGCAAATAGACTTGTCCGCAGAAGCTGCGCAGCTTCCTCGAAGGGGAAAGCTGAGCGTCGCCCCCGTGCAGACGGGGGCCCAGTCTGGATTCCCGTCTAAGCGGGCAACTTATTTTCTAGAGATCGAGCGTGGCCACCAGAGGCAGGTGATCCGACGCCACCCTTGCGAGTGCGCTGTTGTGGGCCTTCAGCTCGCGCAGGATCGAGCCCGGGTGCGTCCAGAGCCGATCGAGGGCGAAGACCGGCATGCGCGACGGGAAGGTCGGCACGGCGGGCGTCTCGTCGAAGTACTGGTGCAGATGCTTCAAAGGCCGGCCCCACAGGAACCACTCGTTGAGATCCCCCATCAGCACCGAGCGGTCCTGCTCGTGCCAGGTGAAGAGCTTCACCAGCCGCTCGACCTGCTCGCGCCGCTCGGCGGGGCGAAGGCCGAGGTGCGTGGCGACGATGCGCAGGCTCCCCGATCCGTTCAGCTGCAGGTCGGCGACAATCGCGCCGCGCGGCTCGCGCTTGGGAAAGCTAAGGTCGACGAGCTCGGTCGCCTTGATCTCGCAGCGGGTGAGGAGGCCGTTGCCGTAGTACCCGTCGTGGCGCAGCAGCGTCGTCCCGGCGATGGCGCGCATGCCGGTTTCCCGGGCGAGCCAAGCGAGCATGTCCCCGCCCGAATCGTGCGCTTCGACTTCCTGCAGCGCGACGACGTCGGGATCGATCTCGCGGATCACGTCGAGGATGCGCTGCGGCTCGCAGCGCCGGTCGCGCCCGATGGCGCGGTGCACGTTGTACGAGGCGAGCCGCAACGCCATCGTTCAGTGCGCCCCGCTGCGGCGCATGTAGCGCTGGCTGAAGAAAGCGAGCGTGACGAGCGCGAGGATCGCCGCGGCGATTATCCAGAAGTTCACGCGCGTGGGGTCCTCCAGCGCCGCCGCCAGCTGGTCGGAAAGCACGGTCGTCGCGAGCATGCCCGGCAGCATGCCGATGAAGGTGCCGAGCACGAAGTGCCAGAGCTTCACGCGCATCGCACCCATCACCAGGTTCACCACCGGGAACGGCGCGATGGGCACGAGGCGCACGAGCGTGACGGCGATGAGGCCGCGCTGCCCCATGAATTTCGTCACCGACCGCAGCCTCTGGCCGGCCACGCGCCGCACGGTGTCGCGGCCCACGAGCCTGCCGGGGATGAAGGTCGCGATGCCGGCGATGAGGACGCCCGTCATCGCGTACACGAACCCCTTCCACGGCCCGAACGCGAGCACCGCCGTCATGGTGATGATCCAGCGCGGGAACATGATGAAGCTCGCCGGTGTGTAGGCGAGGATCACCACGAGCGGCGCCCACCAGTGTTCAGCGAAAACCTCGCCCAGCGCGGCGGCGTTCTCGCGCGTCACGTATTCCTTGAGCAGCGTATGCGTCCACACGAGCGTGAGCGCGATCGCCACCACGATGAGACCGCCCACGACGTAGAGCGCGCGCCGCACGGGAAACCCCTTCGCCGCCGATACCGGCGCCTCGCGCTCGACGATCTTCTCGAAGATCGGCCCCTCGGGGTCGCCCACCTCGGCGACCGCGAGCTTGATCTTCGTGGGCTCGGGCGCGTCGAGCTTTACGAGGCTGCGCGTGGGCGAGCCCATCCCGGCGATCGCGCGCGACAGGGTGCCGGCGCTTTCGACCTGGCGCGCGACCGCTTCGGTCTCGCAGCCGACGTGGTCGGCGATCAGGCAATCGCGGAACCCGCGGATCGCCTGCTTCACGCGCGCATCGCCCTTCGCCTCGAGGGTCACGTCGCACTCGGTGTCCATGCCCATTGAGCGGTTGCTGAGGTTGGCCGAGCCGATGCGAAGCCACTCGTCGTCGACGATCATCACCTTCGAGTGGATGTCCAGGCACGTGCCTTCGCGCAGCCCCGGCATGTCTGGATAGAACACGTGGAAATGGCCGTGGCGGTCGGCCGCGCGCAGCTTGTTCACGAGCTTGTTGCGCAGTGTCGTCATGGTGATCTCCTCGAGCCAGCCGTGGCTCAGGAGCCGCGTCACCACCACGATCTCGGGGCCGTCGGGCTCGGCGAGCCGCTTCGCAAGCGCCTCGCCGATCTTGTGCGAGGTGAAGTACTGGTTCTCTATGTAGAAGTAGTTGTTCGCGCCAGTGATCATGTCGAGGTAAAGCGCCTCGACGTGGTGGGTGCCCTTGTGATCCTCGGTCGGCGGCGCGGTGCACGATACCGCAGCCTCGACATCGGTGACGTCGACGTCGAGGCCCTCGGGCCACGGATCGCCGCGCCCCTGGACGGGCTTCAATGTCTCGCCGGTCGCGGCGCGCCAGCGCTCGCGTGCGATGCGCGCGAGCGCCTTCGCCGCTTCGCCGTCGACGGCGATCATCACGTCGTGGATGGGCGGATAGGGCTCGCCGTCGAAGTTGCGCCGCGGATCTTCGGCCTTGTGCTCGCGCGTGTCCCAGCGCTTGTTGGTGAGGTCCAGCCCGCCCGAAAACGCGAGCTTGTCGTCGATCGCCACGATCTTCTGGTGGTGCGATCCCGCGACGGGGTGCGTGTCGTCGTACCGGAAGTCGATCCGCCGGTGGGGCTTCCACGTGAGGCCGAGCGTCGGCGGTATCTCGCGGTCGGTGCCGAACACGATCGGGTAGTCCCAGTCGAGGATGCGGATGCGCAGGTTGCGTTTGCCCTTGGCGAGCCCGTTCAGGAAGTCGCCGAGCACGACGGGCTGCTTGCCCTCGTCGTGGCAGAGCACCGTGCGGCTGTCGAAATCCCACCCGAGGATGAGGATCTCGCGTTCGGCACGTTCGCAGGCGTGCATGAAATCGCGGAAGTAGTCCTCGGAGTCGACAATGAAGGCGACGCGGTTCGCGTGGGCGACCTCCGAGCAGTTCTGTCCGGGGCGAAAAAGGCTCTTGGGCATGTCGTTGTTTGGGGGCCGCATACGTCCTTCGAAAGGCAAATGCACGGCTGGTGCCTTGGCCGAGCTGGGAATTCATG
>CAYOJC010000147.1:0-9096 GCA_964404195.1 uncultured Syntrophobacteraceae bacterium
ACAGCCGGTCGAGATATCGGGTGATGTCGGGGTTGGAGTTTTTCTTCGGCCGCGGGGCCACGACGCTGAAGGAGTCGCGGCGGAAATATCTCGAGCCGAATCACGATCTGCTGATCGGCGCCGGCTCCAGAAGCCACCATCGCAGATCGACGAGCATTGGTTGCGCCGCGGTAATATGTTGAGCCGTATTTGCAGGCGTTGCGAAATTTTGGCCCTGCCGGGAGCGATCCCGGCAGGGCTTTTTAATTTGCTGATTTAAATTTATCCTTACTTGAACGACAGCGTCGCTCCACAGGTAAGACTCGCGTCCAGCGGCGCCGGTCGCTCGTTGCCTCGCAGTAGCGTGGCGGCAAAGGGTGAAGGTCCGCGTGCCTTCAGCCAGGCGGCGAGCGGGCCCTCGGGAGCGGCAGGCCCGAGAAGCTCCAGGCGATGGGGTCCGATAGTGAAACATAGGCCGGCTGCTTCGAGACTATCCCTCTTCGTCGCCTCGCCCCGGCAACCGAGCGCGGCTTCGTACCATCGCTGCACCACCGGTAATACATTCATGGCGACAATGACGCAACCGATTCCGGTAGCGCCGTTTCGGTGACTCGTCTCGCGCGGGACGCGCTCTTCTCTCGGCGTCTCGTCCTGTATTAAAAACGGCGCGACGCCGCGATGCTCCCCGCGCGCGAGTGAAAGCAGCCACTTGAGTTGATAGCCGTCGGGCCGCGTGCGCGACCAGGGCACGGGATCGTCGATCTGGACGCCGGCACTGCGGAGCTTCGCAGTATCGCCCGTGAGATCGTCCGTCTGCATGCAGAAGTCTACAAGTCCGCCGCCTTTTTGCAGCGCATCCCACCAGCGGTGCTGCGGATTGTCCCGATAGAAAGAGATCAGCTCGATATACGAGCCGTCGGCCAGAGCGATCAAGCCGTTGTGCGTGCCCACCGGATGTCGTCCGCCGGGAACGACCGTGAAACCGAGACGCTCGTAGTTTTTAATCGCCGTAGCGAGATCGGGAACGGCGATCACAATGTGGTCGATGCCGAGAAGCATAAAGTAACTGGAGTAATGGAGTATTGGAGTAATGGTTAAAAGCGAGACCTCCTACCCAATACTCCATCACTCCATTACTCCATTCTTCGATTACTCCAACACTCCATTCTTCATGCGAACGCCGGAACGACTTCGTCGAGGAAACGTTTGAGCTGAGTCTGCTGGTTCCAGGAGGTCAGGCGCAGCGTAATGTGCTGCAAGCCGGAGTTGAAGTATTCCTTCAGCTCGCGGATACACTCGGCCGGTGTGCCTGCGGTTGTAAAACCTTCGACGAATGCGGCGCTGAAGTTCGAGGTGTAATATTTGTCCAGGAACGCTTTGCTCTCTGCGAGCGCGGCTTTGCGGTCCGGCTGGATATTGATGTTGTGGTAGAGCGCGTTGCCGAGCCGCGCCGGATCGCGTCCCTCCTCGCGCGCCATCGCCAGAATTCGCGACCATTGTTGCCGGAACTGTTCCGGGCTGACTTTGTTGGTCATCCAGCCGTCGGCGTAGCGCGCGACGCGGCGGAAGCTGCGCTCGACGACGGCGTCGGGCGCGCTCGCGCCGTCGCGCCACGTTAGCCCGGTCGGATTGCTGGCGATCCAGATCGGGCAGGGCTGCTGCACGGGACGCGGCTCCACAGTCACGTTGTCGAATTGATAGAAGCGGCCGTGGTGCGAAACTTTTTTTTCGGCAAACAGCTTGCGCAGAATTGCCATGCCCTCCACCATGCGCGCCGGACGCTCCTTCGCCTGGATGCCCATCACCGCATGTTCGAGGGCCTGGGCCGCGCTCTGCTCATTGGGCCCTCCCATGCAGACCACGAGCCAGCTTCGGCCGCCCGAGATCAGGTCGAGGCTGGCCCATTGTTGCGCGAGGAGAACCGGATGGCGATGCACGAAGGTCGCCATGCAGCCGACGGCGAGCCGGATCTTGGTCGTGACCGCGGCGAGCGCGGAGAGGAGCGCGATCGATTCGAGGCGCGGCTTGGCGAGCAGGCTGTCGCCGACCCACACGGCGTCGAAGGCGCCGGAGGCCTCCGCTTGCTCGGTCATGTGGATTAGATCACTTGCCTTGACGGCGCCGATGATGACGCCGCGGTTGGCGAGAGTCAGTCCGAAAGAGGCTTTCATTGTTCTCTGCTACGCGAAGCCCCTGGAAGTTGCAAGCGGTGGGCGTATTTATTCACCCTTTACGCGAACGGAGCGTCACTCCCGCGAAGGCGGGAGAGAGTACAGGTTTTGTAGGGGCGCGATTCATCGCGCCCTGGATTCCCGTCCCGTTTGCACGGGAGTGACTCAAGGACTAAGGTTCACTTTCTGGGAGGATTCATATGGAAGCGACTTTCCGGCAATTCGTACAGACGCTCCGTAAACATGATGAACTCCTTGAGATTTCTCAGCCGGTCGATCTGCGCAATGTCGCCGCTCTCGTGCCGCAATCGGAGAAGGCCGTTTTGTTCGCCAGCGTCCAAGGATATTCCATGCCGGTGGTTTCGGGATTGCTTCAGTCGAGAAAACGACTCGCGCTGGCGATGGGAGTGGAATACTCCGCGATTGAAAAGAAATTGCGCGCGGCGATGGATCACCCGATCGAACCGCGGCTGACGAAAAAAACGCCGGTGAAGGATGTCGTTCTCACCGGCAATAAGGTCGACCTGTTTCAATTGCCTGTTCCGGTATTCGGCCTGATGGACGGCGGGCCGATGATTACCGGCGCGGTCGTCATCGCCGAAGATCCGGAATATGGCATGAACGCCGGAATGTACCGGTTGATGGTGAAGGAGAAAAATGTTACGGGCATCGACATCGTCACGCCCAATAATCTGAGACGATATGCCGAGCGCGCGCTCGCGAAAAAGAAACCTCTCCCCGTTTCGATCTCCATCGGCGCGCACCCCTACGAAATGATCGCCGCGACATTCAAAGCCGCTCTTGGAACCAACGAGCTCGGCTATGCCGGCGGTCTTCGTGGCGCGCCGTTGAAGTTGGCGCCCGGCGAAACCATTCCGGTTCCATGCATCGCCGGCGCCGAAATAGTCCTGGAGGGTGAGATTCCTCCGGAAGGGTGGATTCATCCGGAAGGACCGTTTTCCGAATTCAACCGTCTCATGGGCGGGCTCCACCGCAACCCGCGGGTCAAGATCAAGGCGATCATGCATCGTAAAGATCCCATCTACTACGCTCTTCACATGCCGTGGGAAAATATCTGGATGAGTGCGCCGATCTACGAGGCCGCGGCGCTACGCGTTTTACGCGAGGCGGGGGTGACCGCGACGGCCGTCAACGTGACGCCGGGAGGCTGCTGCCACTGGCACATCGCCGCCGCGATCAAAAAACAACCCGGCGACGGGAAGAACGCGATCCTGGCGCTGCTGTCGATTGCCGACATCAAGCACGTGGTCGTGACCGACGACGACATCGATATTTTCGACCCGGTCGATCTCGAGTGGGCGATCGCCACGCGCGTCCAGGCCGACCGCGACGTCGTCATCGTCTCCAACGCGCGCTCCAAGCCTCTCGATCCCTCTTTGCCTCCGGTCAACGGAATCCCGACCACCGCGAAGATGGGCATCGACGCGACGATTCCGGAGAATGTCCCGCGCGAGCGCTACAACCGGATCGTCTACGTCAACGAAGGAAAGACGAAGCTAAAAGATTATCTCGGCGCCGCCGCCGCGCCGGCTCGGAAGAAGACGAAAGGGGCGGGGAGCCAAGCTGCGAAGCCGCTGGCGGATAGAATCGTCGGCGTCCTTGCGAAGTCGCACAAGTTCTACGCCGAGATACTCGATTTATTTCCCGGCGAAGAATTCGTCGAGATCGCAAGAACCGTCGGCCGGCTCTGTCACGAGGGAAAAATCTCGCAGGACGGCGAGGGGAAATATCAGTTGGTCGAGGCCGGCTTTAGCCAGACACGGTAGCCGTTGGCGGGATAATTCAGCGCGTCGATCTCGAACGCTCTTAGCTCCGGCATCACGCGATCGGCGAACAGCCGCAAGGACTTCATGACCTTACTCTGCTCCAGCGCGCCGAAGGTAAACTCGCCGAGAAAGCAGCTCGCGCCCGCCTGGCGCGCGATCTCCTTGATCTGCGACGCTACTTTTTCCGGTGAGCCGCAGATAAAGGAATTCTCACGGATGGCGGAATCGACATCCAAAAGCTCCTTTTTTCTCTCCTCGCGCGTGATATTCGCCAGGTTCTCGTTACCGTATCCGCCGTAGGCTCTCCCGCCGCCGACCCGGTGCCAGAAGTAAATCCAATGCTCTTTGGCTTCTTCGTACGCCTGCTTATCCGTCTCCGCGACATAAATCTCGCGCATGAGCGCTATCTGCGGCGGCGCGCCGGCAGGTTTGGACTTTTTGTAACTCTCCCGATAATAGTCGAAGATTTCCCGGACGACGTCCATTTTGGGCGGGCACCATTGGACCGTGCTCATTCCTTCCGCGGCTGCGGCGGAAACCGATTCCGGGCTGCGCGTCGGCATCCAGAGCGGCGGATGCGGCTTCTGCACCAGCGGAACGTTCAGCTCGGCGTTGCGCACGTTGAAGTATTTTCCCTCGTAGGTGAATTTAGGATTGGCCCACATTCCTTTGATGATCTTATACGCCTCCCACATGATGTCGTTCTTGTTTTCCCAGGAAGCGCCGTAGGCCGCAAAGGCATACTTGCCGATGCCGCTGCCGATGCCGCATTCGAAACGCCCGCCGGTGATGTTGTCCAGCATGGCCACTTCTTCCGCGACGCGAATCGGATGCCATAGAGGAAGCACGTAGACCAGCGGCCCAAGCCGGATTCGTTTCGTTCGTTGCGAGGCGGCGGCCATCCAGGCGCCGGGGCTCGCGCACTCGGCGAATCCCATGTCGAAGTGGTGCTCGGCGACGAAGTAGTAATCGAAGCCCGCCTGATCGATGAACTCGACCATATCGAGATGCCGGGCGAAGAGATCCTGGTAAGAAAGTTCCGGCCGGTCGTTTTTCTGCAGGTGATCGAAGACGCCTATCTTCATGGCGCAATTCTTACGACAACGATGCAATGCTTGCAAGCGATTGAGTCACTACGCAACGGTGAGCCGGAGGCTGAGAAAACTGGAGCGCACAAAGAAACATGTATGATTGCAAGACCTGACCCCAAACCCTGGATTGATCTGAACCTCACCGAAATTTTTAAACGAACTCAATCACAAGGGACGGAGATCCCTTGAAGGACAAACTTCCTGATTTTTAAACGGGAAAGCAGCCTTGAGTCTATAACCGGCGTAAGAGAAAAGAGGTGTTTGACAGGATCAAGAACTTGGCGGTATACATCGTGGAGGCTGACATGATCAACAAGCAATTCGCCCTTGGCGAAACCGCCATTCGGTCGGCCCTTCGATCAAGGCTTCTTCTCGAACACGCCGATGAAGTAAACACGTTCGTCATTGAGGAGTTAGGTCTGTGCCGAGGGCAGGTAAGGGTGGACCTCGCAGTTGTGAATGGCCTACTTCATGGGTACGAAATCAAATCGGACCGTGACAATCTCCGCCGCTTGGACCTTCAGGTTGAAGTCTATAGCAAGGTGCTCGATCAAGCTACCCTTGTCGTCGGCGACCGTTACTTGTCTGAGGCCCTAAATATCGTGCCGTCTTGGTGGGGAGTATTGCACGCCGATTCGACAGACGCGGACTTTCGATTGAAGACCGTGCGGCGCGCAGGAGAGAACCCCCAAAAGGATGCACGCTCCCTCGTTGAACTGTTGTGGCTTGATGAGGCCATCACTCTCCTTGAGGGGCGCAACGCTGCGCGCGGTCTCCGCAGTAAGCCGCGCCGCTTCGTTTGGGATCGGGTCTGCGAACAGTTCGGCATCGACGAGATCGCTGCCACCGTACGCACTAGACTCAAAGCCAGGGCAGCGAGCCAAGCCCCTGCATAACCATTGAGATGTGGTGGATCGTGCCTAGTCGGCGCCACACCTCCGCTGACCCAAACCTGGGGGCCCCGTCCGCAGCTGCCTTCATCGACGCACAGCCGTCGCAATGGTTCGGCCCGGCAAAATAGCCCCGAAGGTGACCGTATACCAACCTGGTAGCGAGCGCGGGGAACTGTGCGCCTGGTAGCGTGAAACGCGTACTTTCGCCCTTGATGATCAGCCAATCATCCGAGAGTGTGTACCGGATCGCAGCGGACACCTGCATCATCCGGAAGTCGAAACCTTCAACGCCTGCCGGATGCTGGATCGCGTAGTCGCTGAAGGTGGGAAGCCGGGAGAGGTTACGCCGCCGTGCATGAAGACGATCCCTCCATGCGATCCACTCTTCCCGCTTAACGAAATCGTGTGAGTTCCGGCCGACGCCGCCCATGCTCCTGGGGAACGCACATGCTGAGATAGTAAATGTGCGCCACCGGCGCTGGTTTGGGACGTCGGCCAGGAAGGCCTCCGTCAACGTGGCGATGCCATCGGAGATGAGATCCTCAACGGCCCCCAGATCAACAATTAGGTCCACTTCTTCGAGTTCAAGCCCGTACCGGCGCAAGAAAGCCTCGATCTTTGTTGCCAGCCCTCCACTTTCAAACTCTTCTCGGGTCAGTCGCAAGGCGATCCCGTGGGCGCGGTGCTCAAGAGCGGCGGTCAGATCAGCCGTACGAGATATTCCGGTGACCGGGGTGAAGACAATTCCCTCGTTGGATGCGCGCCGGAAAACCTCAGCGGCAGCTGCTGGGCCGTCGGGCGCAATCTCTCGCGCATCTAGGAAACATCTGGAATAAGGTCGCACGCCTTCTGCGATATCCTTGAATGCGTTATTGAGATGTTCACCGACCGTCGGAGCGTTCTCAGGTCTTTCCACGATCTCCAAAAGCGGGGTGATCTGTGGCTGAAGCGCCGAAGAAATGCAACGGAGCGCCTTCTTCTCGCCGCGCTTTACCTTGAGCACCGGCACGTAGTGGTGAGGGCCGAAGGTCATATTGTGCCTCCAGCCCGTGGATCCCAGAGAACAAGTGGTCCGACATCGGCTACGAGGGCCCTATAGTACGAAAACAGGGCTTCACGGGGATCTTGGTTCCCGTCCGAGAAGCAGACCTTAACGACCGTGTCCAACGCAGCAAGTGGAGCAAGGTGCCGTCGCACCTCTTCGTCTCCAAGCTGGTCGCAAAGGGCCAGGAGGACCGCTTCTAGCACCACGATACGGCCCGACAACGCGTCGGCGAAATCGTCAACATCCTTATAGGGCGCGCAGAGCGCGCTTGTCGCCCGATACGACAATCAAACCGGATTCAGCGGCCGCAGCGAAAATCTGAGCGTCACCGGGATCGATGGCATTGATATGCGTTAATTTGTCGAGCCAGGTATTGCTGGGCTGGCGTATCACAGACATGGCTTCAGCAAGGGGAATTAAGGTATCGCAGGCTTCCCTTCCGTACCGCTCTCGAAGTCTTCCCTTCCGCAACATGTACGGCAAAGCAGGCAACCGGCCACACTCCTGCAACTCCGCTCTGAAGATACTGACTGCGTCCTGAAGAAACCCGGCTACTCCCAGCTTGCAGAAAGCATCGGTGTCAACCAACAGCTTCATTACGCTCCGGGTCTCCGTATACGCAGCGGAGCAGAGCACGGTCGGTCTCGGCCGCAGCCGATAGGTCGACATGGCGATCGAATAACTCGCGTAAGTGCCGTCGCGCACCGAGATGCCGGTAGAGTGCTCTCACCGCCATCGTGGCTGTCGCGTAATCGCCAGTCCGACGCGCCCACGCAAAGATCACCGTGCTCGCGTCGGCACCCGTTCTGGCCTCCACCTTGGAGGCGCGGCGAGCAAGCTCCTTGAAGTTAGCACCATCAACTTCCGGCACGGTGTCACTGCCAATGAAGACATGGGTCGCGTACTGATCCGCTCGACGTTCGATATCTGTATGGTCGGTGATTTCCTCCTCTTCGTCCACGACGGGCTGGTTAGGCTCACAATCGCCCGCTGCCACATGCCCGACCTCGTGAGCGACCAGAAACGCTACGCGCCCGGGCTCGTCATGCTTGTGGCTGAGCAGTACGACGGGCCGGTTCTCGGCGATGCAGGACATGCCCTGGAAACTAGGAGGCGGAAGCACGTCAAGTGGGATTACCGGAATGCCCCGGTTCCAGAGATCGGAGATCAGGTTGCTCAGGGTCACCGAGTGACCAGTATGCTCGATGATGTTACGCCAGGCGAGCGCATCGGTTGGAGGCACGACGGGATCGTGCCTTTCGCGAAGATTTCGAACGACTGCTTCGGCGATCCGCATCGCAGAGTGTATCGCGGGGGCCAGCCGGTCACGATCGAGGTCGCGCACGCGTCTGAGCTGGGCCGCCGGATACGCCGGCGAGACTAGGCCTGAACTGGTATCTTGCACGACCGCTAGGGGAAGCCCAAGGAACCGTGCTACCCGAATCTCGAGGTCTTGAAGGAGGGTCGGATCTTCGGAGCAGCTGTCGTCCCACCAATCAGGTAGGATTGCCCGCCATAGGAAGTCCTTCTTGAACCCAGCCCGGGTCAGGCGCTGAACCAGGGTTGTAAACGTTTGCGTCGTCACGGCACTGCTCCGTTCGTTGTGTGCTCTCCGCTGTCATGGATAGTCCCGCTCCCGGTGCACATCATCTGCGTCCTGCACCGTTCGGCCTGGGCGGGATTGTAGCACCCCGGAAGATCTTTTCACAATCCACCACCAGTTCAACGTCGGCCTAAAACCGGCCCGCTACCTTGCGATCCATCCGCCGAGGGGATTCAGCGGCATCAGCGAAAAGATCGAAGACCGCGCGCGTGACCAGATCGAATATACGGACGAGGACCCGTCGGTGCGCACGAAGTTTCAGGAGGAATTAGCCAAGCGCGGCCTGACGAGCCTCATGCCGGAAGAGGCTTATCGCAATCGTGATTACGAGTGGGCGTATAAGTAGCTGCAAGCTGCTCGACGATAAGCAAAATTATCAGTGCGCCAAGATCCAAGACCTGACCCTCTATGCGTGAGCTACATAACCGTAGAAAAATCGGCGCAAGTCGCGTATGCTAGTTCGACAGGAGGTTAGCTAGTTCTCACTGAAAAAGTACCGTTGGCAAATTACACTATGGCCCTGGCAA
>CAYOJC010000148.1:0-9092 GCA_964404195.1 uncultured Syntrophobacteraceae bacterium
GATTCCGCAACTTAGGATCGGTGCGCAAGAAAATTTGCGCAAACCGCGAAAACTTTCAGGCATAATTAGAAAAGCGACCGGATTTCATTATGAATTTTTCTTCCTTCGTGCTCTTCGTGTCCTTCGTGGTGGTTACTCCGTTTCAAACGCCGAATTTAGAATAAAGTACCAACGGCATGAGACGCTATACTAGGCGCTGGATTTTTAAAATGGCTTTCCGCGACGCCCGTCGCGGCCTTAAACCTCTGCTCCTTTCGATGACCTGCGTTGTCCTGGGAGTCGCCTCGGTCGTCGCCGCCTTCTCGTTTCGCGCCAACCTTCAATCCAGCATCGAAATGCAATCGAAAAGCCTGCTCGGGGCCGACCTGGCGATATCGAGCCGGCAGCCGTTCTCAGAGGAAGCCGAAGCTCTCATCCGCTCGCTTGGAGGCGAGCAATCGCGCCAGATCGGTTTCTCTTCCATGGCCTATTTTTCCGCGAGCGGGAAAGCCAGACTCGTGCAGGTGCGGGCGATCGGCGGCGATTTTCCCTATTACGGAGCGCTGGAAACCGATCCGCCCGGCGCAAAGAACAAAGATTTTCAGGACGGCCCTAACGCCCTGGTCGATGAGACGCTGATGCTTCAATTCAACGCCCGCGTCGGCGACCGCGTGAGAATCGGCGATCGGGATTTTCGCATCGCGGGAGCACTCCGGAAAATTCCGGGCGAGGCGCTGGCGTTCTCTTTGGTGAGCCCGCGCGTCTACATACCGCTCGCCGAAGTCGATCGCTCTCAACTTTCGGAAAGGGGCAGCATCGTTCGCTATCGGGTTTACTTCAAACTGGACCCACGCACGGACGCCGATCAACGGGTTCAACGAATCAATTCTCAGCTGCAACAACTGCAACTGGAAGCCGACACGGTCAACAAACGCAAGGCCGCCATTTCCGAGTCGATAGAGAATCTCTCCCGCTACTTCCAGCTCGCGATCTATATCGCCGTCCTGCTCGCCGGCGTGGGCGTTGCCAGCGGCATTCACGTCTACGCCAAAGAAAAAACTCCCTCGGTCGCAGTGCTGCGGTGCGTCGGCGCGAGTCCCGGTGAAACCGTGGCCGTCTACGTCATTCAAACGCTGGCGATAGCGCTCGTGGGCTCTTTTCTGGGAGCGGCTCTCGGCGTCGCATTGCAGACGCTGCTTCCCCTCGCGTTCAAAGATTTCCTGCCGTTAAAATCCATTTTTTCTTTCACTCCGGGAGGAGTTTTGGCCGGGATGGCGATCGGACTCGGCACGACGCTGCTCTTTTCTCTTCTTCCTTTGATATCGCTCCGGCGCGTCTCTCCCCTGCTGGCGCTCCGATCCTCTTACGAGAAGCACCGAGGCGCCAACGATCCGTTGCTCTGGGTGATTTTCTTTTTCATCGCAGCGGCCGTCTTTGGCTTCGCCGCGGCGACGACCGCGCGCTGGCTTCATGGACTATGGTTTTCCACGGTGGTGTTCGCGGGCTTCGGATTTCTTGCGCTCATCGCGAGGGGAATATCGACTTTTTTGAGAAAGGTGATTCCCGATTTTTTGCCCTATCCGTGGCGTCAAGGCCTGGCCAATCTCCATCGTCCGAACAATCAGACCACGGCCGTCATGCTATCGATCGGTCTCGGAACGTTCCTGCTCGCGAGCCTGTACGGCGTCCAGGGTATGCTGTTGAGGCAGGTTGGCGAGAGGAGCGGCAAAGGCGAACCGAATCTGGTGCTTTTCGATATTCAAAAGGACCAGCGGGAAGGCATCGGCGCTCTGTTCAAATCGTTCAACGTGTCTTCTTTCGACGAGGTGCCCATCGTCACGATGCGGCTTGCGGCGGTCAAGGGGCGCAGCGTGGACGAGATTCGCGCCGACCCTCGGTCGGGCATCCCGTCCATCCCGTCTTGGGCGCTCCGCCGGGAGTACCGATCCACTTATCGAAGCCGGCTCACGAGCACGGAGAAAATTATAGCGGGAACGTGGCAGGGAAAGTCGGCGAGTGATGCGCAATCGATTCCGGTCTCGCTCGAGAAAGGAATTGCCGAGACTTTGAAGGTCGGCATCGGCGACGAGCTGCAATTCGATCTGCAGGGAGTTCTTCTGCCGACTCGAGTCGCAAGCATCCGCGAGGTGGACTGGCAGCGCGTGCAGCCCAACTTCTTCGTTGTTTTCCCCGAAGGCGTGCTGGAAACCGCGCCGCAGTACTATGCGCTGGCCGCCCGGACCGATTCGGCGGAGCTCTCGGCCCGGCTCCAGCGCGCTGTTTTGGAGGACTTCCCCAACGTTTCCATGATCGATTTGACGATCGTCCTCGACACGCTGGATTCCATACTGGGCAAAGTCTCGGACGCGATTCGCTTCGTCGCGCTTTTCACTATCTTGACCGGCCTCGCCGTGCTTGCGAGCGCCGTGATGAGCAGCCGGGCTCAGCGTCTGAAGGAAAGCATCTTGATGCGGACTCTCGGCGCGCCCCGGTCTCAGATCGTCGGCGCGGTCGTCGCGGAGTATTTATTCTTGGGAATGATCTCGTGCACGACCGGGGCGTTTCTTGCGGCCCTGGCCGGCTGGGGGCTGAGTTTTTATTTTCTCGGGACCGTTTATTCCATCTCTTTTGGGCCGCTCATGGGGATTGTGGCCCTGGTCACGGGAGCAACGGTTCTGGCGGGAATAGCGGGTTGTTGGGGAATTTTTCGCCGCCCGGCTCTCGAAGCTCTCCGAGCGGAAACATAGCGGCTAACACGTGGAGAGCCATGGGAGATCCTTGCGCTCAGAGCGTGTGAAAAAATCGGCGATCGCCCTTCGACGGGCTCAGGACGAACGGCTAAGCGGTTGAACTTCCATCGATGTTGTCCCGTTCGTGGTGAGCTTGTCGAACCATGAACCAATTTTTTCACACACTCTCAGTCAAAACGAAATGTTTTTTTCCCCGACCAAACTAAAAGGTAAGCATCTCGCGGTGACCTGCCGGAGAAATCCGACAAGAGTGATAGAGCCAAGGACCGCGGTGGCATATCTGCTGAATGAGCCGCTTTCCCCGATAACCATCCAGAAGAATAAATAGCCGCCGATTGAAGCGCCGATGATCCCGAAGAGAATATCCAAGCTCTTTGCATAACCTGCCAACAAGGTTTCACCGTAGCCCTTTTTTCCGATCAACTTTCCTGTCAACCAACCGGTGATTCCACCGGCTAAAATCCACAACATTGCATTCATAAAGACCTCCTGCCAGTTGTTATGACGCCGATCCGCCTATAGTGTCGCGCCTGGATTACGCACCCCGATTAAAAAAAGGGCATAAATTATTCCGTTTTAAGTTCAGGGGCGCCGGTATCCAATTCCCCACGCCGCAGCGCATCCCGCGCCGTGCGCGCGAGTTTTTCATAGCGCACTCGAAACTGCTCGAGGTCTGCTTCTTCAAGTCCTTCGAGGTCCAGTAAGGCATTGTGCGCCCCGTTTGTGGCGCGAATCAACTCGTCGAGTTTAAGTTGGACGGCGTGGCTATCGCGATTCTGCGTATTCTGAATCAAAAAGACCATCAGGAATGTGACGATCGTCGTGCCTGTGTTTATGACGAGCTGCCAGGTGTCGCTGAATTTGAATATCGGGCCCGTTAGTCCCCAGACCACGACGATCGAAGCGGCGCCCATGAATGCAGCCGGATGGCCCGTGGCCCGCGCCGTCCACTTCGCGAAGCGGGAAAAAGGCGATGAAGAATAAATCACGGTCTAGCGGTCCCCAGCATGTCCGCGCTAGCCAACGAACCGCCCGTCAAATAGTCGTTAATGCCCTGCTCCATTCGCGGCGGAAACTCCGGCACCGGGCCTACCAGCTTTTCGCCGTATACTTTGAGCAGGATTTCTTTAAATACCGGAAGCGCAACCCTGGCGCCGGTTTCTTTGGGTCCAAGGGAACGGTTGTCGTCAAAGCCGATACGGACCGCGACGGTGATTCCTTTGGGGCCGTAAGTCGAGCCGACGAAAAGCGCGTCCCTGAACTCATTGGTCGTTCCTGTCTTTCCTATAACGGGGATCGGGAAATCTCTGGAGTCCAGCGCATGGGCCGTGCCGGTGGGAATGCGCACGACGCCGCGCAGACCTTCCTGAATGAGCGGGAGCGCGGCTTCCTCGAGATCGACCGGCGACTCGTCGTCTTCGCTATCCGCCACCACCTCGCCCGAATCGCGGACGATTTGCCGGATCAAGTACGGTTGGGCAAGAACCCCTGAGGCTATCGTGCGATACGCATTGGCCAGCTCCAGCAAATTTACTTCGGACGCGCCCAACGCCGTCGTCGCATATGGATGCAACGTCGTCCGGACTCCTACACTCCGCGACGTTCTAAGGACGCTGGCAATGCCGATCTGCTTTGTGATCCAAACCGCGACTGCGTTTCTGGATTCGGCGAGCGCCTCCCGAAGGGGAATCATCCCCTTGAACTCGCCATCGTAGTTTGAGATCCATTTCACACTTGCTCCATCGGGAACGCTAATGGGTTCGTCGGGAACCATGGTCCGAAGATTGAATGTTCCCTGCTGAAACGCAGCTAGATAAACCATGGGTTTCATTGCGGAGCCGGGTTGCCGCAGGGACTTCGTGACGCGGTTAAAGTCGCTGTATGTCGCCGAGCGGTTGCGGTAGAATTGACGGCCGCCCGTCTCGGCGAGGATGCTCGCGTCGTGGTTTCTCAACACGACGACGGAGCCCTGGATCACCCCTTTGGCGCCCGGGTGTCGCTGCTCATAAAATTCGAGGCCGTGCTCCAGTGCCTCGTTCATAATTCGCTGCACCCGTGCATCCACGGTCGAGTGAATCTGGATACGTCCCTGCAGGAGGTCTTCAATGCTGACATCCACGCGCCGGTCTTTGATCTCCTGAAGAACATTTTCAATGACCGCAGCCGCCTGTAGCATCTTGTCCTTATTCCTCGCGACCACCCGAATCGGGCGCTGGACCGCCCCCTTCACTCTGTCCCGAGAAATAAAACCGTTCGCCGCCATAAGCGCCAGGGTTTGATTTCTGCGGTGCAAGACTTTTTCGGTCTTGGTCGCGCTGGGCGCGTAGGCGCGCGGCGACTTTGCGATGCCCGCGAGCAGCGCCGCCTTGTCGGCATCGTCTACGGTGAAGGTGCCAAGAGGCCGGCCGAAATAATATTCCGCCGCCCTGGCAAACCCGTACTGGCCGTGTCCCATGTAAATGAAGCTGGCGTATCGGGCGAGAATTTCCTCCTTGGCGCGTTGTTTCGAACCGAAGCGCTCCTCCATCTCAGTTTCGAGCCACAACGAGAGGCGAATCTCCTCCATCTTCCGAAACCACATGTTGACGCTTCGCGCGCCGATCGCGTAAGACAGCATGCGCGGCAAGAGGCCGCCATGCCGGAGCTGGTTGCTGTTTTCTTGCGCCGTCAGGTTTTGCAGAAAATGTCCCCGCACGAGCTGTTGCGTGATCGTCGATCCGCCTTGCGGGAAAATCACCAGACTATTGACCTCGTCTTGCCGCCTCAGCCCTACGAGGCGCGCCACCAGAGTCCCAAGCCTGACTTTCCACAATACGCGAGGAATTCCGGAGTAGTCGATTCCACTATGCGAGAAGAAGTTCTTGTCCTCCGCGGCCAGAATCGCATCGCGAACAATGGGCGGGATGTCTTTATACTCGGTGATCTGCCGGTACTCTCTGGCCAGCTCGATGAGCGACCGGCCATTGACATCGTAGACGTGCCCGATCGTAGGAAACTCAAAGGCGGCGAATGCTTGCATGTCAGGCAGGTCGGTGCGGTCGAAATAGACGTGACGGAATCCAATTGCGACGAGAGCGGCCGTAACGATTGTGCTGCAAATCAGCGAGTAAACAACGCCGCTCTCCCAACTCAGCCGGTCCAGGCGGATACGACGAATTCTCCGCGCCGCCGCCAGGGCAGCTACCCGAATATGCCTAGACCCAATATGCCCAAACCAGGTTAGAACAAATCTCGCCGAATCCCATCGCGCGCGGAGATAACGCTTAGCGTAAGGAACGACTCGGAAGCCAACCAATCCGGCGGTCAAAGCCACAAGAAACATTAGAAACCAATACAGCATGGCCCGTCCTCGAATGGGTATCGCCTTTCTGCCGCTGTCGTTCTAAACCGCTGCGAGACGAATGGCTGAACTATAAGCGGTCGATCTACTACTACGGTACGCCGACTGGGGCGGGATTGCTGTCTAATCTTGAACGCTTTTCAAAAGAATTCTTGTGAGGCTCGCGGAGATGGATGGCCGCTCTAGGCGACCCGCGGGATGCAGTGGAATGAGTTCATACAGTTGCCTTTGCAATCCTCCGATTGACTGTTCCATTTACAGCTACACCCTCGACCGAATCGCCTAATACTCCCCTTGTTCTCTCCTCAGCCGTTCGAGCTCACGAGCATTACGGTCGATCTGCCGCTGCTGGTCATAGTTGCGGTTTTCCTGGCCCTGCATCTGATCGCCGATCAAGGCGCCGGCGCCTAACCCGAGCCCGCCGCCGATCAACGCTCCCGCCGCTGGATGACCCACAGTGCTCCCGATGATCCCTCCTGCAACCGCGCCACCCACGGCACCGATTCCAGCCCCCTTTTCTCTGGTCGTGAGCGGCCCGCCCGCACAACCCACTCCGATCAACGCCGCTACCGTGATTGCAGCCAAGCCTTTGACGATTTTTGTTTTCATTGTTTTCTCCTTCTTTTTTTACTGCAAAATTAAATTAACCCGCGCTCAGTGCTACTTGGTTCCCAATTGATTCACAGCTCGTTCAACACGGTCTTCCCTTCTACCTCTCTTGCCAACGCCTTCAGAGGAAGTCTGTTGCCGTTTAGGCCTGTTCCTCTTCAAGCCGAAAGCCGATCTTAACGGTTACCTGGAATTCCTTGACTTTGCCGTTTTCAACCAGCCCTCTCATTTCCATCACTTCAAACCAGTCTACATTGCGCAGCGACTGGCAGGCCTTCGCCACGGCGTTTTTGGCGGCCTCGGCAAAACTTTTCTCGGAAGCGCCGACGACTTCAATTTTCTTGTATGTTCGTTCCATAATGTTTTCCTCGGGCTCCCTTGATCAGACTTCCACGCGCTCTTTTTCGCCGACCTCTTGCTTCGGGTTCCTTACCTCAAGCAGTTCGTCGAAGAGAGCGCGGTAATGCACAACGGCTTTGCGCAGCTCCTCGGTGTCTGCCGTCCCGCGCTGATCGCGCAAGGCGATGGCCTGCGCCGATCGGTAATTTGCTACAACGTCGGGGTGATCGACTGAAATGTCGGCCGCGCGGCGCTCAAAATCACCCATGGGATAACCCCGTTTTTCCATCAACTCGCGGACCAGTTGTTCGGCCTGGACAACCACACCCTTGGGGTTATCGACGAATCGGCCCTGTAACGCGCCCCAAGCCTCACTGAATCTGGCGGCTTCCGACGGCGCCAGGGGGACGATATCGAGCCGCTCCACGCGCTTTTCGCGCGCCTTGAGTTCCGACTCGGCCTTTGTTCGGCTGCCGTATTCATTCACGGTTCGGTCGTATTCCGGACCGAAGCGTTCTTGGAGCTTATGGGATTGCTTTTTTCGTATGTAGAACCAGGTCCCAAGTGCAACCAATATTACGGCCACGACAGCCGCAAGCATAATCCATGTTTGAGTTTCGATCGCTTCCATCATTTCCATCTACGCCTCCATCTCTGATCGGCTTGGATTAAGCCTACGCCAGCCCGGCGGGGATTGCTGTCTAATCTTAGACGCTTTTGAAAAGAATTCTCGTGAGGCTCACGGACATGCGCAGCCTGTCTAGACGATCGCGGCTAGATAATCGGCGAGCTTCACTTCTTTGATAACGAGAAAGTCATCTGCATTCGTCTCGATAAGCCCGAGGTTGTGAAATCTCTGCATGATTATGTCGATCCGCGACCCCGTCGTTCCCACCATCTCCGACAATTCTTCGTGCGTTATTTTCAGCTCGATACGAATGCTGTGGGGGTCTCTCTTGCCCATCGTGCGCGCCAGGCGCAACAGCGTCTTGCCGAGCCGCTGCTCGCTATCGACCGTCACAAGGTTGGCGATGACCTGCTGCTGGTCGCCAACGCGCACCGCCAGGTACTGCACAAACCCCTCGAACAGCGATTCGCGGCGTAAACAGTCAAAAAACCGGCTACCGGGAATTTGCTTTAGAACCGTTTCTTGCATCGCCACGGCCGTTTCCGTGCGCGCGTCCAAACCGGACAGACACAGCTCGCCGAAAATATCTCCGGCAGCGTGGATGGCAAGGAGACACTCCTTGCCTTCGGACGCCAGCATGAGCAATTTGATCTGCCCGCTTTCGATGAAATAAACCTGCTCGTCTTGATTGCCGCGGGCGTAAACGACCGCGTGTTGCGCGAAGTTGACGGCGCTAGAGTTTACGGTCTCGCGCCGCAGCGACTCGCCCAATCGTCGCTTGAAAGTGTCCACTTGAGGAGTCTGTTGAATCATGATCGCGTCTCCTTTGCCACATTAAATCTTTCTCTAGCGTGCATGAGCATCACGCATCCTGATTGCCGGTCCGTTCAAGTCGCAGAGGCAGGGTAAAAGGACCAGTTTTACGGATCGCTTTATCCTGTCTCCTCTCCGCTTTCCCTGGCGTCCCATTCTCATCATTCCACCCGGCTGCGAGGTCTTTTGCTCGGTGAGAGCGTTCTTTATTTTATCCATCGCCTGCTCCGCTTTTCCTTCGCCTTCCCTGCCGCCTGATCGAGATTCCCCTCTCTCTTTAGGTTGTCGTCATCCGCTAGCGCACCCGCTGCTTCTTTAACGCGACCTTTTATCCGGTCGAGCTTTCCGCCCATGGCCGCTCTCCTTCTTTTCACCGTGGCGAGTAGGCACGCTTAGCCCTTAGCTGTCGCGACGCGGAGATCGTCTTTGACCGCGCGCACGCCCTGGATCGAGCGCGCCAGCACTGCTGCCTCCAGGCGCCGCGCCCCGGTGGGGACGGTCCCCTTTAGCCGCACGACCCCGTTCTTCACCTCTACACCGATGTCCCTGAAGTCAGCCTTCTCAAAGGCCTTCTTCACTTCGCTCTCGATATCCTCGTCGCGCACCTTCACCGCCGCCTCTTTCGCTCTTGTCA
>CAYOJC010000149.1:0-8996 GCA_964404195.1 uncultured Syntrophobacteraceae bacterium
TGAATAGAGAAACCTCGACGGATAAGTGCCTTAATTTAAGAGACACTACACTAGGAACGGTTGCCCAACGCTGCCGCGCCGATTCCTTCCATCAGCAGGCGAAAGGCGCGGATCGCTTCGCGCGCGGAGTTCACGACTTTTTCTTTGGACTCTTCGGTCGAGGCGTGGCCGGTGAGAATCTTGAGGCCGGCCTCCACGTGCTTTTCGTCTTCTTCCATGTGAATCGTTCTGGACTTGAGCTGCTGGTCGTTGAGCCCGAGGTGCTTCCACGCCCGGACGTCGTTGATGATGATGACGCCCGCCTCGGCGCGCACCGCTGGATGGTTGATGCATTCGAGTCCCGTGGTGGCGGCGAGCCCTTCCAGCCATGAGGGATTCCGGCAAATATTTTCCAGCGCGCTGATCGCCAGAGCCGTCGTCGGAAACGGCGCGGTTTTTTCGATCGCCTCCCGCGTGAGTCCCATCGCCTCGCCCTGCCTCAGCAGCAGATCGTAGTGGGAGCCCTGGCCGCTCGGCCCGATCTCTTCTTCGTAGAGGTTGCCGGCGAGAAATTTTCTCACCTCGGGCACCGGACAGTTCGCGGCCACCGCCGCCAGCCAGCGCGGGAAGTTCCGCGTGAAATGGGAAAACTGGCTCACAAAAAGCCGGCCTCCCTCTGGCGTAAGCTGTCCCGGCTGGACGCGGTTGAACGCGGACGGCTCGAGATAAATGCCGTTCAGGACGATCTCTTTGATTTGGTTTTCTACGCTAATCATTTTGCCGCGCTCGGTCTCACCTTACATACACGTTTACCGCACTAAATTCTACTTCGGATTGGAGTAATGGAGTGGTGGAGTGATGGAGTAATGTCTAACCAACACTCCAAGACTCCAGTACTCCATCACTCCGAGCTGGGCTCTGTTATTCCAGATCCGCTTTCCACTTCTGGCTAATCTTCCGCTTGAGCTCCGGGCTCAGGGCGTTGACCGGCGGGAAGCGGTCTTTCCAGGCGTAGGGGCGGCAGGCGTTCAAGATCGCGCGGCTGTTGGTGAAATCGCCGGCGTCTCTTTTCTCCGGCGTCATGGCGGGATCGAGCGGCGTGCTCCAGCAGTTGTCGATGATCGTGATGGCCGACTTGGGATCGCAGCGCGTCGATATCGCCCAAAGCACCTCGCCGATGTCCGCGGGATCGATGTCTTCGTCTACGACGACCACGAAGCGGCCGTGATAATTTCCCGCCCGGCAAGCGAGAGCCGCAAGCGCCGCCTGCTGCGCGTGGCCGTGATAGCGCTGCTTGATGGAAACGACCAGGAACGGAGCGCCTCCGCCCGGCGCCGCGCCGCCTACATGCGACCACACGCCGCGAACGTCGGGCACGTCCGCTTTTTCAAGATAGTTCCAGATCGCGGCGGCGCCGATCGGAACGCCGAAGGTCAGCACGGGCGGCTTGATCGGCGGCGCGCCCGCGATGATCGGATCGTTCCGGTGATAAAGAGCCTGCACGCGGATAATCGGCTCCTCGCGCGCGCCGTGAGCATAGTAGCCGGGCCATTCTCCGAACGGTCCCTCGACGCGGCTCTCTTCCTGCGGCGGCGGCACTTCGCCCTCTATCGCAATTTCCGCCGTTGCCGGTATCGGCAGACCGGTGCGTTCGCCTTTGAGGACCTCGACCGGCGCCTGGCGCAGCCCGCCCGCGTAGTCGAGCTCCGAGACTCCGTAAGGAACCGACTGGCCCGCCGTGAGCCAGAGCAGCGGATCTTGCCCAAAAGTGACGACGACCGGACAGGACTTTCCTTGCGCCCAGTATTTTTCCCGCATGATGCGCGCGTGGTGTCCGGGCGAGATGTAAAGTCCGAGCCGGGCTCGATCGTGCATTTGCACGCGATAAATTCCCACGTTGACCCAGGGATCGTCGGGATCTCTGGTAATCACGCAGCACGCGGTGCCGAGATATCGGCCGCCGTCCAGCTCGTGCCAGCGCGGCGTCGGGAACTTGGTCATGTCCACGCCGTCGCCGCTGAAAACGTTTTCGAGCACGGGGCCGGTGGAGACTACCCTGGGCGGTATCGGGCGGAGATCTTTCAGCAATTGCCGCCAACGCAGAACCATCTCGGTTTTCGAAATTTCGGGCGGCATACCGGCGGCGAGCGCGGACCGCCGCGTATGATTGATGAGATTCGAAGCGACGCGATAGGAGGCCGGATAACCGGGAATCTGGTCGAAGAGGAGAAGGGGATGATTGTCGCGGCCCGCGAAGAGTTCCGTCAGCGCGCCGATCTCAAGATCCCAATGCGCGCCGTGGATGTCTTTGACGTCGCCGATGGCGCGCGCCGCGTCGATGAACTCGCGCAGGTCGTTAAAGGGCATGGCGGTTTCTAGAAGTGGCCTTCCTCTTTGGCGTGCTGGTAAATGCCGTCGTGAAAGAGCGCGACGTAATCGGCGTTGGTCAAGCAGCAATATTCAGGAGACCAGCCGGGTCTGGTCCAGACCAGTCCATCCTGCAGCAGGGTGTGGAATATCAGCCGCGCAACCTGGCCGTGCGCCATCAGTCCTTCTTCGTGCTCTTGGAGATCCGCTTCCTCGTGGACCTGAAAATAGTTGAGGTCGGCGTCTTTGAAATTATATTTGCCGAGCAGCGCCTGGCGCCACTCTCTTGCCCAGTGGCCGAACATCTCCTCATTGAGTGAGCGCGCCCACCACTCGATCATGGCGCCCTCGTAGACGAGCCCCCTGGCAAACTCCGTAAGCGCGCGGCATTCAGGATAGACTTCACAGTTCACCATCTCGTCCCGACTGACGCCGAACACCTCGCCCTGATCTATCAGCACCTGAATGTGTCCGGGAATCTTCGGGTTCACCAGCTCGTCGCTGATCTTGCCGACATACGGTTCCAAAAGCTCCGGGTGCCGACTAAAGAATCCCATGTGCCGCTGGTAGATAATCAGGTGAAAGTTGTTGATCTCTACGGGGTAGCTGTACCAGTGTTTCCAAAAGAGACGGATGGTTTGGAGCGGGAGTTTTCCCGCGGCAAGATCCCGCATGAAGGCGCCCTGAAAGATTTTCTTCTGCCAGCGCGCGTACATCTTTTTTATTATCTCATCGGCGTAAGCCGTGGCCTCGTCGGCGCTGAGCCGTTTACCCCAGTCGGGCGTTCCGTTCGTTGCCATGATGGTTCCCTGCGGTCTTTCGATTTATGGGAGCGGCAGCGAGACCCCGGTCTCGATCAGCCCGTTCCGGAGGTCGTCTCTTTCCTTGTCGGTAAACGGCGCGCAATCCCAGCGGGGAAATCGTTTCACCGGCAAGCCGCGCATGCGCATGATCTCGCCGAACACGACGCGTCCGTGCTCGGGCAAGTAACGTCCCACGACGTTCATGATTGCGGCCAATTGGTCGTGCGCTTTTCTCGCCGCGTCGAGGTTGCCCTCTTTAAGCGACAGAAACATCTTGACGCACAGCTCCGGAAACGGAGTCGTCGGCGGATGGATCGCGCCGCGCACGCCGAGCGAATAGGCGCCGAACAGAGAAAAGATCGAGCCGGGAAAAATTCCGACCGAGGGCGGCAGTTTAAAAGCGTAGCCTAAAAGTTGATCGAACGGCAGGAACGAGACTTTAATGCCCGCGAGAGGATTGGGGGCGATCGCTTCGATCACCTTCAAGACTTTGGGCGGCGTGATGTGAACGTGCGTCGTCTCGGTGTTGTCGTAGATAAACATCGGCGTTCCCGGAACCGACCGGGCGATGGCTTTGTAGTGCGCGTAAACTTCGTAGTCGTTGTGCGGATAGTAATACGGCGGCACCACCGCGACGGCGTCCACGCCGAGACCCACCGCGTGACGCGCGAGGTCTATGGAAGAATAAGTGTTCGCCGTGCCGATGTGCAGGACGATCGGCACCTTTCCGGCGACGCGGCGGACGAGCCGCTCCGCCACTTTCTTTCGCTCGTCGATCTCCATGACCATTCCCTGGCCGTGGGTTCCCAGGGCGAAAAAGCCTTGAACTCCGGCGCCGATGTAAAAATCCACCAGCGCGTCGGTGCCGCCTTCGTCCACCGCGCCGTCTTCTTTGAAGGCGGTCGGCATGGGAATCAAAATGCCTTCGATCTTTGCACTACTCGCCATAAATCACCTCCAAAAATCTTTGCCTGCCTCCTCGCTTATATGCTTGCGTCCGGTCTTGTCAAGGCGCGCTGCGCCTAGCGCTTGGACAAAACGTCCCGGATGAATTTCCACTCGGCTATTTTGGATTCAGGAATCTCCTCTTTGATTTTGAATTGCTCGCGCATGAGACGAATTTCCGTATCGAGGCTGCTTTTTGCGACGAGCCCGTCCTCGTTGAGCGATTTAAGCGCAAACTGGTAGATCCTTTCCACATAGTCGCCGCTGATCTTGAGGTAGTCGCGCATGATCGCCAGAGTTTCCGGCTTGTTGTTTTTGAGAAACCGTACGCCCTTGAGCGTCGCTCGAATCACACGGGTGATCTGCTCGGGATTTTTCTGAATCTTGTCCTGGCTCACCGCGAAGCCGCCGAGCCGCAAATTCACCGCGTCGCCGAGATAAAGCAGATTGTTGAAGCCGAGCTGTTCGGTCCGCTGGATATATGCGACATCTAGCGGAGTCGCATCGACCGTGCCCGCCACGAGCGCCGCAAGCCGGTCGCCCGAGCCGCCGAGTGCGAGCACCGTGATCTCTTTATCCGCGTTCATCCCGGAGTGCGCCATCACCTCTCGGAGCATGACATGCGGGACCGAGTTGAAGGTGCTGACCGCCACTCGCTTGCCCCTTAAATCGGCGATTGTTTTTATCCCGGCCCGCGCGATCAGCATGTGGAGCGGCTTGTCGAACCAACCCATCACCGATTTAAGCGGATGGCCCTGCGCGCTCGCGGCCGAAACGATTCCCGTCACCGTCGAATAGTCGAGCTCGCCGGCAAGCAATGCGGCGATGTGCAGCGGCGTCCGGATCACGATCTTGCGCGCGTCGAGTCCTTCCTCCTGATAAAAGCCTTTTCGCTTGGAAATTTCCGTCGGCAGCTCGTAAAGACCCACGGTGGAAATTCCGATCGTGACCACTTCGGCCCGGGCAACGGAACCGACACTCAGTACAAGTGCGAGAACTACGAATAGGTGTATCGCCTTCATGTTGTTGTTCCTCCGTTTTTTCGACGAGCCCTGCAACTTTTCTATCGCTTATTATTCCACGTGCTGTCAATCAGGTCGTCTTGACCCGCGAAGCGATGAAGGTGTAGGAGAGCGATACCGCTTCAAAGCGCGAACGGAGGTGTATTCAGGTGGCATACTATCGCGACTTGCACGAGTGGCTCGACGTTCTCAGCTCCAAGGGCTATCTCAACCGCATTCAGCGGCGCATCGACAAAGACACGGAGATGCATCCGCTGGTGCGCTTGCAGTTCCGCGGCCTGCCCGAGCGTGAGCGGAAAGGATGGCTGTTCGAAAACGTCGCGGACGTACGCGGCAAGACCTACGACATTCCGGTCGCGCTTGCCGTGATGGCGCCGAGCCGGGCGGTTTATGCTTTGGGCATGGGCGTCGGCTCGCCCGAAGAGATTCCCGCTAAATGGGCCGCCGCGCAAACGCATCCGATTCCCCCGCGCGTGATCGATTCTGCCGCGCCGTGCCAGGAGCTGGTTTACCAGGGCCGCGCGCTCGAAGAGGCGGGCGGCGCCGGCATGCTGCCGGTGCCGATCTCGACCCCGGGTTTCGACTCCGGCCCTTTTCTAAGCTCCGGCCATTGGGTCACCAGGGATGTCGAGACGGGAGAGCACAACTTCGGCACTTACCGCGGCCAGATCAAAAGTCCGACGCGCATCGGCCTTTTCGCCTTCGCCTATCAGGACATCAGCAAGCACTGGAACAAGGCGCGGGCGTTTGGGAAGCCGCTGGAGGCCGCGATCGTCATCGGCTGCACGCCGAATCTTTCTTATTGCTCCACGGCTCGCCTGCTCGGTTCGGAATATCCCGTTGCCGGCGGTATCGCCGGGGAGCCGGTAGAACTCGTGCGCTGCAAGACGGTGGATCTCCTGGTGCCGGCCCAAAGCGAAATCGTTATCGAAGGCGTCATTCCGACTGACGAGCTGGAGCCGGAGGGCTGCTTCGGCGAGTTTACGGGCTACATGGCGCAGCGGGCGCTCGACAAATTTATGAACGTTACATCCATCACCAGGAAACGCGACGCGATTTTTCAGGCGTTTCTGAGCCAGTTCCCGCCGAGCGAGTCGAGCGTACTGCGCGGCGTCGGGTTGGAAGGGCTCCTCTATAAGATGCTGACGGTGGACCACAAAATGAAAGGAATCCTCGAAGTGGCCCTGCTCGACACCTCGGGGAGCCACGGTGTCTGCGTGGTGCGAGTGGATCGGTCGGCGTGCGGCGATCCCATGGCGCCGTTGCGCGTCATTACCAGCATGGCGCGCGCGATCCCGAAGATTCTCATCGCGGTGGATGGGGATATCGACGCAAGAGACGCGGACGCGGTCTTCTGGGCGATGTCCTACCGCGTCCAGCCGCGGCGGGATAGCGAGATGCGCGACATCAACATCCCGACGGCGCTTGATTTCTCTCTGGCTCCGCCGTCGGCCCGCCCGGAGGTCGAGACGGCCAAGGCGTCGGCGATTTTGATCGATGCCACCTGCAAGTGGGAGTACCCGCCGATTTCATTGCCGCGAAAGGATTTCATGGAGCGAGCGCAGGGAATATGGCGGGAGCTTGGGCTGCCCGAACTTCAACTTAAGAACCCCTGGTTCGGGTACAACCTCGGCAGTTGGAGCGAGGAGGACCAGGCGGACGCCGAGCGCGCGCTCCGCGGCGAACACTACGAGGTCGGAGAGATAAGAAAAGCGCAACGCCTGCCGTACAAAGACAAATAGCAACATTTGGAGTGTTGGAGTATCGGAGTATTGGAGTGTTGGTCTGAAATGCATTACTCCACAACTCCAGTACTCCAGAGAAAGCAAAGAGTGGCTGGCTTGTCGGGTTCTTAACGAAAGCATGTATGATAAAACGAATTTAGGATAGGAGGTTATAATGGCGGAAGCCAATCAAATAGTAGAGAACCCCGTCGTTTGCATCTCGACGAGCGCCGGCGACGTCTGGGCGGAGATTTTTATCGACAAGGCGCCGATCAGCGCGGAGAACTTTCTGGCCTATGCGCGGGATGGATTTTTTGACGGCTTGATATTTCACCGCGTGATACCGCGGTTCATGATCCAGGGCGGCGGTTTCGACAAGGACATGAAACAAAAAGCCACGAAGGCGCCGATCAAGAACGAGGCGGGGAACGGACTCAAAAACACCACGGGCACGCTCGCGATGGCGCGGACCAATGTCGTGGACAGCGCCACCTGCCAGTTTTTCATCAACGTGGCGGACAACGATTTCCTCGATCACCGCAGCAACAACGCCGCCGGCTTCGGCTATGCGGTCTTCGGAAAGGTCACGAACGGCATGGACGTGGTGCAAAAAATTGAGAAGGTGAAAACGGGAAGCCGAGGGCTGCAACAGGACGTTCCCATCGAGCCGGTGATTATCAAGTCCATCACGATTACGAGCTGAGCGAACTCACGCTTCGCCAACTTCAGGAATCGAAAGGTTACGACAAATTTTTCGGACTAACCGATTAGAGATTTCGGTGTGACGAGGCACTGCTTCCACGGCTCCCGTATTAGGATTAACCCACAGGGAGTGAGCGCTCCCCTCTCGTTTGAGATAGCAACCGTGTCTCCGAAGGTGCTGGAGCAGCGTGCTCCGCTTCACTTGAGGGTAACGATTTCTTGGATGGCGTCGGGAGGAATCCCACGAAGAGCATCCTCACGTCGATCCTCCAAGATAAGTTCAATGGCTTCGGCCAGACTCTCTCTTGCTTCATCCTTAGTTCGGCCTTGGCCATTTGCGCCTGGAATCTCGGGACAATAGGCGACGAACCATTCGCCATCCCGTTCGATAATTGCTGTAAATTCGTTCTTCACTGTTAACCTCCGACAACGACAAAAGCATACCCTATCGGCCAGCTTCTGTCTAATGTTTCTCGCCGGCGATGGCCTGTTGCGAAAGATCCGCTACCGACCGAATAAAAATGAAGCGATCAGCCTAAGGGCAGCCATAGCCATCGGGGTAAACGTCAATGCCATACCCACCTCGCGAAGCCGATAATTTTCTTTCTCCTGACTCACTCCATATGCGTGCACCAGGCGGCCGACGATCAGCGAAAAACAAAGGCCGTGCCCAGCCATCGTGAAAAGCCGCGCAACTCGACAAAGGTGATCAGTATCAACGCGAGCGGCACGTACTCCGCAAAATTAGAATGAACGCGGATGGCGCGCAGCAAGCGAGCGTTGCGATGATCCCCGAGCGAGATTTGCTCTTGCCGGCGTGTCCGTATCACTCGCACGCTGAGATAAAAATAGAGCAGCGCGAGCAGCGAAGCGTAGAAGGGCACGATGGTGGGCACCACATCAACGATCGTAGCTTAAGAAGGTTTGCAAGTCATCAGAACGCTTTCATCGCAACGGCTCCAGCCGTCACCAGCCCGACGGCGACATAGCGGATCGGGCCGAAGCGCTCGCGTAGGAAAATAGGGGCGAATACCGTTCCAAAGATGACCGATGTCTCGCGGAGCGCGGCGACAAGAGCGATGGGAATGTAAGCCATGGCATAAAGCGCGAGCCCGTAGGACGCGCAAGTGCAGACTCCGCCGAGGAAGCACGCCCGCCAACGTGTTTTGAGTTGAGCAATAAAACTCTCGCGTCGCATGATAAAAGAATAGGGGAGAAGAAGGACCGGCTGCAAGAATAACAGCCAGCAGATGTAGCTCACCGGATCGCCCGCGAGCCGCAATCCGATGCCATCGACAAGCGTGTAAATAGAGATGACGATTGCGTTAGTTAAGGCAATCGCCGTCGGCTCAAAGCTAAATTTTCCCGACCGCCAGTGTAGTGTCTCACGCTGTTGGCGCCTTATCCTAAGTTCGACAGGTGAAACGGAGTCTGGCACCACGAAGGACACGAAG
>CAYOJC010000150.1:0-8971 GCA_964404195.1 uncultured Syntrophobacteraceae bacterium
AAGAGGACTCGTGTGTTCGGCAACTTGACATCCACATAGCAGCTTGTCGAAGGGCGCCCGGTGATCGACATACGATATGCCCATACTAAAATTATCTTCTTATTTTGCCATCCTGCTGAATGCGCTCTTGCCGGCTTATCTTTACGCCGCCGACGCGCAAACAGAATGGGAGAAGACGCTGGCCGCGGCGCGAAAAGAAGGAACGCTCGTCGTCGGCGTTCCCGCGAGCGCGGAATTGAGAAAGGCGATCGAGTCCAGGTTTCAAGAAAAGTTCAAAATTTCCCTGGAGCTTTTTCCCGCCCGCGGCCCGGAGAATGCCACGCGGATCATCACCGAAGCCACCGCCGGCGTCCGCTATTTCGATATTCTGGTAGCCGGCGGCGCGACGCCGCTGACGATGATACCCGCCGGCGCCGCCGACGAAGTGCTGCCGTACATGAGCCTCCCGGAGGTCAAAGACCCGAAGCAGTGGTGGGGCGGCCACATCTGGGAGGACAACGTCAGCACGAAAAAACACATCTACGCCTTCCAGTGCTATACGAGCGAGACGTTCTGGCTCAATAACAGCCTGGTCAAGCCGGATGAGATCCGCTCGTACGACGATCTCTTGAATCCGAAGTGGAAAGGCCGGATCGGCTATCTCGATCCGCGAAATCCCGGCTCCGGCCAGAACAGTTGGACGTTTTTGTGGAAAGTTAAGGGCGAGGAGTTTTTAAAGAAGCTCGTGCAGCAGGACCTCCTCATCACGCAAAACCAGCGGCAGCTCGCGGAAGGCCTGGCGAAAGGAAAACTTGCCTTTACGATCGGGCTAAGCCATTACAGCTATGAGGCGTTCATCAAAGCCGATTTGCCGATCAGTCCGATTCCGCGCATCAAAGAGGGCGGCCAGGCGAACAACGGCAGCGGCGTTTTGACGGTGGTGAAAAATCCGCCGCACCCCAACGCGGCGAAGATCTTCGTCACCTGGCTGCTCGGCAAAGAGGGCCAGGAGCTTTACGGCAAGGCGATGATCCAAGGCTCGCGCCGTCTCGACGTGGATACGCAATGGCTGAAAGAGTTCGGCATCGACGGCTGTAAAGACGTGATGAGCGTCGATGATTATTATCGTCTGGAGACGCACCTGGAGTCGTCGGTGCAGAGACTGAGGACTCCGGCGATCGCGTTGGCGACGAAGCTTTTGAAATAATCAAATTCAGACGCAGGAGCCGCGGATATGATCACAAAAGAAGAAAATGAACTGCTGACGCAGGTCGGTCGCGGGAAACCCGCCGGAGAACTGTTGCGCCGATACTGGCAACCGGTGGCGCTCTCGGAAGAGCTGCCTGCGGGAGGCGCGCCGCTGCCGGTGCGAATCCTCGGCGAAGACCTCGTTTTGTTCCGCGACGACAAGGGCCGCCCCGGCCTCCTCGGAATTCACTGCTCTCACAGGGGAACGGACCTGAGCTATGGGCGAGTCGAGGACGGCGGATTGCGATGTGTTTACCATGGCTGGCTCTACGACATCGACGGCCGTTGTCTTGAGCAGCCGGGCGAGCCCGGCGGCGGCGAGCACAGAGATTCCATCCGCCATCCGGCCTATCCCTGCGAGGAGAAAGGCGGAGTGATTTTCACCTACATGGGACCGGGGAAGGCGCCCTTGCTTCCCAATTACGAATTCCTCGGCGCGCCTACCGACCGTCTCCTCATCTGCAAGATCTTCCACGAGTGCAATTACCTTCAGGCGAACGAGGGCAACATCGATCCGGTTCATCTCTCTTACCTCCATCGCTTTCTTGAAGACAGGAATGAACGGTACCGCGGCGTGCGCGGCGCCGAGGAGTCTCACTATAATCTCGTCGGAAGAGACGTCGCGCCGACGATCGACGTCGAGCTGACGGACTTCGGCGTGCGCATCTATACGACGCGCAAGCAGCCGGGCGACAACGTCTATCTGAGAGTCTCCTATTTCATCCTGCCCAACTTGAGCGCTTTCCCGGGGCAGACCGGCGGCCAGGGCTACTCGGTCAACTGGCACGTTCCGATCGACGATGCGCATCACTGGAAGTATATGTTTGTCTTCAGCCGCGAAGCGCCGTTGGACAAGACGGTCATCCAGCGGGAACGCTCCGAAATAACGCCCGACTTCAGATTGGTGCGCAACAGTTCCAACCAATTCATGCAGGACCGGGAATCCATGAAGAGCAAGACCTATTCCGGCATGGGTCACGGCTTTCAAGCCCATGATGTCTTTGCCACGAGCAGCCAGGGCGCAATTCAGGATCGTACGCAGGAGCACGTCGTTTCCTCGGACAAGGCGATCGTCGCCGCGCGGAAGTTGATGGTGAAGGCGATCCGCGACATTCAAGACGGCGGCGAGCCGCCGCACGTCGTGCGCGATCCGGAAAAGAACCGTTTTCCGCATCTGCAGGTGATCTCGGATTTGATTCCCAGCTCAACGGACATCAAGCAGCACACCAGAAAAATCGAAGCCGAGGCAAGGGCGCGACTGTGAAACCGCTGCGCATGGGCATGGCGGGTCTCGGCGTCGCGAGCACTCAGATCCTGCCGCCGGTCGCGCAACTTCCTTACGTCAGAATCGCCGCCGCGTCCGATCTCCGCGCGGACGCATTGGCGAAGTTCCGCAAAGAATACGACGCGGAGGTCTTCACCGATTTCGCAGCGATGTGCAAAAGTCCCAACGTCGATTTTGTTTACATCGCCACGCCCAACGACTTGCATGCGCGCCACGCGATCACCGCCGCCGAGCACGGCAAGCACGCGATCGTGGAGAAGCCGATGGCGATGAATCTCCAGGAATGCGAGGCGATGAACGCGGCGGCGGAAAAAAACGGGACAAAGCTTTTGTGCGGCCACACGCACAGCTTCGATCCGCCGATCAGAAAAATGCGCGAGATCATTCGCAGCGGAGAGCTGGGAAGACTCCGCATGGTCCATAGCTGGAACTACAACGAGTTCATGTACCGGCCGCGGATGAAACATGAGCTCGCGATGAGCCGCGGCGTGGTTTTGAACCAGGGGCCGCATCAAGTGGACGTCGTGCGCCTCATCGGCGGCGGCATGGTGAAAAGCGTCCGCGCCACGACCGGCATCTGGGACCCGGCGCGTCCGCACGAGGGCAGCTACGTTTGCTACCTGGAATTCGAGGACGGCGTGCCGGCGACGCTGGTCTACAGCGGCTACGGCTTTTTCGACACCGCCGAGCTTTTCTGGTGGGTCGGAGAAGGCGGACAGCCGCGAGAGCCGGAGACGAACGCGAAAGTGAGAAAAAAACTGAAAGGCATCACGAGCATTGAAAAAGAAGAAATGTTGAAAGAGCAGATGCGCTACGGCGGGCGGCACGAAGGCGAGTTCAGCCACGACTGGCAGGGCGAGCGGCGCCAGCCGTTTTTCGGGTTCACGCTGGTGAGCTGCGACAAGGGAGACATCCGCCAGTCGGCCGACGGGCTCATCGTCTACGGCGAGGAAGGAAAAAGAGAAGTCGCGCTGCCGGCGGGAAAAAGAGGACGCGAGGCGGAAGTGGACGAGCTTTATCAGGCGATTGTGGAGAATCGTCCGGTCTTCCACGACGGCCGATGGGGCGAAGCCACGCTGGAAGTTTGTCTCGCGATTCTGGAATCGGCAAAAGAGAAGCGGGAAATATTTCTTAAACATCAGAGACCAGTGGTTTAATGGAAAATTCAATCTTCGCGCAAAACCGTAAAGAACGCCGAGCTGGGAAGGGATGGGATGGGGCTTGCTTGGCGTCTTGGCGCGATGACTTCATAACTTCGTGACCTTCGTGCTCTTCGTGGTGATAAACTTTTGGACCACGAAGGACACGAAGCACACGAAGGAAGAGGCGTAAAGAAACAACATGGAACGGGCAATAATAAATTTTTGTGCGGCGGCGTACCTTGTAACAACCTCTTTCGCCGTTCATCCCGTCCTCGCCGCCGACTCCAAGTCCGCGTCGTGGGACAACGTCGTCGCGGAGGCGAAGAAAGAAGGCAAGCTTGTGCTCGGAATTCCTCCGAGCGCGGAGTTGAGAAAACAGATCGAGCCACTGCTCAAATCGCGCTTCGGCCTCGAAGTCGAGACGCTCTCGGCGCCCGGCCCGCAAATCGCCGGCAGGATCGTATCCGAAGCCAAAGCCGGCGTGCGCTACTTCGACGCGCTGATTTTCGGCTCGTGCACCGGCGTGCCGCTGATCCATTCTAACGCGTTCGACGCGATCGAGCCCTACATGATTCTGCCGGAGGTGAAAGATCCGAAGCTCTGGTGGGGCGGCCACATCTGGATGGACAACGTCGGCACGAACCGCCTCTTTTATTCGTTCATCGCGATGAAAGGCACGGAAGGTCTCTGGCACAACACGACGCTGGCGAAGCCGGAGGAGGTCCGCTCGTTCGACGATCTGCTCGACGCCAAATGGAAAGGCAAGATCGGCTTCAGCGACCCGCGCGTCGCCGGGTCGGGTCTGTCGATCTGGTCGTTTCTCTGGGACAACAAGGGCGAAGAGTATTTGAAGAAGCTCGCGCAGCAGCAGCTTTTCGTGAGCCAAAACCTGCGGCAGATCGCGGAAGCTCTGGCCAAAGGCAAGCTCGCGCTGGCGCTCGGCATCGGCTTCGCGCAAACCGAGCCGTTTGTGAAAGGCGGTCTGCCGCTGAAGGAATTGCCGCAGCCGCGCGAGGGACTCCCCGGCAGCAACGGGTACGGCACGCTCGGCGTGGTCAAGAACCCGCCGCATCCCAATGCGACCAAAGTGTTCGTCAACTGGCTGCTGAGCAGAGAGGGGCAGGATTTTTATAGCAGAGTCATGCTGCAATCGACGCGGCGCGTGGACGTGGAGACCAAGTGGATGGTAAAAGAGGGTGTCGAGCCGGCAAAGGATTTTCTCACCTTGAAGGACTACGACCAGCAGAGGAATTATCTGGAAGATAAATGCGTCGGCATCAGACTGCCGTCGCAAAAACTTGCTGAAGCGATTCTACAGTAAAAGAGGAAAAAATTCGTATGGCGCAGAACGATCGGGTAAAAGATTTGATGGCGTCGTTTCAGAAGACCGCTTACTTTCAGTGGATGAACCGCCAGGGCGTTCCCATCGTCGACGGTTACGGCGTAGAAGACGTGCGCGAGATTAAAATGACGCCGTGGGCTCACCTCGGCGGCAAGGCGGCGTTCGTCAATCTCTACGGCATGGAAGGCGTGACCGGCATGTACGTGGCCGAGATTCCTCCCGGCGGCGCGCTCGAGCCGGAGAAACATTTTTACGAAAAGGTTGTCTGCATTTTGAGTGGCAACGGCGCGACGGAAGTGTGGCAGAACGGCGGTCGCAAGCAGACTTTCGAGTGGGGGCCGTGGAGCCTGTTCGCGCCGCCGATGAACGCATCGCACCGGATGGTGAACGGCGGGCGCGAGCCGGTCAAGTTTTTGGCCGTTACGAACGCGCCGCTGATGATGGACGTGATCCACAACGAGGACTTCATCTTCAACTGCCCGTATAACTTTTCCGACCGCTACTCGGGCGCCGAGGGATTTTTCAACGTCGGCACCAAGCGCTACGAGAACGGGATGCAGCACATCTGGGAGACGAACTTCATCATGGACATCCAGTCGGCTTCGCTCGACCAGCGCGACGTAAAAGGAGCGGGCGTGCGCATCACGCAATTCGAGCTTTCCGGCAACGGTTTGATCGGCCACCTGGCGCAGTGGCCGGCGGGACGCTACCACAAGGCGCATTATCACGGTCCGGGCGCTATACTGCTCGGCCTTCAGTCTTCGGGATATGTTTTGCTCTGGTCGAAGGAGCTCGGAACCAGGCCTTATGAGAGCGGCCACGGCGACGAGGTCGTGGAAGTAAAATGGAAAGAGGGCAGCGTTTACTGCCCGCCCGGCGGTTGGTTCCACCAGCACTTCAACACCGGGCCGCAGTCGGCGCGCCATCTGGCCGTGCGTTACGGCAGCCGGCTGCACCCGATCGGCTTTAAGATCGCGGACAAGCGCAGCGAAGACGGCGTGTACATCGACGTGAAACGCGGCGGCACGCTGATCAATTATGAAGACGAAGACCCGCACATCCGGAAACACTACGAAGAAGAAATGAAGAAAAAAGGCATATCGTCCGAGATGCCGGCGCTCTGAGCTGACGGACTATACCAGTGTCGAACGAGTCTCTTTCGGCAACGGCTTTGCCGCGGTCGAGCCCGATCCGCCTGGACGGGCAAACTCTGCTCTTGAGTTTGCTCCTGGCGTTCATCGCTTTCCTGGTCGTCACGCCGCTTTTCCTCCTGCTCCTGAACAGCTTCCAGATCGGCAAGCCCGGAGGCGCGATCGTTTACAGCCTGGATGGATGGCGGCAGGCCTTCGGCAGCATGGGCATCGTCGATGCCGTCTACAACAGCTTCTCGTTGGCGATCACGCGCCAGATCATCGCGACGATCGTCGGCGTTTTTCTCGCCTGGCTGCTGGCGCGAACGGACATCCCGATGAAGAAAGGGCTGGAGTTTTTATTCTGGCTCTCCTTTTTTCTTCCGGCGCTGCCCGTGACCTTGGGATGGATTCTGCTGCTCGATCCCAAATACGGACTCCTGAACCAATTGATTACGAAGCTGCCGTTTGTCCAGGCCTCCCCTTTCGACATCTATTCCTACTGGGGCATCATCTGGGTGCATCTCGCCACCACCGGCGTATCGCTCAAAGTGATGCTGCTGACGCCGGCGTTTCGCAATCTCGACGCTTCGCTGGAAGAGTCCTCGCGCGTCGCCGGCGCGGGCTCGCTAAGAACGTTGCTGCGGATCATCGTGCCGGTGATGATGCCGGTTTTACTAGTCACGACGATCCTCGGCCTCATCCGCTCGCTGGAAGCCTTCGAGATCGAGCTGGTGTTGGGCGTTCCGATCGGCCTGCACGTCTTCTCCACCAAAATCCACAGCTTCGTCACGCATGAGCCGCCGCAATTTCCCGCGGCCACGGCGCTGGGAACGTTCTTCCTGGTGATCCTGCTCTCAATGGTGGCCTTGCAGCGGCTCTACCTCGGGAGGAGATCGTACGTCACGGTGACGGGCAAAAGCTTCAGCACGAGGCCCATCACTCTCGGCCGCTGGAAATATCCGATCTTTGGCGTCGTCCTGTTGATCGCTCTCGGCATCACGTTCATGCCCGTCGCTTTCCTTCTTCTCGGCACGTTCATGAAACTTTTCGGCTTCTTCAACATCAAAGATCCGTTCACCTTGAACAACTGGAAGGACGTTTTGTCCGATCCTATTCTCCTGCGCTCGCTCAAGAATACTCTGGTCTTGGGATTTGCTAGCGCCGGGATCGGCGTCGTCGTCAGCTCTTTAATCGCTTACGTGATCGTGAAGTCGCGCTTCAAAGCGCGGGCCGTGTTGGATTTCCTCTCCTGGCTGCCGTGGTCGATCCCCGGCATCCTCCTCGGCATGGCGCTCTTGTGGACCTTTCTTTTGATCCACAAAATCGTGCCGATCTACGGCACGATGGCGGCACTGGTCCTGGCGATGGCGATCAGCGGCCTCCCCGTGTGCGTGCAGGTGATGAAAAGTTTTCTCATGCAATTGAGCGACGAGCTGGAAGAAGCGTCGATGGTCGCCGGCGCGTCGTGGTTCACGACCTACCGCCGCATCGTCCTACCGCTCATTCTCCCCTGCCTGATCGTCGTCGGCCTGCTGGAGTTCATTTCCGCCGCCCGGAACATCAGCACCGTCGTCCTTCTCGCCACCGGCCAAACGCGCCCGCTGTCGCTTCTGATGCTGGATTACGCCGCCGGCGCCGAGCTCGAACGCGCCACGGTAGTCGCAAGCATCATCGTCGCGATCGTCGTGCTGGCGGCGTTGGGCGCAAGGTCGCTAGGCGGGCAGTTCAGTATTAGGGGGTGACGATCTGTTCGTTGTTTCTCGCGTACGCGATTTGAAGTGATATTACGATTTTGATATTGTGGGCATACTAAGGGGATGTCATGGCCACTAAGAGACGTACCAGTGTTCTATTGAATGAAGAGCTGCTGAGGAAAGTTCGGAAGAGATTGAAAGCCTCTTCGAACACGGAGGCCATTACCAAAGCGCTTCGTGAGACTCTCACCAACCGAGAAATTGAGACTGCCCTCAAGAACCTAATCCGCAAAGGCAGAGGCCGGTTTGTGGACGTCTATAGGTAAATTCGTTGCCCATTCTTCTGGACACGAATGTTTACCTCTTTGCCATGAGGTCCGATAAGGGAGCGGCCTTTTTCGAGCACCGATTCTTGCCCCTGGTTTTTCAGACTCATCTTTCGAGCGTTGTCGTCGAGGAGCTTTATGCCGGCGCACTAGATGCTCAAGCTGTCCGCTTGGTTGAATCGTACGTCGGGGCTCTTGAACGAGCGGGCCGTGTGATCGCTCCCACATTTCAGGATTGGAAAGAGGCGGGAAGACTGATCGCCCGAGCGATCGGTAAAGAGACCAGCCGGAAGTCCAAAATTCAACAGATCCTAAACGATGTGCTTCTGGCACTGTGCGCTCGCCGCATCGGAGCCGATCTGTTCACCTTTAATCGGGAAGATTTTCAACTGATCCAGCGTTATAGACCCTTTTCTCTGAAAGTATTGCTCCACCGGTGAGGGATCAGAAGATTTTGAACCAGTCGGCCAAATTGGTGGATGGTTCGCGAAAGATTTATGGCGCATCACAAACGTAAACGTTCCAAGAATCGTCGCGCCGGCTGCCTACTCTGCAAGCCGTGGAAGATGAACGGTTTTGCTAAGAACAGGTCGGATGCCGAATCCCTTTCCGATCATCGCCACCGTGATTCTGCAGATAGAGAACTGGAGCAGATCCGAAGAGGCGCTTTCGGTTTTTAAGAACCGGAAATTTCGAAACGTGGAAGTCTGCGGGTGATTTCTAAAGCCCTGCCCTTTTATTCCTCACGCCTCATGCCGGAAGCCTGTCCTGAGACTTATATGATGGATGTCATGCACGAGACCAAGTCCTCGCAGATGTGTA
>CAYOJC010000151.1:0-8966 GCA_964404195.1 uncultured Syntrophobacteraceae bacterium
GTTTCGCCTGTCGAACTTAGGATAAGGTGCCAACAGCGTGAGACACTACACTAGTTCCAAAGCAAAGCGGGACGCCTCGTCAATCTGATGGATTCTCTCGGGAGTCAACAATGCGATTCGCTGCTTGATGAGCGATTTGGGTAATCAGACCTCGCCGCGCTTCATTTACCACTTTTCTTTTGGCAGCCGCTTGGCAAGGAGCTTAACCGAAACCTCGGCCCAGCTCAGGTCTTCCGGCTTCTTTCGGTAACCTTCCGAATAGAGACGGTCCAGTTCTTTGGCGCGCAAGTTTTTTAAGCGTTGTTTGCAGGCCTCCCGAATAAAAGCCGCGCGACTTTCGGCCACCACGCCCGCCGTGGCGTCGATGCTTTGTAATAGCTCGTCCTCCATCGGCACCTGTATGATTTTCTTTGCTTTAGCCATACTCGATACCACAATTTTTTATGTAACCGCTACCCTAGTCGCTTCCCCAATTCAAGCAAGGGGTTTTCTTGCAAAGGGTTCGGGATCAGGCATGCCGTGATGAAAAAGAGAAGATCGTGGAACGTGGCGCGTGGAGACCGGATCGTTAGGATTGTTTTTTGTCCTTGCCTAACAACCTTTCGACGTCGGCCAAGTCCTGGGTTCGTCCCGCGGCCCGCTTGTTCTTGATCAGGTGTTCTCTGGACAACACGGCGATGGGTTGATCGGCAAACTTGGTGATCAGCCGACTGGGCCAAGCCTCGGTAAAATCCACTCCATCGATGGCGGTGAGCACGTCGATCCTTAACGGAGCCACGCCGATTTGAAAGACGACTCCCGGGTTTGCGAGATCCTGTTCGGTCAGGTCGTGCAAGGGAGCGCCGAATGCCCGTAAGGCCTCGATGACCCTCTTCGCGTTGCCCGCGTCGGGACGCACCCAGACATCGAGGTCTTCCGTGGCGCGGACATGTCCGTGCGCGGCCAAGGCGTGGGCGCCGACCACGAGGAACTCAACGTTATGGGCGTTGAATTCGGCTAATAGATCTCTGAAGTCGCGGTTCATCGGCTTGGTTTGATTGCCAGGCGAGGCAGAGGAGCGTCAGATCCCACACGGCCTCGATGCGCTCGGCCGGAGTGGCGTTATCCCAATGCGACGCTTGAGCTGGAGGATCTCCATTCCGGATAACGCGGGTCGCCAGATTTTTGCGGGGCCGGGCTGTCTCCACAATAGAGCTATTATAGCGCAATTCGCTGCGAATTTCTTTGTTCCGTACTCTTTGACGGAGCGTTAAAAAACGCTCTTCTCAGGCTGGTCAAAAGGCTCCAAAATTTTTGCCTTTTTCCTTGAACGTTGACACCCGCTCGGTTGTCGAATAGTGTCGCGGGAGATCAGTTTAAAGCGGATGGATTACATGAACCGAACACGGCAGATTTTTAATTTAGCTTGCCTCCTTCTGATTTTCTTTTCCGCCGCGGCGGCGCGCGGCGCGGAGCCCAAAACTCCCATCGACGGCATCGAGGACAACAGCTTTTTGATCGAGGAAGCGTACAATCAGGAAGAGGGAGTGGTTCAGCACATCTTCACTGCGGTCTATTCAAGGGATCGAAATCAGCGCGGATGGGCATTCAACTTCACACAGGAATGGCCGGTCTTTGGTCAGGACCACCAATTCTCGTACAGCATCCCTTCTTTTCACGCGCGGGAAGAGGGAGAGACCGTGCGTGGAATCGGAGATATTTTTCTCAATTACCGCTACCAATTGTTGGAAGAAGGAGGCCGTGTTCCTGCGTTTGCGCCGAGGTTCAGCCTCATTGTCCCTACCGGCAATCGGAACAAAGGAACGGGCAACGGCGTGGTGGGGTACCAGTGGAACCTTCCTTTGAGCAAAAAATTTCCGCCGCGATTAGCCTTCCACGCCAACCTAGGTCTCACCTATCTTCCCGGCGTGCGAGCGCCGCTGGACGTGGGCGGGCTGTCCTCGAGGCGCTCCCTTGTCTCTCCCAATCTTGCGGCGAGCGCGATCTTCGCCTTCACGTCACGCGTTCACGGTATGCTGGAGTGGGTTGGCACTTTCGAGGAAAGCATCAACGGGAACGGAAGCAAACGGCGCGACTTCATCTCGATGATTTCACCCGGAATTCGCACCGCCGTAATCGACGAGGAAAACTTGCAAACCGTCGTCGGCCTCGCCTTGCCCATCGGGGTTACACGGGCCGCCGACAACTTCGGCGTGTTGTTATATCTTTCGATCGAGCACAAACTTTTTTAACAGGCCGTTGAAAAAGGCTCATCTGCTTCGTTGCGCTCGGCCCGCTTCGCGTCAACGTACTAGAAAAGTACGCCTCCGCTCGCAGGCCTTCGCGCGCCTTGCATCTGAGACCTTTTTGACCGGCCTGATTTTTTTTTTGCTCAGAGCTGCTTTCAGTTTTACTTCCCCGCCCGGGTCGCCGTCCAATTGCCGCCGCTGCCGCCCTTGACGGTTCCTTCCATCGTGTTGCCGTTCACCCGGCCGGTGTACTGCGCGGCGCCGGCGCTGAAGCTGATCTGATCGCCGTGCATCTTGCCGTTGGTGACGACGATGTTCTTGCCGCCGCCGTTGAGGGAGCCGGAAATCATCTGAAACTCTTGCTTGAGCACGAGATCCCCTTGCGGAAGTTTCCACGTGCCCGCGACTTTCGCCGGCACGATCCAGAAATGGGCCGTGCACCAGTTGGTGCAATTGGCACCGCCTACGGTAGCCGTCTCGTCATCCTGCCACTCTCCCATGGTGAAGGAGTTGGAGACGATGCGGGTTCCCGGCTTGAGATCGAGGATCTTCGGCCGCAGGCGGAGATTGATCTCGGGCAACAGAAACATCGTGATCACGGTGGCCTGCGAAAAGTCGCTCTCGAAAATATCGGCTTTTATGAATTGCGCTTTGTCGCCCATGCCTTCCTTGGCGGCGTTGCGCTTGGACAGCTCGACCATGTCCGGATTGTATTCGATGCCAAGCGCCTTCGCGCCGCGCTTGGCCGCGGTGATCACCGTGCGCCCGTCGCCCGAGCCCAAGTCGATCACGTAATCCTGCGGCGTGACTTTCGCCATATCCAACATCTTATCCACCAACGATTGAGGCGTCGGCACCCAGACGACGTCCTTCCCTTCCTGCCCTACCTGCGGCTTGTATTCTTCTTTAGCCGGCTGCCCTTGCGCGAAAACCCCGGCGCCGATCAGACATAGACAAAGGGCCAGGAACCACTGACGAATACGATGCGATGGTTTCATTTTTTTCTCCCGTCGAAGAATTGAATACGTGTTTCCATACTCCATGGCTGCGAAAATGTCCAGTACCGGCGTCGCAAGCCGGCGAAGGAATCAAAAAAGAGCTCAAGCTCGAACGAAACAGCGCGCCAGCCGCCCGGCGCTAACCGTTGTTATCGCTACGAGAAATATTTTCCAGCTTTTGTGTAAGTGAACGTGCGAGTCGATGAGGCCGGGAAACGCCATCTTGTCGCGCGCCTGAATCACCTTGGCGCCTTGCGGAATCTTGACCTCTCCCCTTTTCCCGACCGCCTTAATTCTTTTTCCCTCGATCACGATGACGGCGTCTTTCACCGGCTCGCCGCCGCTGCCGTCGATCTAAAGACCGACTTCGATCACCGTCGCTTTTTCCTGCGCTGAAGCGGCCGGTAGAAGTGCCAGCCACCCGGTGATTAGAACGGAAATTAAAAGCCGCATGTTTTCCTCCTCAGTTGCCTGATAATGACTGCGGAGTTTTTAGCACAGAGAAAGAGACGGTGACAAGAAAGGCGCTGTCCCGTGGATACGACGGCGGACATCTGGACATTTCGAAAAAGAATTTGTACTCTGTGGGTCAACAATTACTACGGAGGTCACTATGAGTTTCTTTGCTTTGATGGTTGCTCTGCTTCTTGCCAATACCGTCGCTTCCGCGGCGTCCGTTGACGCTCCCAAGCGCAAGTCCGGCTTGTGGGAGATCAAGGTATCGAGCGCGCAATTCAAAGGCGGGCACACCATGCAGCAGTGCGTCGATCAGAAAAGCGACGACCTCACCTCTGGCGATAAGCCGGGGAGGGAAAAAGTCTCGTGCACCAAGAACGAGGTGCGCAAGGAGGGCGTCCGGATCGTCAGCGAATCGGTCTGTAAAATGAACGGCAGCACGGCGACGACGCGCGCGGTGTTCACGGGCCGTTTCGATTCGGCCTACAAAGCCGACATCAAGAGCACTTTCGAGCCGCCGATGCACGGCATGAGCGAATCTTCATCGTCTATGGAGGCGCGGTGGTTGGGTCCGTGCAAGCCCGGACAGAAGCACGGCGACATATCGATGCCCGGCATGCCGGAAGGAATAAACATGGAAGAGCTCATGAAGAAGATGCCGAGAAAACAGTAAGTCCGCCGATGACCCGACAGATGTAAACTTTGCGCCTAATCGCGCTTGGGCGGCGGAGAGGCATTTTGCTCCTGATTTGTCGTCGCTGGCTGCGGCTGCGCAGGCGCCCCATTGGCTTGCACCGTGGACTGCGTTGCGGAGGCGCGAGGTTCCGGCGACGCGAGCGTAGGCCGATCCTCGGCAGCCTGGCCTTCGGTTTTTGCCAGCAGGCCCGGGATGAATTTTTCCGAAAAGCCGGCGAGGAAGCACCAGACAATCAGGACGGCCGACTCCTTTTTCAAATCCCAATTCTGGCCGAAATCCAGGATATTCGGAAACATCTCCCCTTTCAAAAGTCCGGATCGAAAGAAAAAATACAGCACGAGCGCGGCGCCCATTCCGATCAGCATTCTGGCGATTAGCGGGCTCCATGAGCGGGCGAGCTTGAGATCGTCGAAGCTTGCGGCTTCGAGCCGTTTCTTCAAGCCCGTCAGCATGCTGAAAGTCGCTCCCCACGTTCCTGCGAGCGCCGCCAGGAGAATTAAGTAATTCACCTGGCTTTCCGGCGGCGCGCCGAGTTGGTAAAACCACATGACGCCGCCGACGAACGATAAAATCGCCAGGATGAACATCCATCCCGTCCGGCTCGTAATCTCCTTGGAATAGCCTCTTTGCGCTTCGTTGAACGTATACCTCCACTGGAGGTCATTGACGAGACGGAGGAGAAGCGTGCGCTGCTCGTTGCCGTTTGCAGCCTTTGCTACTTCTTCCCGGTACCAGTCCGCGATGGCAGGCTGGAAAGCCGAGCGGCCCTCGAGCACTCTCCGCGCCAGCTCCGTCTTGACCGTAGCGTCGTCGAAAAGATGAACGAGCTGCTGCTCGGCTTCATAAGCATCGCTCCACGACCATTCGGTCCGGTCCTTGTTTAAAATTTCGTTGACGCGAGTAAGTGCCGCCGGCGCGCTGTTAGCCGGGCCTTGTCCCGATTTGTTGCTGATGGCACGGAGCGTGATGTAAAACTGATCCGTGAGCACTTTGACCTCCTCCGCCACAGGCCCGATATCGCGAAGGCCATTCCCCGTGAGCCAACTCAGGATTCCAGCCATGGTATCCTCCTTTAATGGCGCTTCGTTAACGACTCCAGCATTTTGAGGACTGGGTCTGCACGAGCCTGGGAAAGCCACTTCCCAATAGCCTGTCGCACATCCAGTATCCCTAATGATTCGATTTTATCCGGAAATCTCTCGGCTGCCATTTTGTACGCGGCCAGAGCTTCTATGCCCCTATTATTGGCCATCAATGCCAGCCCAAGATTGCATGCGGCGGCACCTAATTTGTCATTCTTCACGAGCGCCTCGTTGGTATCGGAAAGGAATCTTGCAAAGTCGTTCTTTTGATAATGCGACCATCCGCGGTTGTAGAGTGCCAGGGCACGCTGCTCCAAAGGAGCAGTGGGAATATTTGCCATTTCGGTCCAATCGGTGATGGCGGCATCCAAGTTGCGAGTAAAATAGTGGGCAACGCCTCGTCTTAAAAGGAAATCTGCACGATCAACCAGCTTGACATCCGGCCGGCCAAGCGCTTTGGTGGAGATTTTCAAAACCTCCTCGTAGTTGCGCACAACTTCCGCCAATTCCACGTTGGTTCTGAGTTCTGTTAAACGATCGCAAGCAGTTCAGTATCCACAGATACCTGCTCATCAGAGTATAACCTACCGGACACCGCGTCCGGTTTGGCTTCGGGCGGAAATACAATTTTGCCTAGGAAAACCTCCTCTGCATTTTTGAGTTTTGTTAGTGTCTGCTCCTTTGCTTCCTTGAAAGTTAACGGAGATCTGCCACCAGAAGAGATCTGTTCCGCCACACCGCTGCTGTCAACTGTTAGCTGGTAAACTTCATCCAGGCCACGACTAAAACCTGCACCAAGCACAAGTGCGAATGGAGAATCGCCTGGGGTTCCTACTCGGATGGTGTGAGCGACCCGATTGAGTGCTTCATCTTCCGGAAGTAATTGAATCTTAGAAGCAGCCATAGTCCAGCATTCCCATGCCCGTGATACCGAAGGCCTTACCCCTATTAACATCGACCTATTACGTCGTCAAGTTTTTTGTCCGGGCGGAAATCTTTGGCGCCACGTCACGCTTGACAGGTTTCGTGCAGCAAGAACGAGATGCGCAAGAAAGGCGACAAGATCATCGGCGAATCGGTCTGTAAAATGAACGGCAGCACGGCGACGACGCGCGCGGTATTCACGGGCCGTTTCGATTCGGCCTACAAGGCGGACATCAAGAGCACTTTCGAGCCGCCGATGCACGGCATGAGCGAATCTTCATCGTCTATGGAGACGCGGTGGTCGGGTCCGTGCAAGCCCGGACAGAAGCACGGCGACATATCGATGCCCGGTATGCCCGAAGGCATGCCGAACATGGAAGAGTTCATGAAGAAGATGCCGAAACAAAAATAAGCCTGGATCAATCGGCTATCTTGATGACTATTTTGCCGCGTCGGTGCGGCGCGCCTGCGAGCATCAGGTGTCCTATGCGCGCTTCGTCGAGCCACAGCACTTCGCCCACTTCGGTTTTTAGCTCGCCCGCGTCGATCATTCCGGCGATCTTTCTCAGACGGTCCGTCGTAACCTGAACGAGAAAGAAGAGCGCCTGAACGCCGCGCGCCTCGGCTTTTTCCTTCGAGGGCAGAACCGCCGACGATACGAGGACGCCGCCGCGCTTTAAAACTCCATAGGAACGCTCCAGCATTTCTCCTCCGACCGTATCGATCACGGCATCGACCTCTTTGACCCGCTCTTCGAATCGCGTCGCGCGGTGATCGATGACTCCCAGCGCGCCCAGAGCGCGGACGTAGGTTGCATCCTTTGCCGATACGGTTGCGATCACCATGGCTCGGGCCCGATGCGCGAATTGGACGGCGTACGCGCCGACGCAGCCCGCGCCGCCGTGGATGAGCACGGACTGCCCCGCCGATACTTGCGCAAAATCGAACAGCATCTGCCACGCGGCCACGGCACAAACGGGAACGGATGCCGCGTGGACGTGATTGAGGCTTTTCGGCTTGAGCGCGATCATCGCCGCTTTGGCGACCGCGTATTCCGCGCACGCGCCCGTGAAGCGCTCGTTGGTCGCGCCGAAAACTTCGTCGCCGATTTTCAGCTCGCGCACGCCGGGGCCGATCGAATCGACGACGCCGGACAGATCGGATCCTAAAATCAAAGGCAGCGGCTGCGGAGCGGCGCCCTTGCCGCTGCGAATCCAGGCGTCCCACGGACCGACGCCGGCGGCCTTAACCTGCACGACGACCTCCCCTTCACCCGCCACGGGCCTGGGCACGTCTTCAAGCGCGATGACCTCCGGCGGCCCGAATTCATGAACTCGAAGAGCTTTCATTTTCGCTTCATCCGCCGGTCATGAGACCAGATCGCGCCTTCCAAGTCCAGCCGCGGTCCCATTGACAGCCATCGCGTTCCTTAATACTAAAAAGGACTGCGCTCACATCGCGTAAAAACAATAAGGAGAAAATATGGTCATCGACATTCATAATCACATCGTCGCCGGCGGCGAGCTCAACGCCTATCAGGCCAACTTGATCAACAGCCGCGGCTTTCACGGCAAGGGCCACCTCGATTTGACGGAGGAAAAAATCAAGCAGGCGCGCTGGCGCGGCGTGAGCCACAGCGATGCGTTGAAACAGGTCGGCACCGATTGGGCGTTTATCTCTCCCAGGCCGTACACGATGATGCATTCGGAAAAGCCCGATAAGATCGTCCACTGGTATTGCGAAGCCGTCAACGACGCCATCGCGCTGCAAGTGAAAGTCGAGCCCAATATTTTTCGCGGCATCGGCGGGCTGCCACAGTGCGCCGGCGTAAGCCCGAAAAATACATTGGAAGAGATCGACCGCTGCGTCAAAGATCTCGGCTTCGTCGGCATCATGATCAATCCCGATCCCGGCGAAGGCGACGGCCAGACACCGGGCATGGGCGACGAGTACTGGTATCCTTTATACGAGAAAATGGTCCAGCTCGACCTTCCCGCCATCATGCATCCGGCGAGCTGCCGGAACCCGCGCGAGTCGTTTCACGGACACTTCATCACCGAAGAGTCGATCGCCGTGCTATCCATCATTCACTCGCGCGTGTTCGAGGATTTTCCCAAGCTCAAGATCATCGTGTGTCACGGCGGCGGGTCGATTCCCTACCAGGTCGGACGCTGGCGCTCCCAGCTCCGCGGCCCGAACGACACGGAAACATTCGACGAGAATCTGAAGCGATTTTATTTCGACACCGCCCTCTACAACGTCGAATCGCTCGAATTGCTCTTTAAGATCGTCGGCACGGACCGATGCATGTTCGGCACCGAGCGCCCCGGCGCCGGATCGAAGAAGGACCCGCGCACCGGCCAGTGGTACGACGACATCAAGCCCAAGATCGAAAGCATCCCGTGGCTGACAGCGGATGACAAACAGAAGATCTTCCAAAAAACCGCCGAGAAGATTTTCTCGCGATTCAAAGCCGCGTCCTAGTGTAGTGCCTCTTAAATTAAGCCACTTATCCTTCAAGCTCTATTCACCGTCGAGTAGAGAGGAGGCGCGCCGCTGTGCAGGTCAGTGACTTCCAATG
>CAYOJC010000152.1:0-8846 GCA_964404195.1 uncultured Syntrophobacteraceae bacterium
CATCGCCAAAAGCCCGCCGATCACCAGCATAAAAAGTCCCAGGAACAGAAATTGCCGGCCGATCATTTTGTGATCCGTCGAAAAGACGTAGGTGCGCAAAAAACCCAATTCGTGGTGGGCCGCGCCTCCCGGCCCATGCGCCGCATGGACTGTCGCCGTGTCACTCATCTTTTTTCACCTCGTTGACCTGCTAAATTTCCGGCTGACTGCTGAGAGCTGATCGCTGAAAGCTTATTTTGGAGGCCAAGTCGTTTGCACCCACTTCGCGTAGTCATCCGGGCTGTCGACGTAGAGCCAGCCGCGCATTCCGGAATGGCCGAAGCCGCACAGCTCCGCGCACGGCAACTCGTATTTGCCGGGCTTGACCGCCTCGAACCACACCAGGATATCTTTCCCCGGCACCGCGTCCTGTTTCAGCCTGAGGTTGGGCAGGAAAAAGCTGTGGATGACGTCTTTGGACTTGAGAATGACGTGCACGACCTTGTGGACCGGGACATGGATATCGTTATCGACTTGCACGTCGTCCTCGGTGCCGATCTTTCCGTCCGGGCCGGGATAGACGATCTCCCAGTTGAATTGCTTGGCGGTGACCTGCAACTGGACGTCGGGCGGGGGCGCGTGCGCCTTGATCTTTCCCCAGGTGGAAACGCTCGCGAAAGACAAACTGATAAAGACGATGGCCGGAATGACCGTCCAGATGATCTCCAGCGTGGTGTTGCCGTGCGTGTACGTCGCGCGGCGTCCTTCGCGGCGGCGGTACATAATCAGAAACAGGATCATCAGCACCGTCACCAGAATAAAAGCCGCTCCGGTGATGTAGTAAATGATGTAAAAGAGACGGTCGATCTCTCCGCCAAAAGTCGAAACGTCCTCCGGCAGCCAGCTCATCATGCGCGTGAAATTTCCTTTTCGGGTTTACTTTTTCGTCTTGCTAACATAGACATCCGTCCTTTGCAAGAGGAATGGCTCCGGCCGCCGCCGAAAATCCCCGAAGTCCCCGGCTTGAGCTTGCCTGAATATCGTGATAATCATATATATCTATGCCAGAGTCCAACTCCGGCGCGCTGCAAGTCTTCAAGGCCGAATTTTTCAAGGCGCTGGCTCATCCGCTGCGCATCCGCATCCTCGAAGTGCTGCTCGAAGGCGAGCAGAGCGTCCAGGAGCTGCAACGCGCGTTGAATCTCGAACAGCCGATCGTCTCGCAGCAACTAGCGATCCTCCGCGCCAAAAACATCGTCGAACCCCGCAAACAGGGCACGGCGGTTCGGTACGCGGTCCGGGACCGGGCCCTTGGGGAATTGCTCAACGCGGCGCGCAAAATTTTCAACAACCACCTCACGGGCACCCAAACCATGCTGCGCGAGCTGGCGCGAGAGAGCCGCAGGCGATAAATGCGCTTGTTTTCCAAAATCCTGAGCGTCGGCATCGTCACCGAACCTCTCAAGAATGAGGGAGACGGACTGGAAGTAGCAAGGCAAGTCGCGGAGAAAACGCAAAGACTTTTGGGCCGCGCCGTCGGCATCCGCGAGGTGGACGCCGGCTCCTGCAACGGCTGCGAAGTGGAAATTACCGGCTTGACGGGCCCCGTCTACGACCTGGAGCGCTTCGGCTTGCGCTTCGTCGCCTCGCCGCGCCACGCCGACATGCTGCTGGTCACGGGGCCGGTCACGCGCAACATGGAAGTCCCACTGCGCAAGACCTACGAGGCCACGCCGGATCCGAAAGTCGTCGTAGCCGTGGGGGACTGCGCTAAAACATGCGGCGTGTTCCAGGGAAGCTACGCGGTCGCGGGCAGCGTTGACGCCGTGATCCCCGTCGATGTTTTCGTTCGCGGCTGCCCGCCCGAGCCGGCCGACATTTTGCGCGGCATCCTGGCGGCGCTCGATCGGTTGCCGCCAAAGTGAATCCGGACATGACGCTCATGGGAACTTTAGTGACCGGCGCCATCGTGTGTTATCTCGCGGGCGCGCTTGCCGCGCTCTTGGGCAACGACCGATGGGGACGGATTCTCGGCGCTTGGGGCGCGGCTTCGGGCGCTGCGATCTCTCTCTCACTGGGAATGGTCGCGCTCGCGAGCGGCTCGGTTTTTTCCGCCGTCTTCGATTTTCCTTCACTAACCGGATTCGCGTTCCGCATCGATGGGCTGAGCGCGCCGTTTCTCATTTTGACCGGGCTGGTCGGTGCGGCTTCAGCGGTTTACGGCGCCGGCTACTCCGCGGCCTACACAGGCGTTTATTCGCTGCGCAAACTGGGCGCCTTGTTCAATCTCCTCCTCCTCACGCTCACGCTCCAGGTCATGGCCGACAACGCGTTGACTTTTCTTCTGCTGTGGGAAGCCATGTCGCTCGTGGCTTATCTATTGGTGCTGACCGAGCATCGCGAGCCCACGACCGTCCGGGCGGCGAACTGGTATATCGCCATTACGCACGTCGGCTTTGCCGCGTTGCTGGCCATGTTTTTTTTGCTTTCAGCCGGCGATCTGAGCGCGGCGTTCGATACGTTGCGCGCCAACGCGCCCGTCCTGACGCAGCGCAACGCGATTTTTATTCTCGCGCTGCTCGGATTCAGCGCCAAAGCAGGATTGGTTCCCCTCCACGTCTGGCTTCCGATGGCGCATCCCGTCGCGCCGAGCCACGTCTCCGCGCTCCTGTCGGGCGTCGTCATCAAGATGGGGGTTTACGGCTTTTGCCGCGTCGTGCTCGACCTTATGGGCGGCGGGCCGGCCTGGTGGGGCGGTCTCGCGCTCGCGTTGGGAGTCGCGTCGGCTCTCTTCGGCGTCCTCTATGCTTTGATGGAGCACGATCTGAAACGCCTGCTCGCGTATCACTCGGTGGAGAACATCGGCATCATCTTCATCGGCATCGGCGCCGGATTAATGTTCCAGAGTTACGGATTGATGAGCTTGGCGGCCCTCGGTTTCGTTGCGGCTTTGTATCACACAATCAATCACGCGTGCTTCAAAGGGCTGCTCTTTCTCGGAGCGGGCTCGGTGCTCCACGCGACGGGCACACGAAACATGGAAGAAATGGGCGGGCTCATCAAGAGGATGCCGCGGACCGCGCTGGCGTTTCTGATCGGCGCCGCGTCGATCTCGGCGCTACCGCCGCTGAACGGATTCGCCTCCGAATGGCTCATCTTCCAGACCCTGCTGGGCGGTTCCCATATCCCGGAACCTGCGGTGGCTCTAATGGTACCGATCGCGGTCGCCTTGCTCGCCCTCTCGGGCGGTCTCGCCATGGCGTGTTTCGTAAAGGCATTCGGCATCACATTCCTTGCGCTCGCTCGCTCCCCAGCGGCGGAGAAAGCGCATGAAGCTCCTTTCTCGATGCAGGTGGGCATGGGAATCCTCGGTCTCGCCTGCATCGGGCTCGGATTGACTCCTTTCTATATTGTTCCCGTGTTGGGCCGCGCGCTTGCGGGACTTGATAGGCTCGCTTGGGAAACGACGGTCTTTTCGCTGACGCTCCCGCTCAATACTCCAGCGACGTTCGGCTCCATGTCTTCTCCGTTGTTAGCGGCCGGATTGCTGATCCTGTTGGGGCTCATCCCACTCGCTCTGTGGGTGATCGGCGCAAATCGTCGAACTCGCGTCGGGGACACATGGGGATGCGGCAGGATCGCGCAGACGCCGCGGATGCAGTATACGGCGACGGCGTTCGCCGAGCCGCTTCGGCGCGTCTTTGCAGAACTCTATCGACCCACGAAAGATCTCTCGATCGATTTTCATCCGGAGTCTAAATACTTTGTCCAATCCATCGAGTATCAGAGTGAAATTCACCCTTGGTTTGAAAAGCTGCTCTATGAACCGCTGATCGGAATTTTTCATAGGATCGCCGATCGTGTCCGCTGGATACAAGCCGGCTGGCTGGGCCTTTACCTGACCTACATGCTCGTCGGTCTTATCGCGTTGCTGGTTCTTGCCTGGTGGACGCCATGAGCGCATGGTTCGTCGAGATTTTTCAGGTCGTGTTCGTCGTTGCCCTTGCGCCGGGCCTGGTGGGTTTGATCCGCTGGATCAAGGCGAGGCTGCAGAGCCGGTTGGGCGCGCCGCCGTGGCAGCCGTACCGAGAGCTCGGGAAACTCTTTCACAAGGAAGCCGTTGTCTCAAAAAATGCGTCGTGGATTTTTCGCTTTGCGCCTTACGCCGTCTCCGCGAGCACTCTGGCCATCGCTTTTCTCGTCCCTGTGCTCGTGGTGCCGCGCCGTTTAGATATGGTGGGGGACCTGTTCGTGGTCGTCTACCTGCTCTTGCTGGGGACTTTTTGGTTGGCGCTGGCGGGCTTGGATCCCGGCTCGGCCTTCGGCGGCATGGGGTCGAGCCGTGAAGTGACCGTCGCCGCGCTCGCCGAGCCGACCACCGCGACGGCAATATTTTCGTTGGCGCTTGGGGCGGGCTCGACTAATCTCGGAGCGATCGTCGTCGCGGCGCTGAACGATCCCTGGACGGTATTGACGCCGGGACATCTGCTGGCTTTTGCCGCGCTTTTTATCGTCGCCATCGCCGAGACGGGCCGCCTCCCCGTCGACAACCCGTCCACGCACCTTGAACTGACCATGATTCACGAGGCGATGATCCTCGAATACTCGGGGAGATATCTCGCTCTGCTCGAATGGGCGGCCTGGTTGAAACTCTTCGTCTTTCTCTCGCTGCTCGCCAATCTCTTCTTTCCCTGGGGTATTGCGACGACGCTAACGCCGGCGGCGTTTTTCTGGGCGGTCGTCACGTTGCTGGTGAAGCTTGCGCTTCTCGCCGTCGTGATCGCCGTGATGGAAACTCGCGTGGCCAAACTGCGCCTGTTCAGAGTACCGGAACTGCTCACCGCCTCATTCGTGCTGGCCTTGCTTGCGATCACATCGTCGTTTCTCTTGAGATAGGACATGAGCTCGCTTTTTTCACAGTTGGCCGTGCTGGGATCGAGCCTCACGCTTGTTTTCGCGCTCATGCTTTTGTGGCATCGCAGTGTCCATGCCTACACCACCGCCTTCGCCTGGCAATCGGTGGTTTTGGCGGGGATCGTGGCAGTGGTCGCCTACTTCGAGAGCGACCCGCAGCTCTACTTCGTCGCGGCGACGCTTCTGTTGTTGAAGGGATGGCTCATTCCCCGGCTCTTGCGCCGTATGGAAGGGCCGTTCGGCGCCGAGCAGGAGCTCCAGCCCTACGTCAATACCGCGACCTCGCTGCTCATCTCCGGTTTGCTCGTGTTGTTCGCCTACGCGGTGTGTCGGCCGCTGGTCGCGCTCAGCCACTTGCCGACCCGCGCGGGCATGCCTCTCGCGCTCGGCCTCATCTTCGTGAGCCTCTTTGTCATCGCCAGCCGGAAGAAAGCGCTGACGCAGGTGATCGGCTTTCTCATGTTGGAGAACGGCATCGCCCTGCTCGCGGTCCTGGGCACTTACGGGATTCCGCTGGTGGTCGAGATCGGCGTATTTCTGGATCTGCTCCTCGGCTTCATGGTGATGCAACTGTTTGTCTATCGTATCCACGAGACCTTCGAGAGCATCGACGTCGAGCAGCTCGGGCGGCTGAGACACTAATCGGAGGCGGAGCACAATGATCTTTGTCCTGCTTTTACTCACGCCGCTTTTGGCGGCTGCGGTCGCCGCGCTGGTGAGGCCGTACCGCCTCTGGGTCGGTTGGGTAACCGCGGTGTTGTCCTTCGCTCCCCTGGGCGCGGCGCTGTCGCTCTGCGCGCTCGTGCTGGAGGGAGAAGTTTTGACGTGGGGTCCGGGAGAATTTTTGAGAGCCGACGCGCTTTCGGCTCTTCTCGTTCTCTGCGTCAGCTTTGTCGCCGCGCTGGCGGCGTGGCTCGGTCCGGGATTGGCTGTCGAAGACGGCTACGACGCCGCGGAGCGCAGGAGCTATCGCGTGTTCTCGAATCTGTTCGCGTTCACCATGCTGCTGGCAGTGACCGCGCACAACGTGGGCGTGATGTGGGTGGCGGTCGAGGCGACGACCATCACTTCCGCGATGCTCATTCCGCTCCATATTACAAAGGCCTCAGTGGAAGCGTCCTGGAAATACATCCTGATCGGGTCCGTCGGGATCGCCCTGGCATTCGTGGGAACGGTGCTGGCCTATTTCGACTTCGTCAACCTGGCCGGCGAACAGGCTTCCGCGCTCAACTGGACATCCCTCCTCGCATCCGCGCCGTCGCTGCATCGCGAGGTTCTCAAACTTGCGTTTGTCTTTATTCTGATCGGTTACGGCACCAAGGCCGGCCTCGCGCCCATGCACACGTGGCTGCCGGACGCTCACTCCGAATCCCCGTCGGCGCTCTCCGCGATGATGTCCGGCGTGCTGCTGGCCGTGGCGATTTATGCGATCCTTCGCTGGAAGATCGTCGTCGATACCGCGGTCGGTCCGGCGTTTACCAATCGGCTCCTGATCGCGCTCGGTCTCTTGTCGCTCGCCATCGCGGCGTTCACTCTCATCGGCCAGCGCAATTACAAGCGCATGCTGGCGTATTCGAGCATCGAGCACACCGGCCTCACCTGTCTGGGGTTGGCGCTCGGCCCGCTGGGAATATTCGCCGCCATGCTTCATCTGGTCAATCACACGGTGACCAAGTCGATGATGTTTCTGCTCGCCGGCCGCGTCCAGCAACGATACCGCTCGACGCAGATCGCCGAAGTCCCCGGTCTGGTTAGAACCATGCCGGTGACGGCGGGATTCTTCGCCGTGGGAATGTTCGCGATCGCGGGGCTGCCGCCGTTCGGTCTTTTTATTTCCGAGTTTGCTCTGGTGCGCGCGGGCTTTGCCGCCGGGCGCGGGTGGCTCATGGGTGTGGTCCTCGTGCTGCTGGTGGTCGCCTTCATCGCGCTCGTGACGCATTTGAACCGGATGCTTTACGGAGACCCGCCCGCGCCCATTCCCGTAGGCGAACGCCAGATCTGGGCGCTGGCGCCCGCTGGGCTGTGCGTCGTGATTCTCGTGATTCTCGGACTGACATTGCCGCCGCCGCTCAGCCGGCTGCTGAATAAGATCGTGGAGATCGCCGCGCCATGAAGGATTTGGGTTCGATCATCAACGCATTGAATCAAGCGTTGCCGGGACGCGCGACCGTGATTCGGATCGCCCGCGGCAACGAGATTCATTGCCGCGTCGATCCAACGGCCGTCCGCGACCTGTTCGCAGCGCTGAGCCGGACTTGCGGCGCCGAGCTGGTGCTGATGGTCGGAAACGATCGCCGCGAGGACCGGGGCGGTTTCGAGATCCATTACCTGTTTGCCCATCGCCGGGAGAACTGGTTTGTCGACGCGGCGGTGCCCGCGCCGGCGGAGGATCCCCGGATCGTTTCTTTGGGGACGCTCTGCTACCCGGCATCCCGGTTCGAGCGGGAGATCTTCGACCTCTTCGGCGTCGTGCCGGCCGGCCACCCCGATCCACGCCCGCTGGTGCGCCATGGATTCTGGCCCGAGGATTATTTCCCGCTCCGAAAAGACGCGCGCCCGAGAGAGTTCACCGACGACGGGCGGCCGTTCCCGTTTCACGAAGTCGGCGGCGAGGGCGTCTACGAGATTCCGGTCGGCCCGGTGCACGCCGGAGTCATCGAGCCCGGACATTTTCGCTTCAGCGTCGTCGGCGAAACCATCATCGACATGAAGGCGCGCTTTTATTTCACACACAAGGGAACGGAAAAATTGTTCGAAGGACGGACGCCCTTCGAAGGCATAGAGTTGGCCGAGCGCGTCTCGGGAGACACGACGGTCGGCCATACTCTGGCATTCTGCCAGGCGGTCGAGTCGTTGAGCGGAGTCGCCGCGCCGCCGCGGGCGCGCTGGCTCCGCGTCATTCTCCTGGAGCTGGAGCGGCTCTACAATCACGTCGGCGATTTCGGCATGATCGCCAACGACACAGGTTTCGCCTTCGCGCACTCCCACTGCTTCAGGATCCGGGAGCGGCTGCTCAGGCTCAACAAGCGCTTCACGGGAAGCCGGCTGTTGCGCGACGGCCTGATTCCAGGCGGCGTCGTTCGCGACTTGCCTTCCGACTACGATCTTGCCGGCGAGGTCGAATCGGCGCTCGCCGATTTTGCAGAGATCGTGGAGATTACTCTCGCAAACAGAATGGTGATGGATCGCCTGGAAGGCGCGGGACAACTCCCGACGCAAACGGCTCGCGATCAGGGCGTCGTCGGTTTTGTCGCCCGGGCCTCCGGCATCGATGCCGATGCCCGGCGCGATCACCCGTTTGCCGCCTACGGAGAGCTGGAGTTTAGGGTTCCGGTGTTCGAATCCGGCGACGTCAGAGCGAGGACGCTCGTGCGCGTAGAAGAGACGCGCGAAGCGGCGCGGATTATCCGGCAGGCGGTCGAGCGGCTGCCTTCGGGACCGCTCTCGGTTCCGTTGAATACGCTTCCGCCTTTCGAGCCGGCCTTTTCCATCGTCGAGGGCTGGCGCGGCGCCATTATTCACTGGCTCATGGCGGACAGCGCAGGCAAACTTTATCGGGTCAAGATCATGGACCCTTCGTTTGTAAACTGGCACTCTCTTTCTTACGCGCTGCTCAAGAACATCGTTCCGGATTTTCCGCTCTGCAACAAATCCTACAATCAATCGTATTCGGGGAACGATCTCTGAGCTTTCCTTTGCCGAGGGGCTCCGGTAAAGGTGACGAAACTGGGCCGTAGACTTCCAGGACTTGAGCCTGGGACCTCATGGATGTGAGGGATCACACCACCAATTCCACAGCGGTTGACGCCCACTGGATGAAGGTCGCCACGAGGGGCTCGCAACCCACACAACCAAAACAGGGCAACAGTGTACTAGCTTCGGCGGGAATTCTTGGCCTGCCACCGCTTCTCCAGGAAATCCTCGACCTCCAACGCGGTGCTCATGGTGAGCGC
>CAYOJC010000153.1:0-8729 GCA_964404195.1 uncultured Syntrophobacteraceae bacterium
TTGCACTTGACATCGATTCAGGATTTCTCTGTAACGGACGTCCTTGCACTTGCCCCATTATGCGTTACTCTGTACTTCTTGAACCCGTAAACGAGCCTGAGTTTCAGGGCTACTACGACGCTCATATCCCCCACCCTCGACTAACCACTCACGGTCAAGGCATTGAAGGGGCCCTCGCTGCAGCCCAAGAACTGATCGAGGCATGGATTGCAGAAAAGCGCCCCGGCGTATAATCTGAAAACATGAAGGCCGCTCACAAAAAGGTTTTGGAAGAGGCTTTGTGTCTTCCGGTTGAGGCACGCGCCGCGCTTGCCGGTCATCTGCTCGAAAGCTTGGATGACTCCGTAGACGAGGACGCCGAGCTAGAGTGGAGTAAAGAGATTGCCAGACGCCTTGACGATTTAGATCGGGGAAAGGTAAAGCCAGTTTCCTGGTCCGTGGCGCGCCGCCAGATCCTCGGACGGTCCGGTGGCTCGTCCAAGCGTTGAACTCCATCCCGAGGCCATAGCCGAGGCAAGAGCTGCCTATCTGTGGTATGCGCAGCGCAATCCCTCCGCGGCGGATGCGTTCATGGCGGCGCTCGATCAGGCCGTCGCTCAAATTCCTGAAAGCCCCGCACACTGGCCGGCGTACCTGCACGGTACGAGGAAGTTTCTCCTCACGCGTTTTCCCTACTCCGTAATCTATCGCGCTACAGCAATAAATATTCAAATCATCGCCGTGGCGCATGGGCGCCGTCGCCCCGGATACTGGAGAACAAGGCGCTTTTAAGACAAAAAAAAACATACTAAAAGCTCGCGCAGTTGTGTTGGTCGCCATTCAAAATCCAAAACCTGTGCTGTTGCTCTTCGCCTCACCCCTCACGCTTTGCGCCTCACGATTATTTTATGACTTTATCCGCCCGCGCCAGCACATTCGGCGGAATCGTCAGGCCGATCTGCTTAGCCGCCTTCAGATTGATGATGAACTCGAACTTCGTCGGCTGCTCGACGGGCAGATCGGCGGGCTTGTCACCTTTCAGAATCTTGTCCACGTAAATGGCGGCGCGCCGGTCCATATCGGTAAAGCTCGCGCCGTAGCTCATGAGCCCGCCGTCTTCGACAAATTCTGACCTGAAGTATATGGCCGGAAGCCGGCTCTTTATCGTGAGTTCCGCAATCTGTGTTCGGTGAGCAGCCGCGACGCCGCTCGACATCACGAGGACTGCGTCAGCACGCCCCTTGCTTGCGGCTCGGAATGCGGTCTCAATATCCTTGGGACCTAGTATATCTAGGAATTGAAGCTTCACCTTTAACGCCCCTGCGGCGCGTTCCATCTCTCTTAACGCTTGCGCGCTGCCCGGGGTGGTTGAAGCCCAGAGGACGGCCACGCGCGAGAGCTTACGAACGATCTCCTTCAGCAGCTCCAGTCGTTTTCCGCTTAACTCCGGGGCAAGGCTGGATAGACCCGTTATGTTGCCTCCGGGTCGCGCCAGGCTGGCGACGAACCCGTTGCCAACAGGATCGGTGTCCTGCGCCATGACAATGGGAATCGTAGAAGTTGCTTCCTTGGCGGGACGGGTTGTTGTCGGACCTGTCGTGACAATGACGTCTACCTTGAGACGCACTAGCTCGGCCGCGAGCGCGGGAAGGCGATCGAGTTTTCCCTCTGCATGTCGCCACTCAATGACAATGTTTTTTCCCTCGACGTACCCAAGCTCGTGCAGGCCCTGACGGAATGCCTCGCGGCGGGCCGGGTTAGTGGAAAGGGAGCCAACAGCTAGGTATCCTATCCGGGGGATTTTCGTTGGCTGCTGCGCCTCGCCTAAATGCACTGAGGCAAGGATGAAGGCAGCCAGCAGCGCCAGGATGAATTTTTTACTCATGGCCTTGACTCCTTCGCCACCTCTCTCAGCATCCTGTAATCCACGATGTCGCCGACGGAAATCTCCCGCGTCACGCCGGTCTCTTTCTTCGTCTGCTCCAGAAGATCCTGAAGCGCGTCGGCGCCGACCGTGCCGTCCTCGCTGAGCGTTTGGAGCACGACTTTGTAAGTCTCTTCCGCCGTCGGCGCATCCAGGCTGAACTTGCGGCCGATGAACTCGACCACGTCCTTCTTTTCCTGCTTGACGGCTCTCAGCGCGCGGAGAAATCCGCGCAGGACTCTTCGCACCTGGTCCGGGTTCTTCTCGATCTTATCCTTCGTCGTCGCGATGCCGGTGAGCGGCTGCGACATGACGCTGCCGGCAAAGATCAGTTCCTTGAATCCCTTTTGCTTCATGCGAAAATTCCACGGCACCGGCATGATCGCCGCCTCGATCGAGCCCGCCTCCATCGCCGCCATGCGCACCGAGGCGGCGCCGATGACGATGTACGTCACGTCCTTGTCCGGGTCGAGCCCGAGCGCTTTGATCGACGCGCGCGCGGAGGCTGCGCCGGTGCCGCCGAGCGAGCTGACCGCGATCTTCTTGCCTCTCAGATCTTTCGCCGATTGGACGTTCGGCTGGCCCATGAGATAGAAGAGAACGCTTTTGAAATCGTGCGAGAGAATCTTCACCGGCGCGCCGCGCAGCGCGGCGAGGAAGGCGGTCCCCGCGCCGTAGATGTAGTCCACGTCTTTGCTGTTGACCATCGCGGCGATCGCGAGATCCCCGCGCAGGATGCGAAATTGGAGATCGACTCCCTCGTTGTGGTAGAACCCCTTCTCGATGCCGTAGATCAGCGGCGTGATACTGATGCTCTCGCTCGAATGCGTGAGCAGCGCGCGGTCGAGCTTCTGCGCGTGGCACTCCACGGCTGCGGTGAAACTCAGGACGACGAGAATTCCGAGAGCGAATTTCATTTTTTTCTTCACCCCCTCAACTCTTAAACCTTAAACCCTTCAACCTTGTCTTGCGACGTTGACAAGCCGATACGCTTTCGATACGTTCCGTTCATGAGCGACCATATCAAAATGACACCGCAGGAAGCAAAAGCAAAAGTCGCCGCGCTGCGACAGATCGTTCTCGACACGTACGAGAAAGAGATCCGGAACCATCCGTACTTCAGAGAGTTGAGGGCCGGGACATTGGAGCGGGACCATCTGAAGTTCTGGATCAAGAACTGGCACGCCTTCGCTGTCGAGGTCAACACCGGCATGGCAACGGTCTATCACCAGTTCGTGGGATTTTTTAAACAACACCCCGAGCTGGAGGACATGGTCGCGCAGAAGATCGGCGATGAATTCACCACGCCGGCTCTCGGCGGCCACGCCCGCGTGCTCTTGAAGCTCGGGAAAGCGCTCGGCGTGGAGCCGCGCGAGATGATCGAGTGCGAGCTGATTCCCGAAGCGCGCGGCCTGGTGGATTTTTTCGTCCGCTCGTGGATCGACGTGCCGCTCGCTGAGTGTTACGCGATTCATCTCGAAGAGGAGATCTTCGGATACATCGCCCAGGATTACCGTGCCGCGCTGCCGAAGTACGGCCTGTCGAAGGAAGACATGCAATACTTCAGGATTCACGAAGAGGCCGATCTCAGCGAAGAGCACGGCGGCACGAATCAGCGGATTCTCGAAGCGGCGCTGATGGAAGGCTACGGCCAGGAGCGTGCCGGCTGGCCGCTGGAGTATTGCGCGCGCGTCGCCGTCCAGATGATGACGACTTTCTACGACGGGATTTACCGCAGGTACAAGAATATAACTCTCGGATGAACCCGATGTTCATTCTTCCTCAGCCAAAGGCTGATCCGCCCTCGCCACTGGTCGTCGGCGAGTCCGTCCAAAGTCCTGTGGCGGATCTCTTTGTGGCGGAGCCTTCCTCCTTTGTATATATAGTATAATTGGAGGTGCCCCATGAAAGCGGAGTCCAAGACAGAATCCAGTCCCCGCGAAGCCGGTCAAATTGCCGAGCTGGACCGGCTGCTCGCGCAGAAATGGCTCTCGGGTATTTGGCGGCTCAATCGGGGCGACCGTCCCAAGGACCCCAAGACCGACGTGCAGCCGCATCTCTGGAAGTGGGCGGACGTCTACGACAGCCTGCTTCAGGCCCGCGATCGCATCGGCATCCAGCAAGGAAACGTCGAGCGCCGAACCATCCGCCTGGTCAATCCGGGATTGGAAAAAAGCGAGATGACCACGCACACGATGCTCTTCTCCTTCCAGTTGATTCAGCCGGGCGAAGTCGCGCCGGCCCACCGCCACACGATGTCGGCGATCCGCTTCATCCTCCAGGGAAAGGGCGGCTACACAACCGTCAATGGACACAAGATGGTGATGGAAGCGGGAGATTTAATTCTTACGCCGCAATGGACCTGGCACGAGCACGCGCACGAGGGCGCGGAGCCGATGATCTGGATCGACGGACTGGACGTCCCGTTCGTGCAGGCGCTGCAGGTCATCTCCTTCGAGCCATATAAGAAGGATACGCGGCTTCCGGTCACGAGCACATCCGACACTTCGCCGGATTTCGGAATGACGCGGCCGGTCGCCGCCGCGCCGGCGGACGACAGCCTGCGCCCGCTTCACTACCACTGGCGCGACAGCTATGCGTCGTTGAAGCGCCTCGCGGAGGGAACCCCTCATCCATTCGAAGGAATCGCGCTGGACTACGTCAATCCGGTGACCAACAGTTCGACGCTGCCGACGCTGTCGCTCCGGCTGCAAATGTTTCTCCCCGGCATGCGGACACAATCGCACCGCCACACGAGCACGACGATCTACCACGTTTTCCGCGGCACCGGCACGACCGTCATCGACGGCCAACCGTTTCACTGGGAAAAAGGCGACACGTTCGTCGTGCCTCTGTGGAACTGGCACGAGCACGCCAACCGCTCGGCCAAGGAAGACGCGATCCTCTTTTCCATGAACGACGCGCCGATTTTGCAGGCGTTCGGTCTGTACCGCGAAGAAGGACAGGGCGAGACTCATCTTGGACTTTAGCCCACTTTATTCAGGGTAGGAGGAAAAATCATCACTGACTGTAGACTGAGGTGATAATACTCCAAGGCAGGATAAAAAATCGTTCTTGCCGGTTCTCGCACGGCGAATGATCGAAACTACGTGTGCTTCGTAATACTATGCCTGAAAGTTTTCGCGGTTTGCGCAAATTTTCTTGCGCACCAATCCTAAGTTGCCGGATCGACAAGAAAATACGATCTCACCACGAAGCGCACGAAGGCCACGAAGGATTCGTATATTTTATACTTTTGAACTTCGTGCTCTTCGTGACCTTCGTGGTGAAATGTCTGTTTCTACTTTGGTTGCGGCGTAGCCGCGCTGTGCTCTTCGTGGTGAGAGAATTTTAACCACGAAGGACACGAAGGACTCGAAGGAAGACAATATGACTCGCGCAAAGGCGCAAAGCGTGCCAAGAAAAACGCGAAATAATCCCTGCTAGGAGAATTTCATGGCAAACATCGGCGGCACGGTCATTCCCCTTCCGACCCCTTTCGACGAGCGCGGCGAGGTGGACGAAAAAGTTTTTCGGCAGATCATCGATTTCGAGGTGGACGCCGGCGCGGACGGCGTCATGGCCTGCGGGTCCTATGGACAGGGACCGGTGATGCGGCCGGATCAGAGAAAGCGCGTTGCGGAAATCGCGTTGGATCAAGTCAATCGGCGCGTCCCGGTCATCATCCACGTCGGCGCGCCGGATATTCAGACCGTGCTGGAGCTGGCGGAGCACAGCGGAAAAATCGGCGTGGACGACCTGTTGATCGTCCCGCCGTATTATTATACCGACCACAACGAGTGGGAGATCACCGAACACTACAAAGCGGTGGCGCGAAAAGTTCCTCTTCCAATTTACATCTACAACAATAAGCGCTATGCCGGCATCGACATCACGCCCGATTACGCGCGGCGCCTGGTCGAAGCCGTTCCGACCATCCGCGGCGTCAAGCTCGCCTGGGGCACGCTGCAAGAATCGACGAGCTACATCGAGGCGCTGAAAGGACACGATTTCGGCGTCTTCCCCGGCACGCCGACGGAAACCGTCGCCGGCGTCGGCATCGGCGTGCGCGGCACCATCGCGCCGCTGGCAAGCGTTTTCCCGGAGCTCTGCGCCGGGACCTGGCGCGCCGCCACGGGAAAGGAAAAAGAAAAGGCTTCGTCGCTTCAGGAGAAGGTCATGAAGGTTTACGCCGTCGTCGCCGATCTGACGAAGAAAGTCGGCCGGACCGCTTACAAGGAACTCTACCGAATGCGCGGCATCGAGATGAAGATGTATCCACGCTGGCCGGCGAAGCAAATAAACGACGCGGAGCGCGACGAGCTGCGCGCAAAATTATCCGAGGCCGGCTGGCCGCCGGATCGTTAATGGTTACTGGTTACTAGCCCGGATAAACATCCTCTCCTTAAAACACGCCTTCTTCCTTTGCGTTCTTCCTTCGTGTCCTTCGTGGTCAAAAAGTTTATCACCACGAAGAGCACGAAGGTCACGAAGTTTTTAGGACCTAACGCCAAGAGGTTATAACCAGTAAGCGCTTATGGTCTCCAGCCCTTGGACCGGAGCTCCTCGTTCAATCTCCGCGTAAGCGAAAAATCGAAAATCTTGTCGAGCGGCGGTGGCTCTTTGACGCCGACGCGGCCGACGATGTGCTCGATCGATTTTCTCTGCAACGCTTCGTTGATCGTTCCGTCCGGCGTCATTCCAGGCTTGAAGCGATCGTAAATTTTTCCCACCATATCTTCCTTGAGTCTTAAGAACCTCGTCAAGATCTGAATCGTCGCGGCGCGGTTCTCGCGGAAAACTATGAATCCCTTGAGCGAGGCGCGGACGAATTTTTCCGCCAGCACCGGCTCGGATTCGAGAAGCTGGGCCGGCGCGAGGATGCTGCCCTGCAACTCGACGATGTCCTGATCGACAAACGAGACCAGCTCGCGATAACCGGCGTCCTGCGCCATGAAAATCGCCGGAATCGAAAGCATCGCGGCGTCCACGGAACCGGCTTGCAAGGCATAGAAGCGCGCGGTGCCGGAGCCCACCGGCAGGATCACCACCTCGCGCCCGCCTTCCAGGCCATGCTTTTTGAGCAGGTCGCGCAAAATCGAATCCGGCCCGCTGCCGAGGCTCGATATGCCGACCTTCTTTCCTTTGAGATCGGCGATCGAGCGAATCTCCGGCTTGGCGAAGAGCCAGAACATCGGGCGGCTGAAGGTGGCGAAGAGAAAACGGATCGGCGCTCCGCGCAGGATCGGCGGCAGGCTGGCGCCGCCGAGAGTGGAAAATTTTACGTTGCCGCCGATGAGCGCCTGCGTGCCCACGGCCGAAGGCATCACGACCAGCTCGACGTCGAGCCCCTCCTCGCGGTAGTAGCCTTTGTCCTTGGCGACGGCGAAGGTCGTGACCGACGGCGTGACCGCGGGAATCGCGACGTGGATTTTTTTAAGCTCCTGCGCTTCCGCGCGCGGGAGTAGCGCAAATAGAAACGAAATCAGAATACCACCGCGACAAATAGCCAAGGAAACTCCTTTATGGTAGAGATCGCAGACACAGTATCGATGTAAGCTTCAGTGGTCAAGAACTGATGCGCACGGCTCTGCGTCTGATCAGCTTTGATCCCTTCCCTCACCCTCGCCCTCTCCCAGAGGGAGAGGGAAGGGGTGAGGGTACAAGAAGAGGCGAACCCACATGAAGTTCGGCGTTTTTCTTCCCATCTCCGGCCGGGCCGCGGGTCCGAAAACTCTGATGGACGCGGCGCGGCAGGCGGAGTCTCTCGGTTACGATTCCGTCTGGTGCGCGGACCGCATCATCATCCCATGGGAAATCAAAACGCCCTACCCGTATAGCGAAGAGAAAAGCTTTATCGTTCCGCCCGACCGGCCTTTCTTCGAGCCGCTCACCTGCCTGGCGTTTCTCGCCGGCTGCACGGAAAAGATCGCGCTCGGCATCAGCGTGCTCGTACTTCCCTACCGCCATCCGCTTTACTGGGCGAAAATTGCGACCACCATCGATCACCTGTCCAAGGGCCGGCTCATTCTCGGCGTCGGCGTCGGCTGGATGCGCGAAGAGTTCGAGGCGCTCGGCGCAGATTTCGCCGCGCGCGGCGAGCTGTCGGACGAGCAGCTCGACCTACTCGACGTTTTGTGGAAAGACGAGCGCGTGAAATTTTCCGGCCGGCACTACCGCTTCGACGACATCGCCTTTTATCCCAAGCCGCTGCAACAACCGCGCATTCCGATCTGGGTGGGCGGCGAGGGAGCGCGCGCGCAGCGCCGCGCCGGCGAATACGGCGACGCCTGGTTTCCGTATTTCGTGCGGATGACGCCGCGCGAATTGGCGCGACGATTCGACAACGTCCGGCGCTCGGCGCAAAAAGCCGGACGCGATCCCGATCAAATCCGCCTCAACTGCTGCCTGCCGATCGAGCTCAGTCGCGAGCCGCTGCCTCAGGAGGAAGACCGTCTGCGCGGCTCTGCGGAGCAGGTCGGCCAAGCGCTCGCGGGTTACGACAAAATCGGCGTCGGGAATATCGCCCTTCAATTCATGGTGCCTCACTGGCCGGAGCGGACCGAGCAGATCGCGCGCTTCGCCCGCGAAGTGATACCTACTTTAAGCTAGTGTAGCGTCTCACGCTGTTGGTACTCTATCCTAAAATCGGCATTTGAAACGGAGTATACCACCACAAAGGACACGAAGTGCACGAAGGAAGAAACAATCATGTTGAAACCCGATCGCTTTTATAATCCGTTTCTCCGTTCTACGTGTCCTTCGTAATACTATGCCTGAAAGTTTTCGCGGTTTGCGCAAATTTTCTTGCGCACCGATCCTAAGT
>CAYOJC010000154.1:0-8662 GCA_964404195.1 uncultured Syntrophobacteraceae bacterium
GGTGGCAGACTCCGTTTCGCCTGTCGAACTTAGGATAAGGCGCCAACAGCGTGAGACACTACACTAGGTGCAGGCGTACTTTTTTCAGTACGTCGAGCGAGGCGATGGAGAGCAACGCAGCAGATGGGGCTTTTTCAGCGGTCACAGCGCCTGGAGCTGTCGCGCAATGAAGGCCTTGACCATCTCGACGGCGCGGTCCGTCTGCGGCCCCGGGTTAATGACCCAACGGTGCTCGCAGCCGAGGAACAGTTCGTAGTCGATCTTGCCGCCGGCTTTTCGGTAGGCGGCGACAAACTTCTCTTGGACCGCCGGGAGCACGTTGTCGTCCAGTTCGCCCTGCAGGACAAACATCGGAGGCAGCGTCACGGCCTCGCCGCGCTCGAGGATGCGCTGTGGGTTGCCTTCGAAAACAGTCTCCCACGGCTTGAAGTAGGTCTCGCTGGCCTTTACCAGATGCTCGCGCTGCATCTTCTTTGCCTGCTCGTAGCGGGCATAGGGATCGCTGATCGGGGAACGAACGATTACGTAAGCTAACGTGGCATCGAGGTTGAGTGCCTCGGGCAACGGAAGCGCGCCGTAGCGCGGATCGCGCGGGCGCATGGCGCATAGTTGAAGCTCGTGGCCGCCGCTCGAACTCCCGAGGGCGCCGAGCGTCTTCGGGTCGCCCTTCCACTCAAGAGCCTTCGACTTGAGCCAACGGATCCCATAGTTCACGTCCGCCACGGAGGCGGGGTACGGCGCCTCATGGGCCCGGCGCAGGTCGATCGCCGCCACCAGTATGCCGCTCGCCGCGAGGCGCTCGTCCATCGGCGCATTAGCCGTGCGGTCCTGATCGTTCCACGCGCCGCCGTGCAGGTCCAGCAGCGCAGGGAACGGACCGTCGGCCTGAGGTTGGTAGATGCGGGCCATGAGAGTCCGCACCGGATCCTTTCGGTACTCGACGTCCCAGACTTTTATGTCGTAATTTTTAAACGGATCGTAGACGGTCGCCATGAGAGTCCCTCTTTTTGTCCGCCTGGCTAGTTTTCCATGAGTTTTTTTACTCTCTCGATCACGTCCGCCGGCTGTAACATAACTTCTTTGGCGATGTTCTCAAGCTCCTCGCCGCTCGTGATATCTAAATCCCATTTCCTTTTCTTAGCGTCGGCCAACAGCGCCGGATCGTTCATCGTCTTCATGAAGGCATCGCGCAAAATTTTGATCCGGTCCGGAGCCATTCCCGGTGGCGCAATAAAGGGGCGGCCGAAATCGCCCGAGGAGAGCATCACTTTGGCGACGCGCCTGGTGGCGTCGGGCGTCTTGTGTGTCTCCATCAGCTCGTAGAGGGTCGGCACATCGGGCAGCTTCGGATACCGTGTGGCTCCGCTTTGGACCAGCGCGCGAGTGAAGCCGTTTTTGGCCCACGTGCTTGTTGGCTCACGGCCCACGTAAGCCGAGACGGTTCCGGCGCGGCAGTGCAGCTCTCCTTTCTCGATCGCCAGGTTCATTTCGCCTCCGCCGCCGTAGCCGACCACCATATTGATCTTGAGGCCGAGCGCCTCCTCGGTCAGGCGCGGTAAAAAATAGGCTAGTCCGGAACGACCCGTGGCCCCGCACCTTGGCGGCTCTTTGGCCTTGCGCATCTCTTCCAGGGTTTTGTAGGGCGTGTCCGCGCGCACGAACAAAACCTGATCGACCCGTTCCGGAGAACCGATCCAGGAAAATTTCGGCCAGTCGAAGCGGATCTCTTTCGCCCCGAGAAGCTGATCGACGTAGATGCCCGGGTTGACCAAGCCAAGGGTCAACCCGTCGGGTTTGGCGACATTGTAAATATGATTGGCCGCAGTCACGGTCCCGGCGCCCGGCATGTTTTGCACGACGATATCGGGATTTCCCGGAATGTGTTTGCCCAAATGCTGCGCCACAAAACGGCCCCAGTCGTCCAAGGCCCCTCCGGCCGAGACGCCCACCAGGAGCCTCACGGTCTTGCCCTTAAAAAATTCATGCGACGTTGCATGCGCAACGCTAGAGAGCAGGACAAGCGCGCCGAACAAAAAAAAGCGGCAGAATATATTCCTTTTCATGGAAGCCCCCTTTTCCATCTCGAAGTTACGTCAGCAGTCTCCCATCACTCCATTACTCCAGCTTTCTCCTATTCGATGCCGGCTGCGGCTAATGCCGTCCTGGCTGCGGGGCTCGCGAGGTAACGGACGAACTCCCCGGCGGCGTCCCTAGCGGCGTCCTCAGCCGCGACCGTCGCAGCGTAAGTGGTATAGTTCTGAATCGCCGACGGAAGCGGTCCGACAAATTTCAATCCCTTGTCTTTGCCTTCGATGATTACAGTCGTTGCGCCTAGACCGATTTCGGCGCCCTTTCCTCGACAGAGGTGACTCAGCACCGCCGCGAAATCCGGATAGCGCGTCGCCTTGGCTTTCAGTTGCGCCGCGATTCCGAGCCGGTCGAACAAACTCTCAACATACGTCCCGGTCGACGCCTGGTTGTAAACCACCGATTCGGCGTCGAGCAGGGATTGTTTGAACTCATCCACCGTAGCGATCTTCGGCGCCGGCGCGCTCGCGCGAACCGCGACGCCGACCCCGATCCGGCCGACGGTCACGCGATCGGCCGGCGGAACTTTCCCCGCCTTGGTGAGCTCGTCCAACGCGGCCGCCGGCGCAATCACCACATCGACTCTCTCGCCGCCGCTCAAGCGTTTGACGATCGCCGGTCCGGTGGCGAAGGCGACTTTTATACGGCGTCCGGTTTCGCGCTGAAATGAACCGATAACTTTTTCGATTCCCGGCTCGACCGCGCCTGCGCTGAGCACCCTGATTTCGGCTCCGATTCCGCTACTCTCCTCCACGCATGCAGACGTACTCTTGTAGGCGCCGATGGTCAAGGGCGCAGGGAAAACAAAGGATTCGCGATCCGGCGGTGTGTCTTTTCCGGGTTTACAACGCGAGGCATACGAGGCATATTTGTTAGTTCGATGCGTCAACGCGACGAAAACCCTTCCCTCACAACGAACAATCTGCCTAAAGGCCACTCGACCTATTGCGCGATCGATCTCGCGGCGCTCTGCTGGAACTTCCAACAGGTAAGAAAACCGTCGGGCCCGGTGCGGGTCAGGTCTTGCAATCACACATTGTTGCAATGCAAGACGCGACCCCAATTTTCGAAAATATATCGACGTGTCCAACGCCGAGTGGCAGGACATGACGCCGATTTACAAGATCGTCAAAGACGCTTTAAAATCGGGCGAGGCCAGGTAACAAAAGCGGTCCTTTGTGGCCGGCCTGCTATCCCACCGATCGACGGCCGGCAACCATCCGATATAGCAGGAGCAAGATAATAGAACCGACTACAGCCATCACAAAGCCGACCGGATCACCCTCGCGATATAATCCCATTTCACGCCCCAAGAACCCGCCTATCAGCGCCCCTGCGATACCGATTAGGGCCGTGATGATAAATCCGCCGGGATCCCTGCCCGGCGTGAGGAACTTGGCAACGATCCCGACAATCAAGCCAAAAACAATCCATCCGATAATACCCATGGCGATATCCTCCTTCGATGCTCTCTTTTAAAATAGATCCGTCCGGGGTTAATATCAATCGGCAAAACACCGTGGTGCGCACGGTGCGGGTCAGGTCTTGCAATCACACGTTGTTGCAATGCAAGACGCGACCCCAATTTCCGTCGAAGAGCCTATTCGTTGTGCTCCACGTCCTCTGTAAGTAAGATTCGGTCTTCACGGACGGCGCGGTCGATGACAATCTCGTCGTCGGCGCGTGGCGAGATCTCCACAACCGCAATGACATCATGGCCGGCGGAACGCAGGGCACGAACTACGGCAAAGTCGCAGCTCTCATCGGCCAGAAAGCGCATCGCTCATCGCTTTGATCGCTTGCGGGGAGGCTCCATGAGAAGGGTTTCTTCGTGGGCCAACGTGTCGGCGGCGTAGCCTATGGCCGCTTGGATGTCTTCCCGCGAAAGCCGAGGGTAGGCATCGAGCAGGTCATTTTCAGTCGCCCCTTCGCTCAGCTTTCTAAGAATCAATTCAATGGGAATACGGGTGCCGCGAATGATAGGTTTGCCCAGCATCACCTTGGGGTTGATTTCTATGCGGTCGGTAACTGTCATGGGAATCTCCGATTTGCGAGACTATTGTGACATTGGGAGAACCCTGAGGTCAAGCGCGGTCTCAGTGATACTTGCGCATTTTCGCAATTGCAAAAACGTGAAAATGGCTCATTTCGACGTTTCGGGAATTGCCGAAACGTGGAAGCGTCCGCGTGAAATTATCATCTCTTAATGGGTGACGAGCACGAGCCACGATCACGAACACGATTTTTTATCATGGGCGATAAGTGAACGTCGGCGGCGCGCTTTCTTTCTTTTCTTCTTGCCGCTCTTTCTCCAAGTCGCGGCGCGGGAGCGAACCGGCGCAGCCGAGGGATTGGACGACGAGCAGAAACAAAATGATTTTAGTTAGATTCATATCGCGCCTCATTTCGGCGGTTTGAGAATTCTAAAAAGTTGGATTGTCGAAGAAAGCCAGCCAGCGGAGATTTTGTCGAACATCAAAATTCGACCCCAACGACGAATATCAAGATTCAAGATTTGACGCCCGTCACGCACTAAGAGCTAAGAGCGGACTTGACCCCATTGCGACCCCATTGCCCCATTGCCCATTGCGTCCCAATGCTTAGCGCAAATCGCCTCGACCGACCGTACCCGTTCCGATATCCAAGCTGCTCCGACGGATTCATCTTGCGCTCGCTCTTCTCTCTCCCCAACCACTCGGTGACCACTTCTTCTAACAACTCTTGCAAGTGCCCACGAATCTTCTCCCGCGCAAACTCTTCCAGCTCAGCGTAAAAGATTTCTTTTGACTCGGCCTTTCCTCTATGATCTTCTTTCATCGGGCGTATCCTTTCTCTGCCTGTTTTCCCAGGCAGCTTTCGTTTGGGTTACGAAAGGGTACGCCTACCTAATTTCTATTTCCACACTTTTTGATTGTAGCTCATGCGTCTCCCATCATGTTCTAAAGGGCACAATGAGATGTGCCGGATGTGATTGTCCGCCAAATTCCCCAGGACTAACCACAGTGACTCTATAAACTCCCGCCCGTTTAATGGCTTGCGGCGGGATTGTCGCCTCTACCTCATTCTTGCTTATGAAATGGGTTTCCAGCGCTTTGCCATCGAGAGTTACACGATGATATGGCTGTAACCTCTCAGCCCTAATCTTTAGAGTAGTAGGACCAGATCCCTGTGGAATGGAAGGAGGAGATATTTCTATGTTTCTCGGTATGACTTTCCAAGGATCAGGGCTAGGTATTGGGTTTTTATAGTCTGCATGAAAGCGAGTATCAGCGATTTTCCCGTTCATGATTACTAACTTTACGTCCTGCGTTGCCCAAATGTCTTTTAAAGGGTTTCCCGCTACAACAACCATATCGGCTACTTTTCCTGGTTCAACCGTTCCAAAGTCCTTGTCTTTACTGAAGGTTTTGGCCACATTAATAGTGGCAGCTTGAATAGCCTGCATAGGACTAAGCCCAGCCTCCACGAACATCTTCATCTCCTCGTGTATTCCGATGGCAGGCATGCCCCAGCTGGGATCTGATCCTGCTCTGATTATTCCTCCAGCCTTAACAAAGCGACGCATAAAATCTTCAACCTTTTTGTAACCTGCCTTAATCCGCTTAAGCTCGTCGGAAGGAAACTTCTCGTACTTGTCGTATTGTCCCATCGCAAATGCCCGTACGACCGGCGGTAGATAGCTGGCATTGCGGTTATTAACAATGGACAGCTCTCTTTCTTTAAACAGCTTCGCGCTGGGTGAAAGGGGTCGGAATACTGTGGCAATGGTAGGAGACCACGAAACTCCTTTTTCGACCATCGTTTCGATGATCCGGTCGAAATTTTCGCTTTCATAAAAGAAAGGAAATTCTTCTTGGCCGACTCTTCCCGTTAGGCGATCCATTGTGAGCTTTTTTCGCCTCTCAAAATCAGCAATGGAAGTCAGGCCAACCGACCAGTGATGCTCCACTCCGGCCACTCCGGCTTCCGCAGCGACAATCACATCAAACGTATGTGCGATTACGGGAAACCCAAGTCGATGCGATTCGTCCGTCACGGCCTTTACCAACTCCGGTGTAAGGAACTCGTTGATCTTGATCATATCAAGACCGATTTCCTTCTTTTTTCTAACGATCTCTCTACCCTCTTCGGGCGTGCTGAAGGGAACGTTACCTCTAAAGGCCCGGCCTCCAGGGGGCGCGTACTCAGGGGGGCGCGAGCCCAGCCCCCGTCCCGCCGACCACAATCGTGGCCCACGGATCTTCCCCATCCTTATGCCGTCTCTCTGTGCCATGGACCAATAGTCATCACGAAAAATTTCGATGTCTGGACAGCTTGTAACGCCCAGATGGAGATAAAGCTCGCCGGCGAAATCTTCATAGTGACCATGCCCATCCATAAATCCTGGAAGAATGGTCTTTCCCTTTACATCAATCACGCGACTATTCCGGACAGGTGTCTCATCTCGCTTGGTCCCGACCGACTTTATTCTGTTTCCTTCGATTACAATCACGACATCTTCTATCGGAGGTTTCCCCGTTCCGTCAATGAGAGTGCCCCCATTAATGACCAGGTCTCCCACAGATTTTCCTTTTCGTACCCGAACGTTTGAAGACATGATTCTCCCCTCTCTGAACTATTTGGACAATGACTAAGTGTTTATGCGCTGAGCAGCCGGTGTATACAGATGCTTGTTACGGTTTGTCAAGGCTTTGGGCTGGGTTAGGCTTAGCAGCTGTGGCACTAGCGTTATAATCAACTGTATTTGACAAGCAGGGAGTATTCTTCTACTGTTGGCGAAACGATTTCACATTCTAGTTTCCAAGGTTGATCGTGAGGTTAGGCATGGCATTCAGAAAAATATTCTTGCTCTTTGCACTATTCTTCGCCGCATTTACTGAATCAAGCTTTTCGCAAACGGTTAGAATGGCTTATCCGGGCACATCGGGCTTTAACGTGCCCTTCTTTCTTGCACATGAGGCCGGGCTGTTTAAAAAGCACGGGTTAAATACGGAACTCGTTCTGATCGCGAATTCAAGCCCCACAATACAAGCACTGGTGGCAGGAGACATTCAGGTGGTCAACTCTACCGGTTCGGCGCCCCTCAATGCCGCGCTGCGGGGCGCAGACCTCGTACTCGTGGCTTCGTCCTACAATCTCATGCCGTATGCCATGGTGGTGAGTAAAAATGTTCGGAGTCCCGAGGATCTCAGGGGTAAACCGATGGCCGTAGGCAACTTAGGAGGAGCTGTTGAAGCAGCTCTCCTAATGACCCTTGAGAGGCTAAAGTTGAATCCGAAGGAGATGCCGTTTGTCCGCACGGGCTCAGAGGCCGGTAGAATTGCAGCCGTTTATTCAGGCACGGCAGCGGCAACAGTTATCGCACCGCCGGGTCTTTACAAAGCTACTTCGCTCGGCCTCAAAATGTTTGTAGATCTTGGTGAACTTGGTTTGAAGTACCCCTCATCCGTTATTACGGTCCGACGGTCTCAGCTTAATCTCGACAGGGCCTTAATAAGAAAGATTCTCATGGGGTTTGTCGAGGGGTTGCATGTGTATAAGCAGAACAAGAAAGTAGCAACCGAGGTGATGCAGAAATATTCAAGGCTGCCTGATCAGGAACTCCTATCAAAGACTTATGATTACTTCGTAAGGCATACATCGTCGGTGCCGCTGGTGGACCCGGCCGCTATATCAGCGGCGGTCCCGGCCGCTAAGAATGAGGGAAAGCCGATCACAGAACTGTATGACAACTCCGTGCTGCAGGAACTAATCGACGACGGATTCATTAATAAGGTTACAAAGCACTAAAGTTTCGCTGGCCTAATTCCGTCACCGGCTCGATAATGATAGGAATTTCCTTTTCGGAAAAGGGGTCAGAAAAGGGGTCAAGTCTGCTCTTGGCTCAACTCGCCTATCTTCTGAGTCTAAAAACCATGAATACAAAAGCCCGGCTGGGGGTCCGTTCGGGCTGAAAAGGGGTCAAGTCTGCTCTTGGCTCAACTCGCCTATCTTCTGAGTCTAAAAACCATGAATACAAAAGCCCGGCTGGGGGTCCGTTCGGGCTGTGATGAGGGAGCAAGGATGTGAGCGGATCGGGTGACCCAGCCGAAGTTATTTCGCCGTAAAATTAGGACAAATTCCTCAAGAAGACAACAGCCCATACGAACAGGTGTGAGGCGTCAGGCGTGAGGAAGTCAAAAGTAAAAAGACAAAAGGAAAAAGTGAGAAACGTGATCGTGCTCGTAGAACGGGCAACGGGGGGAAGACACGGTAAAAAAGTCGTGGTCGTGGCTCGTGATTCGTGATCCGGGAGCGGATGCCCTCTATGTCCTTGCCGAATACTCAATTAGGGGCAGGCGAATCTGGCGGGAACGGCTCCGGGTCTTAAGGTCGGCCTCGATTCGTTTAAGTACGGCGGCCCTGTAGTATCGCTCCCCACACTGCTCACACACCCCCGTTGGCACACCATCGACTAGGGCAACTAGCTTGTCTCCCCAGAAACAAGGCTTCTGGATTCGAGGCTCGGACACACGCCCTCTGTTCGATTTCACTTTAGGGACCCACCCGATTTCAACGAAGGGGACCACCGAAT
>CAYOJC010000155.1:0-8604 GCA_964404195.1 uncultured Syntrophobacteraceae bacterium
AACGGGGTCAGACATAACAATCAATACAGTCTTGACATTGATCACCGGTTTTTGCTAATTCTCTAATCATGGCCCGCCGTCCGAGAGTCTTCGCACCCGGTTTGCTCTATCACGTCATTGTCCGGGGCAATCAACGACGAAAGACTTTTCGATGCGATGAGGACTACAAAGACTACCTCGACCGCTTAGAGAAATACCGCGCCAAGTTCCATGTCCGTATCTACGCCTACTGCTTGATGCCTAACCATGTGCATCTGCTTGTTGAGACCGGTTCCACTCCCCTCGCCAAGTTCATGCAAGGACTGCAACAATCCTACACGCAGCACTTCAACCGCAGCTATCGCAAAGTCGGCCATCTATTCCAAGGAAGGTACAAAGCGATTATCTGCGACCGGGATAAGTATCTGTTGGCGCTGGTTCGCTATATCCATCTCAATCCGGTTCGGGCCAAACTTGCCACGCGGCCGGAACGATATTCTCACAGCGCACATAACAGCTACTTGACGAACGGCACACCGAAGATCGTAGAAGTTACGCCGATCTTGAAATTATTGGGTGGCAAGAAGGCGTACGAGAGATTTGTCCTGGAAGGAATCGGTGAAAACCACAACGAGGCATACTACGCCGTGGAAGATCAGCGCTTCTTGGGAGAGGAAGGATTTGGCGAGGAAATAAGTCGAGATGCCGAAGAGAACGACGAGCGGAAGGCGAAGAAACCGATCGAAACTGCGTTCAAGGAAATCGCCCGGCGAGTGGAAACGACGCCGGAGTTACTCCGAGGCAAGGACCGGCGCTGGGATATCTCGACAAAGCGAGCCGAGGCCGTCGCATTACTGGTGCGGGAATATGGCTACGCGGTAAGCGAAGTGGCGAAGTACCTGCGGCGCGATCAGGCGAATATCAGTACGATGCTTTCGCGGTTGTCGGCGCGGCAGACGGAGAGAAGTTGATAGATTGTAATGATTGTTATGCCTGACCCCGGCTCCCCGGCTCCCCGGCTCATGTCTGACCCCGGCTCCCAAGCGTCCGCGAAAGGGAAGAAACCCGCAGACCGGGGACGAGATCATTATCGTCGGCCGCAAAGTCCTCACCTTCAAGCCCAGCCAGATTTTAAAGAAGAGCCTCAACAGCGCCTCCTCTTAGGAATGCCTCTCCATGCCTCCCCGACTGCCTGACAAGCTCTATTTCAAGATCGGAGAAGTCAGCCGTATCGTCGGCGTCGAGCCTTACGTGCTTAGATTCTGGGAAACCGAGTTCGAGCTGCTGAAGCCGAGCAAGGCGCCGTCGCGCCATCGTCTCTACAAGAAGAAAGACGTCGAGCTGCTGCTCGAAATAAAGCGGCTCCTCTACGTCGAGGGATTCACGATCGAAGGCGCGCGGAAGCGGCTCAAAGAAAACAAAAAAGAAGAGCGCAAGCAGTTGAAGCTCGCGCTTCCCGACGCCGCCTACAAGAACGCCCTCGCCAAGATCAAAAAAGACCTCCAGTCGCTCAGGAAGCTGCTGTCGTAGTGCTCCCACACCAGCGTTCCCTGTCCTTGCTAACTATTCCTCGTGTGACTACAATGTAGCAACGAGGGGGAAGTTCAAATGAAAAGCCGTATTGTTCAGATCGGCAATTCGCGTGGCATACGTCTACCAAAAGTACTGATCGAGGAAGCCCAGCTAACGGATGAGGTCGAACTCCAGGCTGAGCCGGGACGCATTGTAATTCGAAGAGGGGACCGGCCCCGCGCGGGCTGGGCGGCTGCAGCTCGAAAAATGCGCGAGCGGGATGAAGACCGGCTCCTTGATCCGACAACGCCCACGCGGTTTGAAGAGAAAGAGTGGAAGTGGCGGTAGAGCACGCAGTGGCGGCGCGCGGCGAGGTCTACCTGGTTCAGCTTGATCCGACGCGCGGCAGCGAGATCCGTAAGACACGACCCTGCCTCGTTGTCTCCCCGGACGAGTTGAACCACCATCTGCGGACGGTGATCGTTGCGCCGATGACGACCGGAGGGCACGCGTCCCCATGGCGTGTTCAATGTCGTTTTCAAGGTCGCATAGGGTTCGTTGCCATCGACCAGCTCCGCACGGTTGATACCGAGCGATTGGTGCGCCGGCTCGGGCGCCTTGCTCCCAACTCTCTAGCGGCGGTTTTGACAGTTGTGCAAGAAATGTTTGCACACTAAGCAGCTCCCGCCGCACCAAACCATCTGATCTTTTCCCAAACAAAAAACACTTGACCGCCTTCCGGGTTTGGCTATAGGCTGTCGCTAACCTGTTCTATTTCTCAGGTGGGATTGATTCGGGCCGACTGTAGCCGGCAAAGGCTGACAATGGCGCAGTGTTTGCCATGTCAGGTTTTTTTTGTTGTTTAGGGGCGGAAAAGATTAAAGGATTGCCCGTAATTCTGGAATCGTCGATTGGGATGGGCTGACCGACTCGCTTAGTAGTTAGGCCGCCTAAGATCGTCCGGCCCTCTCTGAAAGCGTTCGGTACCAATGGCTAGCAGAAAACACGAATTTAGCGAGTCCGATAAGGTCAACGTCTTGCTCTGGTGTAACCGACATTGTTGCCTTTGCGGGAAGCTCACCGGTGTCGGCATTGAAGTGGCTCATATTGAGACGGACCGGTCCGACATCGACAACGCCATTCCTCTTTGCTTCGATTGTCATGCCGCCATTGGTCATTACAACAAACGTCATCCTCGAGGTCGAAAGTTCAGCAATCTTGAGTTGAAGGCTCGCCGCGATCAAATCTATGAACAACACACGCGACATTTAATTCCGCCAGTGTCTTACAAGCTCACTCAAAGGAACCAGACATTGCCTGAGGTAGGTTTCGAAATATCGAACCTTGGTAATACTTATCCCGTTCGAGCGCGAGTAGAAGTAAATCTCGTCCAAGGGGCGAAGTTTTTTGGACACCCCTCCACAAGTGGCCACTACAATGGCCAGTATCTCTGGAACCTCAATCCGGGTTTCGGCGTCTATGGACACTTTGGTATTCCAGCCGAAATACTCCACAATACGACTCAGCCTCTACGAACTAGAATTGATGTGACCTTGATTGATATTTATGCGCGGGAACACAAACTGCTTCCCGTCGGCTATGTTCACCGGCTGGGTCCTCAAGACGAGTGGTACTTTGAACCGTCAGAGGAAGAGCTTAAGGTGGTTCAGGTTTTGGCTGAAAAAAAGACCTAGTTTTTTGGGAACAGGGTCGCTCGATCGGCGGCCCAACACGGCGATGGAGCCGACGCGCTTCGCGGCAAGCCGCTTCGCGTTCCCTCGCCCGCAAAGAACGCGGGCTCGGCGCGGCTCATCGCCAGATCCGTTAGACGCACCATGACGCACCGCGAGAAGCAGGCATTTCGTCGCACGATTCGCCGAGTGTCCCGTATTGCGGTCGAGAGCGGGCGTAAGGACACGGCACGGATAATCCGCATCTTTGAGAGAGCTAGGGAAACCGCGGAAAGAGCCGGTTTGTCAAGCCAAGTGGAGTTTCTGAATCTAATTCTCTTCGCGACGCTTTACGCATCCGACCTCTCGATCCTGACTTACGAAATGGGCCGCGCCAGGACACCCGAGCACAAGAGGCTTTACGCGCGCGTTCTCGCATTAACGACCGTGGAGGGTTTTGAAGACTTCGCCTATCTGCTGGGCAAGCCCACGCGTAACTTGTGCAGACAATTCAGTGTGGAGGTGGAAGTAAGTAACCAATTGAAGGAAGTCCACCGCAAGCTGGGGGAGTTGCGTCGGCGGTACGAATTCGTTTTTCGGTCCGTGCGAAACCACTCTATCGCCCATCGCGAACATGATGCGCGAACGCAGCTCAAGTGGGCGAGCGCGTTGAAACCCCGTGACCTGGAGAGAATCTCGGCGGACCTGTTGATTTGGACCGCGTTACTCTTGAAGTTCTTGGCGGACCTGCAGACATATGCGTTTCCCTCGTTGGGCGAGGCTGCGCGCCTAACTTCCGATTGAAGCCGCCACTGCCTTCGGCGGCGTGGGGTATTCAGGAACGGTAGACGATCAAAGATGGCTTCGGCAGATAGCAATTACTTCAATTATCCTGAATTGCAAAAACCAGTAGCGTAAGGTGGATCAACGTGCGGAGAAGAGGGCAAACATCTCGTGTTTAAGATTCTTATCGATACCTGCGTGTGGCTCGATCTCTCCAAGAATTACCAGCAGCAGGCGATTCTAGCCGCGCTCGAAGAACTCATCCGGCAGGGAGAGATAGCGCTGATCCTGCCGCGCACAGTCGTCGATGAATTCGCACGCAACAAGGCGCGCGTTATTGAGGAAAGCAGCCGCAGCCTTTCCAGTACCTTGAAACGCGTCAAGGAGGCTGTCGAGAAGTTTGGCGATCCAAGGCAAAAGCGCATAGTGCTGCGCCAACTTAACGACGTGGATCATCGGCTTCCAACCCTGGGAGAGGCGGCCGTGGACACGGTCAGCCGGATCGAAAAGCTGTTCGCGCGCACGCCCGTTATCGAGATTTCCGACGCTGTGAAGCTGCGCGCGGCGCAGCGGGCCATCGACAAGCGCGCTCCCTTCCACAGACAACGGAATGGCATCGACGATACGATTCTCATTGAGGTTTACGCAGACGCGGTCGGAGCGAAAGCAACGGCCGGAAGTCGGTTCGCCTTTGTCACGCACAATACTAAAGATTTCAGCCACCCGAACGGCAGCAACAAGCTGTCGCACCCGGACATAGCAGCGTGTTTTTCGCGGATGAGGTCGCTGTATTTCATCACCCTGGGCGAAGCGCTACGCCGTGTCCAGCCGGCGCGATTTGCCGATCTGATGATTGAGCAGGAGTGGGTTGAAGAGCCGAGGCGGCTTACAGAAATCGTGGATGCCATCGACGAGCTGGTGACCAAAGTTTGGTATAACAGGCACCAAGTTCGCCGAGAGCGAATTGAGGAAGGAAAAATCAAGCTCGTCGATAAGGAGATCTTCCCGGTTAAAGATCACGCGCGGCGGCCAATCCAACGCGACATTTGGGAAGGCGCGCTTAAGGCAGCGGCGAAAGCCGAAAAGAAATACGGGTTAGAGAATCTCGGCCCTTGGGATGATTTCGAGTGGGGAATGATTAACGGTAAGCTATCCGCGCTGCGCTGGGTTCTCGGAGATGAATGGGACATGCTAGATACCTAACGAGGAAGGGTCGGGGTTGGCGTCGTCATCGGTAGCATTGGCGTAGTGGGGCTGCTCATGCAGATAACCATGTATCACGTCATGCTGACGACTGCTGGATTCCGGGGACAATTTCCGGGGACACAATACTAAATTCTTCTTGACGGCTTCGCAGGTAATCTAATACGCTTCGTCCATGACTCGGATTTCCAGACTCGAATTCCGGGGACAGTATACAGCAATTGACAAGTAGCATGAGACAGATGCAGAATCTGCCGCCATGGCAAGGATCGCCCGAGTGGTCGTTCCAGATTTTCCGCATCACGTCGTGCAGCGGGGCGCGCGCAGGATGGACGTTTTCTTCTCCGCTGACGACCGACAAGAATACCTCGGCCTGTTATCCCAATCCGCTTCAAAGAGAAGCTAGAACGATTAATCGGTACGAGTTTGCGGCCCAAGAAGGGCGGCTGGCAGAAGGGCAAGAAAAGGAAATGAAGTATACTGTCCCCGGAAATTCTAAAAATACGCCGCTCAGCCGCGCAGCGCTAGGGCGCTTTGTAAAAGCAGACTGTTGACGGGTAGTTGTTTGCCTTGTAACCTCAGACCATGGGGCCGAAGGTATACCTTGAGACAACTATCCCAAGCTACCTCACCTCATCTCCCAGTCGAGACCTCGTCAAAGCAGCCCACCAGCAGATCACACGGGAGTGGTGGCAGGATCGGGCCCCAGATTCGACCTGTACATTTCGCAGGTCGTCCTGCGGGAAGCGAGCGGGGGAGACGCGGAAGCAGCGAGACTACGCTTAGAGGTGCTAAGGGGTATTCCCGTGCTGGCATTAAGCCCTGCCGCAAGCAGGCTTGCTCAGCAGTTGGTCGAACAAGGAGCGCTGCCGGAAAACGCAGCGGTGGATTCTCTGCATATCGCTATCGCGGTGGTGAATGGCATGGATTATCTGCTGACGTGGAACTGCACGCACATCGCAAGCGCCGCCATGCGGCACAGGATTGAGGCGATCTGCCGTGCCGGTGGGTATGAAACACCAGTACTCTGCACTCCCGAGGAATTGATGGAGGTATAGTCCGATGTGGCAAGACCCAGTTGTCGAAGAGGTCCGTGCGATTCGTGAGGCGTATGCTAAGAAGTTCGACTACAACTTGGAGGCAATCTACCGTGACCTGAAGGAACAAGAAGCGAAGAGCGGGTGGCGGGTAGTGTCGCTCCAACCCAGGCGCGTCGTAGGTGCGGAGCGGAAGAACCCCCCGACACCGGAAGCAGACGAGACACCCTAAGATTCCGGGGACACAATACTAAATTCTTCTTGACGGCTTCGCAGGTAATTTAATACGCTTCACCCATGGCTCGGATTTCCAGACTCGTAGTGCCTGGTTATCCACATCATGTAACGCAGAGGGGCGTACGCTCAATCCCCATCTTCAGCAGCGACAAGGATCGTAGCGCGTATGCCGATATCATGGCCGAGCAGTTGCATCGGTTTGGTGTCGAGGTTTTGGCGTGGTGCTTGATGACGAATCACACGCATTTTGTTGCGGTTCCCAAAGACCAAGCGGCCTTGGCTCGGTCCATTGGGGAAGCGCATCGGCGATACACTCGGAGGAAAAACTTTGCCGACGGCGTACGCTAACCGGACGGCATCTCAGCTTAGGAAAGCGAGGACCTCTACCGAAGGGGCTTCCTGAAAATTAGTGGAGAGGTGCCAGGAGAGGTGCCAGGTTTTTGTTGTTTGCTTTCATTAGTAGCCATTAGACAAATATCAAATAACCAAAGCCTGACACGTACCATAACGTTTCGGGGTAGTTTTAGATCTGCGCTTTTTGCCAAGACAGATTGTCCAGAAAGGAAAGCCTGACCCCGGATGCCCCCCGGAAAGATTGGCAAGAATAGAAAGCTTGACCCCAGCCACCCCGCAACCCCTTTTCCCCTACGCCCAAGATTGTCTAGAATCAAAAGCCTGACCCTGCACCCACCGCTTTTTCCCGTCTCGTCGAGATAACGGCTATCGATCAGCTCCTGGGGCTTTACGTTTTTCGCCCGCGGCTGCGTACGGGATACGGAGATCAGACCGGGGGAGAGCAGGTCCGGCCCGAGAGGTTAATTCATCTTCAAAAGCCTTCTGGCATTCCCTCCCAGCATGAGCTCTTTGCTCTCCTCATCTAATTCGAGCTTCCTGATGTTCTCAATATAGGTCTTGATCTTCGTGGGATCTTCACTAAATTCCTGAGGATAGTCCGTGCCAAAAACCAACCGACTTGGACGGATGCTCGTCAAGGCACATCGGACCGAATTCATCCCCCCGTGATGGCCAGCCAGGTTAAAATAAATCTTATTGAAGTGTGTGTCGAAGGGCATACGATTGCTGGTCCCTTTGGGGCGAGTGCCGGGGGATTCTGAGGAACCCAACTGATATTCTATGCGCTCCTTCAAGGCGGCGATACCGCCGCCCTTGTGACTAATCACTAATTGAAGCTCAGGGAAATCATCCAAAACACCGCTCAAAATAATCCTCGTCGTCGCCACGATCAAATCCAACTCTCTCCCAACGCTCCGATACAAATCATAAGGAGCGTCCAAAATACTCATCCCCATCTGCACCCCGCTCGGATGTATAAAGAGCGGCACCCCTAACCTCAAAACCCTCTCATAAAAAGGATAAAGCTCCTTCGAGTCCATCGAAAGACCACTCGCCTGCGAACGAATCACCACCCCCGACAACCCCAGATCTTTCACCGCCCTGTCTAACTCCGCGAGCGCCCCTTCCCCGCCCAGTGGTGGAACCGGAGCTAATCCCACAAACCTTTTCGGATACCTCTGCACCAACTTGGCCACCTCGTCATTCCAAACCCTGCACTCCTCAAGGGCTATCCGAGGATCATCGTTGCTCACCGCCATGGAAAGCACGGCCACATCAATCCCTACCGCATCCATGATCCTCAGCTGCTCCTCCGCATCACAAAGCTCGGGGTGGAGGGTGCCCCGAGGCTTGCCGTGCTCGTAAAAGATCGCCCGCTCTCCCTTCTTGCCACCTTTCTTAAGCCATAGCTGCTCAGGTAGATAGTGATGCTCCCAGTCGATAATCATTGTGCGGCTCTCCTTTCTCCCCTTCTAACTTATTTGAGTACCGCCTTGAGCCTGGTCAACTAAGCAATTTCTATGCCTCGGCGTACGGCACTCTTATCCGAGGAGGATTTGCAGAGTTAAAGACGGAACTTTGGCTGGAATACGGCAAGTCGATTTTTACAAAATTAAGAACAAGGCCGCCGTTTTTCTTATTGGTAAGTGAGGATGATTTCATCCCTCTGGGCTTTACTACTCGGCTTGCAGCCGCTTTGCCCCGGGGGTTCTACGATGAAAGAGGAAGAGAACGAAGTTAACTGGAAGCCAGAGGTCATCGAGATCGCTCCGCCGCTAGTGTAGTGTCCCTAACGCTTCTTTACATTTGGCGACTTTGGTTAAAATGTG
>CAYOJC010000156.1:0-8603 GCA_964404195.1 uncultured Syntrophobacteraceae bacterium
TTGTACCATGAGTTGCTGGAGATGACCTAGAAAAAAACTTTTTCAGTGAGAACTATTTAATAAGAAAAGCCTACAAACAAACGGAAAGGATCGAACCATGGACGTAAGAGCGGCGGTGGCGTTCGAGCCGGGCAAGCCTCTCAAGATCGAGACCGTAAAACTGGACGGGCCGAAGGAGGGCGAAGTCCTGGTCGAGATCAAGGCGACCGGAGTTTGCCACACGGACGAGTTCACGCGCTCCGGAGCCGATCCTGAAGGGCTATTTCCGGTCATATTCGGACATGAGGGGGCCGGGATCGTCGTGGACGTCGGACGGGGCGTGACTTCGGTCGCCAAGAGCGATCACGTCATCCCGCTCTACATTCCCGAGTGCCGAGCGTGCAAGGCGTGCCGCTCCGGCAAAACCAATCTCTGCACGGCGATCCGCGCGACACAAGGCAAGGGCGTCATGCCGGACGGGACAAGTAGGTTTTCGGTCGGAGGCGAGAAACTACACCATTATATGGGCTGCTCGACCTTCGCCAACTATACGGTTCTGCCGGAGATCGCCGTGGCGAAAATCCGCAACGACGCGCCGTTCGACAAAGTCTGTTACATCGGGTGCGGCGTTACGACCGGAATCGGCGCGGTGCTGAACACCGCGAAGGTCGAGCCCGGAGCGAACGTCGTCGTGTTCGGCCTCGGCGGCATCGGACTCAACGTCGTTCAGGGCGCGCGCATGGCGGGCGCGGATAAAATTATCGGCGTCGACTTGAATCCTAAGCGCGAGACGCTCGCACGGAAGTTCGGCATGACCGACTTCGTCAATCCGAAAGAGGTGAAAGGGGATTTGGTCGCGTATCTAATCGATATGACCGACGGCGGCGCCGACTACAGTTTCGAGTGCATCGGCAACGTGGATGTCATGCGCCAGGCGTTGGAGTGCTGCCACCGCGGCTGGGGTGTATCGACTATTATCGGCGTTGCAGGTGCGGGGCAGGAGATCAGGACGCGCCCGTTTCAGCTCGTGACCGGCCGCGTGTGGAAGGGAACGGCCTTCGGCGGCGCCAGGGGGCGGTCCGATGTCCCGAAGATCGTAGATTGGTACATGGAAAAAAAGATCAACATCGACGACCTCATCACGCACACGCTGCCGCTGGAAAAAATCAACGACGCGTTCGAGCTGATGAACGCGGGCGAATCGATCCGCAGCGTGGTGATCTACTAAGCGAGAGGCAACAGGCGCGAGAAGGATATTAATTCTTCGGCATCTACGACAAATTTCAGGCCGGTCAAAAAGGTTCCAGCTACAAGGCGCGGGAAGATCGACGAGCGGAGGCGTACTTTTTCAGTACGTCGAGCGAAGGCGATTGAGCGCAACGAAGTATATGGGCCTTTGCGGCCGGCCTGCTAACGCCAGCCGTCGTCGGAGGGGAAAACGTTCTTCCCGAAGCGGCGCTCCGGCGGAGCGGCGAGCCAGGGTTGCGTCTTCTCGAAGTAGAGCTTGAAGTGGGCGGTTTGCCGGTGCGATTGCAGCGCCGCTTCGTCTTTGTAGACTTCGTAAAAATAAAATTGATGGGGGTCGTCGCGGTCCTGAATCACGTCGAAACGCAGGCAGCCGGTCTCGTCCTTCTCCGAATGCTCGGCGTCGTAACGGGCCATCTCCAAGAACTCCGTCACGTGCTCGGGCTTTACCTGAATCGTCACGTGTAAAACGACCATCAAAGCACCTCACGGCTACTTCGCCGGGATCAGGTCGAACTTGCCTGAAGATTCTTCATAGAACAGCGCGCCTTCTTTGGCGTCGCCGCCGCTCCAATGTTTTAGTTTGCCCGGAATTCGAATGAAGCTGCCCGGGCCTACTCGCTTCTCGCCCGCGTCATCCTTATAAAGGTATGCGCCTTTGATAACGACGAGCCAGACGTCGTTCGTGTGCGTGTGTGTCCCGGCGTCCATCCCGGGCTTGAACTTCGTAAACGCGCCGTACGGCCTCTTATCCGCATTTCCCCAAAGCACCGCACGCGAAACGCCGGGAACCACTTCGTTGTACTTTGCGTCATCCGCGGTGGCGAAGGTCGCCGGTTTAGTTTTCGCTTGCTTCTCCGCGCTCTGCGCCGATCCAATCCACCAAGCAATTGCTAATACAGCCGCCACTCCGAAAACCGTCAAATATTTTTTCATGCTATCCTCCTTATGTTGGGCGCTACCGCAAAACGCGATGTGCTGTAACACGCCTAACCGAAGTTCAACTTGTGGTCAAGCGTGTTGCTGACAAGCGGACCTTCAAAACGGCAGCGGCATCTGCTCTCCTGCCTTCGGCTCGCCGCGAGGTCTCTGGGCGAGGGCTTTGATCCGCGATTCGAGCCACTGCATGTAGAAGCGATGCGTCTTCCGTTTTTCCAGCGCGGCGATGCAGAGGCGGCGCACGGATTGGGAATAGGCCGGCCAGTTTTCACGGATCGAGCGGGGTAGGCGGATATACGTCGGCGCGTCGTCGCAAAACAAATTGCTTCGCGCGAGCGTCCAGATGTCGCACTGCTTCTCGCCGTAAGGAATAGTCTCGGCGGCGGCTACTTTTCTCTCCTTTAACTGTATTTTCGACAAGCCTTGCAGCAGGTGCGTCAACTCGTGGCCGATCGTATTATACTTGAGCGTTTTTACTTTCAGACGAATGGTCAGCTTCGCCGCGGCCTCGGGCCTGAGAGGGACGAGCGCGCTGCCGAGATGCGCGGAGGTGTAGCCGACCGTGATCTTCTTGCCTTTAAGCTCGGGGAAACAGCGCAGCGCGTTTTGCAGCATGTCGATGACGCGCTTGCTCAGCCGCTTTTTCATCCGCGGCGTGAAGGTGAAAGGAAATTCCAGCGTGCGATTCATCTATCGCGGCGATTTTACGCGATTTGCGCGCGGCAGGAAAGAGAAATTTTGATGCAAGACGTTTACAGGCTGCTCAAAAAGATCTCAGAGGCAAGGCGCGCGAGAACCGCCGAGCGCAGGCGTACTTTTTCAGTACGTCGAGCGAAGGCGGTCGAAGCGCAACGAAGCATATGAGGCTTTTTCAGCAGCCTGTCAGTCCAGCTTTGAATGAAGCCAGTTGAGAACCGTCTTGAAAATATCCGGTGTGGCGCCCATGTGGCCGCCGGAAAAAAGGCGCATGGCTTTCGGCTCGCCGTGCTCGAGCAGCAGATAACAATCTTCGAGCGGCACCTGCTTGTCTTCTTTACCGTTTACTAGCAGCATCGGGGCGCAGGGTTTGTCGAGCCATCCCTGAGTCTTTAGCGACAGCGCCGGCATGACCGCGATCAGCTCTTCAAAAGTCTTCTTGCCGAAGAGATTGGCGCGCGCTTCGATGAGGTCAAAAAGATACGACGGCGCGTTGCGCGACTTCTCCTGCCATTCGGGCTGGAAAAAATAATGGACGCCGCCGCCCCAGTTAACGGCGGCCGCGAGCCGCTCGGGCTCGACGTGCGCCATCTTGGTCGCCCAGTAGCCGCCGAAGCTCGCGCCGACAACCGCAATCCGTTTCGGATCGACTTCGCGCCGCTTCGCTAAATAATCCAGCGCGGCCGAGTGGACGCGATGCGCTTCGGGCGAGGCCAGCATCGGGCACTCGCCGGTGCCGGGACTGTCCATCACGAAACAACCCCAGCCTTCTCGCACGAACGCCTCGGCGAACGTGAGCCGCTCCTCTTTCCAGTTGTCGATCCCGCCCCAATGCATGACGAGCGGCGCGGGAACTTTTTTTGGAAATCTCAGATGACCGACAATCTGCTTGCCGTCGAATGGAATCGCAACGCATTCGAGCGGAATATCGAAATAGCGCGAGGCGGCGAGATACATCTCACGCGTCTTGGCGTAAGCCCGCTCTTTCGCCGGCGAGTCGGGAAAGGGATGGCGCGCGATGCCGTAGTAGCCGTAGGCTTTGAGAAACGCTTCCTTTGCCTGCTTGGTGTCTCCGCGACGCTCGGCGGACGTCGCTTTTTCGTCCCAGCGAGCGCCGATCCCGCTCCACGCCACCGCCCAAGTTTCGGATACGATGGTGTCGAGCTTCGCGAGCGCTTCTTCCGCCTCCGCCTTATCGGCGTGGAGAAACGGCGCGCGCTTTCCGACGCGGCTCCGAATATCGTCTTTGATTTCATCAATCGTTCTTGGCTTAAACATTCTCTTCCTCCAACAATAGCAGTTTCAAAAGCCTGTTTAAACGTGAACTTTAGTGCCCGAGCCAAGCCTTTGCAACTCTGGCATTCAAGCGAATTGACAGCGGATCGTCATTGAACTAGTGTCTGGCCTGTTTGAGGCCAAACTCGTGTCCCGTTTTAAAGTCGTCGTGACCGATCATCTTTTCTCCTCCCTGGATGATGAACGAGAACTGTTTCGCCGTATGGACGCCGAACTGGTGGAGGGTCAGTGTCGCGGCGAAGAGGAAACCATCGCTCTCGCCCGGGAGGCCGACGCTATCTTAAACACCTATGCGCCGATGACGGCGAAAGTGATACAGGCTCTGGTCAAATGCCGCGTCATCGTCCGCTTCGGCATCGGCGTCGACAACGTGGCGGTGGACGCAGCCACCAGACGCGGCATCATGGTGTGCAACACTACCGATTACTGCATCGATGAAGTCGCCGACCAGGCGATGGCCTTCCTGCTCGCTTGCGCCCGCGGTCTTTTTCCCAGCGCCAAAATCGCGCGCGACGCTGCCTGGGACTTCAAACAAATGCCGCGCCTCGCGCGGATACGGGGCCAAACGCTCGGCCTCCTTGGAGTGGGGCGTATCGGCTCAGCCGTGGCCGCGAGGGCCAACGGGTTTGGGCTGCGCATCCTAGGATACGATCCTTACTTGAGCGATGACGCGGCGCGTCAAATCGGAGTTCAGTTGGTCGACCTCGATACGTTGCTCAAGGAGTCGGACTTCGTTTCGATCCACCTGCCGCTCAACTCCGAGACCGCGGGAATGATCGGCGCGGAAGCGTTTGGCAAGATGAAGCCGACGGCTTTTCTCATCAACGTGGCCCGGGGCAAGATCGTCAGCCAGACCGCCTTGTGCGAGGCGCTCCAGCAGAGAAAAATCGCCGGCGCGGCGCTCGATGTGTTGGAGACCGAGCCGCCGAAACCCAACGACCCGATTTTGCGACTCGACAATGTCATCATCACGCCGCACTCGGCATGGTACTCCGAGCAGTCCCGCATGGACATGCGCCGCCGGGCCGTGGGGCAAGTTGTCAGCGTATTGCAGGGCGAAATGCCTTATTCGCTCGTGAACCGGGAAGTTCTGGAGAAGATCGGTCGGAGTAACGAACAGTAAAAAAGAGGAAGCAGAATTCAGATGTTTTCGAGCCGCCAAAAATCCTGGCCGTCGAGAAGGCGGCGGATGCAAGGCGGAGCAAGGGCTCGCGCCGGAGCGTACATCCGCAGTACGTGAGGATGCGAGCCCGCCGCGACAACGCAGCAGGCGCCCCTTATCGGCGGACAGGAAAGGAGCAACGATGGTGACACGGAGCACTTCAAGTTTTGGTCTGGTCGGCACCGACTGGCAGCAACGCATCAACTGGGATCGGCTCAGGAAGTACCGCCTCGACCGCGCGCGGGCGGCGATGAAGCAGAACGGATTGGGCGCGATCCTCGCGATGTACGATGAAAACGTCCGCTACATTTCGAGCACGATCACGCCCGGATGGTGCCGACTGAAGCCCGGCCTGCGTTACGCACTCTTATGCGAAGGGGCCGAGCCCGTGCTGTTCGAGCAGGGCGACATCGGCATACAGATCAACCGTCACTGCCCGTGGATTCCGCGCGACAACGTGCGCTATGCCTACTCCTGGATCAAGGGGGCGGTCGGCGGCGCGGCGCGCCAGCAGGTAAAAAAATTCACCGACGCGATTCTGGAAGAGCTGCGCAAGTATCACGTGGAGAAGGCCCCAATGGGCGTCGATTTCATCGATCTCAACATGATCAACGCCTTCAAAGAGGCAGGAATTAATTACACCGACGGCGCATCGCCCATGGTCGAAGCGCGCGCGATCAAGAACGAAGACGAGCTGGAAGCGATGCGCATCGTCGCCGCCATCTGCGACGGCTGCCACACGGCGATCTCCCATTTCATCAAGCCTGGGATGCAGGAGCATCAGATTACCGCGTTCGCCATGAATTTCCTTTACAACATTCCGGGGATTGAAGACGTGGAGGACATCATCGTCTCCTCGGGACCCAACAGTTGGCCCAACTGGCGGCATTTCTCGGATCGCATCATCCAGCCCGGCGACCTGGTCATCATCGATATGGCGGCGGTCACCTGGAACGGCTACAAGAGCTGCATGTACCGCACCTACTGTGTGGGGAAAAAGCCGACCCAGGAGCAAAAGGACTATTACAACATTGCTTATGAATGGCTCTATCGGGCGATCGACAAAGTGAGGCCGGGAGCAACAACGAAGGAAATCGCCGAAGTCTGGCCGTCGGCGATGGAGACCTGGGGTTACAAGGAAGAGGATCAGGCGGCGGCGAATCTATGGGGACACGGTCTCGGGCTCGCTCAGTACGACACGCCGGTCATCTCGCGGATTTACTCTCTGGATTTCCCGGTGGAAATTAAGCCGGGCATGAGCTTCGCTCTGGAGACGCAACACGGCAAGCCGCTTCAATGGGGCGTACGGCTCGAAGAGATGATGGTCGTGACCGAAAAGGGGCCTGAAGTCACCACGCAGTTCCCGATCGAGGAAATCACCGTCATCGATTAACTCACCACGAAGGACACGAAGGTCACGAAGGAAGACAACACGACTCGCGCAAAGGCGCAAAGGACGCCAAGTTCGGAGAAACAAGAAAAAAGATTTCTTTGCGTGCTTGGCGTCTTGGCGCGAGGAATGGGTAAGGGCGCAATGAATTGCGCCCCTACGTGTGCTTCGTGCTCTTCGTGGTGAGAGGATTTTAACCACCCTTCGATACACTTAGGGCGGTTGGATTAGGGAGAAAAAACATGGATTCAATTCGGACACCGTTTCTCGACCCTCGCTCCGACAATCCAAAATCCAAAATCGAAAATCCAAAATGGGTGGGGATCTTCGCTATCGCTCTTACATTCGCCCTTGGTGGGGCTGTGGCCGAGACGCAGCAGACAGGGAAAGTCCCCCGCATAGGTTTCCTGGATGCAAGCACTGCTTCCGGCAGCGCGGTCCTCGTGGAGGCGTTCCGGCAGGAGCTGAGCAAGCCTGGATGGATTGAAGGAAAAAACATCACTATCGAGTACCGGTTTGCCGAGCAAAAGAATGAGCGCCTGCCTGAGCTTGCGGCAGAGTTGGTTCGTCTGAAGGTTGATCTGATCGTAGTCACAGGGACACCGCCGGTGTCGGCGGCAAAGAAAGCGACTACTGCTATACCCATCGTGATGGTGGCCGCTGCGGATCCTGTGGGTGAAGGTCTGGTTACCAGTCTTGCGCGGCCGGGAGGCAATGTCACCGGGCTCTCGAGTTTAGCGACCGAGCTAAATAGCAAAAGGCTAGAGATACTCAAGGACGCGGTCCCCAAACTCTCACGAGTTGGGCTTCTGCGGACGTCGGCGACCAGCCCCCAACTGAAAGAGATCAGGCCTGCGGCTCTGGCACTGAAGCTGAAATTGGAGGAGATCGAGACTCAACCCGACCCCAAAGGTTTAGAAAGCGCCTTTCAAACCGCAAAGCAGAAGCAGGTGGGCGCGATCATGACGACCACCACTCGCCCCTTTTTCGCCGAAAGAAAGCGGATCGTCGAGCTTGCCGGCAAACACCGGTTGCCGGCTATTTACTTCCAGAAGGAGTTTGTCGATGAGGGCGGCCTCATGTCCTACGGGGCGGACTTCGATGATCTCTATCGGCACGCGGCTGTTTACGTGGACAAGATCTTGAAAGGCGCCAAACCGGCTGATTTGCCGGTGCAGCAGGCGATGAAGTTTGAATTCGTCATCAACTTGAAGGCGGCGAAACAGATAGGACTAACACTTTCACCCGACCTGCTCGCGCGAGCGAATCAAGTCATCAAATGAAACAGGCGTGAGGCAACATTAAGAATTTATGTCCGTTGAATCAAAGCAAACGAACCAAGGCGTATTTGCAGATGCGCGACGGCCCGTTTCAACCCGAACCGTTCGGACCGAGTAGGGGCGACCGGCCGGTCGCCCTTTGTACAATACGGTGGTCGATGAACCACAAAGTTGAAAAACAACACCGGGAGCATAATTGAACGTTGGTGGTTTGAATTGAACAACAAATTTCGCACAGTCGAAACGGACGATTTCGTGATCATGCCCAATCATTTTCACGGCATTGTTGTCATTCCCGATGTAGGGGCCGACCTATGTGTCGGCCCAGTGGGGAAGGGCGCACACATAGGTGCGCCCCTACAACGTGTGACCCAACAACGTCCGCCCCAACCGACGACGCGGATGGGCACGGGCGCGGGCGTAAATCCGAATGTACACCCCGCCCACCAGGGCACACACGCAGGTGTGCCCCTACAGGGGACGCATCCCGTACGGCTGGTCGCACAACGTAACTATTATGAACATGTGATTCGCGATGACGAATCATTGAAGAATCGCATTCGGGAATACATTCTCAACAACCCGGCGCAGTGGGCCTTTGACCCCGAGAACCCAG
>CAYOJC010000157.1:0-8517 GCA_964404195.1 uncultured Syntrophobacteraceae bacterium
CCAAGATAGTGTCGTTGGTTTCCTGTGCGAAATAAACAAGCTCGGTCACTTCGAGGCGATCCTCGCGAACATTCATCGAGCGAAACGCTGGAACTCCGCTTTCAACGTAGTGACTTGCCGGCCTCACCACCACTCCAACGGTGATCATTTCGCAAAGTTCTCCACATGATCGAAGCTCCCAATTCCTCGGCACTAGGCCGATTTCGGTTTTTTGGGAGGGTTCGCCGCGGAGGCCTTGGGTGAAGAGTTGGTGCAGTAGTGTCTTTTTCAGTTCCGTAGTTAGCGCGATCAGCCGCTCCTGCTGCTCCATTGCCCGCTGCACCAGCCCCAACACCACCGCAATCTTCCGCTGCTCGGCAAGGGGCGGGATTGCCAGAGGCAACTCGCACAGTTTCGACTGAGAGAGGTTGGGAATGGTGGTGACGTTGCCGCGCCCAAAGTAGAGATTGCCGAACTCAAACGCATACCAGAGCCAGAAAAGAACGAACTGCGCATCGGCAGCTTCTGAAGCCCGTATTCGCGCCCGGTGAAGATGGTTTTGATAGTAGCAGCGGGAGATGACGCCCCGCCAAATTGCGGTTCGCCCAATGTCACCACCTTCGCAGATGAGCAAATCGTCAGGCTTCAGGGCAAGGCGCGATTCGTCCGCTTCGCTGAAGTGCATTTCATCGAGGTCGGACAAATCCAAGCGATTCCAGAAAACATTCTTGGTGCGCAGAAATGGCCGCTGGTTATCGCCGATGCGGTTTTTCTTCGAGACCTGTCTTCCTTGTTGAACGTCGAAAAGAGAGTCGAAGCGACCAACCCGCCAGTCCGTAGGCAAGCGTCCCAACTCGGTTTGTACGCCATCCCCAACGGCGGCCGGCTTTTCCAATCCGCTTTTGGGCGGACCGGAATGTCCGCCCTCCGATGTTTTGGTCCGTGTCATGGACGCGCTCATAAGATCACCGCCTTGATCCTGGTCCCGCACTTCGGACATGCAAAACGGGTTTCGTCCACCGGACGGAAGCGCAGGCCACAATCCTTCAGATCGACGCTATCTTTCGGATAGGCCACCAGCAGTCCCTTGGCCGTCACATCCTCCAGCAATCCACAGTTGGGGCATTTTCTGGTCGGCGGCCTCTTTCAAGTACCACGCGCGGGCGTCGGGCTTTTCCACCCGCAGGAGTAGCCGGTAATGTGTCCATGCCAATTCGGGGCGCAGTGCGCCCCGAATTGGCGATGACAGGTAGAACTGCCGCATCCGCCGCAACTCACGCTCATCAAACCGTGCCCCGAACTCCCCGGTCAGTCGGATGGACAGGTTTTTGAGCAGCGCGGCGCCGTATTCCGCCCGTTCCTTTCCCTGTTGTTCCTCCTCGACAATCATCCGCCCGACGTTCCAGTAGGCCTCGACCATGGTGAAGTTGACGGCACGATAAGCACTGGCGCGGGCGGCACGGAGCACCTCGGCGATGGATTGATAGAAATCTTTTTTCTCTTTGCTCGTGGGCAACTTCGTCATAAGCAAATTTTCTCCAGAACGGCCCGCAGGCTGCGGTCTGTCTCCTTTGCCTCTTCATCCAGTGCGTTCAGTTCCTCGACGATCTCCGCAATCGGCCGATACTCCTCGCCCTCCCCCGTGTGGATGTAACGGCTCGGTGAGATATTGAAGTCGTTCTTGGCGATCTCCTCGCGGCTAACGATGCGAGAGTATTTTTCCACTTCCTTCCACGCGGTGAAAGTTTCGGCGATACGGGCGATGGCATCGTCGGCGATGTAGTTCTTCGGGTCGCCCTTGGTGAACTCGCGGCTGGCGTTGAGCAGGAAGAGTTTTCCTTGCTTCTCCTTCGGCTTGGCCTTGTTAAGCACGATGATGACGCCCGGCGCGGTAGTGTTGTAGAAGAGATTTTCCGGCAGATAGATGACACCATCAATCAAGTCCTGCTCGACGAACCACTTGCGAACGTCTTTTTCTTTATTGGTGTTGGCGTTCCCGGAGCCGCGCGCGGCGGCGCCGGTGTCGAGCACAACGGCGGCGCGCCCCTTATTGTTCATGCTCGCGAGGATGTGCTGCATCCAGCCCCAGTCGGCCTTGCCGCCGGGAAAACCCGCGCCTTTGGGAAAGCGGTCGAGCTCGTCGGCGTCGTAATCCTTTTCCTTGAACTCATTCTGGTTCCACATGGGATTGGCAACAACGCGGTCGAAAGTCTGGAGGCGATTGCCGTGGCGAAATTTTGGTTTCCGGAAAGTGTCGCCGATCTGAATCTCGCCTTCCATGTCGTGGATGATCATGTTCATGTTTGCCATCGCCCACGTCCCTGGCTCATTTTCCTGGCCGTAGAGTTTGGCCGGCGCGAAGGTCTTACGCGAGCGCAGGTTCATCTTTTCCTGCAGGACCAACTCACACTTGATGAGTAATCCGGCTGAACCGCAGCACGGATCGTAGATATCCATCCCCGGTTCAGCGTCCATGATGCGCGCGATGACGAAACCGACCTCCGTCGGTGTGTAGAATTCTCCCGCGCTCTGGCCGCTGCCTTCCGCGAATTTGCGAATCAAATACTCATAACTGCGGCCGATAATATCCGGCTCCACGTCGGCGAGGCCAAGCGGCTTGGCGCTGATCGCCTCGATGAGATTGCTCAGACGGTCGTCATCGAGATCGCGCTGACCATGCGTCGTGGCATTAAAATCGACACGGTCGATGATGCCCTTCAGCAGCGGATTAGCGTCAGCGATTGCGCGGAGGTGACTCGTGACACGTTCTCCCTCGCCTACGGGTTTGTTAGTCTTCGGCGGGATGCGAATCACTGACCAGACAGGCTTATCCGGATCTTCTGGTTTGAGCGGCAAGAAAAACCGTACGAGCTTCTTATCGGCTTTCACCAGCTTGAACGCCTTAGCCCGCGAGCCAACTTCCTTCGCAATACGGTTCAGCTCGTCATCGAAAACATCACAAAGCCGCTTGGCGAAAATGAGCGGAAGAATGAACTCCTTGTACTTGGGCGCATCCTTCGCTCCGCGAATAGAACACGCCGCATCCCATATCCAAGATTCTAGTGATTTGCCGTTTTTGCTGTTGGTTGCCATAATTTTCCACGGATTTTATGCGAAGTCAGGAAACCAGGCAAGCGGTTTAAATGCAGGCGATAAGGATCGACAACCGGTGTTTCTAATTGTGGTTCTGGACGGCTAAGAAAATGAAAAGGGCGAACTTAAAGGTTTTTGTAACAGAACAAGGATTTTAGACAAAATCCTTAAATAAACTTTAAGGTTTTTACGCGATGCTGTGGTAGGCTCGTTAGCTAGGCCTTCTTGGGAATCTTGAGCTGCCGGCCGACGGCGAGACGATGGGCGTTGCTCATGCCGTTGGCTTGCTGGATGGCGGCTATCGAAACCCGATAGTTGCGGGCGATCTTGGAGAGCGTCTCTCCTGGCGCGACGTGGTGGAGAATCCAGTTGAGTGAAGTTTTCGAAGCCGCGACGATAGTGGCCACGGCGGGCGATGAACCGACGAGTTTTTTATACGCAGCGATGAGACTCTCGAGCTTGTCGGGCGGCGCCTTGACGCGGTAGCCTCCGGGGAGGTCTTTGACCTTGGAGCTCACCGCCGGGTTCCATTCGAGAAATTGCGCGTGGGAAATATCCGTCGGCTTGAGCAAAGCCGTAATCGAGATGTTCCGCTCCACAGGCAGCTCTTCGAGCGTCAACGGAGGATGATACTCCAGGGTCGGAAAAAATTCTCCGCTTCTCCGCGCCACGTCCACCGCGGCTAAAAACTCCGTGTAGAAACTCTTGGAGGCAAACCCAAACGACGGTCCCTGATAGCGCTGGATGATCTCCACGAGGTCGCTGGAGCCCACCTCGGCGACCGCGCGCGCCATTCCTTCCCGGCCGTGATTGTAGGCGGTAAGCGCCAGCGGCCAGTTGCCGAGAGCGCCGTAGTTTTGACTCAGGAACCGCGCCGCGGCGCGGGTCGATTCGATCGGATCTCTTCGCTCGTCCAGAGCGGACCCGACGCGCATGAACTGTTTGCCCGTAGCCGGCATGAACTGCCACATCCCGAGCGCGCCGGCGCTGGAGCGGGCGTGGAGATTGAAAGACGATTCGACGAGGGGCAGATATGCGATTTCTTCCGGCAGGCCCTCCTCGCGCATGATTTTTTGCATCTGATCGAGATAACGCCGCGAGAGCGCGAGGCCCACGGCAAACCGATCCCTGACGCCCCGTTGGGCCCTCACTCTCTTTTCGGGCTCCTCAAAGCCTTCCGCCTGGCCGATCGCGTCGATCTCCTGCTTGATGAGCCTGCGCGCGTTGCTGTTTTCGTCGATATTGACGACTTTGTAGATTTTCAGCGGATCTTGCCGGTCGTGAAAGATGACTTCGCCGGTGCCGTAACGCGTGAATACGAGCCGCCAAAACTCGACCGCGTTCTCCAATCCGGGGAGCACGGGGAAAGGATCCTCTTGCGCCGACAACGCGCCGGGCCGCCCAAGGCAGACCGAGATCGCCAGAGCCGAGAACAGGCAGACGAGCAGTTTTGCGGATCGGTGGTTAGCCATATAAAATTGACGCATTGTACCAAAAGAGCTATGGTGCTGTCAAAGTACATTCCTCGTAAAGTGAATCTTAAAATCCCCTTCCTCCTTATTATCCTTTGCCCGGCGGCGCTTTTTTGCGCCTGCCGCAGGTCCGCAGAATCCGATAGGCTCCCCAATACCCTGGTCGTAGCCCTGGAGAGCGGCCCGACCCACCTCGACCCGCGCTATGCGATGGACGCGGATTCCGAGCGCATCAGCGCCCTCATCTTCAACTCCCTCGTCAGGCCCGATAAAAACTCCCGCCTGCAACCGGAGCTGGCCGAAAGCTGGCAGGCGATCGATGAGCGCACCTATGTCTTCCAGATACGAAAGGGGGTCTCTTTTCATAACGGCAAACCTCTTACGGCGGCGGACGTGAAATACACTTACGAATCCATACTCGATCCAACCGGCCGTTCTCCCAAGCGCGGCGCGTTTAAATTTCTCCAGGGCGTGGACCAGTTGGGTCCCTACGAAGTTCGCTTTCGCCTGGCCATTCCTTTCGCGCCTTTTATGGAAGAGCTCACTTTAGGCATAGTCCCGGAAGCGGCCGCAGCGGATGGCGCGGCCGGCGAATGGACTTTAATCGGTTCGGGCCCGTTCACGCTGGCGGAATTCTCTCCGGGCGAACGAGTCGTTCTCAAAGCCAACGCTTCCTATTGGGAAGGCGCGCCGCCGCTCTCCGGCATGGTGTTCAAGGTCATCCCCGACGCGATCGTGCGCGTGCTGGAGTTTCGAAAAGGAACGGTCGATTTTATCCAGAACTACTTCGAGCCCGACATGCTTCCGTGGATGAAAACAAATACCCGGGCGGCGATCTTGAGCGAGCAAGGAAATATTTTCCAGTATATCGCGATGAACCTCGATCACCCCATTTTGAGACGGCCGGAGGTCCGCGAGGCGATCGGACATGCTATCGATCGCGAGGCGATCATCCGCAACATCCTCAAGGGCCTGGCCATTCCCGCGACCGGCCTGCTCTCGCCCGAGCATTGGGCCTACGAGTCCGGCGTGAGACGTCTCGAATACAATCCCGAAGAAGCCAAGAGGCTTCTGGACCAAGCCGGCTTTCCCGATCCCGACGGCGACGGCCCGCTGCCGCGCTTCAAGCTTTCTTATAAGACCACTACGCTGGACCTGAGAAAGAGAATCGCCGAGGCGCTCAAGGAGCAGCTCGCGCGGGTCGGCATCGAGTTGGAAGTGCGCGCGTTCGAATGGGGAACTTTTTACAGCGACATCGGCAAGGGGAACTTTCACATTTACTCGCTCGACTGGGTCGGCACGAAGGACCCCGACATTTACTACGATCTGTTCCATTCGAGCAGCGTGCCTCCCAACGGGCGCAATCGCGGCCGCTACCGCAATCAGGAATTGGACGCGCTGCTGGAGCGCGGGAGACGGACTACGATCCTGGACGAGCGCAAACGCATCTACAGCCGGGTGCAAGAGATTCTCGCCGACGATCTGCCGTACATCCCGCTCTGGTGGGGAAAGAACGTCGCCGTCATGCAGCCCGCCGTGCGCGACTTCGATCTTTATCCGGACGGCAAGTTGATCTCGCTCAAGAAGGTCTCGCTTTCTACTGCGAAGCCGGGCTCGTGAAGCGCTACCTGCTCCATCGCCTGCTCCTGCTTTTCCCCACGCTGCTCGGGACGGTCACCGTGGTGTTTCTCCTGATCCACGCGGTCCCCGGCGATCCCGTGGAGGTGATGTTGGGAGAAACTGCGGCGAGCGCCGACAAAGAGTCGCTGCGCCGGGAGCTGGGATTGGATCAGCCGCTCGCGCGCCAATACATCCATTTTCTGGCCGGACTCGCTACGGCGGATCTTGGACGATCGCTTTATAACCAGGCGACCGTGAGCAAATTAATCTTGAGGCGTTTGCCCGCTACTATCGAGCTGACGCTTGCCGCCATGACCGTCGCGTTTCTGCTGGCTTTTCCTCTGGGAATTTTAGCAGCGGCGCGGCGCGACTCCTGGATCGATCGCGGCGCGCTCTTCTTTTCGCTTTTCGGCCTGGCGATGCCGAACTTCTGGCTGGGCCCGCTGCTGATGATTTGTTTCTCGATCGAGCTGGGCTGGTTGCCGGTCTCGGGCCGCGGCGGCATCGGCCATCTGATCCTCCCCTCGCTCACGCTGGGCATGGCGATGGCCGCAATTCTAACCCGTATGATCCGAGCGGGCTTGCTCCAAACGATCCATGAAGATTATATCCGAACGGCGCGCGCCAAAGGTTTAAGCGAGCGCCGCATCTGGCTCAAGCACGCGCTCATGAACTCGCTCATCTCCGTCATCACTATCGTCGGACTCCAGTTCGGCTCGCTGCTCGCCGGCTCGATCATCACGGAGTCGATTTTCAGTTGGCCGGGAATCGGCCGGCTCACGCTTCAGGCGATCCAGACGCGCGACTATCCTCTCGTCCAGGGTTGCGTTCTCGTGATCGCCGTTGCTTACCTGGCGGTCAATCTGCTCACCGATATCTGTTATCGTCTGGCGGACCCGAGAATCGCCTATGACAAGTAGAGCGATTATTTTCATCGGCGCCGCGATTCTCATCGCTCTCGTCTGCATGGCGGCGAGCGCGCCGGCTATAGCGCCGTATAATCCGACGGAACAAAATTTGGAAAACGATCTCACAGCCTCGTCGCGAGAACATCCTCTGGGCACCGACAAGCTCGGCCGCGACGTGCTGAGCCGCATCATCTACGGCAGCCGCATCTCGCTCATGGTCGGAACAACTACGGTGACAATTTCACTCCTGATCGGATTGGTGGTCGGTTCCGTGTCGGGTTACTTCGGCGGCTGGGTGGATCAATCGCTCATGCGGCTCGTGGACGTGCTGATGGCGTTTCCCGGCATCCTGCTCGCCATCGCGTTCACCGCCGTGCTCGGTCCCGGTCTCGACCACGTCGTTTTGGCGCTGAGCCTGATCGGCTGGACCGGCTACGCCCGTCTCGTGCGCGGCGAGATCCTCACGTTAAGAGAGCAGGAGTTCATCCACGCCGCGCTGGCTCTCGGCGCCTCGCCCGCGCGCGTGATCGCCCTGCACATGCTGCCGAATGTTCTCCCGTCGCTCTTGATTCAAGCGACCTTTGGAATGGCGGCGGCGATCATTGCGGAGGGCAGTCTGAGTTTTTTAGGCCTCGGCGCCGAGCCGCCGTCTCCGTCGTGGGGTTCGATGCTGAACGAAGGGAGACAATTCATTCTCGTCGCGCCGCATCTCACCGCGTTCCCCGGCCTCGCCATCATGGCGACGGTGTTGGCGTTGAATCTCGTCGGCGACGGGTTGAGAGATCGGCTGGAGAAAAGGGGGAAATAATGGTAAACGACTTCCATGAGAAAGCTTTTTTCCGCCCACACCTGACCTTTCGCGCACAGGACAAGGATTGTCCTGGCCGAGAAAAAGATTCCCTACGAGCTTGTGGAAGTGGATCTCAAGAACAAGCCCAAAGACCTGCTGGAGCTCAATCCCTACGGCAAAGTGCCGGTGCTGGTCGACGGCGAAGCGGTGATTTACGAATCCAACATCATCAACGAATATCTGGAGGAAAAATACCCCGACATTCCTCTCATGCCCAAAGACCTGCAGCAGAAAGCTCGGGTAAGAATATGGATGGACTACTCGAACACCCGCTTGCACGCGGCCGCCCATGAAATCTCGCGCGGCAACGATCAGGAAAAAGCGCAGGAGAAGTTGAAAGACTACCTGACGGCGCTCGAGCTGGATATGGCCGGCCGCGAATATGTCGCGGGGGACTACTCTCTGGCCGACATCACTCTAATTCCCTTTTTTGTCCGGCGCCAGCGCTACCATTTCGAAATCGACGATCGGCTGCCGAATTTGAAGAACTGGATGGAGCGGGTGTTGACCAGGCCGGCGGTCCAATCCACCCTCTGACACTCTAGTGTAGTGTCTCACGCTGTTGACACCTTATCCTAAGTTCGACAGGCGAAAC
>CAYOJC010000158.1:0-8486 GCA_964404195.1 uncultured Syntrophobacteraceae bacterium
TTCGTGGTGAATAGAGAAACCTCGACGGATAAGTGCCTTAATTTAAGAGACACTATGCTAGTAAAAGCCCGGAGGGGTTGGCAACTTAAGGCAGCCTGAGCGGCGAATGCAAATCACTTCACCTGAGCTTCTCCACAAATCCGCTCTTTCTGACTTCGTCCACGAAGCGCAATTCGACAAAATCCTCCGCCTTGGCCTTGGCGGCTCTCGGGTCGGTCAAGGCTTGGATCTCCAGCGTCTGCTTCAACCCTTCCAGCGTCGGATAGCCGTCGTCGACGAGCAGCTCGGCATTGGCCGTGTACGCGCCGTCCAACACGTCGCGGCCGAGCCCGCGGGTATATTTCTGCATCACTTTGATCGACTGTTCTTTGTGCGTTTTGAAAAAGTGAACCGATTCCGTCATGGCAAGCACCACGCGCCGTGCCTCGTCGGGATTTTCCCGAATTCTTTTTCTCGTCGTCACGCTGCAGTTGAACTGAAACGGGACTTTCATTTTGGTCATGTCGATGATCGTTCTGAGCCCGGCTTTTTCCGCCTGGATCTTCTCTCCCTCGGTGACGACGGTAAAGTCCAATTGCCCGGTCATCGTCGCGGCAAGCCGCGCGGGGCCGCCGCCCACCGTGACCGCTTTGATGTCTTTGTAAGCGACTCCGACTTTGGTCAGCGCCAGCCGCAGAGCGAAATCCGCCGAGGTCCCCGGAATATGCACCGCCGCGGACCTGCCTCTCAGTTGCTCGGGCGATTTGATGTTGGGATTTCCCACGATGAAATAGGGCAGCGTGTTCATCTGGCTCTGGATGATCGCGATGTCCGCTCCGGCAAGTTTTGCGTTGATGACCGCGGTGCCGACGGCGCCGCTGTAGCCGAGATCGCCGGCGATCATGCTCTGGATGCCGCGCACGCTGCCGTTGATAAAGATCAATTCCAGGTCGAGCCCGTGCTTTTTATAGAAGCCCATATCCTTAGCCAGCCAGTAGATCACCGACGAGCTGGTCGAATCCGAAATATAGGCGATGTACGTGGCGGCCCCGGCGCTTCTGAACGACAGGACGGTCAAGCAGAGCAGCCAGACCGAAACGCCGGCGAGGATTCTGGTCTTCATGGCGGTAACCTCCGTGACGACGGCTTCGCAGACTCGAGATGAGCCCATTCTTAACGCACCTGGAATCGCCGGGCAAGAGGTCCCTTTTCTTCCGCTGAACGCGGCCTTTTTGTTTTTGGCCGGAGCGGCTGCTATATAGGGTGAACTTCGGCTCATGGAAACCGTCAAAGCCACATTGTGGATTTACCGCGTCGCATTGCGCCGGTGCGTCGAGCTGCTCGCGGCGAACTGGGGCATCATCTTTGCGCCGCTGGCGTATAGCTTGATCTTGTCCGCCGCCGCGGCGCTCGTTGCGCCGTTGGGCTTGATCGGCGGATTCATCTTGACGGCGGTGGCGGCGGCTTGCGCGAGCTCGGGGCTGTTTCTCATCGAGAACGTCGTTCGGATGGGGAAGTTCGACTTCAACGATTTTTTTAAAGGCTTTTCCGTCTATCTATGGGAGATTCTCGGCATCGCCTTCATTCTCTGGATTCCCATGACGCTGCTCCGCCAAGTTGCCTACTCCACGGATGAAGGGCCGCTCATCGTTTTACTCATTCAGTTCCTTCTCTATGTCATCCTGAACCCGGTACCGGAGCTGATCTATCAAAGCCGCGTTTCGGGACTCGCGCTGCTGTCGGCGAGCTATGAGTTCATCGTCGAGAACTGGATCGAATGGTTCGCGCCCAACGTGTCGATCACCGCCGCGGCTTATGTGTTGTTGGGCTGGCTGGACGTTCCGGCGGCGTATCTGCCGACTTTTTTCCGCTTCTTTTTTCTCTTTGCTATTTTCGGCCTTCTTCTAACGTTCCTGATGATCTTTCGCGGCCTGCTGTTTTCCGAGCTCGCCGGCTCGACGCGGCGGAGCCGGGCGTACCGCTACCGCGCCCGGGCGTCGGAGTAAGTACACGGCTCACGAAGATTTGTTTTCCGCCTTCATCCCTGTCAGTTGCCGCCACCGCCCTTTGAACCAATTGTAACCGCGCCGTCCGGCGAGATAAATTCCGGCGCTGAAAGCCGCCCAGCTCACGATTGAGGCGGCGGCGATCACGGCAATTTTCATTTGCGCCGACAAGGGCAGAAGAAGGATGACGATGAAGGCCGGATAGACCAGGAAGCTGACGGCGATCAAGACGACGCCGCCGAGGAAGCGCGCCCGTTTCTCGGCGGGCACAGGGGGTCGGGTCAGATCCGGGAGTTTCATCCTTCTCAAAGATAACATGTTTCTCGTTTCGCGTCGCCTCCAGAAGCCGCCGAACAATTCATGCTCCGTTGCTTGACACTGCCTCCGCCTTCGTGGTCAGCTACGCACGATAAGTAAAAAGGCAAAAGTACAAAGTAAAAAATGGGAAGCCGGGATTAAAGCTGAAAGATGAAGGAGGCTTTATGAAACGATCCTCGTTAATCTCGTGGGTGTTCGCGCTGTGTCTGCTGGCGAGCTCGGTGCAGGCCAAAGACATCGTGATCGTCACTTCGTTTCCAAAGGAGCTGTTCGAGAATTATAAAAAGGCCTTCGAGGCGAGATATCCCGGCACCACCGTCGTCATCAACAGCAAGCAGACCAACGCCGGCGTCACGTATTTGCGCGAGACGAAGGCGAAGCCCGAAGCGGACATCTTTTGGGTCAGCGCGCCGGACGCGTTCCAGACGCTGAAAAACGACGGTCTGCTGGAAAAGTACGCGCCGCCGAAGGAGATCATGGCGAAGATTCCGGTCAAGATCGGCAATTTTCCCGTGCACGACGCCGACGGGACTTATTTCGGATTCGCCATCAGCGGCTACGGCCTCATGTGGAACAAAAATTATCTCTCGGCCAACAAGCTCGCCGCGCCCAGGGAATGGACCGATCTCGCGAGCGCGAAGTATTTCGGCCATCTCGTCATCAGCGCCCCGTCGCGCAGCGGCACCACGCATCTCACGATCGAGACGATTCTCCAGGCGTACGGCTGGGAAAAAGGGTGGAATCTTCTCTTGAACGCCGGCGGCAACATGGGCGCGATCACCGAGCGCAGCTTCGGCGTGCCGGAGGCGGTGATCAGCGGGCAGTACGGCATCGGCGTCGTGATCGACTTCTTCGGCCTCTCGGCCATCGCCAGCGGCCAGCCGGTCGATTTCGTCTATCCCTCGCTCACGTCCGTCGTGCCCGCGAGCGTCGCGATCGTCAAGGGCGCGCCCAACATGGAGGGCGCAAAAAATTTCGTAAATTATCTATTAAGCGAGCCGGGGCAGATGCTGCTCTTCTCGCCCGACATCGCGCGCTTGCCCGTCATACCCGATCTCTATGCCAAGGGGCCGGCGAACTATCCGAACCCGTTCAAAACGAAAATGGGTGGCGTGGACTTCAACGACCAGCTCGCCTCCGGCCGGCGCGACATCGTCAACTCGCTCTACGACCACGTCATCACCTTCCGCCACAAAGAATTAAAAGACGCCTGGGCGGCGATTTACAAGGCGGAAGAAGCGGCGGCGAAAAGTAAAGCGTCGAAAATCAATGATGAGGTGCGGAGCCTCGTTGCCGAGGCGCGAAAGCTCGCCGCGCAGGCGCCGATGGATGAAAAAAAGGCGAGCGATAAAGAGATCGTGAAAGGCTTCCAGGGGAAATCGGGACTCAAGGCCAAGATGGAGACCGAGTGGGAAAACGCCGCCCGGGCGAACTACGCCAAGGCCAAAGAGCTGGCGGACAAGGCGGCGGGGCTGGCGCGCTAGGCGCGCTCAATTTTAGATTTTCGATTGCCGATTTTCGATTCCGGATTCGGATTTCAATCGAAAATCCAAAATCTAAAATCGAAAATCAGGGTCGATGCGCATTAAGGAGAGAGCAGATTGGTGGCAGCGCGGAATCATGCTGGCCCTCATTGCTCTCTTGTTCGTCTTCGTCCTGTATCCGGTAGCGCGCGTCCTGTGGGTCGCGCTCGCCGACGAGAACAGCCGCCTCACGTTGATCCACTTCCAAAACTTTTTTCTCCGGCCGCTGTTCCGCGAGGCGCTGTGGAACAGCCTCTGGAGCGGCTTTCTCGTCGTTATCTTCGGCAGCTTTCTCGCCGTGCCGCTCGCCTACGTCATTGCCCGCTACGATTTTCGCGGTAAAATCCTCTTGCAGACGCTGGCCACGCTGCCGCTGGTCGTGCCGCCGTTCGTCGGCGCGGTGGCGTTCCAGCAAATCCTCGGCCGCAGCGGCGCGGTCAATCTTCTGCTCATGCGCTGGTTCGACTTCTCGATTCCTTTCATGGACGGCCTGACCGGCGTCGTTCTCGTCCAGACGCTGCATTTTTTTCCCTTCATCATGCTCAACACCGCCGTGTCGCTTTCCAACATCGACGCCTCGCTCGAGGAGATGGCCCAGAGCATGGGCTGCCACGGTCTCAGGCTCTTTCGCCGCGTCACGCTGCCGCTCATGCTGCCCGGCTTCATCGCCGGCGCGCTGCTTACTTTTATCCGCGCGATCGACGACCTCGGCACGCCGCTGATGTTGAATTACAAGAACCTCCTCGCGCCCCAGGCCTATCTCCGCATCACGACCATCGGCATCGACGACGTGGACGGTTATGTGATTTGCGTCGTCCTGGTCGTTCTCTCGCTCGCCTCGCTCTTCGCGGCGCGGAAATATCTCGGCCTGGCGGAATACGCCACGGTCCAGGGCGGCAGGGACGCGAGCCGGCGGATCGCTGGAAAGAAACTCTTCTTCGTCCTTCTCTTCAGCGCGCTGGCTCTCGCCGCGGCGCTTTTGCCGCACGCGGGAATTTTTCTGCTCTCGTTGTCGAAAGTGTGGAGCTATTCGGTTCTTCCCACCCGGTTTACTCTGGATAATTACACCGAAATTCTTTTCCGCGTCCCGCACTTCATAAAAAACACGCTGCTCTACAGCGGGCTCGCCGCCGGCTTCGACGTGATTCTCGGCGCGGCGATCGCCTTTCTTCTGCTCCGCAGCCGGTTGTGGGGCAGAAATCTGCTCGACGCGCTTGCCACGCTGCCGCTGGCCGTTCCCGGCGTCGTGCTCGCGGTCGGTTACATCCGCGTTTTTCACGGCTGGGATTTTCCCGGCGTCGGCAAGCCGCTGACTTCCACCTGGTTCGTTCTCGTCATTGTTTACGCCGCGCGCCGGCTGCCGTACACCGTCCGCGCCTGTTACGCCGCGCTGCAGCAGGTCCACGTCAGCCTCGAAGAGTCGGCGCAGAATCTCGGCGCGAATCGCCTGAGAACTTTTCTCCGCGTGACGCTGCCGCTCATCGGCGGCGGGCTGGTTGCCGGCGGGCTGATCGCCTTCGTCACTTCCTCCGTCGAGCTGTCATCGACGATCATGCTCGTGCCGCGCATCGAGTATGGGCCGATCTCATACGGCATCTACATCTATATGCAAAGCCCGCTCGGCCGGGCCGCGGGCGCGGCGCTCGGCGTCGTCGCCATCGTGATGGTCGGGATCGGAACTTATCTCACGCACCGTATTTTCGGCGCGCGCGCCGGCAGCGCCTTCAGGGTGTAATGATGAACGCGGCTCAAGTCCGGCTGGAAAAAATCGGCAAGAGGTACGGCGAGCTGTGGGCGGCGCGCGACGTCGACGTCAATATACAAAGCGGAGAATTTTACACGCTGCTCGGCCCGAGCGGCTGCGGCAAGACCACGCTGTTAAGAATCATTGCAGGATTTCTCGCGCCCGATGAGGGAACGGTCTTCTTCGACGAGCGCGCCGTGAACGATGTCCCGCCGTGGCAGCGCGATGTCGGCATGGTGTTTCAAAACTACGCCCTCTGGCCGCACATGACGGTGTTCGAAAACGTCGCCTTCGGCCTGCGCGAGCGAAAAATTCCGCGCTCCGAGATCACGAAGAGAGTTGCCGAGGCCCTCGCGCGCGTCGGCCTATCCGCCACGGAGAAGCGCCGCCCCTCGCAGTTATCCGGCGGGCAGCAGCAGCGCGTCGCTCTCGCGCGCACGCTGGTCGTGCAGCCCCGAGCGCTCTTGCTCGACGAGCCGCTGAGCAACCTCGACGCCAAGCTACGCGCGGAGATGCGCATCGAGCTGCTGAAAATCCAGCGCGATCTCGGCATCACGACCGTCTATGTCACGCACGACCAAGAAGAGGCGCTCGCGCTCTCGACGCGCATCGCGGTAATGGATGCGGGAAAAGTCGTGCAGGAAGGCAGCCCGCGCGAGATCTACGAGCGGCCTCGGTCGCGCTTCGTCGCCGAGTTCGTCGGCCAATCCAATTTATTTTTTGGGACGATCAAACAGTCCGGCGGCGGATTCGTGGAGATTCAAACCGGCGAGGGGTTCACGATCAAGGCCGCTCGGAACGAGGCTAAGACCGGAAAGATCACGCTGTATATCCGGCCCGAAGTCATCGCATTGGCGCCCGTCGGCGACGCTTCTCCCGAGAGCAACCGGCTCATCGGCAAGGTCGCCGCCTCGGCCTACCAGGGCTCGTCCGTAGCGTATGAAGTCGATGTCCAGGGTAGATCGCTCCGCGCCCACGTGGCTCATCCGAGAAATCTTTTTCAGCGCGGCGACGAGGTCGCGGTGATATTCGACCCGAAAGACGTTGGATGTGTGGTCGAAGAAGGTTAGGCCGCTTGAGTCTTGGTGAGACTGGTCCGCGGTATGGTGCGGCCGATGGCGCGGGCGATCTCGCCGGTGTTGTGAGTTGTGAGTGCTGAGTTAAACTAAAAGCTAAAACAGAGCAAAAATAAAAAAAGGCCCGACCTTTCGAGATCGGGCCTTCAATTTGATCCAGGCAGCGGCCTGGTCTTGCCGTTTAGCCAGCTTTCAATTCCCGTTTGAGCCTTTCCGCAAGCCACATGCGCGCAAGGGTCGTCGCATCCGTCGTACGCTCGCGGGCGATCCGGCTGAAGGTAGCCTTCATAGCCGGGGGAATGCGCATGTTGAGCTGGGCTGTGTTGTCTTGAAACACCGCCTCTTCGAGTATTCGGTCCAGATCGCGGTGGTCGTCCACCAACTCCGACACTCCTGCATCCAGACGGTCAAAGACATCGTGAGTCTTTGCCCAGCGAACGATTTCTTTGTCGCTGGCGCCCCTCGGCAACGGAGAGATCGCTCTTTTTTTGTTCTTCATCTCTGATACCTCTGATAACGCCTTCTCTGATTTTCACTCATGCGACTGATGTGAAAAACTCGCAAACGCCCGCCTGAAAGCACCCGTAGGCCATGAGGCGCGTACTAATTCACAACAACCAACGAAAATGGCCGCACCTCCCGTAATGTGAGGAAGTCATCCCGGTTTCTCGTGTACACCGTGGCTCCGATGGCCCGAGCGCTTAAAGCCAGAAGGCAGTCGTTTACGAGAGTCGGTAATTTGGTTTTCAGATCCGGCCGGCGTTCTAAAATTCGAGCGAGCATGTCTCCCGCTTCTTTCCACTCTTTGTGAGCCGGGGTGACAATCCGCTCGACCCTTTCAAATGGCCCCAACAGAATCTCGATATGCCTTTTGCCCGCCGGAGAGCGGGCTCCTGCCAAAAGCTCTTGGGCAACTACGGAACTAAAATAGATACCCGGGGCGTCCTTTTCGTAAAGCTTGCGAATTATAGGAACTGTCCCCGGATTGGATAAGGTCGATATAGAGGTCGGTGTCGATGAGGTGTTTTGCCACTAAAAGATTTTCTCCACCCCGCCCTTGCCTGCAACCTTTTCCAACGAGTCTAAGATCTCTTTTCTGAAGACGACCAGATCCAGCGCCGCGTCGATGGCCTGGGTTTCCGTGCTGGCTTTCAGAATCGATTTGGCCCTTTTGATCTTTCGTTCGTCAAGGTAATAATTTTTTCTCCTCACGTTTGTCTTCACAATCCACCTCGGTACGTATGGTTTTTAACTTTGTACGTATTATAAAGTCGGCCGAGCCAAGCCGCAATACCTAAGGAAAAGGAGGTGCTGGCGCTTTCACGTTTTCGCAATTGCGAAAACGTGGCAAGTGTCGTCAGAGATATGAAAGATGGCAGGACAAGAAATTTTCGCTTCGAATGCTACTAACGCCTACCGCCTCTCGCCTAACGCCTATGACGCAGGTCACGAGAACCTGGCGCATTTCTGGCGCGGAACCTATCCGAAACTCAAACCGCAACTTAAGCGCAGGTATCCCAGGCACGAATGGCGCTGAACGGCTGAACCACCCCGCCGAATCGGATTGACTGCGGGCTCAGTCTCGGCAATAAAGGTTTCAAACTGCCGTAGGAGGAGACATGAAACGGGAAGTGGCGGCGGAGATAGTCGATTCGCTCAAAGAGGCCGGCGTCGATTTCGTCGCGACGCTGACGGAAGCGAATCTGCACGACCTGGTCATCGCGGTGGCAGAAGATCCGGCGATTCACCATGTGCCCGTAACCCGCGAGGAAGAAGGCATCGGCGTCTGCGCGGGCGCCTACCTGGGCGGGAAAAAGCCGGCGATGGTGATGATGAACGC
>CAYOJC010000159.1:0-8339 GCA_964404195.1 uncultured Syntrophobacteraceae bacterium
GTTTCGCCTGTCGAACTTAGGATAAGGTGTCAACAGCGTGAGACACTACACTAGTCCAGCAGTGCTATCCGCGCAAATCAAAGAAGAGGCGCAGCGGCTCGGTTTTGCGCTGGTTGGGATCTCGCCCGTAAAAATTCCGCCGCATGAGGAATCGTTCGCGCAATGGCTGCGAAAAGGCCTAGGCGGCGAATTAGGATATATGAAGCGCACCGAGGAGCTGCGCCGCGATCCCAAGAAACTTGTTCCGTGGGCGCACTCGGTGATCTCGGTGGGAATGAATTACTTCGCACCGCTGCCGCGGCCCGAGGCGCCGGACGACTCTCACGGCTGGATCTCGCGCTACGCGTGGGGTGACGATTACCACGATCTGGTCAAACAGAGGCTGGATTCTCTCTTGGAGAAAATCAGGGATATCCATGGTGGTCCGGTTGAAGGACGCGCCTTCGTCGATTCCGGCCCGGTGCTGGAAAGAGCGATAGCGGGCATCGCCGGCATCGGCTGGATCGGCAAGAACACGCATCTCATTTCGCCTGAAAAGGGCTCGTGGTTTTTTCTCGGCGAGCTGTTTCTCAGCGTCGAGTTGTCATATGACCGGCCTATCCGAGACCGCTGCGGCAAGTGCGACCTCTGTCTCAAGGCCTGTCCGACCGGCGCTTTTGTCGGGCCTTATATACTTGACGCCCGCCGCTGCATCTCGTACTTGACGATCGAGCTAAAAGGATCGATCCCGCGCCACCTGCGCCCGCTCATGGGCAACCACATCTTCGGCTGCGACATTTGCCAGGAGATTTGCCCGTACAACGTGAAGACGAAGCCGACCGGCGAAGAAGCATTTCAGCCGCGCGAGGGTCTCTACGCTCCCGAATTGATCCCGCTGCTTTCTCTTACTGAGGAAGAATTTCGCCGCCGCTTCAAAGGCAGCCCGATTCTCCGCGCCAAACGCCGCGGCTTTCTGCGCAACGTCGCCGTCGCTCTCGGAAATCTAAAAAGCCGCGAAGCCGTTCCGGCTCTCATGCGCGCCCTTGATGACGAAGAACCTTTGGTACGCCAACACGTTGCGTGGGCCTTGAGTCAGATCGGTGCGCCGGAGTCGCTGAACGCACTCGCGGAGCGACTCGGAATTGAGGGAGATTCCGAAGTGAGAGAAGAGATCGAGGGAGCAATCCAAGAGGTCACAGCAAAAGCGGATCTACCACTATCCAAATAGACCAAAACTTCCAACAACTCCGGTTTTTTCCACCTTGACGGATGCTTCCTAATTAGAATAAATAAAGCCCGTTTATTGGGTTGAAAGATTTATACTTTTTACTTTAGCCGAACTGATTTTCCGAGCAGGGCAGCGAAATAGAGATATCTAGTCAGCAAAGGGCGAATTCCCAACCGCGCAAACTAAAAGTCTTCATCAGTTCCAGGCCGGCCTTTGGCTCTGCCAAAGAGGGTCCTGCTGAGTCATCTCCCTTTCCACAGCTTTGGGGATAGAAACCTCACCCGTCCAAGTCAGCAACAGCAGGGCATCCGCTTCGCCCAGATGCAGCAAAGGTCCGGTGTCGGAGACAACCAACCTCAACCCGTTGCCCCTTTCTGCTTGATTGCCCACGCAATATCCTCACGCTGGAACCGCTCCAGCAACTCAAGGCGATGACGGCGAACAAAATCCAACACGGCCGAACGCACGGCTTCGCCTTCATTCCTAAACCAACCTTCTCTGACCATCGCATCGAGCTCCTGAGCCAATTTTTCAGGCAATTCGATCTGGATTGATTTCATAACTGATCACCTCCTTAAAGGGGTCTTCGATGTTCTCCGTCAGCCTATCTTCCACGGCCATGCAGATCCCCTCGCTCCTTGTAAAGAAGCTTTCCCATCTCAAACCCTTTTTCTAGCATAGCCTTCTGACGCCGAACGATCTCCTTCTCCTCATCCTCCGAAGCTTTGACCAGCACGAGCGCCTCGCTGCCCTCCTCGAGGTCTGCCTTCTCTTCCGATACAACAGTATTGCCTTTCACGATCCCTCGGTAAGCTTTCATCGCGTGATTCCTCCTATATCTCTAGGTCTGTCACCATCGGTCATACAGTTCCTCTCGGCGACGGTATAGCAGTTTTCCGCCGTTGTGAGGGTTCTTGAGAAGCTTGATGTGTCGCTGGGCGAGATCCTCGTCTCGAGCTCGATCTAGAGGCTTGATCTCCACGAGCGCCTGATACTCATCCGGTAAATCCGGCTTCTCTTCCAGAATTACGGTATTACCTTTCACGACCCCTCGATAAATTTTCATTTCCTTCCTCCTCCTAGAGGTACGCAACGTTTATGACGCTACTATACTCCATGTTCGTAGGCTTATCACTAGGCGGGTTATTTATTGGCAGCGGTTTTTGTGGCAGTATCGAGGGCGCTTCTCAGCGGCGCGCTCAACGCCTGCGATATCTTGGCCAGCTTTCTTTTTCCGTCCACGCAGGCGTGTCGTGTCCATCCCTCGGCCAAGACTTCCCCGTCGTTTTTTCGCGTGATTTTATAGCTGAAATCGAGCGTGGCGCGTCCGAGTTCTGTGAGAGTGGTCTCGACGACGATCTCGTCGTCGAACCGCGCCGGCTTGAGGTAACGGCACGAAACTTCCGTAACGGGAAAGAAAAATCCCGCTTCTTCGACGGCGGAGTAGGCCGCGCCGATTTGCCGCAGCAGCTCCGTTCTTCCCATTTCAAACCATCGTAGATAATTCGCGTAGTATACCACTCCCATCTGATCGGTATCGCCGTAGATAACCCGGTAGGGCGCTAAATTTTTTTGCATGGACCCTGTTTATCCCGTTCGGTAGACAAGGACAATGGCGTGTGAGGTTCCATTAGCAGGCGTCTTGACGAGTACGGTTTTATAGGTGTTAAATGGCTTAAGAGGATGAAAGGGGGACGTTATGATGAACACAGGTCTCGAGCCAAGGTGGGCGCGTATCCATCGCGCATGGGCGGTCGTCCCGGTGCTCTCGGCGTTTCTCGCAGGGGGGCTGGGAATTCTATCGGAGCGGGTGCTTGCGGCGACATTGATCTCCCAGGAGCAATCCTCCTCCCAGGGCGTCTCGATTCGCAATCTGAGTGTTAAAGACGGCGTGGTTTCCGGAGAGCTGGTGAACAATTCTTCCCGGACGCTTCGGGATGTGCAATTGCTCGTCCGCTCTACCTGGCTTTGGAATAACGAGATGCATCCTGGCGCCGATAGTCCCGGCGATGCCGTCTACTACACGGTAGCAGGGGACATCCCTCCCGGCGGGAACAAACCTTTTACTTATCGGCCCGCCTCTCCGTTACCTTCGCGGGCTGACGGTCATTTCGAAGTCGCGGTTTCAGTCGCCGGTTTTGCGGAAATCATCCCGCAGAAGTGAGCGGTCTCATTCGTATAGATCAGTTCCGCCGCTCGGCGTATCTTTTTTCGATATAGCCTGGGGCTCTGCCATGCCTGGACTGGACTTTCAACCAGTCTCCTTCCTCGCCGACCACGCTGACCTCCTTGCCTTTTTCAATCTTGGCGACGGCTTTGTAATGGAGACCCGGGCTTTCCCTCACGTACGCATCCGCGATGGTGATGTAGTTTCCTTGAGCCGGCGCTGTGGCCTGCGCCGACGATCCGGTTGCCGGTTTGGCAAATCTTTCATCGATGTAGCCGGGAGGATTTCCCTTCTTTGAGACGACTCTTAGCCAGCCGCTCTCACGCCCTGCGACGTTGACTTTCATGCCGCTCTTTATTTCAGCGACGATCTTGTAGCGGGTTCCCGGGCCGTTCCGTACCTTCACGTCGTCCGTAGTGGTATACGGTTGGGTCGGCTCGGGAGCATCGGATACGGCCTCAGGCGGGCTCTCATTCTTTTTATCGCACGCCGGAAGCGAGAATAGGAATAATATGAGTGTTAAGACTGAACCAAGCCGCCTGGAAAGTAGGATCATGGTCGCCTCCTGAGGGGGGTTTATCGCCTCTTAGACTAACAGATTAGCTGACGCAGGGCAATTTCGACTCCGGCGCCTAGCCCATTTTTTCCTGTTGTAGCCCATTTTTCCCCTTGACAAGCGGTTACTTATTTGTAATAGATGACGAAATTTTTGGATACGGAGGGGTTGCGATGAAAAAGGCGAAGTTAGCTGCATCCATTACGTTGGTCTTTTTCCTGAGTGGCTGCGCCGGGATGACCTACAAGCAGAGAACCGCTCTTACAGCAGCGGGAATCTGCGGAGTCGTCGGAGCAGGCGCGGGCGCCGGCGGCGCCCACGTTAAGAGGCACGGTTCTATAACGGAAGGCGCGGGCGCCGGCATCGGCTTTGTTTCCGGCGCGCTACTCTGTGGCGCGCTTGCTTATTGGCTCGCCGAGGAACCGAAGGCAGCACCGCCGCCACCGCCACCGCCGCCACCTCCTCCGGCACCGAAGCCGCCGGCTCCTCCTCCGCCGCCGCCACCTCCACCGCCGCCGCCACCTCCACCGCCGCCGGCGCCGAAAGTGGAGCGGACTATTATCTTGGACAACGTACTGTTTGACTTCGATAAGACCGCTATCAAGCCTGACGGGGCCAAGATCCTTGACCGGCTGGTGGCGTTCCTCAAAGAAAATGCGGACAAGAAAGCGGATCTGGAAGGACACACCGACTCGGTTGGCACGGATAAGTACAACCAGGGGTTGTCTGAAAGACGCGCTGCTTCGGTGACAGACTACTTGACCAAGAGGGGCGTCAATGCAAGCCGGATCAGCATGAAGGGGTTCGGCGAATCGAAACCCATTGCCGATAACAAAACGGCCGAAGGCAGGGCGAAGAACCGGCGCGTCGAAGTTAAGGTTCGCTAAGGAGCGCTTATGGGGCGACAGACGGGAGCAAGAAGAACAGCCAGCGGATTATTCTTCTTGTTCCTGCTGTCGCCCTGGTTTGTTAACGCCCAGGACTTTAAAGCCTGGCAGCTAAAAACGGCGCAGTTCAAGGAACGGTTGGATGCTCTTCAGGGAGACAACTTAAAATTTTGGACCCGGCTTGACGGCACCCGGCGGCCTCACAAACTCTACGTCGGAGAAGGGTTCAATAAGGCGGAGTTAAAAGATAAAGAGGAATTCGTCGAGGTCTTTTCCCATTACCTCGCAGGCCACCCTGATAAATTCATGTTGATCGACCTGTACGACGCCGGAACCGGAGCGGCTATCGGAGAGTTCGGTTGGGGCGGCTTCAAGCTTTATGTCGGCAACCCTTCTCAGCCGTCGCAGGACAAGCCCAATACAACCGTGTCAAGCACCGCGGATGCTTCAGTAAGTGACAGTAAAGGCATCCAGCATTGATGAAGTAGGATTTTCTTTTCTCGTCTTTCCAACACTTTCCTTTCTAATCAAGTTGGGAACCCATTTTCCGTAGTGCTTAAAAATCATCTGCTCCGAGATGCTCGTTTAATGGAAGCGTATTCTTTCCGGAAAGCCTCCGTCTAACATTTCTGCGATTTCGATTGATTGGTAGGTAGCATTCTTGAGAATGGCTTCCAGCGCAATACCGGCAAGGAGATAAGCCACCCGTTTATCTTCGCAAAGCTCAATGGACGCGTCACTCACAGCCGAGATAAGGTCTCCAAGGGTAGTATCAATCCTTTCTCCACACCTTTCGCTCATGACTTCCTCCTCAGGTTTATTTTTTTAAATCCACATCGATCGCCGGCACCTTGAAACAGCGTCCCATGAGCCTAAGTCTTTCTTCTTGTCCTCGAACTCTTCCTTATTGATGTTTCCACGCGCGTATCGCTGGCGCAGAATTTCTAGGGCCGTATCGGAGCGGGATTTCTTGCCCTGACCAAAGAGCCAGCGGATACCGATCACTAGGCCGACGATCACCAAGCCCCAAAGGAGAAGCATCACCAACATCATGCCGAATCCCCATGCCCCCACCACATCGGATGCATGCCCCATCCCCGCTCGTAGTAACGCTCCCCGGCCCACGCTGCTCCGGGCAGCAGCCAGCTTATTATCAGAGCCATGCGCCAGGCTTCGACTCGCTCCATACAATTCCTGCTCTTTACACCGCGACTTTACGCGATCAATTCGGATACCTTGCCTTTGTCCGATATGCCTAATGTTTATTGTTGAGTCGCTTCTCCTTAATCGATACTAGGCACGTTTCATGCCACTAAACCGCTAAAGAGAAACTGTTACTTTGCGACTCGTAAGCCGACCTGGTTTCGCACAAGTGAGAATAACAAGCCGCCCAAATCGCAAGACTGAAAAATCATTACGTCTCAAATCGAATCATTCCCCTCTCCGGCAGGCAATTTGATTGTTCGTTGGGGCATAGCTTTTGCTCCTCAAGTCTTACGGTAGCCCAATGAAAGGAGCGGCCATGAACAAGGTGAAAAAGATTCTTGCGCCAACGGATCTCTCCGAGCTTTCACGCGCCGGCGTGCGTTATGCCCTGGAGCATGCCGCATCCACGGACACGGAGGTGATCATCTACCACGTCGTGGGATACCGGGAAGCTGGGCCATATTGCGAGCTTGATGTTGGTTATGTGTCCGAGCGGACTTTAGCAGTTGGAGAGCTTGTCGAGGAGCATCGAAGACACCTGGCCGAGTTCCTGCGGAAAAACTTTTCCGAGCTCGTTGCCAAAGTAAAGATCCGCCCGGAAGTGGAGGTCGGAACTCCCTATCACAAGATTGTCGAAAAGGCGGCGTTGGAAAATGTGGACATGATCATCATATCCACCCACGGGAGAACCGGATTTGTCCACGCGCTCATCGGCAGCGTGGCTGAAAAAGTCGTCAGGCTCGCGACTTGCCCGGTTCTCACAGTGCGTCCCAAAGAAGAAGAGAGCCGTACCCAGGCCGCGGCTTGACAGTCCCGCTATTTAGAAAGCCGGGAAACCTTTGAAAGGAGCCGTCCATGATAGTCGGCAAACACATGACCCGGAATCCGACGGTGATCGGACCGGTTGATTCCCTTTCGTCGGCCCAGGAGAAGATGAGGAGCGGGGATTTTCGCCGCCTCCCTGTAGTTTTGGACGGACGGTTGATCGGCATTGTGACCGATCGCGACCTGCGTCGATGTACGGGTCTCTTGGAGAAGGTCAAAGTAAATGCCGTGATGACGGAGATTCTGGTAACGGTCTCACCCAACGATACCATTGAGAAAGCGGCCCAACTGATGCTCAAGCATAAGATCGGAGGCCTGCCCGTGGTCGAGGAGAATAAACTGGTCGGCGTCATTACCACGAGCGATCTACTCCAGACATTTTTGGATGTTATGGGAGCTTCGGAGGAGGGGACTGCGAGGATCGATTTTCTCACGGGCGGTGAAAAGGCCAATCTCACAGACGCGTCGAAAGTCCTGCAAGAGCAAGGAGCTGAGATTTTAGGTCTCGGAACGCATCGGGAGAAATGGGATGGGGATTCGATCTTTTATCTCCGTCTGCGGTCCACCGATCCCAACCGCCTTGCCGAGATCCTAAAACGGCGAGGCTTTACCGTAGTCGGAGTCCACGTGTGAGTCGGTCATGACGCCGAACCGGGTGCTGATCCTGGGCGCAGCGGGAAGAGATTTTCACACCTTCAACGTATTTTTCCGCGACAATGCCGCTTATGAAGTCGTCGCCTTCACGGCCGCCCAAATCCCGGGCATCGAAGCGCGCCGCTATCCGCACTGCTTGAGCGGCCCGCGCTATCCGAACGGCATTCCGGTTTACCGCGAGGAAGATCTGGAGAGCCTGATACGAGATGAAAAGATCGACCAAGTCGTTTTTGCCTACAGCGACGTTTCGCACGTCGAGATGATGCACCTGGCATCGCGAGCCCTCGCGTGCGGCGCGGACTTTCGTCTCATCGGTCCGGAGCATATCTTTCTCGCGTCAGCCCGCCCGGTTATTTCTGTCTGCGCCGTGCGGACCGGATGCGGGGTCACATCAGCATCAGGGGTCAGGTTGACCCCCTAAATTCTGAGCAGTGAACTGGAGGTTTTCGAGGAAAGTCAGGGCTTGTTCGAGCCCCGCGGCGATCAAAAAATTCCGTCGGGCGGGGAGCTTGCGGACAAAAAACTCAAAGACGCCGGTTTCTTCCATTCCGTGGTCCAGATAGCTCTGCATCATCGTCAGTTGATACAGATCGGTAAGTAGAACACCGGAGTGGAAATTTTGTAAGGAGCACGGTTCATCTTTCTTCATCTTAATCCAGCTCCGATAATTCAAAAAATGAACAAGGGCCGTGCCACCGAGCTTGGCCCGCCGTCTTTGGGATTTCGAATGGATCTCTTCCCCGGTTCGGGCGTCGGCATTGTTTCAGCAGGGATCCCCATACACCTAGTGTAGTGTCCCTAACGCTTCTTTACATTTGGCGACTTTGGTTAAAATGT
>CAYOJC010000160.1:0-8169 GCA_964404195.1 uncultured Syntrophobacteraceae bacterium
CGGTGACATTGCCTCCCGGCTGGGCCAGACTGGCAATCAGACCGGCACCCACGGGGTCCGCAGAGCTCGTCATCACGATGGGGATGGTAGTAGTGGCGCGCTTGGCCGCTAACGCCGCTGCCGTCGATGTGACCACAATTAGATCAACCTTAAGACGAACCAGGTCCGCCACAAGCTCAGGTAGACGGTCACTTTTCCCCTCTGCGAACCGGTACTCGATGGTAATATTCTTTCCCTCGATCCAGCCAAGCTTGCGTACCTCCTGCCAGAACGCCACCAGGCGGACCGCGCTAACGGAAGCAGTGGTATTATCCAGGACACCTATACGAAAGATTTTCCCTGGCTGCTGCGCGTGGGCCACAGCCCCACACAGAGCGAATGCGACACCGATGGCGACAAGCCCCACCAATTTTCGATTTTGGATTTTAGATTGCCGATTGTCGGACTGAAAACCAAGAAATCGAAGGAAAGATTTTTGTTTCACGGGTTTTCCCTCACTCCGACTTCTATTGCGCGGCAACCTTTTCCTATGGATGGACTGATGCAGCCGAAGACCCATTACTCCGTTACTCCTCTACTCCAACACTCCATTCTCTTAGTCCAATCCATACAGCCGCGCACAGTTATCCCACAGAATCTTTTTCCGGCTCTCCTTCGACACTCCGTCCATCTCAAGAAACTCCTCCACGGCATGCGGGAAGTCGGAGTCGCCGTGCGGATAATCGGTCGAGAAGACGATTTTGTCGTCGCCGATTAAATTGATAATCATCGGCAGCTCTTTTTCATGTTCGGTGGAAATCCAGCACTGGCGCTTGAAATACTCACTCGGTTTCAATTTGCCGGCGGTTGGAAAGCGCCCCTTTGCCATGGCATTATCCATGCGGTGCAGCAAAAATGAAACCCAGCCGCAGTAGCATTCGAGAAACGCCAGCTTCAACTTCGGATGGCGCTCGCACACGCCGCCGCCGATGGTATCGACCATGGCGACCATGTTTTCGAGCGGATGAGAAACGACGTGACGAAGCAACAAATTGTCGCCGAAGCGGTCGCCGATCTGCGGCACCTCTCCGGCCGCCGCTGCGGAATGAAAGCCGATGGGAACACCAAGTTCCTCCAAACAAGACCAGACTGAGTCGAAATAGCGTGCATGCCAGGGCATGTTCCGGAGTGGCTCAGGACGAGCGAAGACACCAACGAAGCCCAGCTTGTCGACGGCGCGCTGAGCCTCTTTTGCGGCTTCATTGGGATCGTGAAGCGGAATCATCGCGACGCCTTTGAGACGCTTAGGATCGGTCTGGCAAAATTCATAGAGCCAGTTGTTGTATGCCCGCGCGATCGCTGCGGCGAGCTTAGGATCCATATCCTCGCGCATCATGATACCTAAGCCGATCGACGGATAAAGCGCGGCGACATCCAATCCCTCGCGATCCATCGCCTGCAGCTGGGTGGCGGCGTCAAAGCCGCGCGCCCGATAATCGGCAATCTCTTTATCAATACGCGTCGCGTCGAAAATACCGCCGCGATAAGTCGGCTTGTAACCTTGCAGAATTTTTCCGTCGATCATGACCATCGCCGAGCTGCGCGCCGTGGAACTCAAGATTTTAGGCCCGCGGTCGCGCCACGCGGGCTCCATATATTTTTCCCAGAGATCGCCCGGCTCCCTCAGGTGCATGTCCGAGTCGATGATTTTGAAACCGTTTTTCATAAAATATCCTAAACGTTCAATCGCTGCCCGCCGCCCCGCTGTTTGATTTTCTCCAACACCAGCGCGCCGAGCGCGACGTCGGCGACGCCCTGCCCCGCGTTGTTTTTGAACAGCGTGATTTGCTCGGGCCGGGTTCTCCCCTCTTTCTTCCCCGCGAGAATCGCGCCGATCTCGACCCATTGCTCCCAGCGTATAATACCGCGCTCGACCGGATCGAAGATATCGGCTTGCTCGTCCTGAATCGCTTGCTGGACCGAGGCGATCCCGAGGACGTCGCTGCGCTCAAGAGTCGCGTCGTCGATCTCACGCCGCTTCGCCTTCGTGAATCCTCCCTGCACGAGCCCCACGTTGCTGCCGACGATGGACGTAACGTGCGTTCCGGGCTCGAGTTTCATTCCGTCGAAAACCGGCACGCTCGAATTGGTGGCGGTGAGTATGATATCGACTCCCCGCAGCGCGTCCTCGGGGCGTCCCACCGGCTCTACCGCGACGTTGAGAACCGGTTCCATCTCGCGCGCGAACTTGATCCGGTTCTCGGGCGTGCGGCTGTAAACCTTCACCTGCTTGATCTTACGGATTCGCGCTAAAGCAAGCAGATGATTGCGCGCCTGCCCACCCGCGCCGAAAACACTCACGCGCTCCGCATCAGGGCGCGCGAGCAGGTCCGTGCCGACGGCGCTCGTCGCCGCCGTGCGGAGGCCGGTTACCGCGACGTTATCGGGCAACTCGCTGCACGTGATCTCGCCGATGATGATGGCCTTGAGCTCTCCTTCGGCGGCGTCGTAGAGGACGATGACGGGATGATTGAGTCTCGGATATTCCTGATGGTCGCTCAGCGGCTTGACCCACTCGCAATGCGTCATCAGCCCCGTCGCGCCTGAACCGGGCACGCCGCCTTGATGCACGCTGACTCGAACGCCCGTCGGGATGTGAATGCGCCTGCGCGGAGCGTTGAGCGCCGGGTTCTCGCCCCATTCGCGAAATCCCAGCCGAACGGCTTCGATCGCTTCGGCCATCGTCACGATGCCTTTTAGTTCGTCCGGGCCTATCAGCAGCGGCTCGATCATAAGCATCCCGCAACTAGCGCGCGAGTCGGGATCTGAACGCGGTTTTTCCCCTTTCAGCTTTCATCTTTCCGATTTCAGCTTTAGTCTCTAATATCCTGCAGCAGCCAATCCGTCGGAATTTCTTTGCCGAGACCTTTTGCCTTCGCCAGCTCGTAGACCTTGCCCGCGACGGCGAAGAATTGCGCGCCCTGGATGTTTCCTCGCTCGGAATAGGTGATTTGCTTGGGGGAAGTCCTACCCTTCCTGGCGCCGCTCAAAAGATCCGCGAGCATAACGGCTCTATCTTCAGCGACCGCGCCGTGGGCGCGCTTGCCGGCTCGCTTGGTCTTCAAGCCGGTATTCTGCCCGGCGGCATATGTCAGATATTCATCGGCAAGGCCGAACTCAGGCAATCCCATCGGTGCCGGCGCGTTGCCAAGCCGCAAGGACACGTCGATCCTTCTGAGCGTTTCCTCGTCGGGCTTGCCGCCGATGCAGGTGACGTGCGTCCCCTCTTCAAGGCAGTCGCCGACGATGATGGGGACCGCCGAGTCGGTGCAGCCCGCGACGATATCGGCGCCTTTGTACACGGCGCGCGGATTATCCAACGCCACCGCTTCGATGTTGAATTTCGCCGCGATCTCTCTCGCATACTCCTCACGGTGCGTTTTTGTCGGACTGTAAACCTGAATCTTCTCGATCTTCCGCGCCAGGAGAAAAGCCTCGGCGTGCGACCGCGCCATGCCGCCGGCGCCGATCATGCCGACGACGCGCGCGTCTTCGCGCGCCATGTGCTTGGCGCCAATGCCCGAATCCGCGCCGACTCTGATGTGCTGGAGATAGCCGTCGTTGATCAACGCCAGCGGCTCGCCGTTCTCCGTGCTGACAAGCAAAATGAGGCCGCAGAATTTTCCCGGCCGCACGCAGTATTTCTCCTGGGTCCGCGCGCCTTCGTATTCCTGCTCGTAAATCACGTCCGACTTCATGCGGATCGCGAAGTAACCCGCAGCAGAACCGCCTTCCATCGTTCCCCATTGGTAAACCTTTTTCGGGTCCCGGGTCGGAATCTGGATGTCGATCCGCGGCCTGCAGACCGCTTCGCCGCGCCCGAGGTCGGAATAAGCTTCTTCCAGGGCGCGCATCGCGATCTCCATCGTGAGCACGCTCTTGACGTCGTCGTTGCTGAGAATGAGAGTCACGGGGATTTTGTCACGGATTCTTGCCCCACAGCGAGACGAAGAATCCTTCCTTAATCAGCTCCTCGAGAGGCTGTTGTCGTAGAACTGCTCCGGCTTGGCCTGCTTCGCCTTGGGGTTTTTCTGAGCGATCTCGTCGATGGTCACCTGAAATGCCTGCGGCTTCACCAGCGGGACCTTCTCGACGAAATCATAGGCATACTGCGCGCTTCCCTCGAGCATTCCCGGATCGGTGACTTTTGAGTAGCGGGCGATGATTTTTTTGAAATCTTCCTTTCTGGTGTGCATGAAGTGAACGGCCCTGCCGTAGGCGCGCAAAAACGCCTTGGCCTGCGCTCTATGCTCTTTCATAAACCGGCGCGTCACTCCGATGCCGACGTGCACGAAGGGGATATCCTCTTTGGCCAGGTTGGCGAGCATCTTCATTCCCGCCTGCTGTGCGATGTAGCCCATGGGGTAGGACATCGGCGCCGCGTAGATCAACTTTTTGGAAAGAGCCGCGGCGATCTCCGGCATGCCGCCGATCTGCATGATGGGAACGTCACGGACAGGCTCGAGGCCGTACTTGCGCAGAAGCATACGCATCGAAAAATCGGTCGAGGCGCCGAAGCGCGTTACCCCGACCGCTTTTCCTTTCAAGTCCTGTACGCTTTTGATCTCAGGAGCGGCCATAATGTAAAACGCGGCGACATTGATCACCGCCCCCATAGCGATCAGGTCTCCGCCCTGGAGACCGATGTCGACGATCACCTGGCTATTGGCCGTGGAAACCGACACGTCGCCGGCGAGCTGCGCCTGGGCTATGGTCGAGGAGCTGGCTATGTAGATCAGGTCGGCGTCCAGCTTCTCTTCTTTGAAGAAGCCGCCGTCCTTGATCACCCAGTAGGGCGCGTTGAGCGCGCTCACGGCGGACCAACCCACCATGAGCTTTTGCGCTTCAGCAACTCGCGCAAACGCGAGCCCTAAAAAAAGAGCCAGCAACGCGAGAACTCGGCGAGAGATAATGCACTCCTTCATTTTTCTCCTCCTATCCTTTCGTTTCCTCACGGTAGAAGCCGAGGGCTTCCATGAGCGGCCGGTCGTCCATCACGAAAACAATGGCAGGTCGATCATGACCGTTTTCGTGGCGATGATCATGCCAGAGCGGCACGACGAAGGAGTCGCCCTCTTCCCACTCATAGCGGATATCGCCGATAACCGTCGCTCCTTTGCCTCTGAACACATGATAGATCGTCGAGTTGGTGTGGCGATGGGCCAGGGTCTTCTCGCCCGGCCGGAGCATCTGAATGGCGCAGGAGAAAGTCGGCAGCGTCGGTCCGCCGGTGAGCGGGTTGGCATATTGAAGCAAGATTCCGTCGTAAGGATCGCCCGGCCTCTCGCCGACGGTTTTGAGAACTCGTTCGGTGTCTTCCCAGCGATACACGTAAGCCGGCGGCTGAATCGAGTGCGTGCGCACCCAGCTCGGGCGAATCGGACTCAGTTCGCAATAAGAAGTTCCCTCGGCGCGTGTGACCGGCTGGTGCGGCTCTTTGTACGGTTCGTGGAAATCGACCTGAAGCATCCGGACTAGAGGCGAGTCGAGCACGTCGAGCCACATGAGAGTCTCGCTCGATTCGTTGATGTGATCGTGCCAGGTCCAGTTGGGCGTCGTGGCGAAGTCGCCTGCGCCGATCTCGAACGATTCGCCCTCGACGACGAGGCGCGCGCCCCTGCCCTTGGTGATGAAGCGAATCGCCCCCGCCATGTGCCGGTGCGCGCCCGCGTGCTCGCCGGGCTTGAGCATCTGGAGGTTCAGCGTGAGCGTATGCGTCGTGCCGCTTTTCAGCGCCGGATGGGCCATCTGGATCACGCGGCGGAAGGAAGTTTCCAGACCGACCTCTTCTCCCGCGCGCCCAATCATTTCGTAGAGATCTATTCCCTTCCACAGATGCGGCTCGAAGGTGGCCGCCGGTTCGCGAAAGACATCGCCCTGGTTCGCTTGCCAATAGCCGCGGAAGTTTTTCTTTTTCAGTTCCTCTTCGAATGCTTTGAGGTCCGCCATCGTCTCACCTCCAGCAGAGCGCTAGGGCTTCTCTATTCACCACGAAGCGCACGAAGGACACGAAGAACGGACAACCGGACTACAAAAGCGACCGGAATCCAACATGATTTTCTCTTCCTTCGTGCTCTTCGTGTCCTTCGTGGTGTTATACTCCGTTTCAAATGTCGAACTTAGGTAAAGTACCAACAGCATGAGGCGCCAGACTAGATACCATAGAGGCGGGCCGCGTTTCCACCCATGATCTTCGCCATCAGCGCCGGCGCGATCTCTTCGCGCCGAACGATGCTCTTCACGGTGTCCGGAAATTTGGAATCCGAGTGATTATAGTCCGAGGCGAAGATCAAAACATCCTCGCCAACGTAGTTCGCCACAAAGGGAATCGTGCTCTCGTCGGGCTCGAACGAGTAGTAAAGCTTACCCCCGCGCATATATTCGCTCGGCGGCCTGGTGAGCCACGGGACCGTGGGCTGGAGGTATTCGTAGTGCTCGTCGAGCCGCTCCATCCAATAAGGAATCCAACCGGCGCCGGCTTCCATGAAAGCTACTTTCAACCGGGGAAATTTTTCCAGCACGCCGCCGACGACGATGCAGAGAACGGCGATCATCTGCTCGAAGGGGTGCGTCATCGCGTGGGTGAAAAAAGGATGATCGAATCTCTCGATCCCCGCCGCCGTGCCGTCGCCCGCGCCGACGTGAACACAGACCGGAACGTCCAGCCGCTCCGCCTCGGCAAAGAACGGGAGGAGATCGGGATGGTCGAGATTTTTTCCCGAAGCGGAATGGGCCGGCGTCGCGACGGCGACGAAGCCAAGGTCTTTGACGCAGCGGCGCAGCTCGCTTACCGCAGCGGGCGGGTCCTGGATCGGCACCAGCGCCACGCCCTTCAGTCTACGCGAGTCCGTTTTGCAATAGGCGGCCAGCCAGTTGTTGTAGACTTCCGAGATAGCGCACGCGAGGTCTTTGTCCTCGACGAACGGAAGGCTTAAAAACGGCGAGGTGCCGAACAGCACCGCGGTTTCGATTCCCTCGAGGTCCATGTCTTTAAGCCGCTGCGCCGGGTCTTCCATTCCTGTCGTCGCCTCGGGCCGGCGGTTGCGCGGCGCGCCGACGAAGCTGCAACCCTTGCCCACGGGCTTGGGACAGAGTTTTCCTTCCATCATGATGAAGTCAACGCCGCGGTTGTCCTTGACCGCGCGCGGCGCGCGCGATTTGAACGGCGCGGCGATGAGTTCCTCCCACGGAAGGTTTCTTTCCTGAACGTGACCGTCGGCGTCGATAATGCGCATGGAGAAGCTCTCCTACGGAGGAACGCTATCACCGTGATTCCGAGGGTGTCAACTAGAGTAGTGCCTCTTACAATTTACCACGAAGCGCACGAAGGACACGAAGAACGGACAACCGGATTGTAAAAGGTCCGGATTTCACCATGAGTTTCTCTTCCTTCGTGCTCTTCGTAATACTATGCCTGAAAGTTTTCGCGGTTTGCGCAAATTTTATTGTGCACCGATCCTAGTTGCGGAATCGACAAGAAAATACGATCTCACCACGAAGCACACGAAGGCCACGAAGGATTCGGATATTTTATACTTTTGAACTTCGTGTTCTTCGTGACCTTCGTGGTGAAATGTCTGTTTCTCGTTTGGTTGCGGCGTAGCCGCGCTAGGTCCTTCGTGGTGGGATACTCCGTTTCAAGTTGAAGATCTGTAAGTGAAGGGTTACACAGGGGGATGCCTTTTCCCTGGATGCTCGTCGTTCTTTTTGCCGCAGCTCTACACGCGAGCTGGAACGCGATCATCAAGGCGGGATCGGACAAATTCAACGACACCGTTCTGGTGACGATCGGCGCGGCTATAGTTCCGGGCCTTTTGTTGCCCTGGATTTCATTCCCTGCCGCGGCGAGCCTGCCCTATTTAGTCGCATCCGTAATCATCCACTTCGGCTATTTTTCTCTCGTCGCGTTTGCCTATCGCGCCGGCGATCTCAGCTACACGTATCCCATCATGCGCGGCGTCGCGCCTATGCTCACGGCTGTGGCCGCAGCTTTTCTGATCAACGAACCGCTGACTACAGGCGGAAAGATCGGGATCTTGCTGCTCTGCTCCGGTATCCTAACGCTTGCAGGCGATAACTAGTGTAGTGCCTCTTAAATTAAGGCACTTATCCTTCAAGCTCTATTCACCA
>CAYOJC010000161.1:0-7837 GCA_964404195.1 uncultured Syntrophobacteraceae bacterium
GCAGATTGACGGTCGCGGCCGCCATCAGGCACGCGGGCGTCGTCTTGTCGCAGCCAGTCAGCAGAACTACGCCATCGAGCGGATAGCCGCAGAGCACCTCCACGATGCCGAGGTAGGCGAGGTTGCGGTCAAGGGCCGCGGTGGGACGGCGGCAGCTCTCCTGGATAGGGTGTACAGGAAATTCGAAAGGGAGGCCCCCGGCGTCACGGATGCCATCCCGTACTCGGGCGGCGAGGGTCATGTGGATCCGGTTGCATGGCGTCAAGTCGCCGCCGGTCTGAGCGATGCCGATCACGGGACGCCCGGATTGCAGCTCTCCGCGGGTGATTCCATAGTTTCCAAAGCGCTCGAGATAGATGGCTGTCTCGGCAGGCTCAGCCATATCGTTGAACCAGATCTCGCTGCGCAGTCTCTTCGGGTTTTGATCATTCATAAAAGGTCGCCAGGAATCTACTAATCTAGCGCGAGCCGCTTAATCTGAAAGAATCTTGCAAGAAGCGCCTGGTTTCCGGCCAGATCAGCTCCAGGCAGTCCACGAGCTCGTGGCCAGAATCTACGATGACCAGCCGTACATTCGGTTTCCCTTTGGCGTACTCGCTTGAAAACCCGCATGGCACCACGTCGTCATGACGCCCATGGACGATCAGCGCCGGCTGCGGGAATTCCGGGAAATCTTCGTACTGCGAACCATCTTCAATGATTCCGTATCTCAACGAACGCTCACTCCCGTCAGAGTAGTGGTATACCTTGCGGTACCCGTGATGCTTCCACGCGCTCATCTCCTCTTCGCCGATGCTTTCCGGCCACCATGTCGGCAGACGAAAAGCCGGCGCGAGCAGGACAAGTTTCTCGACTTCGGGATGGCGAGCGGCGTAGAGCGCCGCGAGGTAGCCGCCCATGCTGGAGCCGATCAGCGAAAGCGTCTCACCGCGCGCATGGCGCTCGATAACGCCGAGCTGTCCTGAGATCGTGAGCTCCTCGAAATTTCCTTCGGCGAGATCGAGGATCTCCAACTTAACGCCTTGCTCCTCGAAACGCCTTTTGAAGAACTGTGCCTTCTGCGAGGACGGGCCGGAGGCGAAGCCGTGCAGATACAGGATTCGCATGTGTCTAATCTGGCTGCTTGGGATCTACCTCAAACTTGATTTCGGATTCAGCGCCGAACTGCCGGTAGTTGGAGTACTCGAAGATGTTTTGCACGGTGAGCTGGTGATTGACACGTTCCCGATAAACGATGGAGGCCGGCAGGAGAGCGGCGAAGCGGCTGGGGGCATAGTCGATGGTGCTTTCAGTCACGAACACGTCCTTCTCGTGCTCTCGGCTGGTCACGGTGGTGATGCGCATCGGCAGGTAGTCGGACTGGCGCACCCAGAGTTCGCCCCTGAGTTTCTCCCGGATCGCCTGTCTGCCCGCAAAGATCATCATCATCTCGGGGCCTGCCACCTGTTCGAACGCGAATACCAAAGCGGCGTCCGCACCGAGCATGTGCGTGCCGATATGTTTGAACGAGTAGTTGGCCAGGCTGCGCTTCTCAAAGGCCAACAAGGTCAAACCAAAATCCATGACGGCGCCGATGAGGCCATGCTTTTCGAAATCCTGCAACATCTTTCGCTTCATACGATCGTTGGTCGAGGTCATTCCGAAAGAAAGAGTTTCGCGAGCCTTCTTGACCGATCGCACCTTGCGTCCGTCCACGGAGACTACCTGGCGCAGCTCATGAAGGGCGTTGGGATTGTCCTCGAAGGAGGTGAAGCCGTACTCCGAGACGATCTCTCGATTCTGATACTCCGGAGGGATGGGTTTTAGGGCGGCCTTCCCGGCGCGAAGACGGATGCGCGGCTTGCGCTTAACGGCCTTCTGACGCAGGGTCTCCTGACCGATCGTCTTTCTGGCCGCGCCCGCGAACGCCGCTGCTTCCTCCGCAAGCCTCGCGAGCACGGGTTCGAGTTCGACCGCGGCCCAAACCGGCAGAGAAACCGCGAGCGCGAAAACCGCCGTTCCGGCTCGCATAGCACGATTCTATCCTCTTTGGAGATCGCAAATCTTTGCAAGCAGCTTGCGGGGAGTGCGAAAGCATCGCTAGAATCAATGAGTTTAGAACAAGTGTGGAGGATTCATGGCTGTTGATCAAAAGGTGAAGCAGATAATTGTCGAGCAGCTCGGTGTGGACGAGGCCCAAGTTGATAACACAGCCTCCTTCGTAGACGATCTCGGAGCGGATTCGCTCGACATCGTCGAGCTTGTTATGGCGTTTGAAGAGGCATTCGACATCGAAATTCCCGATGAAGACGCCGAGAAGATCGCGACCGTAAAAGACGCAATCGATTACATCGAAGGCAAGGCGAAAAAATAGCGCCCGTTCCTTGTCACAATAGATAGGGAGGGCATTCATTGTCGCGTAGAGTCGTAGTGACGGGAGTGGGTCTCCTGTCCTCAGTAGGCACGGGAACCGAGGAGAGCTGGTCGGCGATCCGCAACGGGCAGAATGGCATCTGCCGGATCACCCAATTCGATCCTTCCGCGTTCGCGTGCCAGATTGCGGGCGAGGTCAAGAATTTCGACCCGAAGCAATACATTGAGTATAAAGAAATTAAGAAGATGGGGCGGTTCATCCAGTTCGCGATTGCGAGCTCGGATTTCGCATTCAAGAGTTCAGGGCTTTCGATTACGGATGAGAACTCGGACCGGGTAGGCGTATACATCGGGAGCGGCATCGGCGGCTTCGAAGTGATTGAGCGGGAGCACAAAAACCTGCTCGAGCGGGGGCCGGGCCGCATTTCGCCGTTCTTCATTCCGGCGACGATCATCAATCTCGCGGCCGGCTACGTCTCCATTCGCACGGGCGCGAAAGGGCCTAACTCCGCGACCGCGACGGCATGCACCAGCGGCGCCCATGCGGTCGGCGATTCGTTTAAGATCATCCAACGAGGCGACGCCGATGCCATGATCTGCGGGGGCACCGAGGCAGCGGTGACTCCCATGGGCATTGGCGGATTTGCCGCGATGCGTGCTCTATCGACGCGCAACCACGATCCGCAGCGCGCCTCAAGGCCGTGGGACAGATCGAGGGACGGGTTTGTAGTCGGCGAAGGCGCGGGGATCGTCGTGCTGGAGGAGCTCGAATTTGCGAACCGCCGTGGGGCAGAAATCATCGCTGAAGTGGTGGGCTACGGGATGAGCGCCGATGCGTACCACATCACTTCGCCGAGCGAGGATGGGGACGGCGCTTACCGTGTCATGCGCAATGCGCTGCGCGATGCGGGTGTAAGTCCGGAACAGATTGACTACATCAACGCGCACGGCACGTCCACCGACTTGGGCGATCGCCTGGAGACCGTCGCCATCAAACGCTGCTTCGGCGAGCATGCCAGAAAGCTGGCGGTAAGCTCAACCAAGTCGATGACCGGCCATCTTCTTGGCGGCGCGGGAGGGCTTGAGGCAGGGATTACCGTGCTCGCGATCCGGGATCAGATTGCGCCGCCGACGGCGAACCATGACGAGCCGGATCCCGAGTGCGATCTCGACTACGTGCCAAACCAGGCAAGAGAAATGCGCATCAACTATGCGCTCTCGAACTCCTTCGGCTTCGGCGGCACAAATGGTTGTCTGATCTTCAAGCGCTATCGATAGCATCATGAAGATCATCGTTGCGATCAAGCAAGTGCCGGCACGGGATTCCATGCTGCGGCTGGACGCTCGAGGCCGCTGGGTGGATGAATCGGATCTCAACTTCGAAATCAATGAGCCCGATGCCTACGCTCTCGAAGCCGCCCTGCAGTTGAAGGAGAAGCACGGCGGAGAGGTAATCGTCTTATGCGCTGGGCCGGCCCGCGCCTCTCAGACGATTCGGGAGGCGCTGGCGAAGGGAGCGGATCGCGCGATCCACATCGAGGAGGAGAACCTCGCCGGCCTCGATCCTCTCGCTGTCGCGCGTCTGCTGGCTGCAGCGGCAAAGGCGGAGAGCCCCGATTTGATTCTGACGGGATTGCAAAGCGACGACCTCGGTTACGGGCAGGCGGGTGTTGTTCTGGCTGAGCTCCTGGGCGCTCCCAGCGCGACGATCGTGATGGAAGTCGAGAAGCTGGATACACAGATCCGTGTGAAGCGCGAACTCGAGGACGGATGGTTCCAGCACGTCGAGATGCCGCTTCCCGCCGTGCTCACAATTCAGTCTGGGATCACCAGGCTTCGATACGCCACGCTGATGGGCATCAAAAAGGCGAAGACGAAAGAGGTCAGACGGCTCACTGCTTCGGATTTGGGGGGCGCAGCGGAGGCAACGATAGAGCTCGGGGCTGTGTACATGCCCGAAAAGTCGAAACAGACCCAAATGCTCGAAGGCACCGCGAAGGAAGTGGCGGCGGCACTCGTGGAGAAGCTCCGCTTCGAGGTGCGCGTGTTATGAGCGTTCTGGTCGTGATGGAACAGCGCGGCGGCTCATGGAGCAAGATGTCGTGGGAGGCGCTCGCGGCGGGCCAACAGATCGGCTCTGAATTGGGGCAGCCGGTTTCGGCAGCTGTGATCGGCAGCAGCGCGTTAGCGAAGGAGCTCGGCGCGAAGAAGCTGGAACGGATTTACTCAGTTGAACATGAACTGCTCGCCGCCTATACAGCGGATGGCTTCACGGAAGCATGTGACGCGCTCATCCGCCATGCAAAGCCTTCGCTCGTGCTGTTCCCGCACACCTACCAGGTTCGCGACTTCGCTCCCAAAGTTGCGACGCGGTCCAAACAATCGCTGGTCAGCGACATGGTTGGGCACAAGATCGACGGCTCCGAGTTGGTGGTGGTACGGCAACTTTTCCAAGGGAAGCTGAATGCGGACGTGCGCTTCCGCGGCGGCGGTCCGCGGTTCGCCTCGATTCAGGCAGGCGCTTATCGGGGCGACAAGGTGGAGAACGGCGCGTCGCAGGTCGAAACGTTCACTCCCCAGATCGAAGCGAGCGCCATCCGCGGCAAGCCGCTCGAGCCATTTCGTGAATCCGTGCGTGCTGTGGACCTGAACGCCGCTGAGATCATCGTGTCGGTGGGGCGCGGCATCAAAGAAAAAGAGAACATCGGGATGGTCGAGGAGCTTGCCAAGGCGCTCGGCGCTGAGCTAGCAGCCTCACGTCCAATTTGCGATAACGGCTGGCTGCCGATGGAGCGGCAGGTGGGCAGCTCCGGTCAAACGGTCTCTCCCAAAGTTTATATGGCGATTGGAATCTCAGGCGCCATCCAGCACCTTGTCGGAATGAAGGGCGCGAAAACGATTATCGCGATCAACAAAGATGCCAACGCGCCGATCTTTGAGGTGGCCGACTACGGAATCGTTGGCGATCTTTTCGAAGTGGTGCCCGCACTGGTCGCGGAAGTCAAGAAGGTGAAGAGTTAGTACTGCGGGGCGAGCACCAGGCTCGCCCCGAGCAACAGGCTCGCCCCGAGCAACACCAGCTAGCCGACAGGAACGGGCGTCGGGACAGGGTTCACTGCGTCCTGAGCCATGGCATTGAGCGAGTCCGCCAGAGCCGACGTACTGCCGGATGCGGCCTGGACCGCGGCGATCAGCTCGGCCTCCTGCGCGGCATCGAGCCCCATGTTCTTGATCTTCTCTTCAAGACCGGAGATGCGGCCGCTGATAGCGGTTACTGCGGCGCCCGCCTTCGTGGTCGCTTCGTTGAGAGCGGCGATTGCGGCTACTGCTTGTTCCTGTGTCATATTGATTGTCTCCAATTTAGTTTCTATTTTCATGAGGCGAGTTTGAATCCTCGCGAGTTGGTGATCCTGCTGACAGAACACCCTTCCAAGCACAAACGTCAGGAATTTCCACATTCCTAGTCCTTCCCGGTGAGCACACATCCACCTCTTCATTCAAAGGTGGGTCCTTAGGACTTTCGGTTCCCGGAGACATAGTACACTGAGCGTCCTCATGTTCAATGGCTATTTGGTTTTAAATCAATGGGTTAGATGGTTGTACTGATGGAGTAGTGCGGGCGAACTGGGATAGAGACGGGTTCCGTAGTGGCGTTGGCGTCGAGGGCCGGAAGCGGCTCCGGTGTTTGTGTGCTCAGCGACAGAGGGCTAGCGGAATTTCAATAAATATCTCCGCTCCATCGCCGAGAAATTGAGTGTAAAAGAAACGTGGGAGCCGGATTGTTGCAATATAGACATAATGGGGTTAAAAAATTGGAGCTGAAAGCCCTCCCCACCGACGGCCTCGGGCATGGCATCGAGCTTTGCAGGTTCAAGGTTCGGTTTCATAGCCACTAAGAATGCCGTCAGCGACGAAACGTTCACGTCTTCAGCTTCTGCTACGAAGTGAGCATCGGTTACGTTAACTTTGAGAGCCCCTGAGCCAAGGGAGCTTGGCGAGCTACCATCCCCGAAGCTAAAACTAGAAATTGGGATCCAATCCTTATGAGATGGATCTTTGCTCCCGCCTTGTACCCAACCCAGTTTGAGGAAGAACTTCAGCTTGGCCATAACACAGCCTCCCTTGTCAATGAGACATTATACATGGCGAGCGTCCGTAAGATGTTCGATCAGATGGTGGGGCGGGCGGATCATCATTGCAGCGCTTTCACAATCCGCTCTGTAACTTCCCGGCAAACCGAGAGCAGCTACGCCAACGTACGTGTGTTTTCCTGCTGCTCTACCCAAAGATTCCCCCAAAGTTTTTCGATTCTCCCGTCACGGAAATCAAGCACATGCTCGACAAGTCGTCGGTGGTGTATGGATTCGTGCCCTTCAATTCAGATCCGGCGGAGGTTACGTTTCAACTGACCGGGCTTAAGGAGGTCATTGGGCCACTGAGAAAGCAGTGCAAATGGTAGACCTGGAGGCGATGATGAGTGTTGATGCCACCTAATAAGGGCATATCGATCAAGGTTAATTTGCGCCCATCGTCAAACGGAAAATGGACCGGGGACTTCACTCTTTTCGACCACCAAGGTTCAGAGGTGAACATTCAGCGGTTCATCGCGAGTAAAGAGTTTCCCACGCGAGAGGCAGCAAAGGAGCAAGCACTTGAAGAGGCCAAAGCAGCAATAGCGCATCAAAATGAAGAGCCCCGGCCTGGGCCGGGGAAAGCGCTCTAATCAATTCCCGCCCCATATGATCCAGGACGATCAGAACAAGGGAGACGATGTACCCGGCGGCGACTCCGCACATGAAGCTGTCCAAAAAACAAGCGCGCTTCGTGCTCTGGGGCGTACTGTCCAAGGTTACGATTTTGCTCCAAGGGATATTGTAGCTGCGCATTGTAGCCGTTATACCTGAATCCGGCGCATTCTAGGGGCTCGAAAGGCCTCTGCAAGCCCTGCTGAAGCCGGTCTGGAGCATTTTGGCGGGTCCTACGTTAACCTAACTTTTGGTGAGGTAAACGTGGAATGCGCCGTTCGCCCAGAAATCTTCGAATCGCCTGTGATCATAGGGGGTTGACGCACTTCGGAGGGATCTACTTTTTTCACGAATTTCTACAAGTGCTGCGGATTCGCCGCTTCCTAACCCAAAATCTCGATTATTCGAGGCGCAATCAGCGCTACAGTTTGTCGCAGATGATTCTGGCCTTGGTGTACCCACTGGTATTGGGCCTGGATCGCTTGGAGACCGCGTCATTCTTGCGTTTCAACGGCACCTTCCAATATCTGACCGGTCTGCCGAGTTTCCCCGACCCACAGACCTTGCGCCGCTTCTTACTCCACGCTCCTGACTCGTTCTGGGAGCAGATGCACCGCATCAACGACCGACTGCTGCAGAATTTCATCCACCTACCCGACCACCGGTCTCGCTTGATCTTTGATCTCGACAGTAGTGTCGTCACTGTGTTCGGGCGGCAGGAAAATGCCGAGGTCGGCTAC
>CAYOJC010000162.1:0-7551 GCA_964404195.1 uncultured Syntrophobacteraceae bacterium
ATCGCACTCCCCTCAAATCTCGGTGAAAACTCTCCAGTTGGAGGGGCGCAGTCCAATTTGCCCCTTGCCAACTAAACCATGCTTAAATAGAATTCGCTTCGCTCGGTTCAGCACTCTACACGGTATGCGCCGGGAAAGGAGAACCATCGATGTCGGATAAAGCCATTGAGGTCTTACTACAGGAGCGGAGGAGCTTTCCACCGCCCAAGTCGCTCAAGAAGTCGGCCCACGTAAGGAGCGAGCAGGTTTTTGCCAAGGCGCGCAAAGATCCGAAAACGTTCTGGGCCTCGGCCGCGAAAGAACTCGAGTGGTTCAAGCCGTGGAAAAAAGTTCTGGAATGGGATCCCCCGTGGGCCAAGTGGTTTATCGGCGGAAACATTAAGTTACAACGGCGATTATATATCTTGCTTTCATTTTAGGTAAAGGAGGTAGACGTAGGTTATGAAAGAAGAAAAAAAAGAAGGGCTTGATCTCACCGAAGCTCAGATTGCAGTTCACTGGAAGGAAGAAGACTTTTACTACCCGTCACCGAAGTTCATTGGTCAGGCCAATGCCTCCGATCCGGATATTTTCGAGCGCTTTAGTGAGAAGAATTTCCCTGAATGCTTCAAGGAGTATGCCGATCTGCTCTCCTGGAATGAGTATTGGCATACGACACTTGATACCAGCAACCCCCCTTTCTGGAAGTGGTTTGTCGGCGGAAAGTTAAACGCTTGTTACAACTGTGTAGACAGGCACTTAGAGAAAAATAAAAACAAAGCCGCCTTTATCTGGGTGCCAGAGCTAGAGGATGAGTCTACCGAGACCATAACTTATCAGGATCTCTATGTAAGAGTGAATGAGTTCGCTGCCCTTCTCAGAGACTTTTGCGGAGTTAAGGCCGGCGATAGGGTAACGTTCCATTTGCCGATGGTGCCGGCACTGCCGGTCTCGATGCTCGCTTGTGCCAGGCTTGGCGTCATCCACTCTCAGGTATTTGGCGGATTCAGTGGCGCAGCCTGCGGGGGCAGAATAGCGGACTCCGGCAGTCATATTCTCGTCACTATGGACGGCTACTACCGAAATGGTGAACTGCTCGATCAAAAAATCAAAGCCGACGAAGCGGTTGAAATGGCGGCGAAGGCCGGTGTTCGTGTGGATAAAGTCCTGGTTTGGCGGCGTTATCCTGGAAAGTATTCCTCCCCGACGCCCATGGTGAACAGTCGTGATTACTTCGTTGATGATTTGCTCAAAGACTTTCGCGGCAAAAGAGTCGATCCCGTATCGATGCCGGCTGAAGCTCCTCTGTTCATGATGTATACCAGCGGTACAACGGCGAAGCCGAAGGGGTGTCAGCATAGCACCGGAGGATATTTGGCCTATGTTGCAGGGACGTCGAAGTATTATCAGGACATTCACCCGGAGGACGTTTATTGGTGCTTCGCCGATATAGGATGGATCACAGGCCACTCCTACATCGTCTATGGTCCGTTGGCTATTTGTGCCACCAGCGTCACATATGAAGGTGTGCCCACCTACCCGGATGCCGGGCGGCCCTGGAGGATAGCGGAACGACTGGGCGTGAACATATTCCACACAGCGCCCACTACGATTCGCATGCTAAGGAAAGTGGGTCCTGAGGAGCCCAGGAAGTACCAGTATCATTTCAAACACATGACCACCGTGGGAGAGCCGATAGAGCCGGAGGTGTGGAGATGGTACTACAACGAAGTGGGTAAGGGAGAGGCGGTTATCGTCGACACCTGGTGGCAAACGGAAACCGGAGGCTTCCTCGGCAGCACGCTGCCGGCGCTGCAACCGATGAAGCCTGGAAGCTGCGGCCCCGGTGTGCTCGGTATTTATCCAGTAATCTATGATGAGGAACGGAATCAGCTTAACGCTGGGAGTGGTAAGGCGGGCAACATCTGTATTAGGAATCCGTGGCCGGGGGTGTTCCAGACCATATGGGGGGACCCGGAGCGCTTCGTAAAGACCTATTATGAAAAGTATTGCAAAAATAAAGATAGCAAGGATTGGCGCGACTGGCCTTACTTCGCAGGAGATGGAGCCACGCAAGCCGCCGATGGATACTTCCGGATTTTAGGGAGAGTGGACGACGTAATAAATGTTGCGGGTCACCGATTGGGCACTAAAGAGCTAGAGGCAGCCGCTCTTACCGTAGAGGAAGTAGCCGAAGCAGCGGTGGTGCCGGCGATAGATGAATTAAGGGGTCGAATACCTGAGATGTATATTGCGCTCAAACCGAGTTACAACCCCGGCAAGGGAGTAGAAGAAAAGGTTAAAGACGCTATCGACAAAATCATCGGTAAATTCGCCCGTCCGCGCAACGTTTGGCTTGTCCCTGACATGCCTAAGACTCGTTCGGGAAAGATCATGCGTCGGGTCATTGCCGCCGTCTCTAACTTCATGGATGTGGGCGACGTGACGACGCTGGCCAACCCAGAGGTGGTAGAAACCATACGGAAAATGGTGCAAGCGGAAAAGGCTCGACGCGGAGAGATTCCAAAAGACCTTTCCAAAGAGATGACAGAAGAAATCAAGCGGTTTGGAGCAGTAGATTAAGTGATTTTAGATTGCCGATTTTCGATTTTAGACTGGAAGGAACAAACCGCGAATCGAAGAAGGGATCTCTTAATGGTTTTTAATCGAAAATCTAAAATCCAAAATCGAATATGGCCGGGGATTGTCGCCATCAGTGTCGCGTTCGCGATGTCTGGGGTTGTGGCTCAGGCGCAGCAGCCGAAGAAGGTGCCGCGGATAGGATTTCTAGGTGCTTCCTCCTCTTCCTCTCTCTCGTCCCGCGTCGAAGCATTCCGGCAAGGTCTGCGCGAGCTTGGGTACGTGGAGGGGAAAAACATTGTCATTGAGTATCGATATGCGGAGGGAAAACTCGATCGCCCCCCCGCGCTCGCGGCTGAGCTAGCGGAGCGTATCCAGTAAGAGATAATTGTGTCAAGAGGCAAGGGCTCTGTGGCTGTTGCGCCAGCCGCAATGCAGTGTTAATTCGTGTTCGACAATCGATCGCTGGAGGGATTCGATGAGGCTTCGCCCTTTGGGAAAGACCGGGCTTAAAGTTTCAGCCATAGGGCTTGGATGCTCGGGGATGTCCGAGACTTACGGCATAGCCGACGACCGTGAGTCGTCGGCGACGATTCAGCGCGCGATTGAGCTGGGAATAAACTTTTTCGACACCTCGGACGCCTACGGCAACGGGCACAACGAAGAGCTGCTGGGCCGTGCGATCAAGGGCCGGCGCGATGCTTTGATTATCTGCACCAAGTTCGGCAATATTCGCGACGCCAAAGGACAACCCACCGGCATCGACGGCCGGCCGGAATACGCGCCCGTAGCATGTGAGGCGAGTCTCAAACGGCTGGGCGTCGATGTGATCGATCTTTATTATCTCCACCGCGTCGATCCCAGCGTGCCGATCGAAGATACCGTGGGCGCCATGGCCAAGCTCGTCGAGCGAGGCAAAGTGCGCCACATCGGCTTGTCGGAAGCCGGCGCTGAAACCCTCCGGCGCGCGCACGCCGTCTACCCGATCGCCGCCCTGCAAACCGAGTACTCGTTGTGGACGCGCGATGCGGAGAAAGAGTGGCTGCCGACTTGTCGCGAGCTGGGAATCACGTACGTGGCCTACGCCCCGCTCGGACGCGGCTTCTTGAGCGGAAAAATCCGCAGCAGCGACGGCCTGACCGAGATCGACCGGCGCAAATGCCACCCGCGCTTCCAGGCCGAGAACCTCGCCCGAAATCTCGCGCTTTTAAAGCCCTTGGAGGAAATCGCCGCGGCGAAAGGCTGCACGGCCGCCCAGATCGCTCTGGCGTGGGTGCTGGCGCAGGGTGAGGACATCGTACCCATCCCCGGAACCAAAAGGCGCGCATACCTTGAGGAAAATGCCGCCGCCGTGGCGATGAAACTCGACGCAGCCGATTTGGCGAAACTCGACGAGATCTTCGTTCCAGGCTCGACTGCGGGCGCGCGCTATCCTGCCGCGCAGATGGGAAATATGGGCCGGTAATCCGTGGCTTGGCAAACGATGAAAGATGAAAACGGAAAGCTGAAATCGAGAGGATACGCGAAAAGCGGTGTCCCTGAACAGTCTGTAATTTCAGCTTTCATCCCTTCGACTTCGCTCAGGACAGGCTTTTCGCTTTCATCTTTTTATTTGGTTTTTCTGGGTTTAGTGTGGAGGAGTATTCACCACGAAGGACACGAAGAGCACGAAGGAAAGAAGATTTAACCGCAAAGAGCGCAAAGGATTTAGGTTTCAGATCTGTGGGGCAACCGCCCTGTGGTTACCCTTGCCAGTGCTACGAAGGGCACGAAGTTTTGGTTCACACATATATCCGAACCCTTCGTGTCCTTCGTGATCTTCGTGGTGAACGAAATCAAGGTGATAGTGCCAGGATATCCACACGGAAGCCTGAAGAGCCTTTTATTTTCTATCCCCCCAGAGCTTTGCGAAAATCCCGCTTTTTTCCAACTCGATTAAATACCGGTGGTCGACCAAATCCCGCGGCTTGACGGTTTGTGCCCGAGGATCCGTGGGCGCGATCTCGTCCAGCGAGGCCTGGAGCGCCGACTCATGAATGTCCAACCGGCGCTCGAGCGCCGGGATCTCCGACTGATAAGCGGAATCCAGAATCTTGGTGTCGGTGATGCGCATGTATTTGCCGAGCACCTTGTAGACGAAATTTTTGTCGGTGTGCAAAATTTTCGCCGACTCGGCCATGGCGCGCATGAACCGCGCGACAACCGCGGGGCGCTTGGCGATCGATGATCGGAGGGTCGCCAGGGTCGTCGCCGCATAGGGGATGCGGAGCTCGGGACCGTTGACGACCATACGATACCCCTGGGACGCCGCGCCGGCGTCGCCCGGCGCCACCAGCGCCCCAGCGTCGACGCGGCCGCCGACGAGCGCCGCAAGCGTCTCCGGTCCGCCGCCCGTCGGTATGGCCTGAATATCCTTGGCGGCATCCATCCCGAATCTCCTCAGCGCCTGGATGACAAAATAGTGCGTATTGCTGCCGAACCGCCCTACCCCGACTCTTCTTCCTTTGAGATCCTCGGGCCGTTTAATCTCCGGCTTTCCCATAATGTTGTGCGTCATGAAATTTTTTATCCCGCCGATGAACACCAGGTCGGTGTTGCCTTGCACGTACGCCCGAACGTTGCCGATCGCGCCGGTCACCGCGATCTCCGCGTCGCCGCCCAGCATAGCAGCGGTTACGACCGGCGACGACGCGATGAAAACCAGGCGGAACTCGAGGTCGTGTTTTTTGAACAGCCCGGCTTCCTGGGCGATCCATGGCATCGATTGAGACAGCACCTGGGCCGAATGAATGCCGACGAGCCGCTCGACGGCGCAAACGCCGTCCGATGCATGGAGCGCCAGGGCGGCCGCTATCAGGGTCGCACAAATAAAAGTCCTTCGAATGCAATCGAACATGATCACCTCCGGTTCATATCTATTGCGCGCCGCGGACGCGGTCGACAATCTCCGCCGCGTCCGACGGCGCTGCGTCGCCGCGCCACGCGACGTGCCCGTCGGGACGCACGAGCACCAATACGCGCTCGTACACCGTACGGACTTCCGGCTCATCCAAACTCACGACTTCGAGCGGCAGGCCGGCTTTTTCTGCGGCCGAGGTAAAACCGGACACGTCGCCTATCTTACGAGAAAGCACCAGCAAGACAAAGCCGCGGCCGAAAAGATCGAGGGTCGAGCGGCCGTCGCCGAGCCGCGCGTGCGGCGCGCGGGCGCCCGGCCAGGTCGTCGGCGTGTAAATCGCGTGATCGGCCGGCGGCGCGGGCGTCCCGTCCGCGACGCAGAGCGGCGAATGGTCGTAGAGGTATCCCAGCTCGATGCCGGCGGAGTCGTGCTGGAATTCTTTGGCGCGCGTGCGCCGGATCGCTTCGCCCGCTTTTACCCGCAATTTTTTTCCCTCATCGCCGTCTTGTTCGAGCAAAGGCGAAAAAGGGATCTGCGTGTCGAACCCCGCGCGCATTTCGCCCGCCTCGGTCACGTTATGCAGGCCGATCGGCCTGCGCTCGGGCTCGTAGCTGTCCAAAAGCCGCGGGCCGCCCCAACTCTGGAGCGTCGCCGCGAGCTTCCAGCCGAGATCCACCGCGTCGCCGACGCCGGTGTTCATGCCGAAACCTCCCGCGGGCCAGAGAAGGTGTGCCGCGTCGCCGGCGAGAAACACGCGCCCGTGGCCGTAGCGCTCCGCCACGACGCAGTGGCCGGTCCACGGCCGCACGGCGAGAAGCTCGAAGGGAATGTTTTCGCCCAGCGCGTGGCGCAGTTTTCCCGGCGCGTCGAGCGAGTCCAATTGCTCGGGCTTGACGCCGCGGATGTTCAAGCGCCACAGCTCGCGTCCGTCGACGGCGGCGATCGCGCCCTGAATCTCGGCGTTGATGATCTGGTACTGCACCGCCGGGCCGTGACGGCTGAGCGAGAGCAGCGGCGAGCGAAACAGGACCGCCACATTCATTCCCTGGGCGAAAGCTCCTTGCAGTTCGATGCCGAGCCGGTGACGGACAGCGCTTTTTCCGCCGTCGCAACCGACCAGATATTCCGCTTCGATCGTCGATCGATTTCCGCTTTGCGAATCGACGACGTTGGCGACGACCTTGTGATCGTCCTGGTGAAACGATTCCAGCATCGAGTGATAGCGGATCTCGACGCCGGGCAAGCCTTTCACGTGTCGCTGTATTATAGGATCGAAGAACGGCTTCGAGACCCAGATTCTCCCCTCCGGGCTGTGGGGCGAGCGGGTGTCCGGAGCGCCGTTGGCGGGGTGATCGAAGCGCGCGATCTCATAGCCGTTCATACGCGTGACGAAAACATAATTTCGCGGGTAGTCGGCGGGAAACCCGGAGCGGTAGCGGACTTCGTCCGCCAAGCCCCAGCGGCGCAGATGCTCGCACGTCCGGGTGTTGACGAGATTGGTGGTGGGGAAATCAACGGCGCCGTCGCCTTGCTCGACGACAAGGCAGGAGATGCCGCGCCAGCCCAGCTCACTGGCCAGCGCGAGACCGGTGGGACCGCCCCCAGCGATCAGTACGGGGTATCGCTTGGATCCTTCAGCGCTTGCCACTGAAACGCTCAGGCCGTTGAAAAAGGCCCATCTAGTGCGTTGCGCTCGAATCCCTTCGCTCGACGTACTGACAAAAGTACGCCTGCGCTCGAGATTCTTCGCGCGCCTTCTAGCTGGGACCTTATTGACCGGCCTGGGAACAAAGTGTTTCTGTTCTTCATGGCCTTTGATCCCATACTACCGCGATGATTTGTCAACGAAGCTGAAATCGAAAACCTGGCTCGGACGGACTTCTTTGACGTCGCCGCCGATGCTTTTCTGCGTGAAATCGATTGCGCCCTTCATCCAGGATTCATCGGCTGAACCGCCCGCGGACAGCCGATTTAAATAAAGCTCGAAGATTTGTTCGCTCAATGCGGCGTCTTTGACGCCCAAATAATCCGCTATGATCTTCATCGCCTCGGAACGGTTCTGCCTGGCGAATTGAAGGCCTTTGAGACTGGCC
>CAYOJC010000163.1:0-7490 GCA_964404195.1 uncultured Syntrophobacteraceae bacterium
TCGTGGTGGCAGACTCCGTTTCGCCTGTCGAACTTAGGATAAGGTGCCAACAGCGGGAGACACTACACTAGTTGCGAAGGCATTGTAGACGAAGAGACTGAACGAGAAAAGGGAGGTTTCGCGGTTGGACTGCAGGCCTGACCGGCTCAGCCGCTCAACTCACGCTGCCGGCGCGAATCGACATAAAAAAAAGAGCGCCCCGGAGGGGCGCTCTTCTCTCTCTTCAAATTTGCCAAGCTTCGAGACGCGAGGCTTATAGGATCGACAGAGCCGAGGGCGCCGTAGGCGGCGGAACGCTAAACGTTGCCGTCACCGATTTGGCCGCGTCCACCGTGACGACGCAACTACCGGTGCCCGTGCATGCGCCGCTCCAGCCCGTAAAAGTAGATCCGGCTGCCGCTGTTGCCGTTAGCGTCACCGACGTGCCGCTGTTATAGCTCGCCGAACACGTAGCGCCGCAGTTGATACCGGCAGGAGAGCTGGTGACCGTGCCCGTGCCTGCGCCCGCCTCCGTCAGAGTGAGAGCAAAGGTCTGTATATTGAACGTCGCCGTAACCGACTTGGCCGCGTCCACCGTAACCACGCAAGCGCCTGTGCCCGTGCATGCGCCGCTCCAGCCCGCAAAAGTAGAACCGGCTGCCGCCGTAGCCGTCAGCGTCACCGACGTGCCGCTGTTGTAGGTCGCCGAACACGTAGCGCCGCAGTTGATTCCCGCGGGTGCGCTGGTGACCGTGCCCGTGCCTGCGCCCGGCTTCGTCAAAGTGAGAGCAAAGGTCTGTAGCGTAAAGGTCGCCGTGACCGATTGGGCCGCGCTCATCGTCACCGTGCAAGCGCCCGTTCCGGTGCATGCTCCACTCCAGCCGGTAAACGTGGAACCGGCTGACGCCGTAGCCGTCAGCGTCACAGACGCGCCGCTCGTAAAACCAAACGAGCAAGTCGCGCCGCAGTTGATACCGGCGGGTGAGCTGGTAACCGTGCCGCTTCCTGTGCCCGCTTTAGTGAGCGTCATTGTGGCCGTAGTCGTCCCGCAGGCGACGTTGGTGTACGCCGAGTCTCCGGCCGCATTATAGGCCCGCACGCGGTAACAGAAATTCGTCACGTCGGCCAGGCCCGAGTCCGTATAAGAAGCGATATTCGAACCAGCCGTGCCGATCTGCGTAAACGGACCCGCCGTTGCAGGCCCGCGCTCGACTTTGAAGCCGTCCTCATCGGTGGAATTATCCGCCCAGCTCAATTGGAGTTGAGCCGCATTCAGCTCCGCTTGCGAAAATATCGTCAGAACGATCGACAAGCAGAACAGAAAAGCCCGTTTACGCACCGCCTTTAAGATATTCATCATGTCTCCTTCGGCGGCACCAACTTGACCGAGATCGAAGCAGTACCTTATAAGAGAGGAAGAACCACTCCCACTGCGTCAAGACCTGGTGCCGCCAGCTTTAAGGTCTTGGTTAATTGCTGCCGTTATTCTGATTTACAAGTGGTCTTTAAAGCAACCGCTATGCCAGGCCGTACGATTAATTCCAGCTCAAGTCTGACTAAAACGCGCCATCCGGCGCAGCTTTCATTTGACAATATTTGGCTCGCTGGCATCGATAACAGAAATTTTGCCCCTTGTTGGTAAAGATTTTCAGGATATTCCGTCGCCTGATATGATCACGGATAAGGAAGGCGAAGCAGCCTCAAAGGAAATCGAGCGCTGGGCCGGCAGAGTGCTCCAATCAGCGGAGCCCACCGTTAATGTCTCGGTTTATTACGATCCCGACTCCGGCACCTATGTTATCCGCTTGGCCAGAGGGAGCCGGGTGCTGCTGTTCCGTCTATCCGAGGCGCAGGTGCGAACGCCGGGACGGGAAGAGGAATGCGCGGAGATATTGAGAAAAAAAGTGAGCGATCTGTGAACCGAAGGAATTGCGCGCTCATCTTCCGCGCAGCTCACGGGCAATGTCCTTGGCAAAGTAGGTGAGAATCATATCGGCGCCGGCGCGCTTGATCGACAGCATCAGCTCCAGCACGATCCTCCGCTCGTCGATCCAGCCGTTTTTCGCCGCGGCTTTGATCATGGAATATTCGCCGCTGACGTTATAGGCCGCCACCGGGTAGCCGAATTTCTGCTTTACGCGATAGACGATATCGAGATAAGTCATGGCCGGCTTGACCATGATGATGTCGGCCCCTTCGTGGATGTCCAGCTCGACTTCTCGGAGCGCCTCGTCGGCATTGGCCGGGTCCATCTGATACGAGCGGCGATCGCCAAACTGCGGAGTCGATTCCGCCGCGTCGCGAAACGGCGCGTAGAACCCCGAGGCGTACTTCGCCGCATAGGCCATGATGGCGATCTGCTCGAAGCCGTTTTGATCCAACGCCTTTCGGATCGCTCCGACTCTTCCGTCCATCATATCCGACGGTGCCACGATATCGGCGCCCGACTGCGCATGCGAGAGCGCTTCTTTGACAAGCAGTTCGAGCGTGCGGTCGTTATCCACGTCGCCGTCCTTGATGACCCCGCAGTGGCCGTGGTCGGTATACTCGCACAGACAGACATCGGTGATCACCAAAAGCTCCGGCGCCCGCTCCTTGATCGCGCGAATCGCCCTCTGCACCACGCCGCCGTCAACGTAGGCCTCCGAACCGACGCTGTCCTTGCGCTCCGGAATGCCGAAGAGGATCACAGCCGGGATTCCCAGGGCATTCACCTCTTCGCACTCTTTGACCGCGCGATCGATGGAGAGCTGCGCCACGCCCGGCATGGAAGCCACCGGCTGGGCGCTGTCCTTGCCCGGTCCGACGAACAGAGGATAGATGAGGTGATCGGCACTGAGAGCGGTCTCCCGCACAAGCGAACGCAGCCGCTCGTTCCTTCTCAGCCTTCTCGGGCGATAGCTAGGAAATTCCATGAAACCTCCAGGAAACAGGCTGTAGGCGGTAGTTCGGATTTCTTTATCTTCCTAACGCCTCAGCCTACGGCCTACCGCCTTTTTTAAAGTAATCCACAATCGCCTGCGTCAATCCCGCGACGGTATAGTCTCTCGATACGACGTCCACGCGAATCCCCATCTCCTCGGCCGTGGCCTGCGTGATTGGACCGATGCACGCGACCGCGGTGGCCGCGAGAAGCTGCTTCAGGTTCCTGGCTTCGAGGAGCGCAACGAAGTTTTTTACCGTGCTCGAGCTGGTGAACGTGACCACATCGGCTTTCCCGCCCAGCAGCAGCGCGCGCATCCGGCTCGTATCGATCTTCGGAGCAACGGTCCGATAAGCTTCAACGATATCCACCGCGGCGCCCCACTGCCTGAGCGTTTGTACCAGCACATCGCGCGCTTCAGCCGCGCGCGGGATGAGCACTTTGCGGCCGCGCATCTCCTCCGGGCGAAGCATTGCGAGAATCGCCTCCGCGCGAAATTCCTCCGGCACGACGTGCGGCGCTACGCCGAGAACGTCCAGGGCCTTCGCAGTCTCCGTACCGATGGCGGCCACGCGCATCTTCCTGAGAGCGAGCGGATCTTTTTTGCGAACGGCTAAACGACTTGCGAAGCAGCTCACGCCGTTGACGCTGGTGAAAATGATCCAATCGTACTCTGCTATCTTGTTTATTGCGCCGTCCAAGGCTTCGTAGCTCTCGGGCGGAACGATCTCGATCGTGGGGAACTCGATCGCCTCGGCGCCGAGACTTTCCAGCGCCTCCACAAAGGACTCCGCCTGCGCTCGTGCGCGCGTGACGACGATGCGCCGGCCGGCGAGCGGCCTGCCGTCCTCGGACGCTTTAACGTTAGCTCGCGTCATGCGCCGAATCCCCGTTCTCGACATTTAAAACGTTGTCCGCGCCCAGACTCAACAAGCGCTCGGCGAGCGCGGTCCCTAAGGACTCAGCCTCTTCCGCACGACCTTCCGATTCTTCTCTGAAGACCTTGCGACCATTGGGCTCTGCGATTACCGCCGCGAGCCTCAGCCCGTCGCGCGCGGCCCACGCTCGTGCTCCTACCGGAAGCTGGCACCCTCCTCCCAATCGCGCCAGAAACGCCCTTTCCGCCCGAACCTCCAGCGTCGTCGGCGCGTGACGCAAAAACGCGAGCAATCCGCCGGCGGCGTCATCTTCCCGAGTTTGCAGCCCGAGCGCTCCTTGAGCCACTGCGCCCAGGCAGATCTCTTCCGCCAAATATTCCGTGATGCGCTTTTCCAAACCCAGGCGTTTCAGTCCTGCGGCCGCCATCACCAAGCCGTCGACTTCCCCGGCGTCCATCTTTCTCAGCCGCGTGTCCACGTTGCCGCGGATCGGCACGACCGACAAATCCGAACGGCAATGGAGAATCTGCGCTTGGCGGCGCAAGCTACCCGTACCGATCTTTGCCCCCGTCCGCAGATTCTTCAGCCGGCGATCGGCCACACTGACCAGCACGTCGCGCGCGTCTTCCCGCTCGGGAATCGCTGCAATCGTCAGCCCCGCCGTCATCCCGGTCGGCAGATCCTTCATCGAGTGGACCGCGAGATCGATTTCCTTTTGCAGCAGCGCCCCCTCGATCTCTTTCACGAAGATTCCCTTGCCGGCGATCGCTTTCATCGGCGCGTTGAGAAACCTGTCGCCGCTGGTTTTGATCGTAACGACTTCAACACGCAGTTCGGGATAACGCTCTTCCAATTTACGCTTCACCCAATTCGTCTGGGCCAAGGCCAGCGCGCTCCCCCGTGTGCCAATGCGGATAACGTTCATGTCTCACCCATCAATGCAAAATGCAGAGTGCAAATTGAAAAATGCAAAATGAAAGAGAGATCCGAGGCAATTTTACAATTTGTGTTTTGCAATCTTCATTGTTAGTTACTTCCCCTCCAGGCCGAACAATTTCTTCAGCGCCTCGACGTAGAGAGATTCCTCTCCGTCTTCCGTTTTTTTCATCCGCGAGATCGGCGCGTGAAGAATTTTGCCGATGATCGCCGAGGTCATGTCTTCGATCGCCTGCCGCTCTTTTTCCGAAAGGCCCTTGAGGCTCGTGCGCAGAGATTTCTCCAACTCGCTCCGCCGGATCTCCTCCAGCCTCTGGCTCAAGGCGACGATGGTCGGCACCTGATCCAGGGAATCCAACCAGCGCAAAAAACCCGCCACCTCTTCCTCCACTATTTCGTCGGCCTTGCGCACCTCTCCCGCGCGCTCGTTGAGATTTTCATTCGCCACGGACTGAAGGTCGTCGATGTCGTAGAGGTAGACGTTGGCGATCTGGTTGATGCGCGGATCGAAGTTCCGCCGGTCGCCGAGATCGATGAAGAACATGGCCTTCTGCTTTCTCTCCCTCAGCGTCTCCTCCACGGCTTCCGGCTTGAGCAGAAATTCAGGCGCGCCGGCGCAGCCGATCACGAGATCGGCGAGCTTGAGATAGCGCGGGAGATCTTCGAAGCGGATCGGGTTGCCGCGGAATTCCGCAGCGACCTCCACTGCCCGCTCGAAAGTGCGGTTGGTCACCATCAAACTGCTCACGCCGTTTCCCTGCAAATGGCGGCAGACCGAATCGCCCATCTTTCCCGCGCCGATCAACATGACCGTCTTGTCTTCCAAACGATCGAAGATACGCTTCGCCAGCTCCACCGCCACGGAGCTTACCGAAACCACGCGGCTGGCGATGCCGGTTTCCGTCCGTACCCGCTTCGCCACCGAAAACGAGCGGTGAAAAAGCCGGTGCAGGACCATCCCGACGCTGCCGGCCTCTTTAGCGGCGGTGTAATAATCTTTGAGCTGGCCCAGAATCTGCGGCTCGCCCACGACCATGGAGTCCAGACTGGACGCGACGCGAAACAGATGGCGCACCGCCTCGCCTCCGCCGTACGCGTAGAGATGATCTTCCAGGTTGCTTTCGCCGGCGGCGGCTTCCCGCTCCAACAAAAACTTCTTGATCTCCGCAAACGCCGCTTCCCTGTCGAACGTCGCCGCGACCACTTCCACCCGATTGCAGGTGGAGAGCACCGCTCCCTCGTGCACCGACCCCAAGGCGCGGAGACATCGGAGCGTCTCGCCCAAAAGGGACTGATCGAATGCGATTCGCTCGCGCATCTCCACGGGAGCGGTGCGGTGATTGAGCCCGACGATGACAATCTCTTTGTTCACGTATTACTCGAAGCTGCCCGTGTGCCTGCTGGGAAACAGCGCGTCGCCCCAGAGAAAATAGCCGAACCAAACGACAAACCCAAAAATCGTCAACAACGCCGCCCTTCGGCCGCGCCAGCCCGCGGTGATTCGTCCTTGAAGCAGCGAGCCGTAAACCAGCCATGTGATCGTGGAAGAGATCTGGCGCGGGTCCCACGACCAGTAATTCCCCCAGTAGACGCCGGCCCATAGGCTGCCGGTAAGTATTCCCAGCGTCATCAAGGGAAATCCCCAAACGAGGAATATGTAGTTCAACCGGTCCAGCCGTTCCAGCGACGGGAGCGGCTTATGGAGCGCCGTCGTCCTCTTGCTCTTAAGCCGCGATTCCTGGACGAGGTACATCACGCTCACGGCAAAAGCCAGGGCGAACACCGCGTTGCCGAGAAACGCAAGCGTTACGTGAACCGGCAGCCAGTAGGTTTTAAGTCCGGGTGGAAGCTCTCCTCCCCCGGCGCCGAATGCGATTCCCGCGAGCGACATGAGCAACGCCAAAGGCGCCACGAAACAGCCGAGGATCGTCAAGCGATATTTAAGCTGGACCAACAGATAGACTCCGACGATGACCCAACTGTAGACGGCCAACGCTTCGTGCAATTCGGTGACGGCGGGAAAGCCGTTTTGAGAGATCTGTAAGCCCAACGCGACCGTGTGCAATAAAAATCCGAACAGCAGAATCAGCGGGGAAGCCCGCGAGAAAAGATCCTTGAGGAGCACGACATAAAGGATGAAGGTGCCCGTGGCGATCAGATACAATAGCGCCGTCGCCTTGAGGAGAACGATATCCATATAAAAGTCGCCGATTTAGCGCGAAATGCCTTAGGCGAAGTATTATACCCTAACCCCGGGTGGGCTCAAACTGGGATGGAGACGCCGGGAAGAGTATGGATACTAATTTATTCGGGATTTGGAAACAGTACAGATCCCCGTTTGTTCTCTTTATAGTAGCTGTTCAGAATCTCCGGCGCGGGACCCCAGTTAAAAGCCCACGCAATCTGTAGCGTTGCACCTAGAATCAGGCGAGGCTTTTCTTCCTTCAATGCGCCAGCTCTCACGGCTGTCGAGAACCTCACCTCATTGTCAGGACTATTTAACGCCGGCGAATACGAGTTTCTATTAACCTCCCGGAGCACACATGCCTTAACGCCTTCTAAAGCAGCCCGAAACTCGAGTGCACCCCAATAGCCCAAAAGTCGGTAAAATTTTATGTTTGACTCCAAAAATTCGTCGAGCCGCCGTAATATCTCACTACAATAAATTACTTTTTGTGGTTGCTCTGGGTAAACACGTGCGATCGACTCCTTATAAAAATGGTCCTTCCGGCTTTGGAGTGGGAACCCCAAGATGTAGTGGTTGACGCAGTAGC
>CAYOJC010000164.1:0-7323 GCA_964404195.1 uncultured Syntrophobacteraceae bacterium
GAATAGAGAAACCTCGACGGATAAGTGCCTTAATTTAAGAGACACTACACTAGGTGATGGGTCATTTCCGAAACCACGGCGCCGGGTCCACGGGCCTCCCGTCCTTGCGGATTTCGAAGTAAAGCCGCGCCCCCGCAAGCGAATCGCTGTCGCCGACGAGCGCGATCGGCTCTCCCTTGCGGACCGGGTCGCCGGATTTCTTGAACAGTTCAGCCAGGTGCGCGTAGATCGTATAGTAGCGCTGGCCGTGATCGATGATCATCATCTTGCCGTAACCGGAGAAGCGGTCGGCGAAGACGATTTTGCCGGTTTCGACGGCCCTGACCTCTTCTCCCAGCGGGGCATCGATGTCGATGCCTTTGCGAAACAGCTCGGCGGAAAACTCCGGGTGCTGCGTCTTGCCGAATCCGCTCGTTACCGCGCCCCGGGCGGGATACTCGAGCTTGCCACGCATCGCCTCAAGGCCCGTGCCCGAAGGAGATTCCCTGGGCAGGGCGGCCGACCTCCGGCTGATCTCGTCCATCATCTTTTGCAGCCTCTGGGCCGCCTGCTCGAGTTCCTTCAGCGCGCGCTGGCGCGTTCCCTTTTCCCGCCGGAGGCTCGCGAGCATCTCCTGCTTCTTCTGCTTGTCCTGGCGGATGGATTCCTTGATGTTCGTGAGCGCCTTTTTTTGCCGGCTCATCTCTTCTTTTTTTTGCTCCAGCTCTTTCTTCAGCGCCTGCTGGCGCTCGGATTCGTCGCTCAGCCGATCGACCAGCGCGCGATCGTAGCTCAGAGTTGCCTGGAGATAGTGCCTGCGCTGCATCAGCTCGCCGACCGAGCCGGCGCCGTTGAGCAGGATGAAAGGAGTTCCCGTCCGCTGCCATTTATAGAGCGCCGCCGCCCGATGCCGTAATAAATCTTTTCTCGCGTCGATCGAGGAGTCGATCTTCCGGGCCTCGGCTTCTTTTTTCTTGATGTCGGCCAGGATGGAATCGAGCGCGCCGTTGATTTTTTTGAGTTCCTTGTTTTTCTTGTCCAGCTCGCCGTCGATTTTACCCAGGCTCTCCAGGACCGAGCCCTCTTTTTTCTTGACCGTGGTGATCCCCTGGCGCTCGCGCTCGATTTTTTTCTTGATTCCTTCCAGATCCCGGTTGGCCTCGGAGGCGCGGACGAGCGGGCTCGGGAGAAAAATTGGGCTCATTGCAAAATGAAAACTGCAAAGTGTAAAAGTCAATAAGAGCAGATGTTTCTTTCTTTCAATTTGCATTTTGAAATTTGACCTCTGCATTTTGCATTGGCGCGCCCCCGCGCGCGCAGCTTACCATCTCGGAAGAAACCGCCCCAGGGAAAAAAAACTGCCGAACGCGCCCATGGCCCAGCCCAACAAAAACAGCAGCGCGGCGCTTTCGGGCGCGAGAAAACGAAGCCGGCCCCGGTCTATGAAAATCTCCGGCGTCAACGGGAGTTGAGACTTCAAGGCAAGAAACAGAAGCCACAGGAACAGCAGCGACAGCGCGGCGCCGAAGATCCCCTGGATCATCCCCTCGATGAGAAAAGGCATCCGGATGACCGACGACGGCGCGCCCACGAGCCGCATGATCTCGATCTCCTCCCGGCGCGCGAAGATCGCGAACTTGACCGTGTTGCCGACGATCAACAGCGTAGCCAGGAAAAGAAAGCCGCCGAGAATCCACTTCGCCCACTCGATTCCCAAAACGAGCGCGCTGAATTTTTCCATCCACTCTTGCGGATACTCGACCTCAGAAATCCCCTTCTCGGAGCGAAGACGCCCGGCCACGCCGGAGAGTGAATCGTGATCGCGGTAGCTTGCCTTCAGCGCAATCTCCAGCGACGCGGGCAAGGCATCGGCCGACAGTCCCTCGAGCACGCCGGACCCGGCGCCGAGCGATTTCTTGAAGCTGTCCCACGCTTCCCGCTGCGAGATGAAGCGCGCGCGCTCGACTTCCGCATAGGCGCGGACGCGGTTCACGAGCGGATCTACTTCAACTGCGGCGAGATTATTTTCCAGGTAGGCGAAAATCTGAACTCCGCTCCCCCACCCCCGGACGAGCCCCTCGATATTTTCCTGGACGAGAAGAAAGCCGCCGAAGATGAAGAGCGTCATCGCCATGGTTCCCGAAGTCAGGACGTGCGTCCAGAGCACTTCCCTGAAGCTATTGAAGACGCGGCGAAACACGAATGAGACTTGAGATAGCTTCACCGCCAAGCCTCGCCCGCGACCTTCGGGTCGTGGATCAGGTAGCCTCGTTGCAGCATGACCACCCGGTGATGAAACCGCTTGATGAGTCCCGCATCGTGCGTGGCGATCACGATCGTGGCGCCCTGCTCGTGAATCCGGGCAAAGAGCCGCATCGTCTCCTCCGCCACTTCAGGATCGAGATTCCCGGTGGGCTCGTCGGCGAGAACCAGGAGCGGTTCATTGACCAGCGCGCGCGCGATCGCCACCCGCTGCTGCTCGCCGCCGGAGAGCATCGCCGGCCTGGCATCGTGCTTGTCCTTGAGGCCCAGCTCGCGCAGCAAGTTGAATGCTTTTTTGCGGCTCTCGCGCGCGGGGGTTCCGACGACCTCCGCCGCCAGCGCGACGTTGTCGAGAACCGTCATGTTGGGCAGTAGTTTGAATTCCTGGAAGACAAGACCGATTTCCTGGCGCAGTTTGGCGACGCCGCCGGCGTCCAACCGGCCGACGTTGCGACCGTTGACGACGATTTGCCCGTCGGTCGCTTCTTCTCCCCTGAAAAGAAGTTTCAGGAGAGTCGTCTTGCCGGCCCCGCTCGGGCCGCTGAGAAAAACGAACTCCCCCTTCTCAATTTCTAAGTGAATATCGACAAGCGCGGGATAATCGGGCGGATAGATCTTCGAGACGCGAAACAGACGGATCATTCAATCTGCCGGCGCGGCCCTCGGGGAAATAGGGCATAATTGCCTTGACATAACCCCTGAGCGACTGTTAAATTCCAAAGGACTAGCGGGACAAGTGCGTTTATCTTAAGTTATGTCTATCCAACTTACAAGCGTCCGGCACAGCCTTCAGCCGGAAAAGAGTCCCGCCATCGATAAATTCAGAATCGTTCTCATCAAACCGTCCAAGTACGACGACGACGGCTATGTGATCCGGTTTTGGCGCGGCGTTCTGCCGAGCAATACCCTGAACGTTCTCCACGGGTTGACCGAGGATGTGAAGCAACGCCGGGCTCTCGGCGACATCGAGCTGGAAGTCGTAACGTTCGACGAGACGGCGGAGAAATTGCCGGTCAAGAAAATCATCCACTGGAGCCGGCGCGCCCGCACCAAGCTGCTAGTATGCCTCGTGGGCGTTCAGACCAACCAGTTTCCCCGCGCATTCGATTTGGCCAAACAGTTCCGCGCCCAGGGGATCGACGTGATGATGGGCGGGTTTCATACCAGCGGGACCGTCTCGATGCTGGGCGAGCAGGAGCCCGATATCCAGGAGCTCTTCCGCGAGGGCATCACCGCCATATCCGGCGAGGTGGAAGGAAAATGGGAGGGAATCCTTACCGACTGCCTGAGCGGACACCTTAAGCCGCTCTATCACTACGCGGGGGATCTGCAAAACCTCGTCGATATCAACGACGCGCCGCTGCCGGTGACGAGCCCCAAGACCATGAAGCACTTCGCCAAGCCGCAGTTCGGCACGGCGGACACTTCGCGCGGCTGCCCGTTCGCCTGCTCGTTCTGCACGATCATCAACGTGCAAGGGCGCAAGATGCGCGAGCGCAGCCCGGAGAGCATCGCCGAGCTGGCGCGGCGAAACTACCTCGAGCACGGCGTGACATTTTACTTTTTTACCGACGACAACTTCGCGCGTAAGAAACTCTGGCGCGAGACCTTCGAGGAGATCATCAAGCTCAGAGAAGAAGGCATCAAGATCACCTTCATGATGCAGGTGGACCTGGCCAAGAAGCCCAAGGACTTCGTTGCGCTGGCGGCCAAGGCCGGCTGCACGCAGGTCTTCATCGGCATGGAGAGCGTCAATCCGGAGAACCTCAAGGCCGAAGGGAAAGCCCAAAACAAGGTCGAAGAGTATCAGAGCATCATCAAAGAGTGGCACGACGCCGGCATCGTAGTCCACACGGGATACATCGTCGGGCTTCCTTGGGACGACAAAGAGGGCGTGAAGCGGGACGCCGAATATTTGATGAACGTCATCCAGCCGGACCAGGCTTCTTTCTTCATGCTGACGCCGCTGCCGGGCTCTCAGGACCACAAAGAGATGAAGCAGCGCGGCGATTGGATGGACCCCGACTTCAACAAGCGCGATTCCTTCCACGCCACCATTCAGCATCCGCGCATGAGCGCCGAGGAATGGACGGAGGCCTATGAGGATGCCTGGAAAAGCTTTTACAGCAAGGAAAATATGATCCGCATTCTCTCGCGCTGGAGCCACAATCCCAAGGTCTATTGGAATCTCATGTCGGTCTTCTTCTGGTACAAGAACGCGGCGCTCATCGAAAAGGAGCACCCGATGATAGCGGGTTTCTTCCGTTTGAAAGACCGGACCGCGCGCCGCCCGGGGTTTGCCGTTGATTCTCTTCCGACGCACGCCTGGAAGCGCGCCAAAGAAATTACCCAGCTTTTCATCTCCTGGGCCAAATTCCTAAAAGAGATGGAAGAAGTCTGGCTCCAGACGCGGAAGAAGAGCGAGCGCGAAGAACGCTGGCTGGAAGAGATTCAGCGAATCCAGGGGGAGATCTGGCAGTCGCTCAAGATCGCCGAGTGGCAAAAAACTTACAATGACGCCAAGGCGGCACTGCCGAAGAAGGCCAAAGCGTTGCTCGATCCTTTTGAAGAATTGTGCTCGAAAGTTCTGGTCAGCCGCGAGGACTTGAATTCATTCCTGCGAAAGTGGGGGACGCTTCAGAAAAGGCTGCAAAAGTTGCGCAGCCACGTGACGCAGGACGGAGAAGCCGCCCGCCAGCTCGACGAGATGTCGCGTATCCATAGGAACGCCTGGGCGGGAAGCAAGATTCAGGAATGGCAGGCGGCTTACACGCGCCTGCGGCATGTTCTGCCGTCAAAATTCAGTCTGCCGCACGTTAAGTTCGACGTCTTCAGCAACCGCGCCGTTTACTCCAGACAGGATCTTCAGCGATTCTGGGGCAACACCGTAGAGCAGTTGAGAGACATGCGCCTGTGGAAAATCCGCCCGTTGAAGCTCGTTACCAACCTCGCTAAAGATTTTTTCATCACCACGTCCTTCGCCTCGTCCTTCAAAGCCGCCAACCGGGCGGAATACTAATTTCCTCCGTTTTAATCTCTACGGGGTCTAATTCCCCGCAGCTTGCTGCTGGGTAGTTCATTTTCTTTCCCTCGGAGATTTAATTCAACCCTGACTGTAGGGTAGGGCTGTGATAATATAGAAGCATCCCGTGCTGGAATGACTCGGAGAATCAATTTCCAACGATCGCAGTGAAGGGGTAGGGCATCTATCGTGGCTAAAGCGATGAGGAAACTCGAATCTGCAACAACCTTCACGCTCACTCTTCCGCGCGCCGGAGAAGATCAGCCACTTCTTCGGCGTCACGGGGCGGGGTAGTCAACACAGGGATGTTCTTCGCTTGAAGCAGATCGAGGAATTCCCTATACGACAGCTCCAAAAGTTCAGAGGCCTTTCCGGCCGAGATGCGGTGCTCCCGGAACAACTCCAATACCACCGCCTCAGTCCATGCCCGGCGTAGGCATTCGTCAGGACCAAGCAGTCCGGCGATCTCGTCGGGTATCTCAATAGTCTTTAACATAACCGCCTCCTGAGCAGCTTTCAGATACCGAGCTGCGGATAACGATAATTGCCCTCGGTTGGCGACTGGCGGTGAGCAAGCAAACGCTGGCGGAGGTCTCTAAGAAAATCCGAATGGCGAGCCTTCAGTTCCTGACGGAGCTTTGCAGCAGCCTGTTCCTGCGTCTTAAGGTAGGCATCGACGTTTTCCCGGTGCTTTAGATAGTACGCGATCGTCCCATAGACCTATGCAAGGGACAGAGAGGAAAAGTCTTGGCAAATCTCCTCCGCAGTCGCACCATCCAAAAAGGAATAGATTACGCTGTCCAGAGAGACGCGAGTACCCGCGATGCGCCAGACTCCCTGAGTAGTACAGACCAGGAGTTCCGAAATGTCAGGCTGCAAATCCATGGAGAGATTTTAATCCAGCCGGTGGAAAAGAGCAACATACGCTCGCCCGTTGAAGCTCGTCAAAAACCTCGCCAAAGATTTCTTCCTCACCACCTCCTTCGCCGTCAACTTCAAGTCAGCCAGAAACCCCGAGTAGTCGGGCTTGGTTCAGGGCCAAGGGGTTCGGCTCACATCCGGATCGAGAAATCTCACTCCTCTCCCGCCGACTGCAATACACGAACAATCAGCTCCTCATCTGCATAAAAGCCAAATCCCAGCAACTGCTCTACGAGCGGTTTGACAGCCGGAATCAGATTGCGTTCTTTAGCCTGCAGTAAAACGCCGAGAGTGCCAAAGACCTTTAGCCCTAAGCTGATCGCTGCTCTGCGCCCTGCCAACTCGTCCATTAGCAAAAAATCAGCCTGAAGCTCCACAGCTAGAGCTATCGCTTCCCGCTCGCCGTTGCCCAGCCTCCACCGGAGGATTTGCGCTGCAAGAGGTTGAGAAAGGGGGCGTTCTTTCACCCACGGAGGTAAAGGTAGAACTTTGTAGGTTTCTTGCCGAACTGCCGGTGGGATGACTACTTTGTTGAACAGGGTTGCCAGCAACTCTGCTTTCCCCAGGTGCTCGAAGCTGATCAGGGGGCTGGAGTCGCGCTAACGACAATCACTTGCCGTTCAGTTCCCTAAGCTGCTGCCTTTCCTCGTCCCATTCTTCAGGAGACATACGAAAAAATGGAACACCCAGGCGACCCGAGTAACGGATGAACTCCATCCGGCTCATCTCTAAAAGCTCTGCTGCCTTGCCCGAAGAAATCATCCCTCGCCGATAAAGCTCCAAAACGACACATTCTTTGACGGCGGCTGTGGGTTCGCCGAGTTCTCGAAGGAGCCCTACCAATTCCGGCGGAAGATCAAACTTCAGTTGGCTCATTGCTTTTTACCCCACCAATTGAGTTTAGGTTCCCTAAGTATAGCTTTCTCTCTGTTCAAAGGAAACCACCTTTTACCAGACGTTTTCCGCACCCAGAAAGATTTCAATCCTTTCTTCACGAAGTCCGTCGCCGCACTCCACGCACGATTCTGCCGTTAAAGTCTTCGTCAAAAAGGTATCGGACGGCACTCACGCGGGTGACGGCGATTGGCGGTGAGCGGCTTTGGTATGCGGTAAGGGATTTGGGGCGAAACCCGGCGCGC
>CAYOJC010000165.1:0-7160 GCA_964404195.1 uncultured Syntrophobacteraceae bacterium
TGAATAGAGAAAGCTTGAAGGATAAGTGCCTTAATTTAAGAGACACTACACTAGGAGGTTCATTCATCATGGCCGATAAAATCCGCAAGAGCGACGAAGAGTGGAAAAAGGAGCTGACGCCCGAGCAATATCAGGTCTGCCGGCAGAAGGGCACGGAGCGCGCCTTTACTGGGGAGTATTGGAACAGCAAAGAGAAGGGAATGTATAAGTGCGCCGCTTGCGGCAACGAGCTGTTCAGCTCGGATACGAAATTCGACTCGGGCACGGGCTGGCCGAGCTTCTGGAAGCCCGCCAAGGCGGAAAACGTCGAGACGGAAACGGACAATAGCTATGGCATGGGGAGGACCGAGGCCATGTGCAACCGCTGCGGCGCTCATCTCGGCCACCTGTTCGACGACGGCCCTCAGCCCACCGGCCAGAGATACTGCATTAATTCAGCCGCGTTGAAGCTCAAGAAGAATCCGTAAAGGTAGGGCGCGATGAATCGCGCCCCTACAAAATTTTTCCATCGCCGTGGCCGCAAAAGAAAAATCATTCCAGGAACAGAGCTCGGTGCTGCACTGCCACGGCTGCGGCGCCGACAATGAAAAAGGCTTGCAAATTCGAAGTTACTGGGACGGAGACGAAGCCGTTTGCGAGTGGCGGCCGGAGAGTCATCACTGCGGCGGGTCGAAGCAGATCGTCAACGGCGGCATCATCGCCACTCTGATCGATTGCCACAGTTTGAACTTAGCAATCGCTCACGCTTACAAAAGCGAGGGCAGGCCGATCGGCAGCTCGCCCAAGATCGGCTACGTCACCGGCAACCTGAACGTTTCCTATCTTCGCCCGACTCCCATTGATGAAACGCTCCGCCTGCGCGCCAAGATTCTAAAAATCGAAGGCCGCAAGGCATGGGTGAGTTGCACGCTCTCCGCGGCGGGCGAGATCCGCGCCACCGGCGAAGTTCTCGGCATACGGGTAGAACGAGTACTGGAGTAATGGAGTGTTGGAGTATTGGAGTACTGGGTTTCCGAGAATCATTACTCCATCACTCCAGTACTCCAACGACCCACTGATGAGCCGAAGTTACTAAAGGACAGAGAAGTGGAGTACACCACATTGGGGCGTACCGGGTTGCGCGTTAGCGTCGCCGGGCTCGGCTGCGGCGGGCCGAGCCGTCTCGGCATGCGGGACAATAGATCCGAGAAAGAATCGATTGCGTTGGTGCGCCAGGCGCTCGACCTCGGCGTGAACTTTCTCGATACGGCGGAAGTCTACGGCACGGAGGAGATCGTCGGCAAGGCCATCGCCGCGGTTCCAAGAGACAAAGTCATTATCTCGACAAAATTGAAATTTCCTCTGGCGGATCCGAGCGCTCCCGCCGGAGAAGTCCGAAAAAGCCTGGAGCAGAGCCTTCGGCTCCTACGGACCGATTATATCGACGTCTATCACGCTCACGGCGTGGAGCCAGGCGACTATACCTACGCCTCGACGAAGCTGCTCCCGGTTCTATTAAAGATGCGCGAGGAGGGCAAGATCCGCTTCGTTGCCATCAGCGAGGCGTTCGTGGAGGACCCGACGCATCAAATGCTGCAGCAAGCGCTCGACGACGATTACTGGGACGTTGTCATGGCCGGCTTCAACATGTTGAATCAGTCGGCGCGGAGTCACGTCTTTCCAAAAACTCAGCAAAAAAAGGTCGGCACGCTGGTGATGTTCGCCGTCCGCAGAGCTTTGAGCCGGCCTGAGCGGCTGCGAGAGGTGTGGGCCGAATTGACGAAAAAAGGCTTGGTGGACCGCGATGCCTGCAACCCGGAAGATCCGTTGGATTTTTTGCTCAAAGACGGAAAAACATCGACGATTATGGACGCCGCTTATCGCTTCTGCCGCCATGAGCCGGGAGTCCATGTCGTTCTTACCGGCACCGGGAGCGCGGATCACCTGAAGGCCAACATAGAATCTCTGACGAAGCCTCCTCTGCCTGCCCCGGTCACGGCGAGGCTCAAACAGATTTTTTCGCGGGTGGACTCCATCACCGGGAACTAACCCTCGAAATGCTACACTGCGGGCTGATATCCGCGTACACCGCCGGACGGGCAGCGTTTGTCGGGGAGAGACATTGACGGTTCGACTCATGCCCCGTGCTGTGCACGGGGTCAAGTTGTTCGTATGTTGCTCACCGTCAACCCTGACCCGTTCGATTTCCACTCAGGGTCATGGTGAGGAAGATCGAACCATGAGCAAGCCCCGCCCTGTGGGCGGGGTATCGAATGGGTTGACAGAGCGCGAGTCAATGATGGATATTGCAGCAGGTTTGGTTTTCTCAGTTGGAGAGCATGACCAGATACACTGCTGCAAGCACTGGTAGCATGCTTAATAGTTAGGAGGACAATAATCATGGAACAGATTGGGTCGCCAGAATCGGAGGAACTTCAGGCGAAGATTCAAGCGAGCCATCCTGAAGTTCAACAATACATACTTGCACTCAAGGCGGAAAACGCGAAACTTCAGAAACGTATTATTAAACTTGAGGCGCAAAATCTCTCTGCGCACAACAGGATCGCTGCATTTGAACTACATCTGAAGGAAATAGAAGAAAATCAGGGGCCTTCTTCTTTCAATGTAACTCCTCCTAAAACCTCCTAACCATCGGCTTGAGGAGATCGGGGCGACTCCTCAGCCTTGTCGTTGAGGCTGTAGAAAAAGGTAGATGGAAAAATTTACGAGAAAAACGACCTCCGTATTTGGCGTTTAAGCCACGATCTCGGATCGAGAGACCATTTAGGTACCCCCAATTTGTACGCTTTTTTAGTGGTTGGGACTTTTTCTACAGGCTCGTTAGGCACACTGAGCAAATCGATTCGAAGCGCGAGGCGAAAAACAATAGTGCTCACCGCGAAATGTAGTCGGACCGACGAGTTCTTTTCCTTGATTGATGCCTTTTACCACAGAATTCGCTATTCACCGAGCCGCGAAATCGTCCTATTTCGGGGTCAGGACGTCGACAAGCCGCTTATTCCGAAATATGCCCGAACCATTAACTCCTTATTGCACGAGAACCTAATAAAGGCTGACGAGATTCTGACAGTCGAGCGTGAGCGTTTCCTTGAGTTCAAACGGAGGGCCGGATGGCTGATCGATAAGGCTCCTCAAACCGAGTGGGATTGGCTTGGTCTCGCTCAGCATCATGGGTTAGAAACCAGGCTTTTGGATTGGACCGAGAATCCTCTCGTCGCACTTTATTTTGCATTTGAGAATTGCCAATTCGGTTCCCACCACGATAGTGTCGTTTGGATGTTAAAGGTGCCGAAGTCCGATATCATTCTGCCTACAACCAAAACGAGTCCATTTTCGACAGACAGAACGAAGGTCTTCAGGCCTACCATCGTATCTCACCGCATGACTGCGCAAGCGGGCTGGTTTACGGCACACAAATTCATGAATAAAGAGGAGAAGTTCATCCCACTAGACAAAAATCGGCGGTACAAGGAATCTCTTGCAAAGCTAGAGATTCGGTTGAGGCCGGGCGATGTCTTAAGATTTCTGACGCGGGTAGGCGTAAATCCAGCCTCGCTTTTCCCTGAGCTGGATGGGCTCTGCAGACATCTGAACCATGCAGCGCACTTTTCAATCTCGGATTGGGAATTCATCCCAATGCCCCGGCGAATTGGTGAAGAAGAGCCCGACTCTCCATGGAGAGAGAGTGGGAAGAAAAAGTCCGAGCCGAAGGCCAAGTGAATTTCGACCGGTGCCTTACATCGCGCTTCAGCCGCCGCGCGACGGTGAGGAGTTCGATAACGCGCGCGGCTGAGCTTTGCGTGAGGCGGCACCAGAAGAGGCTCCAATGGCGACGGCGAACGATCCATCAGCGCCTGAGTTCTGGGACATTCGATTTCGTGAGGGTCGAATGCCATGGGATGCAGGCGGCGTTCCCCGCGAGCTGGCCAAGTACTTGGCCGGAGCTTCGGGAGGAGGCCGGGTGCTAATTCCCGGATGTGGCGCCGCGTACGAGGTTGCTTCGTTCCACGAGGCTGGGTACGAAGTAATCGCCATCGACTTCAGCCCGGCGGCTGTGAGTGCGGCGGCTCGCGCGTTAGGGCCGTTGCAGCGAACTGTACGTCTTGGCGATTTCTTTCAATATGACTTCGGCGGTATCCGCTTCGACATCATCTATGAACGGGCCTTTTTGTGCTCGCTGCCGCGCCGCTCCCGACCGGCTTATTGCGCGCGAGTTTTCGAACTGCTCCGTCCGGGAGGTCTCCTGATCGGTTTCTTCTTCTACGACGCGAGCGAAGTTGGACCACCCTTCGGTTTAGGCGAAGGAGAACTTGACGATCTTCTGAAAGGGCGGTTCGTGCTGGAGGCGGAGGAACAGCCTTGCAGTTCAGTTCCGGTTTTTGTCGGTAAGGAACGATGGCAGATCTGGCGACGGCTGGAGATATGAGGGATCGCCATGTTGTTTCGCGAGCTCAATCACGGCAAGTGTAAAACCTATCTCCTCGCCTGCGAGAACACCCGCAAGGCTGTCTTGATCGATCCCGTCAAGGAAAAGATCGATCGTTATCTTGCAGCGCTCGCTTATTATGGCTGTAGACTTGACGCCATCATCGACACTCACACCCACGCCGACCACCGTACCGCCAGCTTCGAGCTCAACGGCTTGACGGACGCCAAAGTCATCATGCACCGCCGGGCGCCTGCGCCCCACGTAGACATTCACGTCGCGGACGGGCAGCGGCATGCCGTCGGAGACATTGAGCTGCAAGTGATTTATACGCCGGGGCATACGCCCGACAGCATGAGTATCTACACGGGAGACCGAGTATTCACCGGCGATACCCTCCTCATACGGGGCACTGGACGGTCCGATTTCGCCGGCGGAGACGCCGGAGAACAGTACGACTCGATCGTGCAGAAACTTTTTCGCTTGCCGGATGAGACTCTGGTTTTTCCTTCCCATGACTACCGGGGCAACACTCACTCCACGATCGGCGAGGAGAAACGTTTCAATCCGCGCGTTTCAGGCCGCACGCGCGAAGAGTACATCGATCTCATGAATAATCTGGGTCTCCCGCTCCCGGATAAAATCCAGGAAGTGCTCCAGCCCAACCAATCCGCCCTGGAGGACGAACGCATCGCCTTTCCCACCCTGGCCAAGTTAAACCAGATCCGCCAACTTACTGCGAAGCAGGTGCAGGCCCTTCTCGGCGCTGTTCCACTTCCCGTGCTTCTCGATGTCCGCGAGCCGGAGGAATACACGGGGGAGCTTGGACATATCGTCGGCAGCCTGCTGATCCCGCTTAAAGATCTTCCTGCGCGGGCCGCGGAGCTGGAGAAATTCAAGGAGAGGAACGTCATCGCCATCTGCCGGGCCGGGGTGCGCAGCACAACGGCTGCCGCCATTCTCGCAGGTCTCGGCTTCGAGCACGTCTCGAATCTCATGGGCGGGATGCTGGACTGGAACGATCAGAATCTGCCGGTTGAACGGGGCCAGCCAACGCCGTAAGTTGCCTGGCATTCCAAGCGTGCAAATGAATACAAGTTCCCGCTTTCGCGGAAACGACACAGAGAATGGTAAGGCGGTTCCTGCTGCCGTTGCGCAACCGGAGTTGCCGTTATCGGTTTCCCGGCGCAACCGGGCGCCGCTGGGGCTTGACAAGCGCTCTTCGGAAGAAAAGGCCGTCCAGGCCCAAGGTTCTGCCCGGACTGCAGAGTATAAAAACCAGGAACGCGACGGCGAAAGTTTCCTGCTGCGCCAGTGGTGCGCCTCCGCGGGCCATGCCCGGCCCGAAGATGTAATTCACCATCATGAAGAGTCCCACGATCGAGCTCCAGCGCGCCAGCAGTCCCAGGATGAGGCAGGCCCCAACTAGAATTTCCCCCCACATCACAAGATTGCCAAAGAGCACGCTATTGGGGACAACCACTTCGGCCAAGAACGACTTGTACCATGGATAGAGTTCGATTTTGTCCAGCTCGCCGATTTGCTTGGTGATCCAATCGCCTTGAGGGAAGTCGCGCTGGAATTTTCGAATCCCCTGGTTCGCCATGTAATAACCGATCCAAAGCCGTAACGGGACCACGTACAGCAAATGGGTTCGCTCCGAGAGATTCATAGCTCCCTCCTTAAAGGTTTCGCCCGGTTAGAATTGGTCCTTGAGCCGGCGGATTTCGGCGAAGACGGAAACCGGGCTCAAGGAGATATTTGGAAACTGTTTTCGTAAATTTTCCTGGATCTCACGGCTCTCCCAGCGAAGAAACGGGTTGGTCTCTTTTTCTTCCGCGATTGTCGACGGCACGGTCGGTAGGCCCTGGGCTCTCAGCGACCGAACTTTTTTCAGCCGCTTGGCTAGTTTCGGATTTTCCGGCTCGAGCGTCAAAGCGAATTCGAGATTTTTCTCCGTGTACTCGTGGCCGCAGTAAACCAGCGTGTCCGCCGGAAGGCGCATCAGCTTGGCGAGCGAGGCGTGCATCTGCTCGGCGGTACCCTCGAAGAGGCGCCCGCATCCGGCGGTGAAGAGCGTGTCGCCGCAAAAAAGATTACGGCCGAAGAGATACGCGACGTGTCCGGTGGTGTGGCCGGGGATGAAAAGGACGCGCGCTTTGAGCCCGGCGATGGCGATCTCGTCACCTTCATCCACCGGATGCGTCATGCCGGGGATTCGATCTTTGTCGTTCTTGTGGCCGTAGACCTCCAGCCGCGAGCGCGCGAGAATTCCCGAGTTACCGCCGGTATGGTCCCTGTGATGGTGCGTGTTGAGAATCGCCTTGAGCGCGACTTTTTCTTTTTCAACGCGGCTGAGAACCGGCTCGGCCTCGGAAGGGTCGATGACCGCAGCCGCGCCCGTCTCCTCGCTGACGACCAGATAGCCGTAGTTGTCGCGCAGCAGAGGGATCTGAACGACTCTCATGGCTGTTTTTATAGCAGATCACAAAAGGAAGCGACAAGAGGAACGTCACCCAGGGAACCCCCTCTGTGTAATTATTCACCGTTTCCCTTTGCGGGCTTTGCGCCTTTGCGCGAGCCGTGTTGTCTTCCTTCGAGACCTTCGTGTCCTTCGTGGTTAAATCCTCTCACCACGAAGAGCACGAAGTACACGAAGTTTGGATGGGGGAAAGTTGACGCTAGTGTAGTGTCTCACGCTGTTGACACCTTATCCTAAGTTCGACAGGCGAAA
>CAYOJC010000166.1:0-7122 GCA_964404195.1 uncultured Syntrophobacteraceae bacterium
GTTTCGCCTGTCGAACTTAGGATAAGGTGTCAACAGCGTGAGACACTACACTAGGTCTTCCTTCGAGACCTTCGTGTCCGCCAGAGGACGGATCAGCCACAGTTTTTAAGGCTGATCCTTCGTGGAAAAAATCCTCTCACCACGAAGAGCACAGCGCGGCAAAGCCGCAATCAAAGTAGAAACAGACATTTCACCACGAAGGTCACGAAGAGCACGAAGTTCAAAAGTATAAAATATACGAATCCTTCGTGGCCTTCGTGCGCTTCGTGGTGAGATCGTATTTTCTTGTCGATCCGGCAACTTAGGATTGGTGCGCAAGAAAATTTGCGCAAACCGCGAAAACTTTCAGGCATAGTATTACGAAGCACACGAAGTTCGGATCCTCTCACCAAGAAGGCGCTGCCTGAGGAGCCAGTCAGCACTATATCCCGACAGTTTTTTTGAGTGCGGAAATTTCCTGCGGCGAGAGCGGGCGGTATTCGCCGGGCGCAAGCGAGCCCAGGCGGAGCGGGCCCATGCGGATGCGCTCGAGCTTTTCGACGAAGTAACCCAGCGCTTCGAACATCCGGCGCACCTCGCGCTTGCGTCCCTCGCCTAGCTCCAGCTCGATCCAGGCCTTTTTTTTCAGAACTTCGACAATCCTCGCCTTGGCGGGCGCCGTCCAACCGTCTTCCAGCTGAATGCCTTTTCTGAGCCGCTCGAGCTCCCGCTCCGATGGAAGGGCGTGGACTTTCACTCGATAAACTTTGCTCACGCCGTAGCGCGGATGCGTGAGCTTCTGCGCGAGCTCGCCGTCGTTCGTAAGGAGCAACAGTCCCGAAGAATTAAAGTCCAGCCTGCCGACGGGAAAGAGGCGGCCTTTTTTGCCGAGAGTCTCCAGCCATTCGCCGAGGTGAGGCCGGCCCTCGGGATCGTGGAGCGACGTGATGATTCCGGCGGGCTTGTGAAATAAAAGATAAGTGAGCGCGGGCCGGGCGATGAGCTTGCCGTCGACTTTGATTTTGTCCTTGCCCATATCCGCCTGAGAGCCGAGCTTCGTAACCACGGCGCCGTTGACGGTGACGCGGCCTTCCACAATCCATCTCTCGGCCTCTCTGCGCGAGGCCAGTCCGGCGCGGGAGAGAATTTTCTGAAGACGCTCCATAAGACAGTAGGCAATAGGCGGAAAGCAGTAGGCGGTATTCCCGTGATCGATGGCTGCTTACTGCCTACTGCTCGCTCGATTCCGGCGGGGTTTCCTCTGGTGGCGGCGATGGGGCCCCACCTTCTTGTTCGGGGAGAGTCATCTCTTCCATCTCTTTCAAGGTAGGCAGATGGCTAAGATCTTTGAGGTTGAATAGTTGGAGAAACTCGGGCGTGCTGCCGTAGAGAAACGGGCGGCCGGGCACGTCCTTGCGCGCGACGATGCGAATGAGCCTCCGGTCCAAAAGCGTTGCCACCACCCCATCCACATCGACGCCGCGAATCGCTTCGATCTCGGCGCGCGTGATCGGCTGCTTGTAGGCGACGATGGCCAGCGTCTCCAGCGTGGCGCGGCTCATGCGCTGGGGCCGGTCGCGGTAGAGCTTCTTCACCCAGTCGGCGTTCTCCCGGGCGGTCTGCATCTGATAACCGCCGGCGACTTCGGCCAGTCGAAAGCCGCGGCCGCTCGCATCGTATTCCGCCTGCAGCTCCTGGAGTACGGAAGAGATTTCGCTCCGCTCTACGCCTTCGAGAACCTCGCCGAGGCGATGGATCGTAATCGGACCCTCCGACGCAAAGAGCAGACTCTCCAGAATGGATTTCAGTTGATCACGCTCCATCGATATCTTCCTCGATCGGCTCGCCCGCCATTTTTTGATGCGCCTCTTCCAACGGCGCCGACGGCGCGATGACGATCGGCCCCGCCGGCTCCTCCTGCCATATTTTCACCGCGCGAATCTTGACCAGTTCCAGCATGGCGAGAAACGTCACCACGACTTCGAGGCGCGACGACGCGCCTTCGAAAAGCTCTTGAAAAACGATTTTTCCTCTTCGGTGCAGGTCTTCTAAAAGCTGGCTCATCTTCTCGCGCACCGAGAACGTCTCCAGCACGATCTGGTGCGCCGAATCTTTCGGCAAGCGGTCGAGAACCGTGCGCAGCGCGGAAATGAGATCGAACAAGGAGACGCTCTCGAACCCGACGGTCTCCGTCTCTTCCGGCGCCTCGGGCGAGCGAACGAAGACGTCGCGCTTTAAGATGTCGCGCCGCTCCAGCTCTCCCGCGGCCTCCTTGAATCTCTGATATTCCAGCAGCCGTCGCACCAGCTCGTCGCGCGGATCGCCCTCTTCATCCTCCTCCACGTCCGATTCGTCCGGCGGCAGCAGCATTCTCGATTTGATGTGGATCAAGGTCGCCGCCATCACCAGAAATTCGCCGGCGACGTCGAGGCTCAGCGTCTCCATCAACTCCATCGTGGCGAGATACTGCTCGGTGATCGCGGCGATGGGGATGTCCGTGATGCTGACCTCGTTCTTCTTGATCAGATGGAGCAGGAGGTCCAGCGGGCCTTCGAATATAACCAGTTCTACGCGGGTAGTCATGAATGTTCCAACGCGCCCAATTCAAAATGCAAAGTGCAAATTGAAAAATGAAAAATTTGCGTTCTGCAATTTGCAATTTAGATTTTGCATTGTTTGATTCCTCACAGGCCTATTGCAGCGCGAACTTCCTCCATGGTTTCGGCGGCCCTCTCCCGGGCCACGCGGTTTCCCGCGGAGAGCGCCTCTTCCACTGCCGCCGGGCGCTTTTCGAGCGCGGCCCTTTTTTCCCGGATCGGCGCCAGATCTTCGACGACGTGCTTGATCATGACCTTCTTGCATTCCAGGCAGCCGATGCCCGCGGTGCGGCAGCCGCGGGAAACAAAATCGATCTCGTCGGGCGTGCAATAAATTTTGTGCAAGTTGAATGCCGGACATTTTTCCGGCTCGCCGGGATCGCTGCGTTTGACCCGAGCCGGGTCGGTCATCATGCGGCTCAACTTCTTGTCGATTTCCTCCGGAGAATCGGACAGGAAGACCGCGTTGTTATAGCTCTTGCTCATCTTCCTGCCGTCCAGGCCCGGAACTTTGGGAATTTCCGTCAAAAGAACTTCCGGCTCCGGAAAGATCGCTGCGTACACCTGGTTGAAGCGGCGCACGATCTCGCGCGTCAGCTCCACGTGCGGCGCTTGATCCACGCCGACGGGAACTTTGTTGGCTTTATACATGACGATGTCCGCCGCCTGCAGCACCGGATAACCCAAGAAGCCGTAGGTGGAGAGGTCCCGATCCTTGAGCTCCTGGACTTGCTCTTTGTAAGTCGGATTGCGCTCGAGCCACGGCACCGGAACGATCATGGAGAGCAAGAGGTGCAGCTCCGCGTGCTCTTTGATTCGAGACTGGCAAAAGATCACCGACCGTTTCGGGTCCAGGCCGACGCTCAGCCAATCGATCGCCATTTCGACGATGCTCTGCCGAATGCCCTTGGAATTCGCATAATCCGTCGTCAGCGCGTGCCAGTCGGCGACGAAGAAAAAACAACGGTAGGATTCCTGCAGCTTCACCCAATTTTTGAGCGCGCCGTGAAGATGCCCCAGATGGAGGCGGCCCGTGGGCCGCATGCCGCTGACGATGGTTTGCATGACTCGCCTATTCGACCAAAAGCGCTCGAACGATCGCGACTACAAAGCTGTAGATCGGTTTGATCAAAACGTCCAGTATGTGAGTCATAAGCAAAACAATAATGATCAAAAACCCGTATCGCTCCACCCGCGCCACGGCCGAAGAATACGGCTCGGGCAACAAGCCGACCAACACCCTGCCCCCATCAAGAGGCGGGACTGGAAAAAGATTGAACGCCGCGAGCATCACGTTGATCTTCAGGCTGCTGTCCGCCATGAGCGCCAGAGGAGCCAGTGCAAAGACCAGAGGTTGCAAAGAAGATTCTCCCGAGCCCAGGAACTTGAGCACGTAAGCGCTGAAAACCGCCAGCAGGATATTGGTCGCAGGCCCGGCTAAAGCGACCAACACCATGTCTCGTTTCGGACGCTTCAGATTGTTGAAATTGACCGGCACCGGCTTCGCATAACCGAAAACAAAAGGCGCGTGAGAGACGATCAAGAGCGCCGGCAGCAGGATCGTGCCGAAAAGATCGATATGGGCGATCGGATTCAACGTCAACCGCCCCATGCGCGCCGCCGTCGTATCGCCGAACCAATTGGCAACCCAGCCATGGGCCACTTCATGGAAGACGATAGCTGCGAGCACCGGCACCGCCCAGATCGCGATATTCTGTATCGTCTCCACAATCGTGCAAGGGTTACTTTGAAAGATAGGGCAGCCGGGGCGAAAAGACAAGGAAAAAGTTGCCGCTTCGCGTGAGTTGATGCGAGATCAGGCAAGCTCGGCGGAGAAAGATTTTCGGAGATCCTAGTAGCTCGAAGTCCTGGTCGGCTGCTAACTTACCGGACGGACGATGATGTCTCAACGTACCTCAATTAGCCTCTAATCTCTTTACCCTATCTTCCAATCGTTTCATCTGCTCATTCAAAACTTTCATTTCTATATCCAAAGTTTCGTGCAGTTTCACGAAGCCATCGATATGGCGGTACATCTGGTCGAAACCGGTCTGCATTTCTTGCCTAATCTGAGTCAATCCTGCCTGCGTCTCTTGGTTGTTTATCCTCATCTCCGATCTTAACAACCCCAGGCTTTTGGCTAGGGAATCAAGCTGTTCGTTGCTCCGGGTTTTTGATTTCGGTTTTTTAGGCATATCGCCCTCGCTCTACTCTGTCGAGTCAGGCCGATTCTATGTCACATCAAACGAACTGACAAGCATTAAGAGCCACTTCCTGAACAAATTATTTTCCGCCAGCCTTCTCTCGCGGATGATATTTCCGGTACACTTCCTTCAGATGGCTGCGTGTGACGTGGGTGTAGATGTGCGTCGTCGAGATGTCGGCGTAGCCCAGCATCGATCGCACCGAGCGCAGGTCAGCGCCGCTGCTTCGAAGAGATGCTTCCACCGTGGTCCCGACTGCAAGACGAAGCTCTACTACCGGGCCAACAGACCGGAGATTTGGAACCTGGGCCGTGAAGGCGGTCAGCTATGCCCCAAGGAGATTTGACGTGAAGTTCAGCGACACTTCTACCTCGAGGAGCTGCTTAACAAAGAACGGGACGTTGGCGCGAGAGTTGACATGAGAGGATTTTATCGGATATTGTCCCCTCCAAATTGGGGATGCGGGGCCTGTCTGCGTGCGGACACGCACAGGCAGGCCAGCCTGCCTTCTCTGATTGGCGCTTTAGGCTCTCGAACGCGGGCGGGCACTGGGTCGTCGGGGCAATTTCGAGTTCTCAGTGGCTGGCCTCTCAAAGGAAATTCTTATCACTTATCGTAGATTCCACGGCTAGCGGTACAGTTGGATTTCAAAAGGAGGTAATGGACATGCCAAAGAGAACACCGAGACGGATGTGCGGGACAATGTCGGTTCACCATCGATTGCTCGAATCGGATCCCGGATTTCGAGGAAGGCAGACGGACCTCGAGCACGCGACTGCGCAGCGTATGATGACGAGCCTCAGAGCCCGGATCGGAATCACGACGATTCCGGTTGTCGTGCATGTCGTTTTCAACAAGGCGGACGAGAACATCTCAGTCACCCAAATCAGGAGCCAGATCGCTGTACTGAATCGTGATTACCGCGCGACGAACCCGGACCGCACGAAGGTGCCGTCTGTGTGGGGTGGACTCGTTACTGACGTGCGCCTTCAATTCGCTCTCGCCACGAAGGATCCGAAGGGCAAACCGACGAACGGCATCACGCGCACGAAGACCACGCGAACGTCCTTCGGCGGCGACGATACCGTGAAATTCACGGCGAGGGGGGGCATGAATGCCTGGCCGACGACGAAATACTTGAACATGTGGGTATGCACGCTGGCCGGTGGCCTGCTTGGCTACGCGCAGTTTCCCGGCGGACCGCGGCGAACCGATGGCGTCGTGATTCTCAATACGGCCTTCGGCACAACAGGGTCGGTGAAAGCGCCATTCAATCTCGGGCGATCGGCCACGCACGAAGTCGGGCACTGGCTGAACCTTCGTCACATTTGGGGCGACACTGAAGACTGCAGTGGAAGCGACCTTGTCGCTGACACACCGAACGCCGCCGGTCCCAACTTCGGCAAACCGAAATTTTCGAGCATCAGTTGCGGAAATGGCCCGAGCGGGGACATGTTCGTGAACTACATGGACTACGTTGACGACGATGCGATGATGATGTTCACGACACAGCAAGCCGTTCGGATGCAGGCTGCGCTGGACGGCGCTCGCAGCTTGATCGGAAGATAAAACCATGGACCCGCTTCTGCAGCATTGGATTCATTCCCACGAAGAGGATACCGACACTGAAATGGTGTTCCGTCCGGCGTCGTTCAACTTTCCACCGGCTCGCGGCCGGAAAGGCTTCGAACTGAGTCCGGACGGAGCGCTGATCGATTATGGGATCGGGCCAACCGATCGCCGGCAGCAAACCTCGGGCAAGTGGAAGCGCACTGGCAATGATCTCACGCTCGATGCCGGTGCCCGCCGGGTGCTGAAGATTGTCTCGGTCTCGAACGATCGTTTGGTTGCGAAGAAATAGGGGGCACAAAAACTCCCTTCCTAAGTTCCTAGGTTAGGGGATCTTCCGGCTTCTTATACACCACACTAGCATCGAAGCTCTTGCGACGGATGTACGTGCGGCACCTGTAAGCCGCCCGCCCCTCCCTTTCAAGTGATCTTCTTCAACCAGCCGGCCGCGCCAACACGGTGAGCCGTTCCGTAGGACCTGGCGGCGATTCTACGGTCTTCTAAATGAGCGGCCAGCGGCTAAGAGCAAGAGATCATCGCGCTTGACCCCCAGCCGGTATCGAAAGAATTAAAGAAGCGATGGTCCTACTTCATCAGAAAAGTCTACGAAGCAGACCCGCTGACCTGTCCCAAATGCCAGGGGGAGATGCGCATCATCAGCTTCATTGACCAGCCTGATGTCATTAGAAAAATTCTTCAACACCTAGTGTAGTGTCTTACGCTGTTGGCACCTTATCCTAAGTTCGACAGGCGAAACGGAGTCTGCCACCACG
>CAYOJC010000167.1:0-6694 GCA_964404195.1 uncultured Syntrophobacteraceae bacterium
CTACTGCGTCAACCACTACATCTTGGGGTTCCCACTCCAAAGCCGGAAGGACCTACTTTTTTAAGGATTCCTACAGACGCCTCAATGCGAAGCTCGTGGAGGAGCCACGGCATTAGAGAAGCAAGACATATGCCATACAACTTCGCGAAAAGTAGCTCGTAAGCGGGGGCTCGACGCCGGATCGCTTTTTCCGCGACGGCGCTCAGACTTTTACGACGATGTAAATTTTGCGCGGACAAACACGAGGTTTTCTCCGTTTTCTTGTGCCGCGTAATACGCGTAATTTTTTCCGTTGTTACTACCTTTTTCCCTGGTCCCAGGGATGCCGAACGCGTCAGAACTTGAGAATGATTTACGATTTGTTCGGTGCCACTCTGGCACAAGCATTGCTTTAGTTTGCACTGATCAGAAACAGGAGGTGTGAGATGCGGACCAGGATCAAGAAGGTGTTGATGACAGGTATGGTGGCGGTGCTTGTGTCCAGCCTGGCGGGATGTTTTTATTACAGGCGCGACGATCGCGACGACGATCATCATCGCTATTCTCAGGACCGTTACGATCGGCGGTAGAAGAGGGGCCGGTGGTGAAGAAATGGGCCGCAATCACATCACCCGCCGGGTGGTGCGAGTGCGGCCCTTTCGTATTGCGCAAAGCGGTTCGCTCGTGAGCGGCTCATGATCAAATCATTCAAAACCAGAGAGACGGAAAAGATTTTTAGCCGCCAGAGATCCGCTCAAATCCCGGAAGAGGTTCAACGAATCGCTTTGCGCAATTTGCGGACGCTCGACCGTGCCACGGCGGTGCAGGACGATTGGCTCCCGGCTTCCGAATATACGATGTAGAGATTGTCGATGGACATGGCTCAGGTCTCAGCGAAAGGAGAAGCGAATGAAAGCGCGGCGAAGCCCGACGACGAGCGGCGTCCGCTCGATATCGGGCGCGCTGCTTGACATGGACCGGCGCCGGCGATAAGCGGGTAATCGTGTCCTGTTCGAGAATCACCGGCGAGCTGAGCCGCCGCCAACTTCTCAAAGCCGGCGTCGTCGCGGGCGCATCGGCCTTTTTGCCTGTCGGCGCGGCGCTCGCCCAGGACGCGCCGCTGATCCAACGCAAAATCCTCTCGAGCGGAGAGAGCCTGCCGGTCATCGGGATCGGCACCGCCCGGCGCTACGAAGACATCGCGACCGAGGCGCAAAAAGCGCCGCTGCGCGAAGTGCTGCGGCAATTCAAAGAGCTGCGCGGAAAATTGATCGACACCTCGCCGACTTATGGAACGGCCGAGGCGGTGGTGGGCGAGCTGGCGTCGGAACTGAAAATCCGCGACGCGCTCTTCCTCGCCACCAAGGTGAGCATCGAGGGGCGGGAGGCCGGCATCCGCCAGATGGAGCAATCGTTCAAGCGACTGCGCGCGGATAAGATCGATCTCATCGCGGTGCACAATCTGCGCGATACCGAGACGCACCTCCGCACGCTCCGCGACATGAAACAGGCGGGCCGCATCCGTTATCTCGGGATCACGACTTCGTTTCCGCGGCAGTATGGCGACTTCGAGCGCACGATGAAAGCCGAGACGCTCGACTTCATCCAGGTGGACTACGCCCTCGACAACCGCGAGGCGGGGAAAAGAATTCTGCCGCTCGCGGCCGAGCGCGGCATGGCGGTGATGATCAACCTGCCGTTCGGGCGCGGCCGGCTCTTCAACGCGGTCCAGGGGCAAAAGCTCCCGTCCTGGGCGAGCGAGTTCGATTGCGCGAGTTGGGCGCAATTCTTTCTCAAGTACATCGTCTCCCATCCGGCGGTGACCTGCTGCATGCCGGGGACGGCGAAGGTCGAATATGTCCTCGACAATCTCGGCGCGGCGCGCGGCCGCCTGCCCGACGCGGCGATGCGCCGGCGCATGGAAACCTTCCTCGAAGCGGGCTGATCGCGTGCGATGGCGCTGACCGCTTCAGAGCCGGAAGGCGCCGCCGGCCGGCTGATCCGCCGCCTGACCGCCGCGCGGCGCGACGAAACGCGCGCGCTCGCCTGGTCGTGGCTCTACATCTTTTCCATTCTTTCTTCCTATTACATCATCCGGCCGATCCGCGACGAGATGGGCGTCGCGAGCGGCGTCGAGAATCTGCCCTGGCTGTTTACCGGGACGCTGCTGGCGATGATCGCGGTCAATCCGCCGTTCGCGGCGCTGGTGAGAAAAATGACCCGAGAGCGGTTTATCCCGGTCGCCTATCGATTCTTCATGGCCAACCTGCTGCTGTTCTTCCTGTTCCTCAAATTCTCCACGCCGGAGCAAAACATCTGGATCGGACGGGTCTTTTTTATCTGGACCTCCGTCTTCAACCTTTTCGTGGTGTCGATCTTTTGGGCGCTGATGGTCGATGTCTTCAACTCCGAGCAGGCAAAGCGGCTCTTCGGCTTTATCGCCGCCGGCGCGACGCTCGGTGGCATCGTGGGCTCGAGTCTGACGGCCGGACTCGCCGAGCAAGTCGGGCCGGTCTATTTGCTCCTCGTCTCCGCCGGTCTGCTCGAAATCGCGGTCTTCGGCGTGCGCCGTTTGTCGCATTTGTCGGAAGCGCAGCGCGCGAATCCGTCCGCAGAGAGCGCAGAAGCGCCGGTCGGGGGAAAAGTACTTGCCGGCTTGACGCACGCCCTCAGGTCGCCATACCTCTTCAACATCAGCGTCTACATGCTGCTTTACGCGATCACTTCCACCTTCCTCTATTTCGAGCAAGCGGCCGTCGTCGGCCAAAGCTTCAGCGATCGCGCGACGCGCGCCGCCTTTTTCGCCAAGATCGATCTCGCGGTCAACATTCTCACGCTCGGAACCCAGCTTTTCCTGACCGAGCGCATTATCCGCGTCCTCGGCACGGCGCTGACGCTCACGCTGCTTCCCGGGATCAGCGCGATCGGCTTTGCCGCGCTGGGCGCCGCGCCGACGGTCGCGATCGTCGTCGCGTTTCAGGCGCTGAGACGCGCGGGAAATTTCGCCATCGCGCGGCCGGCGCGCGAGGTGCTGTTCACGGTCGTTCCGCGCGAGGACAAGTACAAGGCGAAAAGCTTCATCGACACTGTCGTTTACCGGAGCGGCGATCAGCTCGGCGCTTGGTCTTACGGGCTGTTGTCTTTTCTAGGATTGGGCCTGACCGGCATCGCGTTCGTCGCCGTGCCGCTGTCGGTTGCCTGGCTGCTGAATGGCTTTTGGCTTGGGCGGAGGCAGGAGGCGACAGCGGCAAATCAGCCGTTCGCGTCGCGGCATACATTGCCATAATTGGCCATCGTCCGTCATTTTTTCCCTTGTTTTTTATTTTCGCTTGTTGCCTAATATGAGTCATATGATGCGCCTCCTAAATTCGGACGGGTCCGATAACTGGCGTCTGACCGGATTCCTATATCAGGTGGCGCTGCGCTGCATCGGTCAGGATTTAACACCGCTTTTATTTGAATCTCTCGAAATATCGGTCGAAGACAAGGACTTCATCGCTCACGGGCGCCGCATCGGCTCCGGCGGTGAGCCGTTGATGCGCCGCCGGTGCAAACCGGAAGACATCAAGCGGTTGGATGAGCTGGGCGCGGCGCGCAAAACCGGAGTTCAAAGTACGCCGGACGCCTCTTCGCTGGCGGAATCGCTGCGGGCGGTCGGCAGGGTGGTGGACGCGAAGAAAGGGCGTCTGGTCAAGCTCTCCAAAGAACAGAGCAAAATCACCTTCGTGTACGAGGACGCGACCGGCGAAGTCCAAACCGAGCAGCACTATAGCCTCTCGACGTACAAGAGCCAGCAGGAAGGAGTGTCGGAGAGGGGCACGAAAAAGCTGTCGGATGTTTGGGATGACAGCAAGTGATGGAAGGTCAGAGCTTGGGCGCGGCGGTGCGCGCGGAGTCCGGGTAGACCATCTCCAACTTGCCGTTTTGCCACTGGCAAAGTTTCATCCGGCCGGAAGAAAGGCCGTTCTCGCCGAATCTGAGCGGCCCCATCACGGTTCTAAACGTTCGCTGCAGCAGAGTCTCTCTCAAAGCTTCGCTATCTAAATTTCCCGTCGCCTCGACCACCTGCTCCAGAACCTGGCAACACGCATAGCCGCCCGCCGCATGGTATTCGGGCTCGATGCCGTAGGCCGCGCGGAAAGATCGCAAAAAATTCTTTGAGACCGGGTCGGGATCGATCGCGACCCAGGTCGCGCGCATGAAGACTCCGTCGATGGCGTCGCCGAGATGGGCGTCCGCGTCGGATGGATTATCCGAAAGCCAGATCGTAGTCGGCTTCAGCCGGGCTTTTTGCGCTTCGACGATGCAGGAATGCATGGGCTCGTCCGGGCGCGTATGATCGAGACCGACTAGCACGGCGTCCGGCCGTTTGGATTTTATCCGCCGCATCAAACCTGAATAATCGAACGGCGGCCGGGATATCACTTCCTCGTGCACGATCTCGAATCCGTAGAGCGCCGCGAAATGCTTAACTCCGAGCGACACGGCGCGACCGATTCGGCCGTCGGTGTAAGCCAGCGCCGCCGTTCGGAGTCGTCCCGGCTCCCGCGAACGACCCATCAGCTCGAAGAAACTCTATGGGTAATCGAAGTCGCACCCCGGCCAGCAGAGAAAAAGATATTTTCGGCCTTGCCGGAAAATTTCGTGCGAGCTGCCGCTGCCTTGGAGCAAAAGCCTGTGGGCGTTTTCAACGACGGGCGCGGCGGCTTCTACGAGGACGCTGTGACAAGGGCCGAGCAATAGCGGAACGTTGTCGGCGTGAATCAGACGCCGATAGTTTTCAGCGGCCTTCTCCAGCGTGCTGCCGTCGTCGTAAACCAGAAAGCGGACGCGCTTTCCGAGCAGCCCGCCGCGCTGGTTGATCTCGTCGAGCCGATGTTGACGCCGCCGCCGTTGCCGACGAAAACGAAGATGTATTTCGCTTCGGGGTCCACGTACTTGTGCCGTCCCTGCCACCATTTGGTCTCGTCCAACACCTCGGGCAGAATCAGCAGCGGCTTGATCGGCTCCAAAGTCTTCCCGATGTAGAGCGTCGCGTGCGCCGTTCCTTTGCCGCCGGTGAAAACATCCACGAGATATTTTTCCGCCCTGCGCTCCGCCATGATGCGCGGCCCGAGATCGCTGCCGCGCGCTCGAAGCTGGTTCACCTTAATCTTCGGGTAGGATTTTTCGAAGGCCTGCACGGTCTCGACCGTGACGGGGCCGGCGTCGAAGATATAAATGGTGAACTGGCCCTCCTTTTCGGCTGCAGCAACCATCTTTTCCCACTCCACTTGCCAGGCCGGCTTTACTTCGGCGGCCATACTGAAGGTTGCAATCGATGTGAGGACGCCAACGCAAGATGCTACACGCCAGCAATTTGATTTTAGATTTTGGATTTTAGATTCATCAAATTTTTCAATCGAAAATCGAAAATCGGCAATCGAAAATTCGGCACTGCGTTCAGTCGTCTTGGCCCGGTCTTTCCGAAAACGCGGTGTAGCCTTCGGGGATGAGACGAATGACTTCGTCTTTTTTCGGATCTCGATTTATGCCAAGCGGGTCGCCGCCGTTCTCTACTGCGCGAAGCTGATCGCGCAAGAGTTTTCGGAAAATAATGATGCCGCGATCCGATTCGCCCAGATGCTCGTTGGGACGATTGGCGATCCCGCCTTGCGTCTCCCAGGCCATCTGGTCCTGGCTGGGAAAATTTTCCATGTGAAACTCGCCGGCCTCGTTCCTGGTGCTGACGAACTGCGCCGGAGGATCTTCGGGTTGCTCGACGATGCTGCCATCCTTGGTTGGATTGAACCTCACGTGAAAGATCTGCGTATGGGTGTCGTCGACCGGCGTGCGCAAATGCATGTTGTAACTGTTGGAGGCGGGAACCAGAAGCATGTTGGGGAAGATGAGCGGGTGCGGCGCCTCGACGCGGCCTTCGTCGCCGGCGAAGGCCCTTCGCTTCTGAATTCCCGCCCAGGCGGGATGCACCTCGAACTCGAAGTCGAGCTTGGTGACCGGGCGGTAGTAATACGCGCCTTGGGAAGTGCCCCTGAGGCGCAGCGTATGCGCGTGGAGATAATAGGTATGGACCGGATCGACCGAGTTCTCCATCGCCTGCAGCCAGTTGCAGCGCAAGACCTGATAGATCTCCAGTTTTCTTACTCCGTCTTTCCTTACGAGGATGTCCCATTTGGGCAGCAGCGGTTTTTTCTCCGGCGGGCCCATGTAGGCGAATAAGAGCCCGGCCAATTTTTCCACGGGGTAGGCCGGATGCGAGATTTTTTCTTTGAAGCCGGCCTCCGGACTTTCGAACGGCTGTTCCAGACATTTGCCGCAGGCATCGTACTTCCATCCATGATAGGCGCACCGGATGCCGTCGTCCTCGACAAATCCATAGTAGAGCGACGCGCCGCGGTGCGAGCAGTGCTCCGCGACGAGACCGTAGGTTCCGCTGCGATCTCGATACAGCACTAAATCCTCGCCCAGCACTCTGACTTTCTTTTTTGGTTTTTCTTCCGTGAGCTCCGCCACCGCCGCGACGACGTGCCAGTAGCGCCTGAGGAGTTCGCCGCCCGGAGTCCCGCGGCCTACGCGCGTGAGCAGCTCGTTTTCTTCTTGAGTGAGCATGGGAGGATCCTTTTTTCACTTGCGGGTGATTACGCTCAGAGTGCGAAGAGATGCTAGTGTAGTGTCTCACGCTGTTGACACCTTATCCTAAGTTCGACAGGCGAAA
>CAYOJC010000168.1:0-6693 GCA_964404195.1 uncultured Syntrophobacteraceae bacterium
CCGGGATGGAGAAGTGCTGCCAGAGTCCCGGCATGTCGATGAATTTAAAATCGACGATCTCGACTTTGTTCTTCTTGGCTAATTCTAAAACTTCCTTCGATGTCATCTCTCTTCTCCTCTAAATACCCGGTCTCGAGCGATTCTTCTCGATCGCTCGCGCCTACTCCACGATCCTCTGTCCCGATGGATGAATCTGGAAGTCCGGATAGCCGAGCGTGCCCATTTCAGGGCCGTCGAGCCCTTCGACTTCGGTCTCCTCGCTGACGCGGATCGGCGTGATCAGGTCGCTGATTTTGAACCAGACGTAGGCCATGACGAAGCCGAATACCGCCACGACCGCGCAGTCGATCACTTGCATGACGAACTGCGAGAAGTCGCCGTAGAGTAGGCCGCGCACGCCGTCCGAGCCATACAGCTTCACAAACTCGTCGCGCACCACGCCGTTCCAGCCGGCGCCGTACTCGCCGGTGGCGAAGATGCCCACCGACAGAAGGCCCCACAGGCCGTTGACGCCGTGGACGGAGATCGCGCCCACCGGATCGTCGACGCCGCGCGCTTCCCAGAAGAAAACGCTGTAGACGACCAGGATACCGGCGACGACGCCGATGATCGCCGCGCCCACCGGGTTGACGAACGCGCACGGCGCCGTGATCGCGACCAGCCCAGCCAGCATGCCATTGCACATCATCGTCGGGTCGGGCTTGAGGCCCTTGAAGCTGAGCGTAATGGCCGCGCCGAGCGCGCCCGTCATGCTGGCGAGCAGCGTGTTGACGACCACGAAGCTGATGCGGAGATCCGTGCCGGCGAGAGTCGAGCCCGGGTTGAAGCCGAACCAGCCGAAGGCGAGGATGAAGGTGCCGAGAACGACCATCGGCACGTTATGGCCCGGCAGCGCCTTTGGTCGGCCCTGCGAATCGTATTTGCCGATGCGCGCCCCGATGACCATCGCGCCCGCAAGGCCGATGATGCCGCCCATCGCGTGGACGACGCCCGAGCCGGCGAAGTCGACCGCGCCGTGACCGAGACCCCAGTTAAGACCGCCCTGCGCCAGCCAGCCGCCGCCCCATACCCAGTTCGCATAGATGCAGTAGGGGAGCGCGATCCACAGGCCGTAGAGGCAGAAGTTCTTCCACGACCAGCGCTCGGCCATCGCGCCGGTCGGGATCGTCGCCGTGGTGTCCATGAAGACCATCATGAAGAAGAAGAGCACCATCACGGCCACGTCATTGACCGCACTGGTCAGAAAAAATCCCTTGGTGCCGATGATGCCATAAGTAAATGCTCCCGTAGCTTTCCCCGCCGCGTCGACCGCCGCACCGAGTCCCCAACCTTCGTTCAGCAGGGATAGGCCGGGACCGAGCGATGGGTACCAGCCCGGCGGCACCGGCCCGTTCCACCAGTTGCCCCAGCCGATCGCGAAGCCGTAGGCCCAGAAGCCAAGGCAGCCGAGGGGGTAGATCAGAAAGTTCATGGCCGCGGTGTGAGCCGCATTTTTGGCGCGGCAGAGTCCGGTCTCTACCATCATGAACCCAGCTTGCATAAACATGACCAGGAAGCCTGCGACCAGCACCCAGACATAGTTGATCGAGAAGAGATTGTGGGCGACGCGATCGTAAAGATCCGGTATCGAGAATTTCTCCGGGATATCTCCCTTTCCGTCGCCGGCGGGCGTTGCCCAGGCGCCCGAGTTGCCGCCCGCCGGATCGGGCCATAGCGGCTTGTCCGGTTCCGGGCTCGTCGTCGTGAAATATGCCGGTAATTTCGGCGCAGGCGCTGCCGCGCCGGCGGCTGGAGGCGCGGCCTCCTCGGCGACGGCCGGACGCACCGCCCCCGCGCAGGCAAGAATCGTTAAAAATGACAGCAAGAGCCACACTGTTTTTGCTTTACACATCCTCTGCTTCTCCTCTCCTGAATCTGCGTTAGATGGCATCCGGCCCTTTTTCGCCGGTGCGGATGCGGATGACTTCCTCCACGGGGATGACAAAAATCTTACCGTCGCCGATCTTTCCCGTGTGCGCCGTCTTGACGACCGTTTCGACGACTTGCGCAACCTTGTCATCGGGCACGAGGATTTGAATTTTCACTTTGGGCAGGAAATCGACCGTGTATTCGGCGCCGCGGTACAGCTCCGTGTGCCCCTTTTGCCGGCCGAATCCCTTCACCTCGGTGATGGTCATTCCCTGTATCCCCACCTTTGTGAGAGCTTCTTTCACCTCATCAAGCTTGAAGGGTTTAATGATGGCTTCGATCTGCTTCATAAGATCACCTCGCAAATGGTTGAAGTACAACGACCCGATTAATGTTCTTTCGGGGAGATACGCAAAGCACATGCCGCGGCTCGGCGCGTGCCGCGATTTCTATGTCTCTTTTGGTCGTTAAAGCGAGATTTTTATTGTGCTTTATCGAGACAATAAAATTTCAAAGGAACTAAACTCAGGGCGAGAGAGTTTTGCGCGATTGCCTAGGGTTTGAGCAAGTTGCTTAAATCATAAGCATTAAAAGCGTTACGAACAGCGCCCTAAACGAGATACATAATATGATTAAGAAAGGATTAAATCTTGCGCTGAGCCCAACCGTAATGCTAGATGGATTTGCTCGTTGGACAAAAGTGGTGGTGGTTCTTGAGCACTGAAAATTTTCCACAGAACAATTCGGCCGTGATGCTGTCCGGGCGGAAGTTCGTACTGGGCTGCGCGAGCGTCGCCGTAATGATTCTCGCCCTAGGCCGGCTGGTGACGATCCCGACGTGGCTTTTGGCCGCGGAGGTGTTCGTAACCATTTTGGGGCTGTTTTTGTTCGGCTCCTTCAAATACCAGATCCACAAGAACATCCTCACCTACGGAATGGCTTTGGTCATCATCGCGACCTTCTCCGGCTTGAGCACTTCCGAGTGGCACGTCGAGATTGCCCAAAGCGGTTGGTGGGAATGGGCGCGGCGGCAATTGCTTTCTTTCCACGGTCTGGATGATCTCATTCACGCCGATACGATGCTGTTCATTCTGGGCTTGACCTTCTTCGTGTCGGTCATCGCGCAAACGCGCCTGCTGGAAGGCATCACCTTTTTCCTGCTCCAACGGTATCAAGGCGCAATATTGCCCACCGTGATCGCGGTGACCGCCGTGGTCGCTTTCGCTTCGGGCATCCTCGACGGCGTATCGATGATCGGGCTGACGATCCGTACTCTCGTCATCATCCTGATGCTTGCGGCGGCGCCGATCTCCGAGATCCGCCACGCGGTGATGGTTTGCACGGCGGTCACGACGATCTGCGGCATCTGGCTGGCATACGGCGAGCCGCCCAACCTGATCATGAAGGCGAACCTGGAGCCGTACCTCGACAACGCGTTTTTCCTCCGCTACTGCGCGCCGGCTGCCGTCGCTAGCTACCTCGTCATCGCGTGGCAACTGCGCAAAAAGCTCCGCAACACGCGAATCGACCTCGAAGCCATGGACGTCATCGATGCCAACGCGGAGGATGTGCGCTTTCTCCAAGCCACGCGCCATGGCGAGGTGTTGAGCCCCTTTGAAATCGACGAAAAGTACGCCGACAAGCTGGGCGACAAGACCGAGCCCGTGCTCGAGCGCTTGCGCCGGGGCGAGTCTCTGGGCATCGCCCTGGTTCATGAAAATGTCCCGGAAGCCACCCGCAAAGAATTGCTCGGTCATTTTGTCAGCGAAGAACTCGCAGACGCGCTCGACAGGCATTATGTGCTCGACGCCGCGGGCGATCACAAAGGCGCGCTCGCAGCCGAAAAGGTAGTCGATGACACCCTTGCCGCTTTCGCGCGCCGCCGTCGGCTCGCCCAAAAAATCGGCATGCTTGCACTTGTCCCATTCATTGGCCTGCTCATCTTGCACAGCATCGACCATGACGTGCCGCTGTTTTTGGCGTCTTTTGCCGGGTTCTTTTTTGCCCTCATCGGCATCGTGAACATTCCAAAAATGCGCGCGCTGGCGCTTCGGGAAGCCAAGCACGAGTTCGCAGAGTATTATTTTCTCTTTCCGCTGTTCCTGTCGATAACATTGCTGACCAAGGCGGGGTTCTTCAATCAGATGCAGAGCCTGATCCATTACGGTATTGAAACCATCGGCCCGGCGCACGTGGCTTTCGCGCAGTTCCTGGGAACCACCTTCCTCTCGGCGATCCTCGACAACAACGTGGTGGCCGATTTCGCCTCGCGCGCGCTACTAAACCTGGACGTGGACATCCTGCATCTTTTCGCGATGGCCCAGATCGCGGGTTACGCGCTCGGCGGTTGTTGGACGCACATTGGCTCGGCACAATCGGTCGTCGCTTATGCCTTCATCAAGCGCGATGTGGACGAGAATTATACCCCGGTCCGATGGATCCAAGAGATGACTCCGGTCATCATCGAGATTCTGGCGCTGATCACGGTCATCATTTACGCCGAGAGCATTCTTCTCGACTGGCTGCACTAAACCGAGCGGCGAGCGCTATAGGCTGAGCTTGCGATGAGAGAGGGCGGGCAACTCTCGCCGCACTTTGGCGAGATAGGCAAGATCGATTTCGGCCGTAATGACGGCAGGCACGTCGGGCGCCCGCGCGAGAATCCTTCCCCAGGGATCTACGATCATCGAATTTCCATAGGTCGCGAAGCTCTTCGGATTGTGGCCGATCTGGTCCGGCGCGATGATGTAAACTTGATTTTCTATGGCGCGCGCGCGCATGAGCGGCTCCCAGTGGGCTTCCCCGGTCAATGCAGTAAACGCCGCCGGCACGAAGATGACCTGAGCACCCTTGCCGACCAACGAACGATAGAGTTCCGGGAAGCGCAAATCGTAGCAAATCGAAAGTCCCATTAGACAGAATTCGGTCTCGGCGACAATCACTTCCGCCCCGGGCTGACGCGTCTCGGATTCCGAGGTCGAGACGCCCCGCTCGATGGCAACATCGAAGAGATGGATCTTGCGATAGCGCGCGAGAAGATCGCCCTTGGGACCAAAGAAGAGACTGGTGTTGTAGCACTTCTGGACTTCGGGGATTTCTTCGAGAAACGAACCGGCAAGAAGATAGATCCCGAGCTCGCGCGCCAGGCGGGCCATAAGATCGGCCGTCCGGCCGGAGAGAGGTTCGGCATTTTTTATCTCGCCCGCCTTATCGCCGCGCCAACTGAACACCTCGGGAAGCGCGATCACCCGCGCGCCTCTCGCCGCCGCTTCGCGAACCCCGGCTTCGGCCGCGCGCAGGTTCGCCTCCTTGTCGTCCGAGGCCAGCATCTGGATGGCGGCAGCCGTAAATTTCATCTTCAAAAACTCTCTTCAGAGGCCGATCAAAAAGGCCGGACCTGAGCTGAGTCGAAGGTTCCCAGATACAAGGCGTGCGAAGGTCCGCGAGCGGAGGCGTACTTTTCCAGTACGTTGACGCGAAGCGGGCCGAGCATAACGCAGTAGATGGGCCTTTTTCATCGGCCTAGCGGTTGAGAAAAACCGGGCACGGGCTTTTCCGGAGCACGTACTCCGTCGCGCTGCCCAAAACCATTTCTATGATCCGGCGATGGCCATACGCTCCGATAAAGAGCAGGTCGTAGTTGAAGTTGACCAGGTAGTCCACGATTTTTTGTTCAGGGTAGCCACGTGCGAGCTCATAGCGCGCCTCGATTCCATAAGATCCCAAGTACGTGCGCGCCTTTTGGAGAATCTGTTCGCCGAGTTTTTCGTCTTTCGGGACATGAAGGACCGTGAGAGGCAAATGAAGCTGAACGCAAAATTCCGCCGCGGATTCCATCGCCGAGCTGGCCCTCTGGCTGCCGTCGTACGCAAGCAAGGGACGCTCGATCGGCTTAAAATTTTTCGTCGATACGAATACCGGGCGCGGAGATCTTCGGGTTACGCTCTCGGCGGTCCCGCCCAAAAGGCCGGTGGAAAATTCCTCATTAATGCCGCGGTGGCCCAACACGACTAAATCCGCCGTCTTGGCGCGCTCACAGATTTCATTGGGGATGATTCCCATGTCCAAGAAGGATTCATGCCGTATTCCCTTCTCGGTCGAGCGCCGGCTGAACTCATCGAGAATCGTTTTGCCTCTCTCCTCCAGCACCTCGCGCATCTTCGTCGAAAAATCCAAGTACGGCTCGAAGCCCAAAGAGCCGGAGATATCATGGAAAAAAGTCCCCTCGATCGAGACCATGTCGATGACATGCTGACCGAAAAGCGTGCCGCCGAACTTTTCCGTCATCCAAAGCGCGTATTCAAGCGCCGATTTGGAGTGATCCGAACCATCGAGAGGAACCAATATATTCCTGATCATCTTCCCTCCGGATGCTTCCGCCGGTAGTTCGGGAACAACATACCAAGGCGCTGGTTTTTTGCAAGGAGCGTATTTTTGGTTTACACGAGCCCGGAAATCAGCGATAATAACGGCTTACAGGAGAGAAATGGGAGCGCCGAAAAAAACCAAAGATGCCGTGCTGGAAGAGCTTGTAGAGTTGGCCGGCCGGATGAACATAGAAGTCCGAAAGGAAAAATTGTTAAGAGAAGTCGGCTACCACGCGCACAGCGGCTGCTGCCGGCTGAATGGGCGCGATCTCATTATCCTGGACCGGGACGCTCCCATAGCCGACCAGGTAGAGTTCCTGGCCGCCGAACTTTACGAAAGAAAATCCGAGACTTCGCCAACATCCTAGTGTAGTGTCTCACGCTGTTGACACCTTATCCTAAGTTCGACAGGCGAAAC
>CAYOJC010000169.1:0-6500 GCA_964404195.1 uncultured Syntrophobacteraceae bacterium
ATTTTTGCGCGCTTTGAAGAGCAACGATCTGTACTTCATTCTGGCGAAGGTCGAACCGGGAGCGGGCGACGTTCCGCCGGCGGCTTTAGACTCGCAGGAAAACAAATACCTCTTCGTGCGCTACATCGAGAAATCAGAGAATCTGAAAATCCTAACCTCGACACTCTCGCGCGCCAGCGACCCCAAACCCAAGTGAGAATCCGACAATTCGCGGCTATTGCTCAGGAGGAGTTTTTCCCCGACGGCAAGCCTCCTTGATTGTGCTAAGTTACCTCAGCCGATGCCTAAGCCGGATTTACCGATCTTCGAAATCGAGCAGCGGCTGCTCGAAATCCTGAGTACGCAGAAGCGTTTGGTTTTAACCGCGCCGACCGGGTCGGGCAAATCGACACAGGTGCCGCAGATGCTGCTCGACGGCGGTTTGCTAGGCAACGGCCAGGTCACGATCTTGCAGCCACGCCGCTTGCCGACGCGCATGCTCGCTAGATGGGTCGCGGAAGCGCGCGGCGTAAAACTCGGCGGCGAGGTTGGCTATCAGATGCGGCTGGACAACGTCAGCTCCCCCGCCACGCGCATCTGCTACGCGACCGAGGGTGTGCTGCTGCGCCGGATGCTGGCCGACCCCGACTTGAAGGGCATCTGCGCGATCGTCTTCGACGAATTTCACGAACGCCATCTCTACGGCGACATCACGCTCGCCCGCGCTCTCGAAATCCAGGAATCGTCGCGGCCCGATCTCATCATCGTCGTCATGTCGGCGACACTGGACGTCGCGCAAGTCAAAATGGTCGAGAAGTATCTCCACCCTTGCGCGGTGTTGTCATCGGAAGGCCGCACGTATCCGGTCGCCGTCGAATATCTATCCAAACCCGCCGGTAACGCGTCCGTCTGGGACCTCGCGGTGAAAGAACTTCTACGCCTAGTGTGCGCGCATCCCCAGGGCGACGCGCTCATATTTATGCCCGGGGCGTACGAGATCGCCCGCACCGTGCAAGCGGCGCGCGAGGCGCTCGGCCCGGAGTTCGTCGTGTTTCCCTTGCACGGCGAACTGGCGCCCAAGGATCAGGATGTGGCGGTCGCTCGCTACGACAAGCGCAAAGTAGTAGTCGCAACAAACGTCGCGGAAACCTCGCTCACCATCGACGGCGTGCGCCTGGTGATCGACAGCGGCTTGGCGCGCATACCCCGATTTGATCCCTACCGCGGCATTAATACGCTGCTCGTCGAAAAAATCAGCCGCGCCGCGGCTGACCAGCGCGCAGGCCGCGCCGGACGCACCGCGCCCGGACACTGCCTGCGTCTCTGGACGGCGCATGAACAGCACGCGCGTCCGGCGCAGGAAATCCCCGAAGTGAAACGTCTCGATCTCTCGGAAGTGATCTTGACGCTCAAGGCGGGCGGTGTGAACAACTTGAAAACATTCCGCTGGCTCGAGACGCCCGATGCGCCCGCGCTGGAGCGCGCCGAGACGCTGCTCGCCGACCTGGGCGCCATCGATGAGGCGACGGGCGCGATCACCGCGCTCGGACGGCGTATGCTCGCGTTTCCGGCGCATCCCCGCTACGCGCGCATGCTGCTGGCGGCCGGCGATTATGGTTGCGTGCGGCCCGTCGCGTTGATCGCCGCCCTGACGCAAGGGCGCGACTTGCTCGCGCGCCGGCAAGGAAAGCTTATGAACGACGGGCGCGACGATCTGTCCGGCGCAGAGACGGAGTCGGATTTTTTCGTCCTGATGCGCGCCTGGCGCTACGCCGAGCAGAATGGCTATAACATCGAGCGCTGCCGCGGAATGGGCGTTAACGCGCAAGCCGCGCGTCAGGTCGGGCCGCTGTTCGAGCAGTTTTTGCGCACCGCCGCGGAAGAGGGATTGGACACGAGCGAGAAACCGCTGGTGCCGGAAGCTATCCAGCGTTGCGTGCTGCTCGGGTTTTCCGACCATCTCGCCAAGCGATTGGACGGCACGCAACGTTGCGAGTTGGTCCATGGCCGGCGCGGAACGTTGGCGCGCGAGAGCATCGTGAATGCGCCGCTCTTCGTTGCCTCTGAAATACGCGAAGTACAAAGCGGCGGCGGCAAGGAGCGAAATTTAAACGTCGTGCTGAATCTGGCGACGGCGGTCAAGGAAGACTGGCTGCGCGAGCTTTTCCCAGGGGACTTCAAGCAAGTCCGCGCCGTCATCTACGATCCGGCGTTGAAGCGCGTCGTCGCGCGCGAGGAAACGCGCTTTCGCGATTTGGTTCTGGAGGAGAAACTCTCCGGCGATCCGCCTGCAGAGGAAGCAGCGAAGATACTCGCGCGCGAAGTTGCGGCCGGGCGCTTAGCTCTCGAGAACTGGAACGAAGCGGTCGAACAGTGGATTTTGCGCGTCAACCGATTGCGCGAGTGGATGCCGGAGCTGGCATTGCCCGCGATCGGTGAGGAAGACAAAAGCGCGATCATCGAGCATATTTGCCACGGCGCGATCAGCTATAACGAAATCAAAGATCGAGCTGTCCTGCCCGTGGTCAAGTCATGGCTGTCGCGGCAGCAGCAGGCATGGATCGAAGAATACGCGCCCGAGCGAATCGAGTTGCCGCGCGGACGCACGGTGAAGGTCGCCTACTCCGCCGACGCGCCGCCGACGATCGCCGCGCGTATCCAGGATTTGTACGGCATCAAAGACGCGCTCTGGATCGCCGGCCACAAGGTTCGCGTCCGAATTCAGGTGCTCGCGCCGAGCAACCGCCCGGTGCAGGTGACCGAGAACCTGGCACTCTTCTGGCGTGAAACCTATCCGAAGCTCAAGCAGCAATTGCAGCGTAAATATCCGAAGCATGAATGGCGCTGAACGGCGCTGGTACGCGGCAAGGACCTAAGGATCTTGAGAGAAAAATCAGATCGCGATGCTTGCCACGTTTTCGCAATTGCGAAAACGTGAAGGTGTTGCGTCGAAGCGAGCGGCAGCTTAACGGCTGTTCACCGAGGTAGTCTTTACAAATCCGGAGAGCGCGTCGAGAATTCTCTTGACCTCGCGCGGGTGCTTGAGCCGGTAGCGGGCGTGGCGTCCTTCGGTCTCGTAACGCACTAGCTCTGCAAGCCTCAAGGCGCCAAGCATATTGCTCGTGCGCGGCACGCTGCGGCCGATGGCTTTAGCGATTTCACCAGTGCTCATGTTTTTGTTTTCCGCCAGCAGGATGACCACGGTGAAGGCAATGGGGTTGCCGAGAAGACGGCACAGCCGCGACTGTCTGTAGCTCACCTCTTCCACGGCAGCGATGCTTATCACGTTTTCGCAATTGCGAAAACATGGCAAATGTCACTGAAGTTCAAAGAATCGGATTTTTAGACCTGCCTGAGACGACTCGAAAAATCCGAGCCGGAGAAGCATCGAGCACGTTTTGGAGAGTATGAAAGGGTCATGAGTTCGGTAGACCGCATCACGTTTTCTCCGTATGCTAGGGCATGACCGATACTACTACCGCTGTCATTCAGGCTGAAATCACCTCGATAGAAAAGCATGACGATGTGGTGACATTGTTGGCCGTTGAATCCGGGAGCCGCGCCTGGGGCTTTCCGTCGATCGACAGCGATTACGATGTCCGCTTCATCTATGTGCACCGCCCAGAGTGGTATCTTTCCGTTGATCTGGAAGCGCGGCGGGACGTGATCGAGCGGCCCATTAGGAACGACATCGACTTGAGCGGCTGGGACGTTCGAAAGGCCTTGCAGCTCTTTCGTAAATCTAATCCGCCTCTGCTTGAGTGGCTGCAGTGTCCTATCATTTATCAGGAGCGATTTTCATTTGCAGCAAAGCTCAGGGCGTTGGTTCCGGTTTTCTATTCGCCGAAGGCGACCTTCTTCCATTACCTTCATATGGCCAAGGGAAATGTGCGCGAGTATTTACGTGGTGACACCGTGTGGCGCAAAAAGTACTTTTACGTCCTGCGGCCTCTCTTAGCGATGCGCTGGATCGAGCAAGGCCTCGGGCCGGTCCCGATCGAATTCGGGCGATTACTGGAAGCAACCGTTTCTGCCCCTGAGCTTCGCCGCGCCATAGACGAGGTACTTGAACTGAAGAAAAGTGGAGCGGAACTCGATGAAGGTCCGAGAATATCGGCCATCAGCGAATTCATCGAGCGCGAGATGCCCCGTCTGGAGCAAGCTGCTGGTGACCAGCCAAAATGTAAGGTCGCAGCAGAGGACTTGAACGTGCTATTTCGCAACACGCTCGATGAAGTGTGGCGTGGCGGAACGCGTATCTAGCCCCGGAAGCAGACGCGGACCTGCTAGTTCTGTCATGGGAACCGACATGTCCCAGGCGATGCAAGAGCGAAAGGATGGAGATCAATTCTTCCACGGAAAGCGACGTTTGCCACGTTTTCGCAATTGCGAAAACGTGAAAGTTTACGCGGCCTCTACGGTGACTTTTAACTTGAGTCTTCCTTGATTGACAACGTCTTGAAGAGCCAGGGCGACGAAGCTCCGCTCAGAATGCCCTAGAATCTTGGCGAACTTCGCAGCGCGCGCCGGGCTCACAAACTTACGTCCCTTCTCGATATCGCACATGTGCTGCTTGGAGATGCCCAGCTTTTTGGCAAACTCAACCTGAGACATCTCCTCAGCCTGGCGCATTGCAGCAATCAGTCCACCGAACGTTAACTTCCCGACCAGGTTGTCTAAAAACTTCATCGCTTCGCTCTTTTTCTTAGTACTCATGCGGATGCACCAAAGCTTTCGGCGTCTTTATCAGGTCTTTTTCAACTGGTCGGACATCGACCTGATTGATCACAGACCCATAGTACTACCGAAAGGTGTACTTCGTCAAACATTTTCAAAATCTTTCGTCGAATATCTCAAACAAAAAAGACGCGGGATCGTTGCGATCCTCGGGCCTTTTCTAATTTAAATCCGGTGGTTCGACGTGCTCACCACCCTGAGGAAAATCGAAGGGCAAATCTCAGCTTGCAGATAAATCTCGGGAACGGATCAGGCGACCGCGTAGGTCCATCGGCGCTGGAGGGCTTGACGAGCGAGCAAAATCTTACATCCTATTTCTAACCCGGCTGACCATCGATCCTTGGCTGGGTCAAGATCGGGGCATAAATTACAAAAAACAGCGCAAAGGCCGCCACCCAAAGACCACCGGATAATAGAACGAGCTGGGGAAGCCACTGAGGAAAAATAATCGGAAGTATGCCTCGTAGAACGGCCGCAAGGTTGATCAGAACGAAGGCGACTGCCACCGGCGTGGCTGCTGTCAGAGGCCGGCCTGTATGTCCCAGAGAAACACGGGCCATCATACCCAGCGTTAAGACACCGATCCCGCCCACGCTAAAGGCATGGACGGTGAATTGTGGCCAGATCACGCCGATCGCCGCCAACGCCTTCAAACAAAATCCGGCCACGACCCACGCATAACCCGTATGAAGAACCCAGAGCAGAGGAACCGACCAAAAACGGTTTGTGTACCAGCCGATCAGGCGGATGCCGTTGCTCACGGCGGCCAGAGCGGCTAGCCCTCCTGCAAGCATGGAGTTGGGAAGCAGGAGTTCTGCGATCAGAAAGGCCGACGCCGACGCCACAGATAACCATTCGATCGCCGGCCGGCGTTTCGGGATCACGCCTGAGAGCGCCCGTTCGGTGAAGAACGGTATGACTCTCCCGCCCATGATCACAATCAGCAGAACAATAATATTCAAACCCAGGAAGGTTCCGGCGCGGGCAGAGCTCTCAGCGTAGCCGGTCAACTCGAGGTGAACCAAAACGTCCGCCGCGACAAATGCGCCGAGGAGAGGAAGGAAAATCAGATTCCGCCGCTGGCCGCTACGGAGGAGCGGAATGGACAGAGCAATGGCGAGGGCCGGAAGGAAAGCAATATCCACCCCGGCGATCAGCCACGGCGGAAAGGTGCCCGGGAAAAACGGCATGAGCCGGGCGACAAGCCAGAGCGCGGTCAGTCCGGCCAGAGAAGATCCTGCGGCCGTCTGAATGTCCGTCCAGTTACGGACGGCGGTCAACAAAAATCCGGTGATGACGGCGACGGCGTACCCGAAGATCATCTCATGGCTGTGCCAGCCGATCGCCCCGTAATAGTTCGTAAACTCGCGATTTCCCACGAACGTGAGAACCCACTGCGCCATCAAAACGACGGCAAAAATCGCCGCCAGCAAGAAAAATGGGCGAAAACCAAGCGCGAACAAAACAAAACTACGCGGCGCGGCGTTCCGGGCTTCGGGCTGCAACATATCTCTCAAACGTTTGAGCTCACGTGCAGAGTATAACTACTGTTTCCAGCGGCTCTATAAAGTGGACGCTTTAACTGCACACTTGCATGATGGATTCCGGAAGGCAACCACGCATGATCAAAAACAAAAAGGCCCGGAGTCGTTAGACTCACGGGCCTTTTTAAATTTAAATCCGGCGGCGTCCTACTCTCCCATAGGGCGACCCTATAGTACCATCGGCGCTGGAGGGCTTAACGGCCGAGTTCGGGATGGGATCGGGTGTGACACCTCCGCTAT
>CAYOJC010000170.1:0-5710 GCA_964404195.1 uncultured Syntrophobacteraceae bacterium
GATCCAACATTCTCGCCTATACGATGCCGGGGTTTGCGACGAGCGAGCGCACGCTGCAGAATGCGCGGGCTCTGATGAATGCGATCGGATGCGCCGCGCATGAGGTGGACATCCGTCCCAGTTGCGAGCAGATGCTGCGCGACATCGGTCATCCCTATGCGCGCGGAGAGCCCGTCTACGACGTTACGTTTGAGAATGTCCAGGCGGGCGAGCGCACCAGCCATCTTTTCCGCCTCGCCAATCTTCACAACGCGCTTGTCGTTGGGACGAGCGATCTGAGCGAGCTAGCCCTCGGGTGGTGCACGTACGGCGTCGGCGATCACATGGCGCACTATCATGTGAACGCCAGCGTCCCCAAGACGCTGATTCAATTTCTAATCCGGTGGGTAGCGGATACGGATCAACTCGGTAAGGAGGCGAGCCAGGTTCTCAGATCGATCCTCGAGACGGAATTCAGCCCGGAATTGATTCCTGCCGAGGCAAAGAGCGAGCAACCCAAGCAGAGGACTGAGGACGTTATCGGACCTTTCGAGCTGCAAGATTTTACCCTTTACTATACGACGAGATTCGGATACTTGCCCTCGAAAATCGCTTTCATGGAGTATTGCGCCTGGCGCGATCGAACCCAGGGTCAGTGGCCCAGTGCGCGAGTAGACGGCCGGCACCGGTACAGCATCGTTCAAATCAAAAAGTGGCTGTCGGTCTTTGCCTACCGCTTCTTTCAGATAAGCCAGTTCAAGCGCAGTTGCATCCCCAACGCGCCGAAGGTCGGCTCCGGCGGCTCGCTTTCTCCGCGCGGCGATTATCGCGCGCCGAGCGACAGCGAGGCCACGGTCTGGCTCGACGACGTCAAGCGGATTCCCGACGACGACCCGTGAAATGCTTTCTGAGCGATGAAAGCCCTGGTGTTGAAAAAAGTCGGCGCCCTGAAGCCGGGCGAGAACCGGCTGGAACTCGCGCATCTGCCGATTCCGGTCCCGGCCGAGGGTGAATTGCTGGCGCAAGTCTCGGCGTGCGGAGTTTGCCATACCGAGCTGGATGAAATCGAAGGAAGAACGCCACCGCCGCGGCTGCCGGTGATCTTAGGGCATCAAATCGTCGGCAGAGTCGAAAAGATCGGACGCAATGTAAATTCTTTCAGAGGCGGCGAGAGAGTCGGGATCGGTTGGATATACTCGGCTTGCGGCAAATGCACGTTCTGTCTTGAAGGCAACGAGAACCTCTGCCCGGAGTTCAGCGCGACCGGCAGAGAGGTCAACGGGGGATATGCCGAGTACATGGTCGTTCCCGAAAGCTCGGCTTATCCCATTCCCGATCTCTTTTCCGATGCCGAAGCGGCGCCCCTGCTGTGCGCCGGCGCGATAGGCTATCGTTCTTTGAGGCTCGCGGGTCTCAAGGATGGCCGGAGTCTCGGGCTCACCGGATTCGGCGCTTCGGCCCACCTCGTGTTGCAGATAGCGAAACACCGCTTTCCCAACTCTTCCATCTTTGTCTTCGCCAGGAGCTACGAGGAGCAGGAATTTGCCCGGAAGCTGGGCGCCGACTGGGCGGGTCCTATCGGTGTGACATCGCCGCAGAAACTCGATTGCATCATCGATACAACGCCGGTTTGGAATCCGGTCATCGAGTCGCTCGCCAACCTGGCGCCGGGAGGCAGATTGGTGATCAACGCCATTCGCAAGGAAGAGACGGACAAGAACTGTCTTTTGCAATTGAATTATCCGGCGCACCTCTGGATGGAGAAAGAGATTAAAAGCGTCGCCAACGTCAGCCGGGACGATATCAGGGAATTTCTCGAATTGGCGGCGGCGGTTCCAATCAAGCCGGAGGTCCAGGAATTTCGCTTGGAAGACGCCAACCGCGCCTTGCGCGAACTCAAGGCGGGAAAGATTCGCGGCGCGAAAGTTCTTGTCATGGGATAACCACTGTCCGCGTTTTTTCAAACCCCATGCAGGTCGGTTTCACTCGCTGGAGGCTTTCGTTCCTCCCGCCCGCGTTTCTGTTGGACCTAAAAATGGATTCTTCGGTAAAAGATTTTCTTCACTACTTCGGCCGTAAGGATATAGAGGAAGAGAATTCCGGCCAAAACCAGAAGAAATTCTAGCGGCATGGGGACAAAACCAAAGAGCCGGCCCAACGGCGTAGCGGGCAAGATCAGCGTGCCCACGGCGACAAACACCGTCGCGACCCAAAGAGCAACGCCCGGCTTGCTTTTAAAAGACGGCCTCCGGGTTCGGATGACGAGCACGATCAGCGACGCCGAGATGACCGACTCCATGAACCAGCCCGTCCGGAACTGACCTACGGAAGCATGGAGAAGGAACAGGAGCGCGCCGAACGTAAGATAATCGAAGATGGAGCTCACGAGACCGAAGGTAATCATGAACTTCCGGATGAACTTGATGTCCCAGCGCCTGGGCTCCCGCACCAGCTCGCCGTCCACGCTATCGGTGGCGATAGCCATCTCGGGAAGGTCGGTGAGTAGGTTCGTGAGCAGAATCTGTTTCGGCAGCAGAGGCAGAAAAGGCAGGAACAACGAAGCGCCCGCCATGCTGAACATGTTGCCGAAATTGGCGCTGGTCGCCATGAAGACGTACTTCAGCGTGTTGGCAAAAGTTATCCGGCCCTCCTGCACGCCCTCGACCAGTACTTCGAGGTTTTTCTCCAGCAAAACGATGTCCGCCGCCTCTTTCGCGACATCGACGGCGCTATCGACCGATATTCCCACGTCGGCGGCGTGCAGCGCCGAGGCGTCGTTGATCCCATCGCCCATGAAGCCCACGACCGCGCCGGACTTTTTCAGCGCCAGGATGAGCCGCTCTTTCTGATAGGGCTCCACTTCGGCAAAAACGTCCACGTCGCGCGCCACCACGGGCAAGGCTGCGTCGGCGATCTCGCGCAGTTCCGCGCCGGTCAGAACTTTCGCCGCGCTCAATCCCACTCGCCGGCTGACGTAGGCGACCACCTGATGGTTGTCGCCGCTCACGACCTTGAGCGAGATTCCCAACTGCTCCAGCTCGCGTATGGTATCGATAACGCCGGCTTTCTCCGGGTCGGAAAAACCAGGAAACCTAAGAACGTCATATCGGCCTCGTGGTCCTTCGTGATCCGCGTCTCCGCTCCGACGTCGCGGTAAGCCACGCCTAAAACTCTAAGGCCGTTGCCGCCGAACTCTTCGAAGCGCCGACGGATAGATTCTCGCTCCGAATTTAAGTCCACGACCGTTCCATCGGCCGTTTCCGCCGTCGAACAAACTTCCAGCACGTTCGGCAGCGCGCCTTTGGTGACGAGCAAGTGGACGCCGTCTTTGGCGACCAGCACGCTCAGCCGCTTGCGCAAGAAATCGTAAGGGATCTCATCGAGCTTCTCGTAACCGGCGAGGTCCCACGCGCGGTGCGACCGGATGGCCGCGTCGATCGGATTGTTGAACCCCGTCTCGTAAAAGGCATTCAGGTAGGCGTAGAAAAGCACCCGTTCGTTTTCCCGGCCCTCGGAGTCCTGATAGGCATGGACGCGCACTGTGCCTTCGGTCAGCGTCCCGGTCTTGTCGCAGCACAGCACGTTCATGCTGCCGAAGTTTTCAATAGCGGCCAACCGTTTGACGATGACTTTTTGCAGCGCCATCCGCTTCGCGCCGTGCGCCAGGTTGATCGTGATAATCGCCGGCAGGAGTTGCGGGGTCAGGCCGACCGCCAAGGCCAAGGAAAAAAGAAAAGAATCCAGGACCGAACGTTCCAAATAAACGTTGATGGCGAATATGGCGATCACCAGGATCAAGGTGACTTCCATCAACAGATAGCCGAACCGGCGCACGCCGCGCTCGAATTCCGTCTCGGGAGGTCTCAGCCTCAACCGGGCCGACACCTTGCCGAATTCGGTCTCGCCCGCCGTGCCGACGATGACGGCTTTGGCCGTCCCGCTCACCACGTGCGTGCCCATGAAAAGCGCGTTGGTCCGCTGGCTGAGAGGAATTTCCGCCGGCAACACGCCGGGCTGCTTCTCGACCGGATAGGTCTCGCCGGTCAGCGCCGCCTCGTCGACAAACAGGTCCCTGGATTCCAAAATCCTGCCGTCGCCGGGAATCACGTCCCCCGCGTTCAAGATGACGACGTCCCCGGGCACGATTTCCTCGACTGGAATATCCATCTCCTGGCCGTCGCGCGACACCGCCGCCCGGGTTTGCACGATCGCAAACAGCTTCTCCACCGCGTCGGTAGCGCCCCTTTCCTGCCAAAAACCCAGCAGCCCGCTCACGAAAACAATCGACAGGATAATCGAAGCGTCCGCATGACTGCGCAAAAATAGAGACAAGGCGGCGGCAAAGAGCAGAATCAAAATGATCGGGCTCTTGAATTGGGCGAGGAAAAGCGTGAGCGAGTCCGACCGGCGCTTGGCCTTGGCGCGGTTCAAGCCGTATCGGGCGAGCCGTTGTCGAGCTTCGGCGCGCGTCAAGCCCTGGGGCGAAGTCTCTAATTGCTCAAGCAACGCCTCAACAGGCAGACTCCAGAAGGCGGCGAGCCGTTCGCTCATGTAGCTCCGGGGGCTCGAATCACCAGCACCGGATCTCTCGAATGGCCCACGACACGGTCGGCGATGCTGCCCAAAACCCAGCGCCGGACGCCGGATCTCCCATGCGTACAGATCGCGATCAGATTTTCCGGCGTCTCCCGCGCCAGAGCGATAATTCTTTCGGCGGCAAAACCTTCCAGCAATACCGAAGTAACCCGCGCCACACCCTCGTTCTTCAACTGCTCTACTTTCCGGTCGAGATAGTCCTGGGCCTCATCCCGGATCAATTCCCAGACGCGTTCATCGGCCGAATATCCCTCATCGTAGTAAGTAGTCGGAAGATTAAAGATCCGAACCAGAACGATCTCAAGATTCATCTTTTTGGAAAGCTCCGTTGCATGGGGTAGAACGCTCTCCGCCAACACGGAGCCGTCCAGGGGCACGAGGATCGACTTCAACACCGCTGTTTCTATACTTTGGGTCTCTTCCGTGGTCCGGACAAGCAGCAGAGGATTGCGCGCGGCATGAAGAACTTTGTCCGCGACGCTGCCCAGAAGCCAACGCTGGACGCCGGAACGGCCGTGAGTGCCGATGGCAATGAGGGTCGCGATGTCGGTTGCGGCCCGATCGGCAATGACCTCGGCCGGCTTTCCTACCTCGACGGCACAATCAACGCGCAGGCCCGCAGGAAACGTGCCGGCGATATTTTTCAAATATAACGCGGCGGTTTTTTTCCGCTCGGCGAGCAAAGTCTCCCGGCGCCGGTTGTCGCCGGTTTCCGAAGCCATGAGCGTCTCGGGATCGATGACCACTAATAACTCTACCGGAAGCTTCAATCCTCCGGAGTAGAACCGTGCGCAAGGCAAAATGCGTTCCGAAAGCTTCGATCCATCGAGCGCCGTGAGAATTCTACTATACATTTTGATCTCCAAGTTGCCGGAGGCAACGATAGAGCAATAAAATAATCAGGCGGCCTTTCGATACCCGCTTTCGGTCAAATAAACGACGACGGGATGAACCAGCTTCTTGAAATCCGCATAACTCAGCCTCACGGTCTGCCGATGATTCCCCGCGTTGAAGAAGATATCCTCTTCCGTCTCAAGCGAGCGGTCAACATAGACCCGAAGCCCGAAAAGGTTGCCGAAAGGAGGCATCGCGCCGATCTCGCATCCCGGGAAGAGAGACGCGAATTCAGCTTCAG
>CAYOJC010000171.1:0-5633 GCA_964404195.1 uncultured Syntrophobacteraceae bacterium
AGACGCTTCGATTGGTTTCATCACATCACTACAACAACTCATTTTCTTTTCCTCCCTTATTTTTAATTGTCTAAATCAGAATTCATCCGACCGAACGCTTCCTTAATCGGCGGAGCGGATTGATTATTCGGCGGGCTTCACGGCGTGACCGCCGAACTCGTTGCGCAAGGCGGCGATCACCTTCGCGCCAAAACTCTCATCCTGCCGCGACCGAAAGCGCATCATAAGCGAGAGCGCCAGAACGGCTGCGGGGACGTTCTTCTCGATAGACTCAAGCACCGTCCAACGCCCTTCGCCTGAGTCCTCCACATAGCCGCGAATTGAAGCGAGAGCCGGGTCTTTCTCGAACGCGCGTTCAGCCAATTCAAGCAGCCACGAACGAACGACGCTGCCCTGATTCCACAGGTGCGAGATCGCGCGCAAGTCGAGCGCGGCAAAGTCGGACGACTTGAGAATCTCGAAGCCCTCGCCGTATGCCTCAAGCATCCCATACTCAATCCCGTTGTGCACCATCTTGACGAAGTGCCCGGAGCCGCTTGGACCCGTGTAAAGGTAGCCGTCGGGCGGCGCGAGCGTTTTGAAGGCGGGCTCAAGCCGCTCGAAGCTCGCGCGAGAGCCGCCGATCATCAGACAGTAGCCGATCTCCAGTCCCCAGATGCCGCCGCTCGTCCCTTGATCGAGCAGATCGAGTCCACTCTCTTGGAGCTGTCCAGCACGCCGGATCGTGTCTTTATAAAATGAGGCCTGACTCTACAATCACGTCGCCGCCTGTCAGGAGCGGCGCGAGTTGATTCAAGGTGTTTTCCGTCACCTCGCCCGCCGGTAGCGAAACCCAGATTGCGCGTGGAGCTTTCAGCCGTTCAAGCAGTTCGCCAAGCGAACGCGCGCCGACCGCTCCTTCCGCTTCGAGTTGTTCAACCGGTTCCGGGCTTCGGTTGCTGACGACGACCTCGTGCCCACCTCGCACCAGGCGGCGCGCCATGTTACCCCCCATCCGTCCTAATCCAATCATTCCGTACTGCATCGTTTTAGGCCTCCTTATCGCATTCTTTTAGATTTTCCAGCTCCCGCTCCGTGTAATAAACGGATGGCCGCGCGGCGGCGCACGTCCTGCGCCTGCTCACTCATGGGGGCTGCGCTTGCTCTTGGTTCGTTGCGCGCTGTCCATTGCCTAGTCCTCATCGCATTTCTCACGAGACTCATCAGCGCCCCTGACACTGAGTTTGCGCTCCGGCTGATCGGTTGAGTCGTACCAGCGCCGCCCGTCACGGGCGAGCAATTCATCAGCCGCCGCGGGACCGGAGGAGCCGGCGGCGTAGTTGGGAAAGTCCGTTGACTTTTCCGCCCCCTATTTTTCGATAACCGGCTCGACGATCTCCCACGCCGCTTCCACTTCATCCGCCCGCGCAAAGAAGGTCGGGTCGCCCCTCATGCTATCAAGCAGGAGATGTTCATACGCCGATAATGACTCCGTTGCGCCGCGTTCATCGCTATGGCAGTAATCGAGGTTGATTGACTGAAGCCGCATCTCCTGTCCCGGCTGCTTCGCTTCGACGCGAATGACGATGCCTTCTTCAGGCGAGACGTTGACGACGAGCAGGTTGGGGCGCGCCCGTTCGTCAGCCGCGCCGCGCGCGCTCCACGGGGTGTGCGGCGCGGACTTGAACTCGACGACGATCTCGGTCGCGCGCTTCGCTAGACGTTTGCCCGAGCGCAGGTAGAAAGGCACACCCGCCCAGCGCAGGTTATCGATATGGAGTTTGAGCGCGGCGTAGGTTTCCACTTGAGAATCCGCCGCCACCTTCTCCTCTTCACGATACGCAGGCGCGCGCTCGTACCGGGCTGCGATTGTAGCCGGCCACGCGCCAGCCGTTTTCGATGGCTTGGAGAGCCAAGTCCCCGCCCATGCGGCCCAGACCGATGACGCCGAACTCTTTTTTATTTTTTTCTTTGGATGCCTTTTTACTCATGAAATTTTGACTCCGTCTTTTTTATTAACTCAGGACGTTGCTGCTTTTCGGCCGCTCCGGCTGCGTTTGGTCGCTCAGTTTTCTTGTTCTCCTTCGTCCACTGTTGATTGCAAATGATTCCGAGAGCGCTCATCGCGAGCCAATAGAGCGGCCATTCCACCCCAGGGATGATTCCAATCCACCAGTAATACGTGGCGACCAATGCGCCCGCCCAAATAGACGTGCACCACTCGCAGGACAAACCCTCTCGGATTGAGGTGCTCGGCGGCATTTTCCGCAGTCTGCGGAAAATGTAAGCAGGCCCATCTTCCTTCGAGATGAGAAGCGAGAGTCGATAAGTGACTAAACCGCCGAGCACGAGATAGAAGAATTTCATCTGTGGAGGTTCCTCCCTTTCTTTAGTGCGCCCGCCTCGGGCACTGCGATTAGCGCCTCTCCAAGCACTTCGATGGCTTGGAGAGCCAGGTCCCCGCCCATGCGGCCCAGACCGATGACGCCGAACTCTTTTTTTCGTTTGGTCGTGTTTTTACTCATGCAAGTTTCCTTTATTGGATTGGGGCACTAACGCCGCTTTTCCCTGCCCAACCGTCCTCTCGCCCTCCATCTCCATCGAGAGAAAGAAGTTCAGCCCCGTGCGGATCACCGCGACCGCACCGAGCTTGCCGACTTTCGTCGCGCGAAATTTGAAAGCGCCGGTCTTGTTGATCGTCGCGCCGATCACTTCATCTCCAAGTCTCTTTTCGACAGGCAGCGATTCGCCCGTCACCATCGATTCATCCACGGCTGAAGAGCCTTCGACGATTTCCCCGTCTACGGGGATCTTTTCTCCTGGCCGGACAACGACGATATCGCCGACCAAAACCTCCTCGACGGGAATATCGATTTCCTTCCCGTCTCTCACCACCCGGGCAGTCTTGGCCTGAAGGCCGATGAGCTTTTTTATCGCTTCGGAAGTTCTTCCTTTGGCCTTGAGTTCCATTGCTAACCCCAGATCCACCAGGGCGATGACGACCACCGTGACATCGTAGTAAACGTCTGTAAGAACTCCCGACGGAAAAATTTGTGGAAAGAGGAGCGCGACGGTCGAATAAATCCAGGCCACACCCGTGCCGAGCGCAATCAGAGTGTGCATGTTGGCGGAGCGATGTTTGAGCGCCTGCCACGCGCCTGTGAAGAAATGCCACCCGCTATAACCGATCACGGCGAGTGCTGCGACTCCCATTCCCGTCCAAACGTACCAGAGGCTGTGGCTCTCGCGTGGAAACCAATCGCGAAGGACGGGAAAGAGCCACGGGTAGCTCATGATCATCGTGAAGGTTCCGACCGCCGCGCCAAACCACCATTTTCGCATCAGGCTGCGGTACTCACGCTCACGCTCTTCAGCTTCACGGTCCAAGGCTTCGTTACCGGAAGTAACTGCCGTGCTCTGAATTTTGCTGTCAAAGATTTCTTTTGCCATGGCGTTATGTCCGACCCTCTGGGTTACTTAATATGCCGTACACCTTCCAATGAACACTTTGACTACATTTCCAGCTGGCAACAGCCGGATTACTATTCGACCGTACAATTCCATCTCTTAACCGCTGGAACGCCTCGATAATAGCCGAGAACGTTAACAGTCCCCGTATCCAGGAGAAAGTGGCGGCCCGCACTCGCGGGGAATCCCAACCAGCGCGCCGCCAAAACGCGCAGCAAATGCCCGTGGCCGAAAAGCGCAATATTTCCTCCGGCGGCACGCGCTCTGGCGATGATTCGATCAACTCGCGCGCTCACCTGCTCAGGCGTCTCCCCGCCGGGAGCCCCGTCCGTAAAGAGCATCCAGCCCGGCGCCTTTTCGTCGATTTGAGCTGAGGTCCATCCTTCGTATTCGCCGTAATTCCACTCCACCAGATCACGGTCGATCTGCGCGACAGCGCCCAGTCCGCTAAGCTCACAGGTCTCCTTGGCGCGTTTAAGCGGGCTCGTGAGGACCAAGGTGAACAGCTCCCTCGCGAATAGCGGATGCAGCAATTTTGCCCTTTTTCGCCCGCGTTCGGTCAGAGAGATGTCGGTCAGCCCGGTGTGCCGGCCGCTCAGGCTCCACTCCGTTTCCCCGTGCCGGACTGCGTATACTTTTTGGACCTGTTCTGCCATAGGTTATCCCGGCTCCGCTGATATCAACATGCACCTCTATCATTAGAGTTGGCTTCAACTGAGCCATCACTCCCACGCCAACAGTTCATGAGAACGGCCACTTCCAATCCCGCACTTCGGGCATGTCATCTCCGTGTTGACGGATGTACTGCTTATGTTCGAGAAGCTTATCGCGCATCTCCTGCTTGACGTGTGCAACCTTTGCTCCCAACTGCGGTACGCGATCAATCACGTCGATCACGAGGTGGAAGCGGTCGAGATCGTTCAGCACCGTCATGTCGAACGGCGTGGTTGTCGTCCCCTCCTCTTTGTATCCGCGCACATGCAGGTTCTTGTGGTTCGTCCGGCGATACGTCAGGCGATGGATGAGCAACGGATAACCGTGAAAGGCAAAGATGATCGGCTTGTTGGTCGTGAAGAGCACGTCGAACTCTTTGTCGTTCAACCCGTGGGGATGCTCGCTCTGCGGCTGCAGCTTCATGAGATTGACGACGTTGATCACCCGGATTTTCAAATCGGGGAAATGGCTCCGCAGCAACTCGACCGCTGCCAGGGTTTCGAGCGTCGGCACATCCCCGCAGCACGCCATGACGACATCCGGCTCGCCGCCCTGATCGTTGCTGGCCCACGGCCAGATGCCGAGGCCGGCGGTGCAGTGCGTGACCGCCGCGTCCATGTCCAGCCATTGCGGCGACGGCTGCTTGCCGGCGACGATGACGTTGACGTAGTTGCGGCTGCGCAGGCAGTGGTCCGTGACCGAGAGCAGCGTGTTCGCGTCGGGCGGCAGATAGACGCGGATGATGTCGGCTTTCTTGTTCGCGACAACGTCGATGAAGCCGGGGTCCTGATGGCTGAAGCCATTGTGGTCCTGCCGCCACACGTGGGATGTGAGCAGATAGTTGAGCGAGGCGATCGGCCGGCGCCACGGAATCTGTTTCGAGACCTTCAACCACTTGGCATGCTGGTTGAACATGGAATCGATGATGTGAATGAAGGCCTCGTAGCAGGAGAAAAACCCGTGGCGCCCGGTGAGCAGGTAACCCTCGAGCCATCCTTCGCATTGATGCTCGCTCAGCATCTCCATCACCCGGCCATCGGGCGCGACGTGGTCGTCGGTGGGAAGGATCTCCGCGGTTGAACAACGATTCGTCACCTCGAACACGGCGCCCCACCGGTTCGAGGTCGTTTCGTCCGGGCTGAAGACGCGGAAGTTGTCGGAGTTGCCTTGGATTACGTCGCGGATGAACTCGCCCTGAACGCGCGTGGCCTCGGCGTCCACGGCGCCCGGCTGCTGGATGGTCACGGCGTAGTCGCGGAAATCGGGCAGCCGCAGGTCGCGCAGCAGCAGCCCGCCGTTGGCGTGGGGATTGGCGCTCATACGACGATCCCCTGTCGGAGCCAATGCCGCGAGTTCGGGAATGAGCCGACCCGTCGCGTCGAATAATTCCTGCGGACGGTAGCTCTTCAGCCACGTTTCCAGAATCTTCACGTGGCCCGGCCGGCTCATGTCGCCCATCGGGACCTGATGCG
>CAYOJC010000172.1:0-5545 GCA_964404195.1 uncultured Syntrophobacteraceae bacterium
CATAAGATAGCAAATTCTACAATGGATATCCATTAGTTATGCGAGTGTCAATAACCAATAACTCCGTTGAATGCACGAAAAAACCTTAGCCCTATTGCACCAAAGACGAATCAGAAACCTTAGCGCATTCACCTAAGTGTCGGTGAGAGAAGTCGGTTTATTGTTGCCTTCGATAGATCCTCGTACGCATAATTAAAAATTGACCGTCAAGCCTATCCCACCAAAAAACCGTCTAAAACTCCCTCTAACTATGGCCGTCGCTTCTTTAGCGGTTTTGCCTTCTAGGCGGCTCAGCATTTGTGCGGCGGTTCTTAATCCTCTTCCTTCTACTCTGCCGAAGTGTAACTGGAGCAACTTCAAACCCTCCACGATAAACGGCTCCTTGGAAACCTTTCCAACTTCCCGGGCCGCATCGCCGTCTTCAGCGCCGCCATGCGTGACGAGATAGTACATGTCATAAGCATCCTTGTCCTTGGGATTTTCCTCGAATGCGCGGGCCTTAAGAATCAAACACGCAGGAAGATTTGCTACATTTATTTCAGCGTCGATGATCTCTCCGGCAAGCGCAGGGCCTGAGATTTTTTTCTTAAAAGTGAAATGGTCTTTGATTTCTTGATTGCCTCCAAGGAGGTCGAGAATCACGGTTTGGCCTGAAACGTCTCGGCGCATTCGTTGACTGCCGGACCGTTGATAGCCCGCCTTTTCTAGCCTTTCCATAAGTTTCTCAAGTTCGACCATTGGAATTAGAAAGGCGAGGTCAACGTCTTCCGTGCCGGCAAATTTAATCGCTTCGGGAGTACGATCCGGGCGATCCAGAATATAATAAACTGCCCATCCACCGATCAGATAAAATTTGTCGGCATAATCCCTCAAACAGAAAACCACGTCGTTAAGAACCTGTCGGCACGCTTGAACGGCATCGCTGCTATACACGATCGCTCGCTCAAAAATGTAGGCGTCCGCGGCGCAATTCCTCCGCCGCCTCCTGGCCCCGACTACCCATCGCCCACAGATCCAGATACAACTGGAGATCGCTTACTATGTAGAAGCCTTTGACTTGCCTTGATCCGATGAATTCATTCTCTTGCTCCACAACCCGGATCAGGAGATTTCCTTCAGAAGAGACTTGATCGGCTTTAATCTTTTCCAGGAACTCCTCCCGTGAAATATCTACGTACAAATGAACCGCGGTCGGAGTGAGGTATGAGGAAATCAAGGATGCCCCGCTTGGGCCAGTGAATGCGTACCGAACTCCTTGCTGGATCGCGGCCGTTTTGATTTTTGTTAGTGAGTCTTTGATAGAGGTGGCTTTGACCACGTATCTCCCCCATTTGGGAGCCCGCCGGTAATATTCCTCCCGCCAAGCTTCCAGCAAACGTGCCGGGTCCTCCAGCTTGAAAGCTCCGATCTCCTTCTTGGCAAAGAAATTATTCTCTAAAGCCGTCGCGATGCGATGAATGAGGCCGATGCTGACTCCCGTTTCGGTCGCCAGGCCTTTTAGTGTCCAGCTCCGTTTAGGATCCGATAGTAGACGGCGAATGGCTCGGGACGACTTGGGTGAAAAAAGGTTTTGTATCTCTCGTGGCTTCTTAAACTTATTAGGATTGCCGGCGCGCTCAACGTAAAGACCATTAAGACTTAGCAGACAATTCCCCGAGAGATCGACAAATCCCAGTCCGAGATCACGGCAGATCTCCATCCCTTCGCGGCTTATAAATGGTGCGACGATCATGCCGTAGTCATAAGTTCGATTCGCTACCAGGTTATGAAGCCAGGCTGCTGAACGACGCAGCACCGAGGGCTCACCGCTAGCCTTACACTCGACTACTACTTTGAACTTCTTGTCCCCGTAAACGAGCGGTAGAATAAAGTCCGGTTCGTTAGAAGTATGGCCGGCATGAGCAACTGGGGCCTTAATCTGCAGATTGGGAATCGCTTGGAGAGTTCCTAAGGTCTGTGTAAGTAGTTGCCTCTCTTGTCTGGCGCCAGCAGATCCGGCCTTCCCTGTTTTCAGTATATTAGATGTTTCACCCATTGGTGAAACTTAGCATATAGTGAAACCCAAAACGGGTCAAGCGCCCCTACGCGGTATTCCCAATTTGACAACCCGGCGGCATTTGTTAAGCTCCGTCCACTTTACTCATTCTCCAGGAGGAGTCATGAAACGGACTGGAATTCTGATTTGCCGGATGCTGTTGGTAGCGTTGTGGTTAGTGCCGTTTCGTCCGGCCCTGGCGCAGGAGCTACAGAAGGTCAATGTCGGCTACAGCGGGACGGGCATCACGCAGTACACGCTGGAGATCGCGCGCCGGCAGGGGCTCTTTCGCAAAAACGGCCTGGACCCGGTCATCGTCTACGTCAGCAGCGGCTCGCTTCTGGGCCAGGCGCTGATCGGCGGCAGCTTCGACATCGCCTTCTCCCAGGGTTCGGAAGCCGTCACGGCCAAACTGCGCGGCGCCGACATGCGCATCGTCGCCTCGGTCGCCAACCACTTCAACCACGTTTTTCTCGGCCACCCGTCGATTACCTCTTTAAAACAGCTCAAGGGAAAGAAAGTCGCCGTGAGCCGCTTCGGCTCGGGGTCCCACTTCATGACCAATCTCGTGATCAAGGAAGCCGGGCTGGACCCGCAGAAAGACGTGGCCGTGCTGCAGATCGGAAATTCTTCTTCACGCATGGCCGCAATCATGGCCCAGAGCGTCGATGCGACCATCATGGCGGCCGACTTCGTTCCACTCGCCAAAAAACAGGGGTTCAACATTCTGGCCGATCTCGCCGATACGAAAGTGGAATATCCGTTTCTCACCTTCCATATGATGGAACCGGTCATCGATCGCAATCCCAAGCTCGTCAAGGCCTTTATCAAGAGCATCTCCGAAGGCATCCGCGTGCTCAAGACCGACCGCAACGCCGCCAAGGCGGCGATACAGGCGGCGCTGAAAACCAACGACGCCGAAACTCTTGAAGACGCCGCCACGCGCGCCGCCAAGGTTCTCGAAGTCCGGCCGTTCCCCACGGTCGCAGGCATTCAAACGGTTTTGGAAGAGCTGTCCGAGAAAGAGCCCAAGGCGCGGACGTCGAAGTTCGAAGACTTCGTCGACCTGCGCGCGCTCCGAGAATTAGAAAAAGAAGGCGTGTTCAAGTAGCTCTTCGATTTTTGCTCTGCGTCTTAATTTGATCTTAGGACGGTCAGAAAGGTCCCAGATACAAGGCGCGCGAGAACCGACGAGCGCAGGCGTACTCTTTTAGTACGTCGAGCGGCGAGGCGGTTCGACGCGCAACGCAGTAGCTGGGCCTTTATGGCCGTCCTATTCGTATCTAAGCGCCTCAATCGGATCCAAGTGCGCGGCCTTCTGCGCGGGATAGAAGCCGAAGAAAACTCCCACGCCGCCGGAGACGAGCAGCGCCACCATCACGATATCCGGACGCACGAGGACGGGCCATTCCATCACGCGGTGGATGATGCTGGAGCTGCCGATGCCGACGAGAATCCCGAGCGCGCCGCCGAGCGCCGCCATGACCACGGCCTCGACGATGAACTGAAGCATGATGTCGCGGCTGCGCGCGCCGACGGCCATGCGGATGCCGATCTCGCGCGTGCGCTCGGTCACGGAGACGAGCATGATGTTCATGATGCCGATGCCGCCGACGAGCAGGGAGATCGACGCGATCGCGCCGAGAAGAATGGCCATGACCTCGGTGGTGCCCGATGAGGCCGCGGCGATGTCGGTGAGATCGCGAATGAGGAAATCGTCCTCCTGGTCCGCCTGAATCCTGTGCCGCTGGCGCAACAGCGCCGTCATCTGTTGCTGCGCCTCTTGCATGCGCTCCGCGCTCACCACCGAGACGTGGATGCTGTGCACCCACGTAATCCGCTGGATCCGCTTTTGCATGGTGGTGTAAGGAATCATAATCATATCGTCTTGATCGACTCCCTGGCCGGTCTGACCCTTCCCTTGCAATATTCCGACGACCCGGAACGGAATGTTGCGGATGCGGATCACGGCGTCCAGCGGGTCTTCGTTGCCGAAGAGATTATCGGCCACGGTCTGGCCGATCACCGCGACTTTTGCCGCGCTGTCCACGTCGCCGTCGGTGATAAACCGCCCGTCTTCAACTTGCCAATCGCGGATCTGCTGAAACTCCGGGGACACGCCCTGAATCAAGGTCGCCCAATTCTGATTGCCTGCGATCACCTGTTGCGTGCCCCTGGTCGAGGGCGAAGCAAAGGCGACGGCGGGAATTTCTTCGGCTATGGCGCGGGCGTCGCCGTCCACCAGCGTCCGTACTCCGCCGACGCCGGTCCGCACGCCGCCGGGAACGCTCGAGCCGGGAAGAATCACGAGGACGTTGGTCCCGAGGCTGGCGATCTGCGCGCGAACCAAAGCCTTGGCGCCTTCGCCGATCGCCACCATCGCGATCACGGCGCCCACCCCGATGATGATGCCGAGCATGGTGAGAAACGAGCGCAGCTTGTTTCTCCTGAGCGCCCTAAGCGCGATTCTTAAAGTCATCAGCCACATCGGCGCCTCCGGCGCATGACAAATCTCAAATTACAAATCTCAAACTCGGATTGCATCTTAATTCTTCTTTTCGTCGGAGGTCACCAGGCCGTCGCGGAAATGGATCTGTCGCTGGGAATAAGCGGCGATGTCCGCCTCGTGCGTCACCAGAACGATCGTGATGCCCTCCTTGGCGTTCAGGCTTTGAAACAGCTCCAGGATCTCGGTGCTGGTCTTCGAATCCAGATTCCCCGTCGGCTCGTCGGCCAGAATCAGCGCGGGCCGGTTCACCAGCGAGCGCGCGATCGCGACGCGCTGCTGCTGGCCGCCGGAGAGCTGGCTCGGCATGTGGTCGAGCCTCTTCTCCAACCCGACCAAAGAGAGCACCTCCAGCGCGCGCTGGCGCCGTTCCTTGCCGTGGAGCCCGTTGTACATCATCGGCAGCTCGACGTTCTCCAGCGCCGTCGTGCGCGGCAGAAGATTGAACCCCTGGAAGACAAAGCCGATCTTGTGATTGCGTATGTAGGCCCACTCGTCGGGCGAGAGCGATCCCACCTCACGGCCTTCCAGAAAATAACTCCCGCGCGTCGGCCGGTCCAGGCAACCCACAATATTCATGAACGTGGATTTGCCCGAGCCCGACGCTCCCATGACCGCGGCGAACTCGCCGCGTTCGATCTCGAGGTTGATGCCGCGCAGCGCGGGGACCTCGATGTCTCCCATTTTATAAATTTTCTCGATGTTCCGGATGGAGATGAGATTGTCTACCTGAACCAACCTGTACCTCTCGTCCGCTGCGACTGGAAAGGATTGGAAAGACCCGGCGCGCTGCCGTCCTTTGCGCTCTCCGTAACGCTTAAAATGACCTGATCTTTCTCGGCGATTTCTCCTTCGATCAACTCCGTGTAGGAGCCGTCGGTAATTCCCGCGCGCACCTCGACGGGAACCGCTTCGTAATTCCTTAGCACGTAAATTTTGACCAACCTGCCGTCTTTCCGCTCCGGATCGGCTTGGCCCGCGCGCGCGCGCCGCCGGCCGGCGCC
>CAYOJC010000173.1:0-5372 GCA_964404195.1 uncultured Syntrophobacteraceae bacterium
GGCAGACTCCGTTTCGCCTGTCGAACTTAGGATAAGGCGCCAACAGCGTGAGACATTACACTAGCCGCCTCGGGACTGGCATGGAATGTGCGCTCAGTTCAGATTGAGGAGGGAACATGACGGAGGAGAAGGAATTAAATTACGCGGCGGAAGTGACATGGACCGAAGGCCGGAGCGGCGAGTTGAAATCTATCGGCTTGCCGACTCTGCAAGTCGCGCCGCCGCCTGAGTTTCAGAGAAGGGAAAATACCTGGACCCCCGAGCATCTCTACGTCGGGTCGGTGGCTTCTTGTTTTATGGTGACGTTTCTTGCTCTGGCCGAACATTCGAAGCTTCAATTAGTAAGCCTCGAGGTTACAGCCAAAGGCAAGCTGGAGAACGTCGATCGGAGCGGATACCAAATCACCGAGGTGATTCTCCGGCCTACCGTCGTAGTTCGCCGCATCGATGACGTGCGCCGGGTTGAAACTCTGTTAAAGAAGGCGGAGCGAAGCTGTTTCATTGCGGCTTCGATCAAGAGCCGGGTGACAGTTCTGCCGCAGGTCTACCACCGGCGGCTTCCCGTTTATCCATGTCCGGCGATCTCTGAGGCTCCCAACGATTCGCAATAAAAAACGGCGGTTATTTCTTTGCCGGCCTGCTCTTAGCAACCTCATTCATCGCCTGCGCCGACGTTTCTTCCAGGCTCCGGCGCTACACGTATCCGCCCGATTTTAATTATATCGCCGAGGAGCAGTTGCGCTCGGCCATGTGGCGTCTCGCGGCCGACGTGCGGGAACTGGATCGCTTGGCGCGCGTGCCGAGACCCATCGATGAGTCTCGACGCAACGACATTCTCAAGCTGCTGGTCTCGATGGAACGAGCGACGGAAGAACTTGGGAAAGAAGGGCGACCGTCGAATCATCCCCTCATCGACGATCATTTATCGATCTTGCGGGCGGATATCGCTCTCGCCCGCAAGCAAGTGGAAAGCGAGCCGCCCAATTACGTTCTGGTCGGCTTGCTTCCGGGCGCCTGCATGTATTGCCATAGCCGAGGGCGATGAAGCGGCGCACGCGTCTTCATGCCGCTCGATTCTGCAAATCCTGTCGCGATAAAGGATCAGGCCGCGGCCTTGTCCGCTGTTTTATGGCTGTCCGGACGAATCGATAGCACCGGGCAGGAGGCATGCCGAACCACCCGCTCCGTGACGCTGCCGACCAGGATGTGAGATAAACCGGTTCTTCCGTGAGTGGAGATGACGATCAGGTCCACGTTCTCGTTTTTGGCTTCATCCACGATATTGACGTCCGGCGTTCCAAGCTCAGCCTTTGCATGGATCTCGAGCCCTGGAAGAAGGTCCGAGCATTGAGCCTTGAGAAAACGTTGGATCGCGGCCTCGTGTTTCTTAACCACGTCGCCCAACAGATCGGGGGTGCTATGATGCATCAACTCCTCGATCTCGATGGCATGATAGACGGTCACCTGCGCGCCGACGGTCCGCGCCAAATTCAGAGCGTAGCGCAAGCCGGCGAGCGAAAGATCCGAAAGATCGGTCGGCGCGAGAATCTTTTTAATTTTATTCATACGACCTCCTCTTTTTTCGAAGACCTATAGGATTTTTGAGCATAAAATGTGCCACCGCCAGCCGTGCGAAATCGCTGGACTAACGGCGCTTTCCTCCAAGGGCGTTCTTATTATTGCGACTCGTGCGCTCTTTCTTTCCTGCGGTTGGGAATGGAGCTGCCTGGGCTGCCGCTTGCCAAGGCGTCGCCGTTTCAATAATCAATAAGATGCCTCGTGCCGTGGTTTTAAACGCCCAGCAAAGGAGGAGCATCATGAAAAAAATTCAGCTCGCGGTTATGGCGGCGGTGCTGTCGCTGTTTGGGGTCGAAGCGCAAAGCGCCGAGGCGCAGAAGAACGCCCCGATGAGTTTCTTCGTCACGAGCCAAGGGTCGGGCAACGGCGCCAATCTCGGCGGATTGGCCGGCGCCGACGCGCTGTGCCAGAAGCTGGCTGCGGCTGCCGGAGCGGGCAACCGCACCTGGCGCGCGTACCTGAGCACAAGCGCGGAAGACGGAAAACCCGCCGTCAACGCGCGCGACCGCATCGGCGCTGGCCCGTGGCACAACGCCAAGGGAGTGAAGATCGCGGACAATGTCGCCGACCTTCACTCGGATAAGAGCAACGTCAACAAGGAAACCGCGCTGGACGAAAAGGGCAACCCGGTCAACTCGCGCGGCGACACCCCGAACAAGCACGATATATTGACCGGCTCTCAGCTCGACGGCACGGCCTATCCGGCAGGCGAGGACATGACCTGCCGGAACTGGACCGCGGGTAATTCCACCAACTTTCCCGGCAAGGCTCAGGTAGGCCACCACGACCGCCTGTCGCTGTCCCCCGGCGTATCGCCATGGAACTCGGCGCACGCCTCGCGCGGCTGCGGCCAGGAAGACTTGGTGTCTTCCGGCGGCGACGGCTTGCTGTATTGCTTCGCGGTCAAGTAAGAGGAACGCGCTCGCGTTCTTCTGCATGGTTTTTCCGGCGGGATCTACTTTTTGAGGGCCGAGCGCAGAAAGCTGTAGTCCACGACGTCCGCTTGCGTAATGGGCTTGTTGGAACCAACGAGCTGTTTTGCGTCTTCGATCGCCTTTTCGAGCACGGCCGGCTCCACGAAACCGTCCTGGGCCAGACTGTCGACCAGATAATCGTACGCCTCTTCGGTCACGTCTTTAGATAACCCGAATTTTTTCTGAGCGAAGGCGACAAAACCCGCGCGCTCGTTTTTAAACGCCCGCATGCCGCGCACAAACGCCCGCATGACGCGGTGTATCTGCTCGGGCTTGCGCTGGATATTGTCCTTGGTCGTCACGAGTCCGGTGAGGGGTTGCTGGAGAATTTTACCGACGTAAAAAAGCTCCCGGTAACCCTCTTTCTTCAACCGTATATTGAGCGGCACCGACATCATCGCGGCTTGAACCGTTCCCGCCTGCAGCGCCGCGTAACGAATCATGTCTTCGCCGAGCGCCAGGATCGTTACGTCTTTGTTGGGATCCAGTCCCAGGGCGCGCAGCGCGACTCTGGCCGACACGTCGGTGCTGGCGCCGAAAGAGCTGACGGCGATCTTTTTGCCCTTGAGCGCGGCGGCGGAAGAGATTTCCGAACGCGCCATGAGCGAATGGAATACTTTGGTGAAGTCGAAGCTGATCGCCTTGACCGGGACGCCCTGCACGGCGGCGCGAATCGCCGTGCCGGCGCTGTAAATGTAATCCAGCTCGCCGGCGAGCATCGCCTTGATGCCGAGATCGGCCCGGATCGACACGTACAGGAGATCGATGCCTTCCTCTTTATAAAATCCCTTGTGGATGCCGTAGAGCAAGGGTCCGATGGACAACGATCCCCGGACCGAATGGCTCACCATGACTCTGTCTTGCGCGTCGGCCGTTCGGCCGAGTCCGAGTAACAAGAGACAAAACGCCGACGCGACAACCGTTCTGATCATATCCCTTCACCGCCATCGATGCCCAAAGCCTGCCCGGCGCCTTTTTCGGTTATTTTCTTAAATGCCAGAGCTCCTAAAGCGACGTCGGCAATACCCTGGCCGGCGTTGTTCTTGAACAGCGTAATCTGACGATCGGAGGCGCGGCCCGCAGCTTCACCGTTCAAGAGACTGCCCAGCTCCTCGACCTTATCCCACGAGATGATCTTCGACTGCACGGGGTCGAACAAGTCTCCCTGTTCGTCCTGGATGGCTTGGGACTTGGAGCAGACGACGATGACCTCGGAACGCCGTAGGGTCTCGTCATCGAGTTCGCGCCTCTTCTTTTGCAGGAAGCCGCCTTTGACCAGTCCGATATTGCTCGAGACGATCGAGGTGATGTGGACGCCCTCTTCGAGCCAGCGTCCGTCCAGCACCGGCACGCTCGCGTTGGTCGCGGTGAGGATGATATCCACGCCCGTGGCGGCCTTGCGCGGCTCGTCGACCGGCTCCACCGGGAGATTGAAGTTCTGCGCCATCTCGCGCGCAAACGATTCACGGTTGGCGGCAGTCCGGGTGTACACCTTGATCTTGTCAAACGGGTAAAGGGTCGCCAGCGCGATCAAATGCGCGCGCGCCTGGTTCCCGGCGCCGAACAGTCCCAGGGTCTTGGAATTCTTTTTCGCCATTGCGTAGGTGCCGACGGCGCTGGTGGCCGCCGTTCTCAGCTCCGTGGCGGCGTGACTTATGGGGAGCTCTTTGCTGGTCGGATTGCCCACGAGAATGGCGCGCAGCTCGGCCGTCGAGGCATCGTAGAGAATTGTGACCGGATGACCATGATAGATCGATTTCTGGTGGTCCGGAAAATGCCTCAGGAGCTCGCAATGACTCATGTAGCCGGTCATTCCCAGAAAAGGCGCGGCCCCGTGATGAATACTGACGCGCACGCCGTCCGGCGTATGCGTTCGCTGGCGCGGATTGTTGAGAACCGGATTTTTCCCCCATTCACGAAAGGCCGTCTCGACGACCGCAATCGCTTCCTTATAAGGAATGATGCCTTTCAGTTCTTCAGGGCGAACTAATCGAAGCATTTTTTTAATACCTCGCTTTTGTCGTAGGGTTTTCATGTAGCAGATCCAGCGCGAACTTGTAAACTCAAGAAACCAACCGGAACGGTTTGAACGGATTGTTTTGGAGGCTTATTGACCTTCCTCCGAACCCGGGCTAGGAAATTAGAGAGGGAAAAGGAGGATGAATCATGTCAAAGCAACCATTTTTAACCGACGTCAAGACGCTGCGCGAGCGCGCGCGGCAGCACATGGAGGAGGGCGCCGTCACGCCCGGCTATTCCGCCGACCGCCAGAACGTCGTCAAATTACTCAACGACGCCCTGGCCACCGAGATCGTCTGTGTCCTGCGCTACAAGCGCCACTATTTTATGGCTTCGGGGATCCACGCTCAGGTCGCCGCGCAGGAGTTCCTTCAACATGCCACTGACGAGCAAGGGCACGCGGACCAGATCGCCCAGCGGATTGTCCAGCTCGGCGGAGAGCCCAATTTCTCGCCCGAAGGACTGCTGACCCGCAGCCATGCTGAGTATGTCGAAGGAGGCTCTTTAGCGGAGATGATTCAGGAAGACCTGGTGGCCGAAAGGATTGCGATCGACAGCTATCGCGAAATGGCCCGATATCTCGGCGAGGACGATCCCACGACCCGCCGGATGCTGGAAACCATCCTGGCGGTGGAAGAAGAACACGCCGACGACATGGTCAACCTGCTCGAAAAAATAAGCAACTAGTGTAGTGCCTCTTAAATTAAGGCACTTATCCGTCAAGGTTTCTCTATTCACCACGAAGTGCACGAAGGACACGAAGAACGGAGAACTGGATTAGCAAAGCGACCGGATTTCAAC
>CAYOJC010000174.1:0-5153 GCA_964404195.1 uncultured Syntrophobacteraceae bacterium
GTGGTGAATAGAGCTTGAAGGATAAGTGCCTTAATTTAAGAGGCACTACACTAGCCCTCGCCGGCTCTTAGAATCTCAGATCGCATATCTCAGATTTGGGATTTGAGATTTGCCATTTGAGATCCCGCAGGGCCTGGCTCGGTCCGGAGGGAAATCCCGCGCGCGCCGCTCTCCCACACTATTGACAAAAATCAGCCGCCAACCTAACTTCAGGCAGACTCAAGGAACGAATCATCGATGGCCAATCTCGGCTTTGTCGGTCTCGGCGTGATGGGCAGCCGCATGGTAAAGCGGCTGCTCGACGCCGGTCATACCGTAACGGGTTACAATCGAACTAAGTCCAAGGCGCAATTGCTGCTCGACGCCGGGATGAAATGGGCAGACACGCCGCGCGCCGTGGCGCAGACTGCTGAAATTACCTTTTCGATGGTAACCAACACCGAAGCCTTGAAGGCGATCACTCTAGGTCCCGACGGTATTCTCGCGGGACTCGAGCCGGGGAAGATCTACATAGACATGAGCACCGTGAGCCCGGCGGCGAGCCGCGAGATCGCGGCTCAAGTCACGGCTAAAGGCGCGCAGATGCTCGATGCGCCCGTTTCCGGCAGCGTGAGCACCTTGGAGGAAGGCAAGCTCACTTTCATGGTAGGAGGAGAGCGCGCGACCTTTGAGCGCGTGGAGCCAATTCTCAAAGCGATCGGCCCGAAAGCGACCTACGTCGGCGGCAACGGTCTCGCCGTCGGGATGAAAATCGCCACGAACTTGAGCCTCGCCGTGCAGATGCTCGCGTTCAGCGAAGGAGTCTTGCTGGCGGAGAAGAGCGGCATCGCGCGCGCGACCGCGGTCGAAGTGTTGCTCAATAGCGTAATCGCCTCGCCGATGGTGAAGTACCGCGGCCCGTTCGTGCTCAAGATGCCGGACGAAGCATGGTTCGACGTGAACATGATGCAGAAAGACTTGCTGCTCGCGCTGGAGATGGGACGTGGCCTCGACGTGCCGCTTCCAACGACGGCCATTACAAACGAGATGCTCACGGCTGCCAGGGGCATGGGGTTAGAAAAGAAAGACTTTGCGGTGCTGTTTGAGGTCCTGGCGCGGATGGCCGGCCTAAAGACTGCATGATGGCTCATCCAAAACCTAAAACGAAATCATCAGCAAAGCAGCCGGTGCCGATCACGAATGATCTCCGGCTTCGCTTCTATCGGCAGATGCTCAAGATTCGTCTGTTTGAAGAGCAGGTCAATCAGCTTTACTTAAGCGCCAAGATGCCGGGGCTGGCGCATCTTTACATCGGCCAGGAGGCGGTCGCCGTAGGCGTATGCGAAGCACTTCGCTCCGACGATTACATCACCAGCACGCACCGGGGCCACGGCCATTGCCTTGCGAAAGGCGCGGCCGTGGACAAGATGTTCGCCGAGCTCCTCGGCAAAGTCGATGGCTACTGCCGCGGCAAAGGCGGCTCTATGCACATCGCCGATCAAGAGCGGGGAAACCTGGGCGCTAACGCTATCGTGGCCGGAAGCACGGGCATCGCCACCGGCGCGGCGATGTCGGCCAAGCTCCGCGGCAGCGATCAGGTCGCCGTCTGCTTCTTCGGCGAGGGCGCGCTTGGACAGGGGCTGCTTTACGAATGCATGAACATGGCCTCTCTGTGGAAGCTGCCGGTGATCTACCTCTGCGAGAACAACCTGTATAACGAGTACACCCATTACAGCGAAACGACCGCGGGCACGATCGAAGCACGCGCGAAAGCGTTTGGTATTCCGACGGAATCGATTGACGGACAGGATGTCGAGCTGGTGCACCGAACTACGGTTCGTCTTGTCGAGCGAGCGCGGAAGGCCGAAGGACCTTCGTTTCTTCTCTGCAACACCTACCGCTTTCACGGCCACCACGTCGGCGACATCGACCGCGCATACTATCGCGCCAAGAAAGAGGAAGAGGAATGGAAGAACCGGCGCGACCCGCTGACGTTATTTACGGATAAGTTGAAGCGCCTCAAAGTCGCCGATGAGAAGCTCCTAAAGAAGATCGAAAACGAGACGCGTAGGGAAATCGAGGAGGGCGTAGAATTCGCCTTGAACGCTCCTTATCCGGATACGGACGAAGTCGATCAGCACGTTTATGCGTAATTCACTCATACGACCTTCCGGTAAGCGCAAACTAAACGCTGGCCGCCTAGAAGGAGCCGGATGCAAGGCGGAGCGAAGCCTCGCACCGGAGCGTAAAGCGTTTAGTACGTGAGGAGCGAGGCCGAAGTGACAACGAAGCAGGCGGCCCTTATCGGCGGATCAGCGCGAGAAATAACCTTCGGGCAGGCAATTAACGAAGCCCTCGCCGAGGAGATGCGCCGCGATCCTAAGGTCTTCATTCTCGGCGAAGATGTAGCCGAGGCCGGCACACCGTTCAAAGTTCTCTCCGGTCTGCTCAAAGAGTTCGGCAAAGAACGGGTGATTGACTCGCCGATCTCCGAAGCGGCGATCACCGGCCTATGCGTCGGCGCGGCGATGACCGGCCTGCGCCCGGTCGTCGATATCATGTTCGGCGATTTCATCACGCTGACGATGGACCAGATGGTGAACCAGGCCGCCAAGATTCATTATATGTCCGGCGGCAAGCTCAATGTCCCGATGGTCATGCGCACGACGCTCGGCGCGACGCGCCGTTCCGCCGCGCAGCACAGCCAGAGCCTGCACGCCTGGTTCAGCCACATTCCGGGATTGAAAGTGGCGATGCCTTCGACGCCCTATGACGCCAAGGGTCTGCTCAAGACCGCGATCCGCGACGACAACCCGGTCGTCTTTTTTGAAGACAAGCTGATGTACCAGCTCAAGGGGCCGGTGCCGGAGGGCGAGTATACGATTCCGTTCGGCGTGGCGGACGTGAAGCGCGGCGGTAAAGATATCACGATCGTTGCGACGAGCAGCATGGTGCAGGTTGCCATGAGCGCGGCGGAGATTCTGGATCAGGCGGGAATCAGCGCAGAGGTCGTGGACGTGCGGACGACGGCCCCTCTGGACAAACAGACGATCGTCGAATCCGCGAAAAAAACGACTCGCGCGATCGTGGTCGATGAGGGCTACGAACGCTACGGCGTCACCGCCGAAATTGCATCCGTAATCGCCGACGGCGCGTTTTACTATCTCGACGCTCCGGTTAAGCGCATGGGCGCGATGGATGTGCCCGTGCCGTTTTCTCCCGTGCTCGAAGATCAGACCGTGCCGACACCGGAGACGGTGGCCGAGATGGCGAAGTCGCTCTGCGGAAAGTAGTTATTGGTGTATTGGTTACTCGTTTACTCGTGCATCGAATGTTCCGTCCTTGCTTCCACTATTCAACCAATAACGAGTAACCAGTAACCCTGGGAGGTCTTGCGATGGGTCTCAAAACTTTCGGTCTAATGGGCGTCGATTGGGAAGAAAGAGTAAACTTCGATCGTCTTCGACACGACCGCTTAAATCGGATCAAAGCCGCGCTGAAGAAATCCGAGATCGGATCGCTGCTCTGCTTCGACATGAACAACATCCGCTACATCACCGCGACGCACATCGGCACCTGGGCGATGGACAAGCTTGTCCGCTTTTCGCTCTTGCCGCAGGACGACGAGCCGATCCTCTGGGACTTCGGCTCGGCGGCGCGCCATCACCAAATCTATTGCCCGTGGTTGGGCGAGCGAAGTCGCGCCGGCATTTCGACGCTGCGCGGCGCGACTTCTCCTGACGCCGGCCTGGCGGAAGACGTGGCGAAAAAAATCAAAGTCGAGTTGGAAAAGCGCAAGCTTCAAAACGAGCCGGTCGGCGTGGACGTCATCGAACTGCCGGTGCTCTTTGCCCTGCAAGCGCAGGGCATCAAGGTCGTCGACGGCCAGCAGTTGATGCACCAGGTGCGAAAAATTAAAACGCAGGACGAGATCACGCTGCTCAATACCGCCTGTATGATGGTCGACGCGGCCTACGAAGAGCTTTACCGCTTCATGCGGCCCGGCGTGCGCGAGAACGAATGCGTCGGCGTCGTAAGCAAAGTGCTCTATGATCTCGGCTCCGAGCACGTCGAGGGCGTGAACGCGATCTCCGGCGAGCGCTGCAGCCCGCACCCGCACGTCTACACCGACCGCGTGCTGCGGCCCGGAGATCCGGCCTTCTTCGACATCCTTCACAGCTACAACGGCTATCGCACCTGTTATTACCGGACATTCGCAGTGGGCAGCGCTTCGCCCGCAATGGTGGACGCCTACAAGCGCTGCCGCGATTATATGGACGCCGCGATCAGCATCGTAAAGCCCGGTGTGACGACGGCCGACGTCGTCAAGCTCTGGCCCAAGGCGGAAGAGTTCGGCTTTGCCAACGAAGAGGCGGCGTTCGCGCTACAGTACGGCCACGGCGTCGGCCTATCGATCTGGGAAAAACCGATCTTCAGCCGTCTCGTTTCACTCGATCATCCCGAAGTGATCGAAGAGGGAATGGTCTTCGCCTTGGAAACCTACTGGCCGGCTTCCGACGGCTGGTCGGCCGCGCGTCTCGAAGAGGAAGTCGTCGTCAATAAAACCGGCTGCGAGGTGATCACCCGCTTCCCGTCCGAAAAGCTTTTAGTGGCCGGCACGCGCTACTTCACCGCCGGTGGTCCCTTACCGACCACGCGCGAAGCGCAGTCGAATCTGAATAACCCAGGGGCGCTGGAGAGGGTAAAGAAGGCGTGAGGCGAAAGGCGTGAGGCGTGAGGGGACAACAGTGAGTAAGAAAGTCTTTTACCTTGCGTTATGCGCTATGCTCTTGGCTCTTAGCTTTCCAGCCGAGGCGCAGCAGCCGAAGAAAGTTCCTCTGCTAGGATATCTATCGGTGACCGACCCAGCTACTCAATCCGCCCGTTTCGAGGCAATTCGGCTGGCTCTGCGCGAGCGTGGCTATATAGAAGGACAGAACATCGCCATCGAGTACCGATATGCGGAGGGGAAGGTCGATCGGGCCACTGAGCTTGCGGCCGAGCTGGTCCGTCACAAGGTTGATATCATCCTGGTAACAGGAGGGCCCAGCGGGATACGGGCGGCCAAGAATGCGACCAAGACGATTCCCATTGTGATGGGGGGCACTCCGGCCGATCCTGTCGAGGCTGGCCTGGTTGAAAGCCTTGCCCGTCCCGGCGGCAACGTCACCGGC
>CAYOJC010000175.1:0-5142 GCA_964404195.1 uncultured Syntrophobacteraceae bacterium
ATTTTTGCGCGCTTTGAAGAGCAACGATCTGTACTTCATTCTGGCGAAGGTCGAAGCGGGAGCGGGCGATGTGCCGCCGGCGGCTTTGGACTCGCAGGAAAACAAATATCTGTTCGTGCGCTACATCGAGAAAAGCGAGAATCTGAAAATCCTCAACTCAACGCTGTCGCGCGCGAGCAGCCCCCGCGCTAAGTAGAAGGAGAGAAGCATGGCGCGACCGAATCTGGAAAGCATAAAGGTCATCGATGCCGACGGCCACGTCAGAGACCGCGACACGGATATTCGTAAGTTCTTGGAAGAGCCGTACCGCAGGCGCCAGGGCCCGCTTCTGCCCAACGACGTCTGGGATTCGAGCATGTACGGAAAGCTCGGCTTGAGAATCGCTGACGTGCCAAGCCGCCTTCGCGACATGGACACCGAGGGGATCGATCTGTCGGTGCTGTTTCCCACAAGCGGCTTCGGCGTGACGATGCTGCCGGAGAAGGACTACGCCGCGGCATATTGCCGGGCCTACAACAACTGGGTCGCGAGCATCTGCGCGGAGAGCCCTCGCCTCAAAGCCGTCGCTCTGGTCCCGTTCCAGGACGTGCCCGCCGCCGTGGCCGAAGCGAACCGCGCCGTCGCGAGCCTCGGTCTGGCCGGAGTCGCCGTCGGCACGTTCGGCATGAAGGAACATATCGGGCAGCCGATGTACTGGCCCATTTACGAAGAGCTGCAACGGCTCAACGCCCCGTTGCTCATTCATAACTCGCGCCAGGGACCCGCCGGGGAAATCCGCTTCGACACGTTTCTATTTCGTCACACCATCGGGCGGCCGTTTGAAACGCTGCTCGATTGCGCCGCGCTGGTGTACGGCGGCGTGCCGGAAAAGTTTCCGAAGCTGCGGGTCGCCTTCCTGGAGTGCGGCTGTGGCTGGGTCCCCTACTGGATGGACCGGATGGACGAGGAGTGGGAGAAACGGCGGTCCGAAGCCCCGCTGCTCAGAGCCAAACCCAGCGAGTATATGAGACGGGGAAATTGGTTCTATGCCGCCGAACCGGAAGAAAGCACGCTTCCCTACGTGATGGAACGGATCGGAGAAGACGCGATACTGTTCGCTTCCGACTACCCGCACTGGGACGGCAATTTCCCGTACATGGTGTCTACGGTGAGGGGCAGAAAAGATATATCGGACAGGCAGAAAGATAAGATCATGCGCGCCAACGCCATCAGACTCTACGGTTGGAACGGCTAGCCGCGCGATTCCGAACCCTCTCAATTTTAAATCCCGGCGGCGAACGGATTCCTCCGCCGAATCGAGCTTGCGCAGCGCACGGCTCGTTTAACGCTAACTCCGCCGGTCGGGAAGCCGCAGAAAAAGAGCCAACACTGCACCCGCGAGGATGAGAGCGCCGACCCAAGTAAACCCCAAGCCGAAAGAGCCCGCATCCCCCATAACTCCGACAAAGAGCGGGATCGCTCCCCCTCCCAGGAGAAAGCCGACCGGCACGGTGAAAGAGACCGCCACGTTGCGAGAGCGCGCCGGAGCGATCGCCGAGAGCGCGGCGAAACCGGCCGGGAAGAAACAGACGGCGAGCGCGGGCTGAAGAAAGACGACGGGGACGAGCCACGAAGTCGGGGACGGCCCGAGCAGGAGAGTTGCCAGGCCGGTCAGGATAAAGCTGCCGACGATCATGCGTCTTGGACCGAAGCTGTCTGAAGCCCAGCCCGCCAGAAGCGCCATGAAGGGGCCGGATATCCTGGAAAGGGCGACGAGCGTATTGACCCAGCTCTGCTCCATCTGCCGCTCGCTCACCAGATAGAGCGGGAGCATGCTAAAGATTCCCAGCGTTGAACTGACCCCCAGGCCGAACAGCAGCGCGATCAGCCAGGTGGCGGGCTGGCGGAGAAGCGCTCTCAATGCGGTGAAACTCGGAGCGTCTCCAAAAAATTCCCCTCCCTTGCCATAGCGGTGAAAGACAACGGCCACGACAACGGAAATGCCGCCGAGCAGGCCAAGCGCGGCGCGCCAGGAGGACCAGCGGAGAAACAGATCGGCTGCGAGAGGAGCGGCGATAAAGGCCAGAGTCGGCGCCGTCTCATGGATCGCGATCGCCTTGCCCCAATGGCCGGGGCCGACCAAAGAGGTGATCGTGGCGATCGCCGATGGCATGTAAAAGCCGGTCGCCAGGCCGAGACAAACGAGGCCGGCGCGGATGGCCCACACGCTATCCGCCGAGCAGATCGCCAGCAAAACGATCCCGAGCGAGGCGCACGAGAAGGTAATGGTTCTCCGGTGGGTGAGCCGCGCGGAGAGAAATCCGGAACCGACCAGCGCGATCAGGTAGCCCGCGGAGACGAGAAAGAAAAAGAACCCGGCTCCGCTATGGCTTATCCCCAACTCCCTTTCGATAGTGGGGAGAAAAGGGGCGAGCAGAATCCGGGCGGTGAAGTTCAGAAAAAAGAGCAGCGTTAGAAAGAAAACCGGCGCCATCGCGCGCCAGGAGAGCGCCGCGCCTGCGTTTCGGTCTCTCACGGTGGAAGGAAAACTCTCCGCGTTTTTGTCGAGCGTCACCTCCCTGCCTTACAATGTTTCCCTCGAAGATTCCAACCGGAAAGAAAGGCCCGTGCGCGGGGAGCGCGCCGCACTGGGACGACCGGCTGCCTTCGACAAATCGAACCAGGCCACCGGGCGTCCGCTTTCGCCGACTTTCATGTTTTCGCAATTGCGAAAACACGAGAATGGCCGGAGTTTTTCAGCGCCGCTGCGAACGCTCGGCCACAGTGACGGTCTTCACAAATTCGGCAAGCGCATCGAGAACCCGGCGTACCTCGCGCGGGTGTTTGAGCCTGTAGCGGGCGTGCCGGCCTTCGGTCTCGTATCGCACCACTTCTGCAAGCCGCAATGCGCCAAGAATATTGCTTGTGCGTGGCACGCTGCGGCCGATCGCCTTCGCAATCTCGCCGGTGCTCATCTCTTTATTTTCCGCGAGCAGGATGACCACGGTGAAGGCAACAGGGTTGCCGAGGAGCCGGCACAGCCGCGACTGTCTGTAGCTCACTTCTTCCACGGCAGCGATGCTTATCACGTTTTCGCAATTGCGAAAACATGGCAAGGGTCACTCGGGTTCGGAGAATCGGGATTGTAGATCGGAAGACATTACTCGGAGATCCGAGCCGAGGGAAGCGTCGAGACTTTTTGGCGAGTATCAAACCAGGGGAATCTCTATTCCAACACTGACAACGATACGACGCGGATCTAGAATTCTACGGCATCCTCCCACGGCAGCGATGCTTATCACGTTTTCGCAATTGCGAAAACATGGCAAGTGTCGTCAGGGATATGAAAGATAGCAGGATGAGAAGTTTTCGCTTCGAATGCTACTAACGCTTACCGCCTCTCGCCTAATGTCTATGACGCAGGTCACCGAGAATCTCGCGCTCTTCTGGCGTGAAATCTATCCGAAACTTAAACAGCAACTCCAGCGCAGGTATCCCAAGCACGAATGGCGTTGAACGGAAGGCAAATGCCTAGAATGGAATGGAGGATTTCTACGGTGCAAGTGTCGTATGAGAGGAACGATCAAAAAAGTTAAACTATCAAGAAGGTAGCTCGACCACCGGCACCTGGATAACGGGTGCCTTCGACCACTTTCTGGGACTCTCTAGGACTTCCGCAAGGCGTTTTCCGACCTCGGCTCGTACGACCTTGGCGCCACAGCGCGGACAGACCCCGGCCGGCACATTGTCGATGACGACCAACTTGCCGCGAACCCAAAAATCCTGCTTGATCCGCTTTGCAATGAGCTTTGCGTTGCAGATTTCACATTCGCCGTAATTGTACTTCATGACAGTTTCCCTCATTTAATCTGTATAGGTCGTAATCAAAAGCAGCTTACCCGTGCTCTTGAATCTGCAAATCACCGCTACGTCTCGACCGTCGATCGCTGTGCCAATGACTTCGTACCTTGTTCCACGAGGCTATCGAGTGTACTTTCGACGGACTCTGCCATTCGCGATCGCCGTTTCAATGTCGGCAAAAATCAAATCATCCTCCGCCATCTCTTCAAAGAAATGTGGAATTGTAATTTCGTAATCTCCATCTCTGATCTTCTTTCGGATCCGCTCTATGACCGTCAAGCCGCCCTCCCAACGCCGCAGTCATTGGCTGATGCGCCTAATCCTACCATCAAGCGGTTATATATTAAAACAAAAAGGCCCGGAGTCGCTGAACTCACGGGCCTTTTTAATTTAAATCCGGCGGTGCTTAGTCCTGCGTCCCTTTTTCCCTCAACCTTCTCATCAGCTCGTTCATGGAGGCGGTCTGGAGGATGCGGCTGAATTGGGAGCGGTAGTTGCTAATGAGACTCACCTGGTCGATGATGACGTCGTAAACCTTCCACTCCGGGCCGACGAGGTGGAGCTTGTAGATGATGTCCGCGCCGTCGCCGCGGGAACTGACGACCCGGGTTTCGACCTCGGCGAAGTTCTGGTCCACCTGCTCGCGGCCGTAAATCATCTTCTCGCCGCGATACGATCCGATCGTATTCATGTAAGAGGCCTCGGCGAATTGAACGAACGCCGAGACGAACTCCGTCTCTCTTCCGTTGAGGCCGCTCCAATGACTTCCGAGCGATCTGCGGGCCATCTCGGTAAAATCGAAGCGCGGCAAAATAATCTGCCTGAGCCGTTCCTTGTTGTTTTCAAAATCGCTCTGGCTCCGAAAGGTCCGGGCAACGGCCATGACGCGCTCCATGGTCTCTTGAAGTTGCGCCTTGGGGGTCGCCGCGATCGCACTGGAGGCAAATAAGATCACCACCGCGATCGGTGCAACCTTGAGGTAGAAGTTTCTTACGATCATGCAAAATGCTCCTAATGCCCGCTCAACAGACCGGTCGAGGCCTGTGGCGAGCACTAAACGTGACTGCCGACTTCCGATTAGACGTTATCCCGGAAGAAAGGATGCAGTGGAATCGGTCAAAAAATAGGAAAAGGCCCGGGATTCCGGGACCACGGGCCTTTTCCAAATGGCAAATCTCAGATTTCAAATAAAAATCCGGGAACCGGATCTGGCGAGCGTATAGTAGCCACTCACGTGGAGTTTTGAGTTATTACTGACTCTCGTATAACTAATGGATATATCTAGGCGCGTGGCCACGGCAG
>CAYOJC010000176.1:0-4991 GCA_964404195.1 uncultured Syntrophobacteraceae bacterium
AAAACGGTGGCCAATATACCCATGCGGCGATCTGGTCCGTCCTCGCCTTCGCCGCCCTCGGCGACGGGGATAAGGCCGGCGAACTTTTCTCGCTCTTGAACCCGATCAATCATGCGAATACCCGCGCCGGCGTTTCCCGGTACAAAGTCGAGCCCTACGTCGTCGCCGCTGATGTTTATGCCGAGCCGCCGCACGTCGGACGCGGCGGCTGGACGTGGTACACGGGGTCAGCGGGTTGGATGTATCGGGCCGGCATCGAGTGGATCCTGGGGTTCCGTCTGCGGGGCACGATGATGCATCTCGATCCCTGCATCCCGTGTGCGTGGCGGGGCTTTGAGATCACATTCCGCTATCACTCGTCGCGCTACGAAATCGTCGTCGAGAACCCACACGGGGTAATGCGCGGGGTGTCGTCTGTTGAACTCGACGGCGCACCGCTCGCAGGCGGCGCGCCTATCCCGCTGGCCGATGACGGCGTAACGCACCATGTGCGCGTTGTCCTTGGGTCAGAGAGACCCCCGCTTGCGCTCCAAGCTGCGATACCCCTATGACGGCGTGAGTGAACAATTGCTCGCTCAAGCCACCTGCAAAATCCTTCGCGCTGAGGGAAGGTGCCAACCAGCCCGCACCGGTTGCCGGCGGTGGGTTGTCGGGCGCGAAGGACTCAGTGGGCGCATCGTCGGTATTGAAACAGTTGACAAGATGACGGAGCGCCAGATTGCGGCAAAAGTCCGACAGCACTTTCGAAAATAAACTTGTCCGTTCAAGAAAGAATAGGTAAGCAACGGGTTTTAATTACTCCTGGCCGCCGGTCCTGAGCGATCTAAAAATCAACGCGCACGACCATTGAAGAAGCAACATTCCCGCAACCACTGAACCCTATGCGATAGCGCGCCGTCGTGTCATCATTCCTACTTGTCTCATTCCGATGGGGCTGGCTGTTTTTCCGCCGTCAGAGGATACGCGATAATTCTTTTCAAGCCGTCCAGTATTAGACAGCAATCCCTCCTGAGTCCGAGTAAGTTTGGTGGAGCTGGAGAGATGGGGTTAATCAGTCCAACCAAGGAGGTTGAAATGAAAATATTAATGTTGGCACTTGCAGTCGGTACGCTGCTGGCCGCGGGTTGCAACACGGTCCACGGCCTGGGGCGAGACATCGAGCGCGGGGGCGAAAAGACTCAGGACGCTGCAGACGCCGTGCAGAGAAAAATGTAGTCTGGATGCGAATTCGCCCGGAGAGATCGGTGTTCAGGGCCGCCAGGCTTAGCCCTGTCCGCAAGCTCTCGCTAGAGGGGTAGTATTAAATTCAAGCTCATCGGAGTACGGAGGGGAGCAATATGCCGCTTACCAATCTTGTCGTTGTGCTAGTCGTATTCGGGATCGTGATCTGGCGTTTACACGCCTACCTTCCACTACTCTAATTTCGCTTTCGACGACCCGCATTGCGCACGCGCGCAACCCTCTTTGAGGTATTTCGCCGCAAGTTTTTAGCATCCGGCCGCGATATGCCGGGCCGGGTGACGGCTCAAATACGCAGTCTTTTCATGTGTCTTGCTAAGGGGTAGTCCTCGCAATAATGCCATTCAAAAGCGTTCAATATTATACCGCAATTCTACCCGATTGTGTTATCCTGACCGGAACGGAGAGACTGTCGCGTTTTCAAGTCTTTTTTATAGATGAGGAGGAAGCACAATGGAAATTCCCAAGGACATTAGTGGAAAAGCCACCGCCGTAATTGTGGCAGGGCTGCTCCTGATCACATTCTTTGCGTATCGCGGTTACGTCAACTCCCGTCAGGCCTTAAAGATTCTGGATCTTCAGGTGCCTAATATCACGCGGGTCGCCTTCGATACTCAGGTCTTTGCCCTTACTCCTGCGAATCTTGAGCCTGTCTTAACCAGTGTTGCAGCGCAGTTCGGAGGTCCTGAAGGCAAAGTGGAAATGGACAAATTCAAGAAGGAATTTGCATCCCACTTGTGGATTGCAGTGATGACCCGGAATAGAGGGCTCCAATCCGCAACGGACGTGTTGACTCGAGTTCAACTCACGACCCCGATCACGGCCCTTCTAGGGTACAGCTCGACCGGCTATGCCAAGATGGAAGTCAAAGACGGAGGAATAGGAAAGGAAACGACCTCAGTGGACTGGAATTACATAGAGCCCGCCATCACTGCCGTCACCTTGATCGGGGTTCAGCCGAAAGACTTTGCAGGCAAAGCGCCTTATTCGAAGCAAGACACGCGAATCTGGTCGAGAGATTTCAGGTTGTATTTTGAACTGGCTGAAGTGAAATCAAAAGAAGGGGCGATCGCATATGCGTATTAAACAGGCGGACGGCAAAACCCAGTCGCGTCAAAGAAACCTGAGGCGGGGCAAGCGGCATGAGAGCATGGGAGTTTAGTCGATGGCTGATGTGACGGCCGAACAGGTGTTATTGGATGTCAAGGTAGCCGACGCTTCCAAGCTCTATAAGTTCTATCTCAACCATGAAAAGAAGCTCTTAGGAATCCTCTCGGTCAGCCTCTTTCTCATCCTATGGGAGTTCATGGGCGGGGCATGGAGCATCTATAACCCGATTCCCGTTTTACGCGTCAATCCGATGTTCATGAGCGCGCCCTCCTACGTTTGGAAAGCCGGTTACGAGCTGTTCCACTCAGGAGAGATCTATAACGATCTCTACGTGAGCGGGATCGAATTCTTCTGGGGATATATCCTTTCGGTTGTCGTCGCCGTACCTTTCGGCATCGCGGTAGGCTGGTACAAAAAGATGAGCCACATCTTCGATCCTTTTATCAATGCGATGAATGCTACCCCTCGGGTCGCCCTTTTGCCTCTGGTCATTATCTGGCTGGGTATCGGCATTCTATCCAAGGTCGGCATCATCTTTCTCGGCGCCGTTTTTCCCATCCTCATCAACGCTCGAGACGGGGTAAAGACTACGCCCAAAAATCTTCTTAACGCCGCGAAGAGCTTCGGCGCTTCGGAGTGGCAGATCTTTGGGGCCGTGGTGCTCTCTTCAACCGTGGCCTTTATCCTTACCGGTTTGAGGCTGGGAGTCGGGAGGGCCCTGGTGGGCGTCATGGTCGGAGAGCTTTATGCCGCGACAGCGGGGATCGGTTTTATGATCACGGTTGCCGGCGCGACTTTCCAGACCGACAAGGTTTTTGTCGGCGTCCTGGTTTTTTCCATAACCGGCATGATCTTAACCGAGGTATTGAACAAGGTAGAGAAGCGCTTTGACGGGTGGCGGCCAAAAGTAGGGGCGACTGCATAGCATCGCCGTTGTAGCCTGGTTTAGATCTGACGATCACTTGGCATCCGGCGGAGAAGGAGCTTCGAATGATACTGAGCGTTGGGAAAAAGGTTAGTTATCCGGGTCAGGGTCCGTGTCTTGTCGGCCCGGTCGTCAAGAGAGTCGTGGATGGCAAGCTCACCGAGTTTCGCCATTTGATGGTCTTGGACCATGGCGGCGGCGAGTTGTTCGTTCCGGTAGATAGAGCGCAGGCCAAAGGCATCCGAGAGCTGCTGGACAAGTCTGAGATCCCCAAGCTGCTGGATCATCTTAAGAAGGCATCCAGACCTGCCGAGAGGTGGAACCAGCGCGCCCTGGACAACTTAAAACTGTTTACCTCCGGATCGGCGTTTGATTTGGCCGAGATCGTCGAGTCGCTGTGTGAGTTGAGAAAGACCAAAGTATTATCGCCCAGCGACCGGCAGACGCTGGAACGGGCGAGAAAGCTGCTGGCTTGCGAGATCTCTGAAGTGATGGGAGAGACAAAGAGCGCGGCCGAGGAAAAAATAGACCAGGCTCTCGAAGGGCGAAAGGACAGCAAACGGACCGGAAAGAAAGAGGCGAGAGATTGGCCTTTAGCGGAACATTACGAAGGGGTTCTATAGGGACCACGTCTCTCTAGAGAGAAACAAGAACCATGCGAAACGAAAAGAACCGTTTGGATGAAACGGAGTTCGTGGAAAGAGGCAACGAGGATTTTTATTTTGCCGCTAAAGATCGAGCGCTGCTTCAAGAGATGAAGACTGAGACGCGGAAGGTTGAAGCAACCATGCGGCAAGAACGCGCAGCGACCTGTCCCAAGTGTGGTGGAAAGTTTGTGGTTTATAGTTTTATGGACTTTGTTTTGGATCGCTGTGAGAGCTGTGAAGGGATTTGGCTGGATAAAGGCGAATTGGAAGGGATTTTAAGAAGAGCCGCGCGCGGGCCGTTGGGCGCCTTCCTTGATCGATGTTTCTCTAAATTTGATAGAAAACTCAGCATTTAAACCGTCTGTAAACCTTTTTCCCGCATCCCCGTCTAAGTAAGTGCTGCGCTTTACTCATATGATGAAACAGGAAAGCAGAGTTAGATCGAGCACGCCAGGACGGTCCCCATTTCCCAGTCTGGGGGCCTCGGAACGCAACAAGAGGATAACATGCACACCTCACCCAGTACGGCTCACCAAGACCGACTAGCGCACCCCGTGTCTGCCGGCTGGGCGCCCGCGTATGATCAGCCGTCCGATGTCAGGGCGCTCGCGGAGCAGTTCTTCGACTTTGGGGTCAGCCTCGCCAGAGTAGGTCCGGAGACGGCGTTGCTGTATGCTGTGCTCGAAGACGCTTTCCTTTGTTTTCAGAAGCAGTTTGAGGTTCGGCTGCGGCCTATCCAGCGCAAGGCGGCGCGCGAGGCTGAAGAATGGTTTTTTAGCGATGACACGCAGGAGCTTTTCTCCTTTCTGTCCGTCTGCACGTCGCTCGGACTCGAACCCGAGTTCATACGAAAGAAACTTAAGCAGTGCAGGCAAACCTGTCCGGACACAGGGGCGGGAAAGATGATATAGATCTCCATTAAGTAAGAGGTATACCCACCGAGTAAAAAACGACCGACAAGCTTCCAATAAGCAACATCACTGTTTCATGGTCGGGCTCGGGGAGGGGGGGCTATCATGATTCAAGAGACTCCTCAATCAGACCTGTTCAAAAAACAATTGGGTGAATCG
>CAYOJC010000177.1:0-4531 GCA_964404195.1 uncultured Syntrophobacteraceae bacterium
ACATTTTAACCAAAGTCGCCAAATGTAAAGAAGCGTTAGGGACACTACACTAGGTCGGCAAGCTCGCTTTGTTTCGTCTTATTAGGATCAAAGCGACCGCAAAAATTCCACCAGTTGGCTAATCTCTTCCGGCTTTAGACCGACCGATAGCGACTGGTTGTAAAACCGCACTACCCGTCCAAGCGTGCCAAGTCCCCCGTTGTGCATGTACGGTCCGGTTAAGATCAGCCCCCGGAGCTGCGGAACATTGAAATACAGGTTCGGACCGGTCCCGACGAATCCCGCCCCATTAAGCGCAGGAAAAGGCGCGGGTCGGGAATGGGAATTTATTTTGTACTTGCCGCGACGGGAGGTTCGCCGATTTTTGCTTCCAGTTCCTGGATTCGGACCGAGATCTCATTGATCCTATCGGAGGAAGGATTGTCGCTTACGTAAGCGCGGTAGGAGGCGAGCGCATCTTTGAGCTTCCCGGTAAGCGCGCTGCAGCGCGCCTTTCCTAAAGTGGCGTCCGCTTTCAAAGGGCCGGCGATCTTTTCAGCTTCCGCGAAGCTCGACGCGGCTTCCTGGCACTGTCCGCCTTGTTCTTGAAGGTAGCCGAGCGATACGTAAGCCGTCTGGCGCACGATCGGTTCCTTTTGTTCTTTGGCGATCAACTGCCGCAACGAGTCTGCGGCCTTCGAATTATCCTGGAGCGCCGCCTGAATGTTGGCGGTATAGAGGAGACCGAGCCGGCTGTAAAATGACGAGCGGTAGATTTCCAAACGCTTCAATGCTTCCAGGGCTTCCTTATATTTTCTCCCGTGATAAAAATCGACGGCGCGCGCGTACTCCTCCGCCGCCAGACGGTTTTGCCGCCGGCTGTAGAGATCCCATCCGAGCAGCGCAGCAACGATAACGGCAAAAATCACGGCCGACGCGATGACGGGAGTTCGATGAGTCGTGAAAAAGCCAAGAGCTTGCCGGAGCAGCGTCATGAAACGGTCAGGCTGCCGGAGCTCTTTGCGGGTGATTCGTCTGGGAGCGGTTGACATTCAGGCCTGGAGCAAAAAGTAGGATTGATTTTATCGGTGAGGCGGAAACCGCCTCTTAAGGCGGTTTCCGTTATCAGGTTTTATACTTGAAGTCGTCCGGAGTCATCTTCTCCAAGATCTCACCCCATTTTTCCTTCGAGATGTTGGAGACGTTGGCTACGTTTTGCTGGTCTTTACCTTCGTCCGACTGCTGGAGAATACTGGAGGCCTCGAGAACCGTCTTGGCGACATAGATCGGTGTTTTGGTTCTGAGCGCCAGCGCGATCGCGTCGCTGGGCCGCGAGTCGATGGCCATCTCCCGGTCGGCGATCTTGAGATAGATCAACGCATAGTAGGTATTCTCTTTGAGCTCGTTGATCTCGACACAATCGATGGAGCCGCCCATTTCCGTGAGAATATTCTTTAGCAGGTCGTGCGTCATGGGACGGGCCATCTTGATTCCTTCGATCTCCGTGGCCATCGCGGTGGCTTCCGAGAGACCGATCCAGATCGGAAGGTTCAGCTTGTTGTCGGTGTCTTTCAGAATCACGATCGGAGTTTTGGTCACCGGATCTAAAGTCAAACCGCCCACGGCCATCTGTATGGAGTCCTCCCTCTTTGACATGCTAACCCCCTTGTTCCTGTGCTGTGATCAGCTCTCCTATCAGCGAGTTGGCTCCGGCCGCGGCGATTCGAACCCCGGTCAATTTACCGGAAAGCTCCTCCGGTCCCACGAAGTTCACAATCCGGTTGGTTCTCGTCCGTCCCATCATCTGACTGCGGCCCAGTTTTGCTGGTCCTTCGACCAAAACTTCCTCTATCTTCCCTACCCTCGCTTCGTTCTTGCGCCGTGAAATCGTTCCTTGCACCTTGAGGACTCTATCCAGCCGCTCCTTCTTCACGTTCTCGGCCACGTCGTCGGCGTACATTTTATTCGCCGACGTATGAGGCCGCGGCGAATAACTGAAAGCGTAGATGTCATCATACTCTACCTCTTGGAGAATTTCTAGACTCCCCTCGAATTCTTCCTCGCTTTCGCCCGGAAAGCCGACGATAATATCAGTGCTCAAGGCCACTTCCGGACGGCGCTCGCGCAAGCGCCGGATTCGATCCAGATATTCCTCGCGGGTGTAACCCCGGCGCATCCTTTGGAGAACGTTATCGGAGCCCGACTGGATTGGCAAGTGAAGATGCTCGCAAAGTTTGTCGAGACTCGCGTAGGCTTCGATCAGCCCGGGCGACAAATCCTGCGGGTGGGAAGTCGTGAAGCGAATTCGCTCCAATCCCGCGACGTCGTTGACGCGATGCAACAATTCCGGAAACGACAACTCGCCGGCAGTTTTTCCGTAGGAGTTCACGTTCTGACCCAGGAGCATCACTTCTTTGACGCCTTGCGCCGCCAGCTCCTCGATTTCTCGCAGGATGCGCGCGCTCGGCCGGCTGAGCTCTCTACTGCGCACGTAAGGCACGATGCAAAAACTGCAAACCTTGTTGCATCCGTGCATGATCGTGACGTACGCCTTGGCGCCGTGAACGGTCGGCCGCGCCTCAGGATCTTCCATGTAGGAAGGGTCTCGATAGAAAGCGATTTCGACCGGGCGATTCCCCGGCGACTCCGCCTCCCGGACCATCCGGCCGAGCTTGTGAATGTTGTGCGTGCCGAAGACGAGATCGAGATGCGGCACCCGGCGCAAGAGATTCTCCCCTTCCTGCTGCGCCACGCATCCGCCGACGCCGATGATGACGTTGGGATTTCTTTCTTTGAGCTCGCGCCACCGGCCGAGCGTGCTGTAGACTTTCTGTTCGGCCTTGTCGCGAACGCTGCACGTGTTGAGCAGAATCAAATCCGCCTCTTCCGCCAGCTCCGTCGGCGCGTAGCCCTCCCGCTCCATGAGGCGCGCGATGCGCTCCGAATCGTACTGGTTCATCTGGCAGCCGTAGGTCTGAATGAAAAGCCGCTTCATGCCACGATCCGGTCTATGATTTTGTAGAGCTGCCCGATGCTGCGGCATTCTTCCACCACGTCGCAGTGAGCCGCGTAACGGTCCATCTCGCTGTCGCCGTAACCCCAGGTCGCGCGGCTCTCCGGGTTGAGCCAGATGAGCTGCTTGGCTTTCCGCCGGATTTCCTTGAGCACCCAATCGTTGGCGCGGTTGTAGTTGTTTCTTCCGTCGCCGATGATCATAAACGTCGTCTTCGGAGTGACCACGGCCAGGTGCTCGCGATGAAACAATTCGAAAGCGTGCCCGAAGTTCGAGTGGCTGTACACGTCGATCACGTCGCCGCGGAGAGCCGTCTCGATCGCTTGCTGGATGTCGTTCTCCTCAAAGAGCCGCGTGACCTCGCCGATGTCGCTGACGAACACGAAGCTGCGCACTTTACTGTAGAGATCCTGAATGGAGTAGACGAACTGGAGCATGAAGCGCGAAGCGTTCAAGACCGAATCGGAGATGTCGCACAGCACGACCACTTGCGGCTTTTCCTTTTTTCTCCGGTCGAGCTGGATGCGGAACGGTACGCCGCCGTACTGGAGGTTTTTGCGGAACGTGGCGCTCACGTCCAGACGCCCGCGCCGCGCCCGCCGGCGCCGGAGCGAAAGCAGGTTCTTGAAGCGCCGCGCCAATTGGACGACGACCTCGTTCATCTTGCGAATGTCGTCCTCGGTATAGTAGGCGAAACTTTTCTGCGACAGATGGTCCAGCCGCTCGCGCGCCGCTCGCGCCGGCTCTTTTTTTTGCGTCTCTCTTTGCGCCAGTTGCCGCACCATCTGGAGCAAGTCGCGGAACCTCTGCTCCGCATACTCGGACATCTTTTCGACGGTTTGCGGGTCCACGCCCATACGGAGGAGGATGAGCTTGAAGTTTTCAATCTCGTCTCTGATTCCCTCCAGACCGAGCCGCTCGGCGATTCCCTGGGAAAAGATGAATGCCCGCAGCTCGCCCCGGCTCTCGTTCGCCTCCTCTTCGGCGGCTTCGCGCAGCAGGCGTTCCACTTCGCCCATGTCGCCGGAAAGAAGCGCGCGGGTCAGGCGCGAGATCTGCCCGTCCAGGCTATCCAAGAAGGTTTGAATCTGATCGAGCATCCGCTGAAACTCTTCCGGGCTGAGTCCCAACTGCTGCATGAGATTTTGTTCGAGCTTGCGGGAAATCTCTCCGAGCCCCAGGAAATAGAGGTCGAAAAGCTCGTCGAACGTTTGGCCGTCGGTGGAGCGCTTGATCAGCGAGGCACGGAGCGCGCTTTTGAACGACCGCTGATCGCCGACGCCGACGAGCTCCAGCGCGCGCGCCGCGTCCATGTTCTCCGGCAGTGAAACACGGACGCCGTTGCGCCTGAGCAGCTCGGAGAACTCAACGATTCGTTCCAGCATGGAGTCTCGGGGAAGTCAAAAGGCAAAAGTAAAAAGGTAGAAGTTCAGATCATCCTATTTTTACTTTTAACTTTTGACTTTTTCCTTTCATACTAGTGCAGTGCCTCTTAAATTAAGGCACTTATCCTTCAAGCTTTCTCTATTCACCACGAAG
>CAYOJC010000178.1:0-4257 GCA_964404195.1 uncultured Syntrophobacteraceae bacterium
CAGGACGAACGGCTAAGTGTTTGAACTTCCATCGATGTTATCCCGTTCGTGGTGAGCCCGTCGAACCATGAACGGGGTTTTCACACAGTCTGGCGACGCGAAGGATCTGGGATAATGCGAGATTCTTCGCCTGCGGCTCAGAATGACACAACTGCTTTGACAGATCTCTGAAGACGGGAAATTTAAGTGGCGCCGCTGATCGTCGTCGAAAATGTCGAAAAAGTTTTTCGTAGCGGCGACAAAAGCATTCACGCGCTGGACGGCGTCTCTTTTGAAGTTCCCGAAGGCAGCTTCGTCTCCATCGTGGGACCGAGCGGCTGCGGCAAGAGCACGCTGCTGAAAATCGTCTCCGGTCTGGTTCCATCCGGCGCCGGAAAAGTCTCGGTCGGCGGGCGGCCGGTCGAAGCGCCGATGGAAAACGTCGGGATGGTTTTCCAGGCGCCAGTCCTGCTCAAGTGGCGATCGGTCGCGGGCAACATCATGCTGCCGGTCGAGTTCGCCAAGCTCGATCGGGAGGGCCATCTGGAAAAGGCGCGCTCGCTCATTCGCCTCGTCGGCTTGCAAGGGTTCGAGGAGACGCCTCCCTACGAGCTGTCGGGCGGCATGCAGCAGCGGGTTTCGCTCTGCCGCGCGCTGGTGACCGACCCGCGCATTCTTCTCATGGATGAGCCGTTCGGCGCCCTCGACGCGATGACGCGCGACGAGCTGGACCTCGAGCTGCTCCGAATTTGGGACGAGAAAAAAATGACCGTGCTGTTCGTGACCCACAACATCCAGGAAGCGGTCTTCCTGTCGGACTCGGTCGTGGTGATGTCGCCGCGCCCCGGCAGGGTGATCGAGAATTTCTCCGTCAATCTCCCCAGGCCGCGCACGCTGGAGATGATGAGCAGTCCTGAATTCGGCCGGTATACTCTAAAGATCCGAGGCATGCTCGCTTCGGCGGGCGGAAAATCGGCGGACATGCCCGGTTCTACGACGTGAAAGCGTCCCAATAATTATGGCGAAAAAAAAACGAATCACTTATAAATCGGCGGGAGTGGACATCGCCGCGGGAGATCGCCTCGTGCGGCGAATCAGCAGCGTGGCGATGAAAACCGCGCGGCCGGGACTCCTCGCCGGAGTCGGCGGTTTCGGCGGCCTCTTCGATTTGAAGGCTCTCAAGTACCGCCATCCGGTTCTCGTTTCTTCCACCGACGGAGTCGGCACCAAGCTGAAAATCGCCTTTATGACCGGCATTCACGATACCGTCGGAATCGACCTTGTGGCGATGAGCGTCAACGACATCCTGACGCAGGCGGCCGAGCCGTTATTTTTTCTCGACTACTTCGTCTGCGGCAAGCTCGACGTGAATATCGCGACGGCGGCGATTCGCGGGATTGCCGAGGGCTGCCGGCAGTCGGCCTGCGCTTTGATCGGCGGCGAGACGGCGGAACATCCCGGCGATTTTCCCGAAGGCGAGTACGATCTGGCGGGCTTCGCCGTCGGCGTCGTGGAAAAAGAAAAAATTCCCAAGCCGCAATCGATCGCGCCGGGCGACGCGTTGATCGGTCTGTTGTCGAGCGGGCTCCACAGCAACGGCTACTCTCTGGCGCGGAAGGTTCTCTTGGAGGCCAAGGGACTACGGCTCGGGGACCGCATCTCGGAATTGGGCCGGACGCTGGGAGAGGAGATGCTCGAGCCGACGCGGATCTACGTCAACGTCGTCCGCGCGCTGCTGCGCGATCACCGTATCAAAGGAATCGCGCACATCACCGGCGGCGGAATTCCGGGAAATCTCCCGCGGGTTTTGCCCGAGGGGAGGCGCGCGTGGATCCGGCGGCGCAGTTGGACGGCGCCGCCGATCTTCGAGCTGATTCGCAGATTCGGCTCGATCTCCCGTGCGGAGATGGACCGCACGTTCAACAACGGCATCGGCATGATCCTGGTCGTGGGAAAGAACGATCTCGGCGGCGTCGAGCGCGCGCTCAAAAAAATGGCCGAGCATTACGCCGTCATCGGCGAGATCCGAAAAGGAGAAAGAGGAGCGCAGCTCATCTCGTAAAGAACTATGACTCGGCAAGTTCCGTTGGGCGTACTGGTCTCCGGCGGCGGAACCAATCTACAGGCGATCATCGACGCGATCGAAGAGAAGCGGCTGGACGCAGCGATTCGCGTCGTCCTCAGCAACCGTCAAGACGCATTCGGTCTCGCGCGCGCGAAAAATCATCACATCCCGACCGCGGTGCTCGACCATAAAAAATTTTCCAGCCGAGAAGCTTATGACGAAGCGATTGTCGCCATTCTCAAAGAGCACGGCGTCGAGCTCGTTATCCTCGCCGGCTTCATGCGCCTGCTCTCGCCGGTTTTGGTGCAGGCCTATTCCAACCGCATCATGAATATTCATCCCGCCCTGCTGCCGGCTTTTCCCGGCCTGCACGGGCAGAAGCAGGCGCTGGAATACGGCGTGCGCGTCGCGGGCTGCACGGTGCATTTCGTCAACGAGGAGTGCGATCAGGGCCCGATCATCATCCAGGCCGTCGTGCCCGCCTATCCCGACGACACCGAAGAGTCTCTCTCCGCGCGCATCCTGAAGCAGGAACACCTGATCTATCCGAGGGCGATCCAGCTTTACGCGGAGGGAAGGCTCCGCGTGGTCGGCCGCAAAGTTCTCGTCGACGGCCTGCCTAGGGACGAAGACGGGGCGCTGGTTCATCCTCCGCTAAAAGGATGAAGAAGCCTCCGATCATCGTTTCGGCCTGCCTCGTCGGCAAGCGCTGCCGCTACAACGGCGAGGACCGGGCGCACGCCGGAGTCCTCCGTTTTCTCCGCGGGAAAAATTACCTCGCCGTCTGTCCGGAGAAACTTGCGGGTTGGGGAGTGCCGCGCCCACCGGTCGAATTCCACGGCGGCGGCGCGATGAAAGTGGCCGAGGGCAAGGCCGGGATCGTCGACGACCGCGGCCGCGATCGAACCGCGAGCCTCTTGAGAGGAGTCAATCGAGCGCTTGGCCGCGCCGTCTCGTCGCGGGCGCGGGAAGCGATTCTGAAAGAAAAGAGTCCCTCGTGTGGGGTGGAAAAAGTCTATCGCGACGGGAAGCTCGCGCGCGGCGAAGGGATGTTCACCTATTGGCTGCGGCGCCGCGGAATCAAAGCGCGCTCGGAGGAAAGCTTCGAGGATGGAGCGCGAAAGCGATGAAGCGCTCGATCATGATTTTCATCAAGGCCGGCGTAAGCCTCGGCCTGCTCGCCTTTTTTCTTACGCTAGAAATCGACGTTTGGCATTTTTTCGAGGTGATCTCCGCCGCGCGCCTTTCTTACGTCGTCGCTGCGTTGTTCATTTATCTTTTCGGCCAGCTTTTGAGCTCGCTCCGGTGGACGCTCTTGGCGCGCACGGTGGGATTTCAAAATACGTGGAAGGATTTCGCCACGTTCTATCTGATCGGCATGTTTTTCAGCTTGTTTACGCCGAGCACCGTGGGCGGCGACGTCGGGCGGATTTTTTATCTCGCGCGCGACGGCGCGAAGCGAAAAGAAAACGTCCACGCGGGCTCCGTCGCTTTGGCTACGATTTCCGTGCTTGCGGATCGCGCCATCGGCATGGCGGTCCTGGTATGGATCGGGGCCGCGGCGGTGGCGGGTTTTCCCGGCTACTTGCTGCCCACAGCGATCCGTTATGCGACCTTTGCCCTGGCGGTCGGACTCCTGGTCGGAGGGCTCTCGCTGCCTCTGTTCGGCCGCCTGCTGCGCGGCCGGGAACATCCGGTGGCAAAAAATTTAAATCTGGCGCTGCAAAATTACCCGCGCCATTGGCGCGCGATCGTCTATGCCATGGCCCTCTCGCTGATCGTCCACGTGTTGCAGACGTGGATGCACGTATTGCTCGGCCGCGCTCTGAACGCCGATATTCCGTTCTCGTACGCGTTCATCATCTATCCGCTGGTCGGCACGTTCAGCGCGCTGCCGGTGAGCCTGAACGGCCTCGGGTTGCGCGAGGGCGGGTACCTTTTTCTGCTGCGCCGGATCGGGATCAGCTCGGAGAAGGCGATCGCTTTCGGCCTGCTGTGGTTTATCGTGATCGCGCTGGATAGCCTGATCGGCGGCCTGCTTTTTATTTTGAGAAAGAGCCCGGCGCCCGCGGCGCTCGCAGCCGAAGCGAAAGATCAGCCCGGATAACTCATCGACCGAGGAAAGAACGTGACACATTGTAGATGAGGAAAGCGTTCATTGCGTCTTGGCGCGAGGACTTAAAAACTTCGTGACCTTCGTGCTCTTCGTGGTG
>CAYOJC010000179.1:0-4254 GCA_964404195.1 uncultured Syntrophobacteraceae bacterium
CGTTTCGCCTGTCGAACTTAGGACAAGGTGTCAACAGCGTGAGACACTACACTAGTTAACCAATAACGCACTACCGGCCCACGATAATCGCCTTGAAATTCTCTTTGGTTTGCAGAACCTCGAGCATTTCCTGGGCTTGGCCGCGCGCGGCAAAATGACCCACGCGGACGCGGTACCAATTGCGACCATTTTGATTGGTCTTGACCAGGTAAGCATCGTAACCCTTCTGTTTCAGCCTCTCAACCAGTTTCTGCTGGGACCCTTCATCGGGAGAGGCGTTGACCTGAACCGTCCATTCCTTCGACGTCGTCTCGGTCTTGCTCTTTTCTTTTTCAGCGGTCTTTGCGGGCGCGGCTTTCTTGGTCTCGGCAGCTGCGGCATTCTGCGCTACGGCTTTTTCCCTAGCCTTCTGCGCAGCGGCCTGTGTTTCTTCCGGTGCGCTCGCCTTCACGGTCTTCGTTTCCTTTGTGCCCGGCTTGGTTTGTAACTCCTTTGGGTCCGGTTTGGTTTCCTTCATTCGCTTCGCATCCGGCTTGGGCGTTTTCTCCGCGGCCGCCTTCGATTCCTTGGCCGGCTCGGTCCGCGGCTGCGACCCGTACGGCGTCTTGGCCAACGTATCGTAGAACGTCAGCTCGTCTTTTGAACTGCCTTGTTTCGATCCCGGGGCCGGAGGCTGCAACGGCACTTTGACCAGAGGCTCCTCCTGCTTGAGGAGTTTTCGCTCCTCTACTCCCTGGCCGATCAGAATGCCGAGGAGGAAAACCAGCACGCAGGTCGCGGCAAATCCCGCCCCTACGACAACGAGCTGAGTTTTACTGAAATAGTAGAGACCACCGTTGTCTTTACGATTTTCCGCCATGGAATTCACTCCTGATTCAACAATTCATTTCACTGCCGCATCGGCGCGCGCGGCCATTTTTAACGGCGCCGTCACTCCCAAAAGAGTCAAACCTCCGCCAATAACCTTTTGCACGCTGCGCAGGAGAATGAGCCGGGCCTTGGTCAGATCCGCATCGTCGGAGATCACCCGGAACCGATTGTAGTACCGGTGGAACTCTCCGGCCAGTTCCAGCAAGTAGAAAACCAGCCGGTGCGGCTCCATCTCGTTGACGCTCTCTTCGACCGCCTCGGGCAATTGAATGACGTGCTTGATCAATGCGAGCTCCTCCGGCTCGGACAAGCGCTCCAGCTTCACAGCGCGCGCCGACCTATCGGTCATTTCCACCCCGCTCTGGCGCGCCTGCTCGAAGATGCTGGCGATCCGCGCGTGCGCGTACTGAACGTAAAAGACCGGGTTCTCGCTCGACTCTTTCTTCGCCAGCTCGAGATCGAAATCGAGATGGCTGTCCGACTTGCGCATTAAAAAGAAAAACCGCGCCGCGTCCTGGCCTACCTCCTCCAGCACTTCGCGAAGCGAGACGAATTCTCCCTGGCGCTTGCCCATCCTCACCGGCACGCCGCCGCGGGTGAGCTGCACGAGCTGCACGAGAACGACTTGCAAAGCCTCCGGATCGTAACCCAGCGCGCCGAGCGCCGCTTTGAGACGGGCGACATAACCGTGATGGTCGGCGCCCCAGACATTGATCAATTTTTTGAAGCCGCGCTCCAGCTTGTTTCGATGATACGCGATGTCGCTGGCAAAGTAAGTCAGCTCGCCGTCGCTTTTGACGAGCGGCCGGTCCTTGTCGTCGCCGTAGGCGGTGGATTTGAACCAGCGCGCGCCCTCCTGCTCGTAGAGCATATTTCGGCCCGCCAAAAGCGAGATAGTTTTTTCCACTTCGCCGCGCGCCCGGAGATCCTTTTCGCTCACGAAAGAATCGAAGCCGATGCCGAACCGGGAGAGATCCTCGCGAATCGTCGCCAGCAGATTCTCACCGCCATGTTGGCTGAAAAATGCCACCGCCGCGTCTTGCGGCTCCGAGAGAAACTTCTCGCCCCAGCGTTGCCTGGCCTCCATCGCCAACTCTCTCACGTAGTCGCCGGGATAACCGCCTTCGGGAAAATCGATTTTTTCTCCGAAAAGCTCGCGATAGCGAACGTAGATGGATTGTCCCAGCTTTTCCATCTGGTTTCCGGCGTCGTTGACGTAATATTCCCGCTCGACGTTGAATCCGGTCGCGGCCAACAACCGCGCCAGGACGTCGCCGATCACGGCGACCCGCCCATGTCCCACGTGGAGAGGCCCCGTGGGATTGGCGCTGGCAAACTCCACCTGGACTTTCTCGCCCCGGCCTAGATTCGGCGTCAATTCTTGCCGCGCTTCAAACTCTCGCAGCCGCTCATAATAAAATTCGGGCGAGAAAGAAAAGTTGAGAAAGCCGGGGCCGGCGATTTCCACCTTGGCCAATATTCCATCCCGGTCTTCGAGATTTTTTACAATCGCCTCGGCGATCGCCCGCGGCGGCTTTCTTCGCTGCTTGGCCCAGACCATAGCCACGTTGCAGGCCAGGTCGCCGAACTCCTTCTGTTTCGGCGGCTCAAGAAGCAAAGGGGGAAGATCTGTCATTTCCAGCTCTTCCCCCTTTGCCGTTTTTTCGATGGCCCGGAGCAACAGTTCTTTAAGGTGACTTTTCATCTCTCGCTATTTTCTTCCCTCGCTTTTCGCGGCGCCGCCGCCAGATGAGAAGAATTCTTGCCGCGCTTCGTTCCATGTTGAATTATTTTATAGCGTCCTTACCGGCTCAAAGTCAAATCACGCCAGGCCGAAAATAACGCTGGACCGCTTCGCATTGTTTGGAGTATGGTTTGCGCAAATATTCCAATCGAAGTATTAGGGACTGCTTTATGAGGTAACATAAAACTAAGCCTGGTTCTGTTTGCCGCGGCACTGATTGGCTCCTTCGTCGTCCACTTTGCGCTGAGATTGTCTCTCGGATTTTCGCTGCTGATTTTCTTCGTCGGATGGCCTCTCGTGGGAACTCTGGTGACAATAGACGATGACTTGCCGGGTGGCTGGAGCAATCCAGATGGTACGGTTCGCTCGCCCTGGCTGCGGTTCCCGTTTTGGGGGCAAATCTTTAGTGGTTTGGCCATTGCAGCAGTGGGCTTCGCTATCGATGCTGGGTGGCGCTCAACCGCCGGCGCGAAGTTTTGGTTGTCGGCCATCGCTGACGGTTTTCTCGGAGGCGCACTCATCACACGGAAGTGGTGGCTAGCCCTCGGTTGTTCGGTAGGTCTGGGAGCATTGTGGCTGTAGGAGCCCAGGATGACTGCTAACAACGTGTTCGAGAGCGGAGGTCATATCCCCCATGAAACGAACATACAAAGGCTCGTGCCACTGCGGTAAAGTTCGGTTCGAAGTCGACGCCGATCTCGATCATGTCCGAGTGTGTGACTGCACGATATGCCGTCGAAGAGGCGCTCTTATTCATCGCGTCGAAGAAAAATGTTTTCGTCTGCTAACACCAATCGAAGGGCTTTCTCTATACCAGTGGCATACGAAGACAGCCAAGGATTATTTCTGCCCCGACTGCGGAATCTTGCCGTTCCGTCGTCCGCGTACTGGTCCCGAATTTTGGGGTATCAATGTTCGTTGTCTCGAAGGGGTCGATCTATCATCCATTCCCATCAAACACGTGTGAGGTCTGGAAAAGAGTGGCGCGAAGACTGGAATATCTCGATTTGGCAACGCGCGTGGACGATTTGAAGGTTCCTCCAAGCAACCGACTGCACAAATTGGAGAGGGACCGGGAAGGCCAGTATTCAATTTCCGTAAACGACCAATGGCGGATTTGCTTTCGGTTTCTCGATGGCGACGCTTATGACGTTGAGTTGACGGATTATCACTGATGCGAGGTGCAATGATGAGTATTCCCAACAAAAGAGCAAGGAAAGTTCGCCCCACCCATCCAGGCGAGATGCTACGTGAGGATTTTTTGCCGGACTATAGGCTGACTGTCTCGAATTTTGCTAAAGCCCTCGGGGTGTCGCGCCAGACGGTGAATGAGTTGCTACGGGAACGCCGCTCAGTGAGTCCCGAGATGGCGTTGCGTCTCTCGCGTCTTTTTGGCAACAGTCCTGAGTTTTGGCTAAATGCCCAGCGCGCTGTTGATCTCTGGGAAGCGACAAAAAATGCCAAGGGTAAGATTGACCACATCTCACCATTAAACGCCCCATAAAATAGAGGTTGCGGCAAACTTGGCTGCTACGACTCGCTGAGACAAAGCCCTCACCCCGCGTGCTAGTGTAGTGTCTCACGTTGTTGGCACCTTATCCTAAGTTCGACAGGCGAAACGGAGTCTGCCACCACGAAGG
>CAYOJC010000180.1:0-4143 GCA_964404195.1 uncultured Syntrophobacteraceae bacterium
TGCGCTTCGTGGTGAATAGAGAAACCTCGACGGATCAGTGCCTTAATTTAAGAGAAACTACACTAGTCTATTTTCAGAGACTTCATCAAGCGGAAGAGGTGAGTCTTGTGGAGTCCCAGCAGCTTGGCCGCTTCGGTGCGGTTGCCTTCGGCCTGAGCAAGCGCCTTCTGGATCATCTCGCGGCGCGCGGCATCGACCGCTTCGTGGTAGGACAGCCCGGCGGATGAAGTCGCTATTCCGCCGCCCGTGATGACCGGCGGCAAGTCGTTCAAAGTAAGCTTCGGCCCCCGGCCCAGAACGACGGCGCGCTCGATCACGTTGCCGAGCTCGCGTACGTTTCCCGGCCATGGATAAGCGCGCAGCTTTTCCAAAGCTTCCAAAGCGATCTCGCCGAAATTTTTTTTTGTCTCTTTGGCGAAGCGCCGGAGAAAAAAATTGGCCAGCTCGGGGATGTCTTCCTTTCTTTCTCTGAGCGGCGGCAAGAGTACGGGCACGACGTTAAGACGATAGTAGAGATCTTCGCGAAAGCGGCCTTGTTTGATATCAGCGTCCAGATCGCGATTCGTCGCCGCGATGATTCTCACATCGACGCGGATCGGCTTGGTTCCTCCGACCCGCTCGAACTCCCGCTCTTGAAGAAATCGCAACAGCTTGGTTTGCAGCTCGGCGGTGATGTCGCCCACCTCGTCGAGAAAAACCGTGCCGCCGTCAGCCAGCTCGAGTTTTCCCTTCTTGAGCTGGTGCGCGCCGGTGAAAGCGCCCTTCTCGTGGCCGAACAAATCGCTTTCCAAGAGTTCCCTGGAGAGACCGACGCAGTTGATCGCGACGAACGGCTTGTCGCTTCTCTCGCTCCAGTTGTGGATCGCGCGCGCGAGAAGTTCCTTGCCCGTGCCGCTCTCGCCTAGAAGGAGAACCGTCGCCTTACTGCCCGCCGCCTTGTTGGCCGCATCCACCGCCTGATTCATCTTGGCGCTTTTCCCGAGAACAAGGTGGTGCCGCTCGCTGACTTCCTCAGAGAGAATTTCGACCTCTCTCCTGAGCTTTTCCCGGTCCAAAGCCTTCTTGACAACCAGGGTCATATGGTCCGGCTCGAAAGGCTTGGGAATAAAATCATAGGCCCCTTCCCTCATCGCCTGCACGGCCCGCTCGATGCTTCCATAGGCTGTGACCAGAACAATCGGCGTTTCGTGGCCCCTACTGCGCAGCTCCTTCAAAACGTCGATCCCGTTCATGTCAGGCATCTGATAGTCGAGCAGAATCAGATCGGGATGGAACGATTCGAATTTCTTAAGCGCCTCGGCGCCGTTGCCCGCTCTTTCGATGGAATATCCGCGATCGGTCAATTCCTGTTCGAGAAGATCCAGGTTGAACGGCTCGTCGTCCACGATCAAGATTTTGCTCGCCATGGCTCTATTTTTGATTTTCCTTCGAGACCTTCGTGTCCTTCGTGGTTAAAATCTCCTCACCACGAAGAGCACGAAGCACACGAAGTTTGGATCATCAGGCACAAAGAGTGCAAAAATATCTCGCTATATCTTCGAATCTCGCGCGCATTGCGAGCCGATCCTCGGCTTCTCTTCCTATTGCCTGTTGCCTCATGCCTGTTGCCTGATTTTTCATTGCCATTGCGGCAACGAGAAGCAAAACTGCGCGCCTTGGGGCGAGTTGGCCTCGATCCAGAAGCGGCCGCCGTGTAGCCGCACGAATTCCCGCACCACTTTAAGCCCGAGGCCGAAACTCTCGCCGGCGACTTCGGAGTCCATCCTCGGGGCCGCTGCTCCTTTATCGAAAAGCGGCGAGAGCAGCTCCTGCGGAACGCCCGGCCCCTCGTCCACGACCCGGATCGTTATCCGGCCGTCCTGGGTCCGCGCCCGTATCGTGATCTTTCCTCCGCGAGGAGAAAACTTGACGGCGTTGGCCAATAGATTTTGCATCACCCGGACCATTTTGACCCGGTCCGCCACCAGCGGCACGTCCTCGTCCGGGAAATCCTTGATCAAGACGAGTTGCTTCTTTTTCGCCTGATAGGAGAAATCCTTGAGCGATTCATCGAGCAGCTCGGTGAGAGAGGTCGCGCTTGGACTCAATCTCAGAGTAGCCGATTTGATGCGGTAGGTTTCGAGAACATTGTCGATGAGAAACGTCATTTCGCTTGCCGCCCGCAAAACGAGCTCGAAGTATTCGCGGCGTCCGGTGGAATCATCCAAGATTTTTGGATTCTCCTCCACCACCCCGGTCATGCCGATCAAGTTGCTGACCGGTACCCTGAGATCGTGAGAGAGCTTGGGGATCAACGACGCCTCGAAATCGCGCTGCTTTTCGAGCTCGCCCATGAGGCGGTTTTTCTCTCTCACCCAGGCCCGTATTCCCAACGCCATCAACCCTGCGCCCAACGCGAGCGAGAAATTTTCAACGAGCAAATTGCCCCAATGCGGCTGGATGAAAAAATTGTCGGTGACGTCGGCGAAGCTCCCGACCAGAAAGAGAAGAGAGCCCAGGCACAATATCTTCGCCGATCTCCATTGCGGCAGAATGGCTAGATTCCAAATAAAAACAAAGACGAAGAGCAACCCTTCCGCCGCGACCGGGCGCCAGTCTATGCTCTCTCTCCAGCCCGGCGACGCCCAATAAAAAAAATAACCCAGCGCCGTCAAGGCAACGATCAGTATCGGAGCGACGCCTAGTTCCTTTCGAACCCAATCCGCGGTCAAAGAATCACCTCAGCTATGGCACACCCCGTGGACACTCGACTTGTGAGAACCGTAAGCGAGGAGCCTAGAGCGAAGCCCCGCCCCTGTCAACCGGATCGTTACTCTGCGGCGAGCCGAAACCACGCTGCGTTGGACAAATCGAACGAAGTCACTATATTGAAACTAGAAAAACAATCCCCTCGAATAGAGAAGGAGAATGACCATGGCTAAACCAATGGAATTTTTCGGCATCGAGTACAAAGAAGGCGCTCTGGACCCCAAGGTGTCGCAGCTCATCCGCTTTGCGGTCAATCTCGCCATCGGCCACGAGCACGGCGCCAAGCTGCATCTCGGCCGGGCACGAGAGCTCGGCGCAACCGAAGACGAAATCTGGGAGACCACCGTTTACGCGATTCGTCCCGTGGCGGCGCAGATAAAAAATTTCGCCAAGAAAATAATCAGCAACGACCCGAAGTACGGCGGGGCTCGATAGCCGGAATTATTGATCTTCGTGCTCTTCGTGGTGATAAACTTTTTAACCACGAAGGACACGAAGGTCTCGAAGGAAGACAACACAACTCGCGCAAAGGCGCGAAGGCCGCCAAGGAAGAAGGAAAGAATTAAAACTTTGCGAGCTTGGCGTCTTGGCGCGATGAACGATCCGAACTTCGTGTACTTCGTGCTCTTCGTGGTGATAAACTTTTTAACCACGGATGATGAATCGACAAGAAAGTTCCGCTCAGAGCTGGCGCAGGTCCTTTTCCGTTGAAGCGATTCCGTTCTTTTCGGCTTCCGCGTACCAGAAGCGCTCGCCGTCGAACGCCATGCACTGCGGGATGAAATCCACGGCGCGGCGCTCCATCACGCGCTCGCGCGCCGGATCGTAGCGGGAAAAAAAATATTTCGTCTGCCGTTTTTCTCCCCAGTGCGCCAGCGGTCCGGGCTCGGATTCGATCAGCCACAGCTCATGCCGGTACGTTGCCGGACTGAAGGTTTCGTTCTCCGTCTTAATGATCCAATTCGTCTTGCCGGTCTCCGGGTCGAGACAGTAGAGCTTGCGGTTGTTGCGGTGCGTGATCCAGAGCTTGCCGTCGACGAGCGTCGCGCCCGCCGCCGCGCCCTCGGGGCAGCCAAAGGTGCGCGTCGCCTTGTCCTCTTCAAACGACCAGAATACGATTTGCCGGTCGAGCTTTCCTCCGCCGGTCAACAACCACAGGCCCGTCTCGGCCGGCGCGACATCCCAGACTTCGTGGTCGTAAGTGAGCTTCGACTCGGTTCTTCCGCTTGCCGGATCGTGCGTCGCCACCAGACGATGCTCCGGCACGGCGAGCCAAAGCAGACGGCCGTCGTGATGCATCCCGGCTACGGAGATATCGCTCAGCTCAGGCGCCACGATCAACTAATGTAGTGCCTCTTAAATTAAGGCACTTATCCTTCAAGCTTTCTCTATTCA
>CAYOJC010000181.1:0-4049 GCA_964404195.1 uncultured Syntrophobacteraceae bacterium
CGCTTGACGAGCCCGTGTACCTGGATGTTGTAAACTTCGTAGCAGTGGCGATCCCTCTCGTCGAGGTCTGACGGCACGTAGGGAAAGCGGTCGTGCCGCCGTTCCAATAAGAGGCGTTCTCCCAGTGGCGGCTCGATCTCGAACGTGACCTTCCGAAATTCTCTTAGCTCGTCGCGATATCTCTGGATACTCTGGCCGAAACTGTTCTGGCGCATGCGCTCCTGCGCGAGCCGGTCCAAATCGAGATCGGCAAAGATGATCTGCGATTCTTGCTTGAAGCGCTCCGATTCGGCAAGTAGCGTGCCGTTTTCGTACACCATAGCGTGGCCGTCCCAGGCAAGATCGGTCGTCGATTCGCCCGCGCCGGCGGCGGTGTAGAGATAAGCGGCGAGGCAGCGCGCCGACTGGTTCGATACGAGATTGTGGCGATATTGATCTTTGCCGACGGTCACATTCGAGGCGGAGAGATTCAACAGCACCGTCGCTCCCGCCAACGCCGCCATGCACGACGGCGGGGCCGGCACCCAGAGATCCTCGCATATCTCGACGAAGAACGTGAAATGGCGCGGCTCTCCGGCGCGGAAGAGCAGCCGTTCGCCGAAGGGGATTCCGTCCTGGCCGAGCAAGCCGACGGCGGTACTGCGCGCGGCGGCCGCCGGAGCAAACTGCCTCAGCTCATAAAACTCGCGGTAATTCGGCAGGAAGGTTTTCGGGACGATGCCCAAGATTTTGCCCCGGAGGATCGCGACCGCGCAGTTGAACAACATCTCATCGACCTGCAAAGGCATTCCCACCACCGCGACGAGACTCAATTTCTCGGACGCCTTCAACACCGTCCGCAGCGCCTCAACCGAGCCGTCCAGCAGCGCCTGTTGGTGGAAGAGATCCTCGCACGAGTAGGCCGAGAGCCCCAGCTCGGGAAACAACGCCAGAACAGCGTCGCCCTCAGCGGCTTTCTCCATGAGCTCGATGGTCCGGGCGGCGTTGAACGCCGGGTCGGCAACCTGAACCTCCGGAATGCCGACGGCAACGCGGACGAATCCGTGATTGTAGAGGTTGAAAAATTCTTGGCCTTGCTTCATGCGCCTGTTCCGTCGGCAGGGCTGCGATTTCTCAGGGCGCCCTGCGAATCAGCTCCAGCCCGATCGATGCGGCGATCAAGATGATGATCACCCACTCGAGCATTTCCATACGCCGGTTGGTCACCTGATCGGAGATCTTTTCATAGATGCTCTCGAGCGTCTGAAGCTTGCGGATGATGCTGGCATCCCATTCCGCAAGGTGAAAGCGCTTGCTGACGAGGCGATAAACGCGCGCCAGATACTGATCGCCCAACAGCTTCAGCGTGTTGTTCACGCCTTCAAAAAGGATCGCGCTGTCTACCTGCAGCTCGGCGACACGGCGGAGATCGGCGCTGTAGGATCCCAGGATGCGCGGCAGACTCCACGAGCGCTTCGAAAGCGCCTCGTACGCTTGATCCAGGGCGCGGTCCATTCTCTGGTCCAGGTAACGCATTTCGAGCAACTCGACATTGGCGAACTCGAGCACCGCCCGGATGTCGTCGCCTTCCCGGTCGAGCAGAAGCGAGGCGTTCCAATCGACGATCGCAATGTCATTCGCCCCGAAAGAGATTCTCGAAGAAAGCGCATCTTCGACTTCTTGTTCCGAGAGCGGCTGCCGCTCGGCGCGCAGAATCTGCGCGATCTCCTGCGCGTGTTTGGCGCCCAATTCCACGGCGTTGAACGCCGGTTCCAACGCCTCGATTTGAAAGACGACGTAATCTTCGACGAAGTCGGCGATATTTGCTTTGGCGGCCGCGTCGCCGATGACGCTCAGCATCTTTTCCACCCTCCGGCGCGAATCGGCGAGTAGAACTTGATTGTCGTAAAGCTCTTCGCTCAATCCGAGAAGATCGGATAGCGGCCCATGAATCGGGATACTGTAAACGACCGAGACTGCGCCGAAATCGTATACGACCAGGTCCACACTGCCCCCGCTGCGATATTTTCCCAAAGCGTGCGGCTCGATATCTTGCGTGACGCGCAGCGGAGGCGTCTGGTATTCGAAATAACTCGGCGCGCGGCGCTTGTGTTTGATGGTCTCGCGCTGCGTGGTCTCATGAATGCGCTGTTCGGCCTGGTCTAAATTGATCGAAAAAGCCGTCTCGTAGGCGAAAAAAGCGTAGCAGACTCCGCTCTGCACGCTGGGTTCGGACGTAGACAGGGGATTTCGTATCGGTTCCTCGGAGGGAGTCTTAAGATCCATTTTTTAACATACCCGGTTTCCGACCAAATTCCCTTAGAGACAGGTTAGTCTTTAGGCTCGGCCGGAAGCTTGCGCAAGTAGGCAAGGATTTTTCGAACCTCGCCGCCGTCCAATTCGGCGCCGAAATGAGGCATCGCAGAATGATCCGCCTCGTACATGTGCCGGACCCATAGGCGCAGCCTGATTTCGGAATGGGTCCGAAAGTACTCCTCGTCAAAAACTACTCTGATGAGATTTGCTCGCGGAAGTGGCGGAACCCCAACGATCTCGTCGGGCGTATCGATCGGCGGGTAACCATCCATGCCATGACACCGGGCGCAGAAGCGCTGGTACAGTTCGTAGCCGGGCGAAAGCACACGCGCGTACGCGATCACCAAGCGAATATCTTCGAGGCTCAACACGTCCTTCATCCCGGGCATGTTTCCCTTTCCTTCGGATACGACCCGAAGCAGCTCATCATCGCTTGTCTTTAGTTGAAAAGACGGGGCGCTGAGATCGTGGGGCGGACTCGCTTGCGCGGACGCCAGAATTCCATCGCCCCGGCCGTAAGCGCCGTGACAGTATGCGCACAGCGAGTCATAATTCTCTCGGCCCTTGTCCACCTCCTCCTCCCAATCGATCTGCGGCAATCGCTTGATATGCCCCACAAGAGCTGAAATGTCGGCTTCCGTGGATGCAACCTTGGCCGGGTCGGGTAGAGTCAACAACGAATCGCCTAAAAGTATCCAGGCGGTCAGCTCCGCCTCGTTATAGCGATTCTTTAATTGCGGGCCTCTCAAGCCGGGGGGATGGACTCCAAGGATCAGCGCCATCGGGCCGTCTCCGCGTCCTTCCCATCCGTGGCAACCGGAACAATAACGGAGATATAGCGCCTCGCCTTCGGTAAGCCGTCGCGGCTGCGTCAGACCGGCGACGGCCCCCGTCTGCGCCGGTTTTATATTTTCTCGGCCGGCACAGCCTGCGGCCAGGATTAGAAGCATTATCAGCATCCGCTGCATAAAAATCCCAGTGACTTTGACGAACCGCACTCCTTACAAATCTTCTACGCAAATCTCTTACCATATCGGAAAAGGCGTTCGAAGACGGCGCATTGGATGCGACTTCTATTAGAATTGACAACCAATACGAATGGCAATTCGCAAAGCTGACAAAAGACGCAACCGTTTCATCATGTTATCGCGCCGCGATTAAACTGGCACGGTTTGTGCGTTTTGGAATAGCCGCAGAATGAACAAGATAAAAAATATTCTCGCGTTGACAGATCTCACTGAATTCTCGCAGGAGGGCGTGCGTTACGCTCTGCAATTGGCTGGGACCCTGGGCGCCGAGGTCACTGTTTATCACGTGGTGAATTGCTACGAGCTCGGGTCAGGGTGCTGCGAGAACGGCGAGAACGCTCGGATCGACGTCGCCTCTCCGCAGTATGAGCGGCTCAAAAGAAAGTATCAGCTTGACCTCGCCCGGTTCCTCAACCAGCACTTTTCGGATCTCATTCCCTGGATGAAGATACGCGAAAAGATCGAGATCGGCGTGCCTGAAAAAAACATTGTCGAATGGGCAAAGAGAGAAAGCGTGGATCTCGTGGTGATCTCGACCCACGCAAACACCGACCTGTCGGAAGGGTTTATCGGAAGTCTGGCGGCCAAGATCGTCGTCAGTGTTCCCTGCCCGGTCCTTTGTCTACATGTCGAAGCCGAGGAACGGGCGCTCCAGCCCGTCGCACAGGCCTGCTAGTGTAGTGTCTCTTAAATTAAGGCACTTATCCGTCGAGGTTTCTCTATTCA
>CAYOJC010000182.1:0-3695 GCA_964404195.1 uncultured Syntrophobacteraceae bacterium
TGCGCTTCGTGGTGAATAGAGCTTGAAGGATAAGTGCCTTAATTTAAGAGGCACTTCACTAGTTATTTTAGCATTACGCGCCGAAGAACTCGGTGAATTTCTTTTTGATCTCCGCGTTTCTTTTCTCCAGCTCGTCCGCGTCCACGGTGAGAAGCTTGAGGTCCTTCAGCATCGGCTTGTCTTTGGGATAGGTAACCTCGGGATGCCCCGTGTAAAGCCCTTCCTTGTCGGCCAGCATCTGCTGGCTTTCCTTCGTCAAGATGAATTCCGTAAATAGCCTGGCCGCGTTCGGGTGCGGCGCGTCCTTGGCAATGGCAGTAGGGGAAACCACCAGAGGAACGCCTTCTTTCGGATAAACGATTTTTATCGGGTTACCCTGCTTGAGCGTCTTGTAATAAAAATATTCCGCGCCGTTGACGCCCACGGGCCGTTCTCCCGAGGCGACCAGGCCGGCGGGGTCGTTCGCCGACTGGACGATATGCAGTTTGTTTTTGGCTAGCTCTTGAAAGTAGTCCCAGTTGAGTTGCTTCACCAGCGCGAGGACGTGCGTCATGATGATGCCGCTGTAGCCGGGATGCGCGGTTACTTCCTTGCCTCTCCATTTGGCGTTCAGGAGATCCTTCCATGTCTTGGGGGCGTCTTTGTCGGTGATGATTTTGGGATTGTAGGCGATCACCGAGAGGGTCGCCCGCATGCCGTAGAAAAATCCGGCGCTATCCTTGAAGCCCGCGGGGAAGACCTCCGAGCTTTTCGGGACGTATTTCATCAGCAGCCCTTTCTCCTTGAGAAGGACAAAGTGGCCCGCGTCCGAGGTATGGATGACGTCGACGTTCTTGATTCCCGCGGTCGCTTCCTGCATCACCCGCTGCAGCACGCGCTGGGAGCCGGTGCGATGCACCTCGACCTCGATGCCTTTGTACTTGTTCATAAAGAAGTGGGCGAGCGCCGTGGACGAGGGAATCGCGAGCGACGTATACCAGATCACCTTTCCCTCTTTCTTGGCCGCGTCGATCATAGCAGCATCCTGCCCGAAAGAGACCGAAGCCCAGACCAAAACCAGAGCGCAGAGCAGGTAACCGACGCACTTCTTCATATTTCTCTCCTCCATTTTGTAGTCGCGCGACAGACTAGCACAGCCTCGCCGCGCGTCTCAACAACAATCTACACGTAAGCAAGGTCGGACTCCAGCGTCGATGGGGTGTGATTTTCGCGCCTCGTTCAGGTGTAACTGGACACGGAGGAGGCCGTTCGCTACGATGTCTTTTTTAACTAACCGATCCCACCTACACAATGCGTCAGGGAAAAATAACCGTCAGGGAAAGTCTGCGCGTCTCTTTCAAGGACGGTGTCTTCGCCTCAATTATGAGCGGCGTGACGGACCAGTATTTCATTCCGTTCGCCCTGGCATTGGGTGCGACCGCGCAGCAGGTGGGCTGGGTCAGCGGTTTCCCCAACTTCTTCGGCTCTCTCTCCCAGCTCTTCGCCGTCCAGGCGGTCCGCCGTCTCGGCGGCCGTTTGAAACTGATCGTCGGGGCGGTTTCCATTCAAGCGGCGCTCCTTCTCGCCATCGCCTTGCTCGCGTGGATGGAGGCTCCTTACCGCATCCAACTGTTTCTGGTCTTGCTCGTTCTCTTTGTCGTCAGCGGCGCCCTGGCCGGTCCGGCGTGGGGCAGCCTCATGACCGACTACATTCCCAACCGGAAGAGGGGGCGCTATTTCGGCTGGCGCAACCGGACACTCGGCATGGTTCACGTCGGCAGCATGGTGGCGGCCGGTCTGCTTCTTTACCGGACCGAAAAGTATTCCGCCGTAACCGGGTTTTTGATTATTTTCGCAGCCGGCGCGGCGGCGCGATTCGTTTCCGCGGCCTACATCGCCCGGATGCGAGACGTGCCGCAGAAGCCGGATCCCGCCAGCGATTTTACGTTTTTCATGTTCCTCGCGCGCTTTCGCGAGAGCAACTTCGTCAAATTTGTCGCATTTGCGGCCCTGCTGACTTTCTCCTCCTACCTGGCGGCGCCGTTTTTCGCCGCATTCATGTTGCGCGATCTTCAGTTCAGCTATCTCCATTACATGGTCCTGCAAGTGGTTTCGGCGGTCGCCGGACTTGTCGCTTTGCCGTTATGGGGGAGGCATGCCGATGCGGTGGGAAACGTCCGCGTGCTGAGATTGAGCGGCTTTTTCGCCTGCCTCATTCCGCTCTTCTGGCTCGTCTCGCGGAACGTATTTTATCTCGCGTTGGTGCAGATGTTCGCCGGCTTTGTCTGGAGCGGCTTCACGCTCTCGGCCACGAACTTTATTTACGACGCGGTGACGCCGCAAAAGCGGGTGCGCTGCATCAGCTATTTTCAGGTCATGAACGGCGCGGCGATTTTTATGGGCGCGTCGCTCGGCGGATTTCTCGCCACGAAGCTGCCGCCGCTGCAGGGATACTCGCTGCTGAGTCTTTTTCTTGTCTCCGGAATATGCCGGCTGTTTTTCTATTTCATCCTGTTTAACCGTTTCCGGGAAGTGCGCCCGTCGAGGGAAGTCTCGATTCAGGAATTATTTTTCAGCGTCGTCGGCATCCGGCCGCTCACCGGCATTTCGCGGGATTAAGGGGGTCCCGCGCCCCTTGAAACGAGGCAATAGGGCCATGGGCGAAGGAGTGATGATAGGAGAGTGGCGCTCCTCGGAAAGGTACGCGCCGTGAAAGCCGCGCGGGGTTCTCGTCTCGGCTGCCAGTAAACAAATCCCCCCTTTTCTTTCCTGCATTTAAACCGCTTGCCAGATTCCCCGCGGATCGCTAAGATCGCGAGAATTTTATGGCGGGCCAAAGACCGATGATTTTATGTTCCAACTTTCCCAAGAAGAAGCTAGGTTTTTGACATCACAAATTGTGATCTCAAAGAGAGGACGCGGTGGGAGGCGGCATCTACCCTATGTTTTTACTGAACAAGGTGTGGCAATGCTTTCCTCCATTAAGCGTTACTGGAAGGACAAGACGCCATGAAGATCGAATATGATACCGCGCATGATTTGTTGAACATCGAGTTTCTGGACGATGTCCCGATCGATGATTCGCTGGAGGTTGACGGCATTGTCATTGACTACGCAAAAGACAAACGGATCGTTGCCATTGAGGTGCTGGATGCTAGCAAGCGAACGACGCGCAAGCCTTTGGACCTTATCGATCTGGCTATCGTCAAATCATCCCGATCCGATGCCGTTCATGAAGACGACGTGGCGTATCGCAGGAAGAAAAAAAACCGAGCTAAACGTGCTCGGTCGTAGCGCGGTGAACCGAAGGCGGAACCAGGAACTCCGAGCTGAATCCTCTAAACCGCTTGAGCCACTGGCAGCTGCCGGGCATTCGGGGACTGTACCTGGCGTTACGAAGATAAAACATGGGGCGTGGTTGACTGCGTTAGTCTCCTCGTGATGCAAACTCTCGGCTGCCGTCACGCATTCGCATACGACGGCCATTTCCTTGAAGCCAGCCGGCAATTTGGGTTTAGCGTTGTCGAGTAACGTGGACAGGCTCGATCGGCGTACGGAAGATACTCATTTTGACCTTTTGAGAATTCTCAAAAGCTGAAAGGCGCTTGCGGAAAGAGCCGGCGCGTCGTTTGCCACGTTTTCGCAATTGCGAAAACGTGGCAAGTGTCCGGGAGAGGTCGAGACCCACAGTTCTCCTCGATCGCTCCCCGCACGAG
>CAYOJC010000183.1:0-3674 GCA_964404195.1 uncultured Syntrophobacteraceae bacterium
CAGGTGGGTCCCTTCGTTGATATTGGGTGGGTACGTTCCGTGAAATCGGTCACGCCCTCCGCAAAAGGTGCAGTCATCGTAAATATATTTAGCCATCGTTTTACCTCCTCCGTGTCCTTTCATCAACCCACTTGGGCAGGGAAGGAATGTATACTGTAATAAACCTATTGACGTTCATCATCAGCATGGCCGCTAAACTCATAGTTTCCCGAACGTACCCGTTGCTTGATCCACTCAATATCCAAAATGTGATCCTACCATGAATCTGAAAGAGACAAAAACGCCGCTGCCATCCAGTCCGGACTTCTATAAACCGGATCGAAGATGTAAGCGGATCGAGTGACCGAGCCGAAGTTAGTTTCGCGTAAAATTAGGACAAATTTGAAAAACAGGCAAGAGGCTTGAGGCGGGAGGCAACAGGAACCGTTGGGGTCTGGCACGACGATCTACTGATTGTATGGTAATAATCCACTGGCGGCCAGTTAGAGCCAGTTCTCTATTTTCAATCCGCTCACCCGCTGAAAGTCGCTGTCTGTCGTGACCAAAATAGCTCCCAGGGACCCCGCAGTTGCCGCGATCCAGAGATCGTTCTCGTCTAAACGAGTACCTCTACGTTCTGTTTCTCGTTTTATCCGGGCGTAATGGTTCCCTGCATCTTCCGGGATAGGTTCGCATGGGAGGCTGGAGATAGATCCATTATCTTTGTTTCGAGGTCCTGCCGCTTTTTCCCCCGGGCCATCAACTCCAGCCCATAGAGCACCTCTCCCCGAACAACAGTGCAAATGACTATTCGATGTGTCAGCTCAAGCGTTGCCAGACGGGCCCTCACGCCTGGATGCTCCTTCACCAAATGGCTGAAGACCGTTGTGTCGAGTAAGTAGGTCGCCACGCTATGGCCGACGCTTTGGAGTCAGTGGACTTCCGTATCCGATTGGACGCTTCCCTTTCTCGATAAGCCGCATCAACTCGTCCACGTCGCCAGGCTTGACATGGGGCGGGGCATCCATAGCTGCTAAAATGGCCTGGGGTGAGCCGTTCTCCGCTTCCAGTGGCGTCACTAAAACTTCTGCCCCGTCCGGCAGATCTGCTACCTTTTCAAGCACGACGGTTCTCCCTTTTACGACCCCTTTATACGCTGGCTTGCTCAAGGCGCTTACCTCCTTTACGGGACATTCTATCTGTTCTCGGCCACTGCCGCCACCAAGCCGGGGGTCAAGTCCGCTCTTGGCTCACCCTTCACTGCCACGTCTCCCACAAAGCAAAGCCCGGCTGGGGAGAGCCAGTCCGGCCGCGGGGTCAGACCCCACAATCTTGCGCCTTTGTCAGTTCTTGATCACCAATTCCCCCAACGGCACCACAATGCTATGGCCCTTTAGCTTTTTCACCATCACGTCATCCGCAGTAATCAGCGGATATCCCACCTGCTCGGCCAGGGCTACATACAGGGCGTCGTAAATCGCAATCTTGTAGGCCCAGGCGATGGCATTGGCTTTTCGCAGCACATCAAACTCGGATGGTTTTGTTTCGAGATGTAGATCCTGAAGCGCTTCGAGTGCCATCTCACCGTCTTCTTCTTTTGCTTTTGGGCTAAACCGCACCGCGTTGAGAACTTCCAGGAGTGCAAACTGCGGGATGATGATGGTTGATCGACCCGAGATGTGGAGGTCTCGCAAGGCTAACGCGCGGTCACGGTCACCTTCCTGTTCGTGAAGGAACCATTTCACCAAAACGGATGCGTCTACTACATATCCAGCGTGATGGGCCGAAATCACGAGTCGCCCTTCAGATTGCTATCACGGAATTTCCGGATCGTTGCTTGAGGGTCCCATTTCCCCAACTTCTTCGCCAAGGCATCCATTTTCCGGCAGGCCTCCTGCATCTTCTTCCGCTTCTCCTCCTCTTCGCGCTTGCGCCGCTTGGCTTCGATATATTTCTCTAAAGCAGCCTGAATGAGAGCGCTGCGATTGGTTCCCTCATCCTTTGCTTCGTCGTTGATCTCGTCGAGCAACTTATCCTTCAAGAAAACGTTTACGCGACCCATAACACACCTCCTAAGCACAACCAAACCACACTAAGAGTATGCTGTCAAGCACAGAATCGGACACATTTTTGAGGCCCGTCTACTCACCGGAGAGACCGCAACACGGGCTCCAGGACTTTCCACACGTTTACCGCCGCGATTTCATGGCCCTTGGCGGTCGGGTGCATGCCGTCGGGAAGATTGAGTTCGCGCACGCCGCCGATGCCTTCCAATATAAAAGGAATGAGTGATGCGTTGTTCCTCTTTGCCAGATCGGGGAATATGGATTCAAACCGACGGCCGTAATCGCGTCCCAGATTCGGCGGAACCTTCATTCCGGCAATAACGATCTTCGCTGTTGGGTACTTTTCTTTCGTGCGGTCGATGATCGTCTGAAGACTTTTTTTCGTGACTTCGGCAGGCACCCCGCGCAGGCCGTCGTTGGCCCCGAGCTCGAGCACCAGAACATCGACTCTGCTTTTCAACAGCCAATCCAGCCGGCTTAAACCGCCGGCGCTCGTGTCTCCGCTTTGGCCGGCGTTGACGACTTTGAAATTCCAACCTTTCGCATCGATTTTTTCTTGAATGCGGGAAGGAAAAGCCTGCGACGGGTCGAGTCCGTATCCGGCAGTGATACTGTTCCCCAGAAACAGGACAATTTTAGGCGCCGGAGCGGCCGCGGCGAGGCCAAGCACTGACAGACAGCCGAACGCCAGAAGCTCCATTATCTTACGGCGGGCCATTAGTTGTGTTGGAGTCATAAAATGTCTAGAGTTAAGTTTTGACTCGTGAGTTGAAATGCGGCTCCGAATCACTCCCGCCTTGGTCAACGCAGCATGACAAATTCGATCATCTTAAGCGTAGAGCATTTAAGCAAGGACTTTAAGAGCGGGGACCAAACCCTGACGGTCCTCAAGGACGTTTCCTTTGCGATTGAAGAAGGAAGCGCCTGCGCGATCGTCGGGCCGTCGGGCAGCGGGAAAACCACGCTCATCGCGATTTGCGCCGGCCTGGAGCACCCGAGTCAAGGATCGGTTATTTTCAACGAACAGTCCATGCATCTTGCGAGCGAAGAGAAACTTGCCGCGATCCGAAATCGGTTCATCGGCTTCGTGTTTCAGAGCTTCCAGTTGCTGCCTTCGCTGACCGCTCTGGAGAACGTCATGGTCCCCGCCGAGATCCGGGGCGAAAACCACGCGCGCAGCCGCGCCGCCGAGCTCATCGAAAAGGTCGGCCTCGGAGCGCGCCTGCATCATTATCCCGTTCAGCTATCGGGCGGAGAGCAGCAGCGCGTCGCCATCGCGCGAGCTTTTATGAACCAACCGAAAATTCTTTTTGCCGACGAGCCCACGGGCAATCTCGACACCGAAACCGCCGCGGATATAATCCGGCTGATCTTCGAATTAAACGCAACCACCGGCGCGACGCTGATGTTGGTCACCCACGACCGCGAACTGACGCAACAGGCCGATCGCGTCATCAGCTTGAGAGGCGGAACGCTGGTTTCCGACAGCCGAGCGGCTCGCGCTTGAGGGCTAACCGCGTGAGCAATCCCTCATTGAGTTTTTTTATTCACCACGAAGCGCCTAGCGTGGCTATGCCGCAACCAAAGCAGAAACAGACATTTCACCACGAAGGTCACGAAGAGCACGAA
>CAYOJC010000184.1:0-3447 GCA_964404195.1 uncultured Syntrophobacteraceae bacterium
TTCGCCTGTCGAACTTAGGATAAGGTGTCAACAGCGTGAGACACTACACTAGTAAGCAGAAGGCAGTCGGCAGTAAGCAGCAAAGAAATCTTCGGGGCATTACTGCTTACTGCGTACTGCTTTGTTTGACCTCCCTCGGTCGAAGTGATAACTTTTTCCAGCGCCGCCGAAAACTTTTCGATCGTGTTCCACTAACTCAGACCCCGTGGAGAAGCCAATGGAAGAACACATCCGCTCGCTCCTTAAATCGATGGGCGAAGATCCCGATCGCGAAGGATTGCGCCGGACGCCCAAGCGCGTGAGCGACGCGCTTACATTTCTGACCCGTGGTTACAAAATGAACCTGGACGAGGTGATCAACAACGCCGTTTTCACCGAAGATTACTCGGAGATGATCGTCCAGAAGAACATCGATTTTTATTCTCTCTGCGAGCACCATTTGCTGCCGTTCTTCGGCAAGGCGCACGTGGCTTACCTCCCGCAGCACAAGATCATCGGCGTTTCCAAGCTCGCGCGCGTCGTCGATGTGTTCGCCCGCAGGCTCCAGGTGCAAGAGCGGCTGACGAACCAGATCGCTACGACGCTGATGGAAAAGCTCAACCCGCTCGGAGTGGGAGTCGTCATCGAGGCGGAGCACCTCTGCATGAGAATGCGCGGTGTGGAAAAGCAGAATTCCTTGATCATCACCAGCACGCTGCTCGGCGCCTTCCGCACCCGCCAGGAGACGCGCAACGAGTTCATGAATTTGATTCGCCCGTAGGGGTAGGGAAAGAGGTCAGGGGATGGAAATAAAATTTCAAGATCAAAATCCGGAGCGGATCAAAACCGGATTGGTGGCGATTCCGGTCAAAGAGAAACAGATGGACGCGCCCGTGATCCGGCGGCTGGATCGTCTGCTTCACGGCGGCCTTGCCGAGCAAATCAGGAAAAGCCGGTTCACGGGCGCTGAAGCAAGCGCGCTCGTTTACGGCACCGCAGGCAGAATTCCGGCGGCGAATCTGGTCCTGATCGGACTCGGCAAAGCCGAGGAAGTGACCGCCGACTCCTGGAGAAAAGCCGGCGCGCGCGCACGCAAAGAAGCTTCGGCGCTCGGCGCCGAGGAGATGGCGTTTTTCTTTTCACCCGACCGGGAGCCGGAGCTTTCCGCCGGCTCGATCGTCGAAGGTGTTTTGCTGGCTTCCTATCAGTTCAACAAGTATCGGTCGGAACCCAAGCCGCCCGCCGCGCTCCGCTCGTTGATTCTGTTTCGTTCCGGCCTCAGGAGAGGCGAAGGCATGGCGCGCGCCGTCAAGCTCGCGCTCGACATCTTTCCCGGCGTGTCTCTGGCCCGCGATCTCGTGAACGAGCCGCCGTCGATCGCCACCGCGCGTTATCTGGGCGAGCAGGCGCAGCGCCATTGCCGCGGCCGCGGCCTCAGCGTCGAGGTATGGAACAAGAAAAAAATCGCGGCGATGAATCTGGCCGGACTCCTCGCGGTCAATCGCGGCAGCACGGAAGAGCCGCGCTTTATCGTGATTCGCTATCGCCCCGCGACCAGAGCGAAGAAAAAAATCGCCCTCATCGGCAAGGGCATTACCTTCGATTCCGGCGGCCTGTCTTTGAAGCCCGCCAAGTCGATGGAGACGATGAAGCTCGACATGGCGGGCGGCGCGGCGATCATCGGCGCGATGAGCCGGTTGCCCGAGCTTCGGCTGCCGGTCGAAGTGACCGGCTATATTCCGACGACCGATAACTTGCCTAGCGGCAGCGCGCAAAAGCCGGGCGACATCATCCGTTATTTGAACGGCAAGACGATCGAGGTGCTCAACACCGACGCCGAGGGAAGATTGATTCTCGCCGACGGCCTGGCGCTGGCCGCCAGAGCAAAACCCGACTACATGATCAACCTCGCCACGCTCACCGGCGCCTGCATGGTCGCGTTGGGAACCGAGGTCGCCGGAGTGTTCAGCAACCATCAGCCGCTCGCGGATGCTCTGATCCGCTCGGGCAGGGAATCCGGCGAGAAGCTCTGGCAGCTTCCTCTGGTCAAAGAATATCGCGACGAGATCAAAAGCAGCGTTGCGGACATGAAAAATATCGGCGGGTCCTATGGCGGCGCGATCACCGCGGCCCTCATTCTCCAAGAGTTTGTCGATAGCGTGCCGTGGGCGCATCTCGATATCGCCGGCCCGGCGTTCGCGGAGAAGGAGATGCTCACTTCTCCCAAGGGCGGCACCGGGTTTGGCGTGCGTACGTTGCTTCGGTTCTTGGCGACACTTTGACGGACGTTGAGGTAGGGGCGGTTCGCGAACCGCCCCTACGACTGAAAGAAAGGAATCATCATGGCGAATATTACACAACTAACCGATGCGAACTTCGAGGCGGAAGTACTTAAGTCGAACTTGCCCGTGCTGGTGGATTTTTGGGCGCCGTGGTGCGGGCCGTGCAAAGCCATCGCGCCCATCGTCGAAGAATTGGCAGGGGAGTACGAGGGCAAGCTCAAGGTCGCCAAGCTCAACGTGGACGACAATCCCGTCACGCCGTCGCGCTACGGCGTGCGCGGAATTCCCAATCTGCTCATCCTTAAAGGCGGCACGGTAAAGGAACAGCTCGTCGGCGCTGTCCCCAAGGCGAAGCTCGTCCAGGCGATCGGCAATGTATTGGGATAATAAAAAACTGGAGTATTGGAGTACTGGAGTATTGGATTATCAGAGTGGGATTTCAGACCCATTACTCCAAGACTCCAACACTCCATTACTCCATTCTTCAGAACGTGAAGCGGCGCATGCTCACGTTGATGAGCAGGCCCATCGCCACCATCATCGAGACCATCGATGAGCCGCCGTAGCTGAGGAGTGGCAGCGGGATTCCCACCACGGGCATGAGCCCGGTCACCATCGAGACGTTGATCACGACGTGCCAGAAAAAAATACTCAGCACGCCGAAGGCGAGCAGCGCGCCGATGCGGTCTTTGGCGCGCGATACGACTCGCAGCGCGACGATCATCAGCGCCACGTAGAGCGCGAGCAGAATCAGACAACCGATAAAGCCCCATTCCTCCGCGAACACTGCGAAGATAAAGTCCGTATGTTGCGCCGGGAGAAAGTCGAGCCGGTTTTGCGTTCCATTCAGAAAACCCTTGCCCCAGAAGCGGCCCGAGCCGACGGCGATCTTCGATTGTATGACGTGGTAGCCCGCGCCCAGCGGATCGAGATCGGGATTGAGAAACGTCCAGATACGATTGCGCTGGTACGGTTTGAGAAAATGGTAGGCGATGGGCAGGAAGGCCAAGCCGCCGGCGCCGAGATGGAGGAGCGAGCGCACCCGTAGACCTCCCATGAGGATCATGCTGAAAAAGACGACAACCAGAATCACCGCCGTGCCGAGGTCGGGCTGGATCAGCGTCAGGACGATCAGCGGCAGCGCCAACCCAAACGGCATCCATAAATCCCGCAGGCGATAGCCGCC
>CAYOJC010000185.1:0-3411 GCA_964404195.1 uncultured Syntrophobacteraceae bacterium
GAATAGAGAAAGCTTGAAGGATAAGTGCCTTAATTTAAGAGGCACTACACTAGCTCTCCAAAATCTTTTTCAAAGTTCTTAGATCCCGCTCTACCAATCCGATATCCTCGGCATACTTCTCATCCGACATGTCAGGCGACCGAAATAGAGCGAAGATAACCTCGCTGCCGGAGCCGTTCGCCAGGACGCGCATGGGAACGTAGACTTCCACGCCAGGCGCCACGGTCACGTAGTGATCCAATACTCCAAAATCGTTCTTTTCGGCAAACCTGATCTTCATCGGCCCCTGCGGCGTCTCCGCAATCCAATCATCGTTCGATTTTCTCACCGACGGGCATAATCCTCCCGCCCATTGCGGAAGGTTCTCAGGGTTCGAGACGAACTCATACACTCTGCCGGGAGGGGAGTCGATGGAAACAGTCAGGGTTCGCGAGGGAAATGGCATCGCAACACCTCACGCGCAGCTCGGGAAAAACTTTGGACACTTTGCTATTGTTTTGCTCCCGCTATCGCTCATCCCTCACACGGCAAATGGGATTCGTCGATCGCGGCCCAACCGACGCGGCTGCCCCATTGCCGATGAGCGGACGGACCCATCGGCGGCGCGTCGTCGAGCCCGCCCGACGGCACGATCATGTGCTCGCGGGCGCGCGTCGGGCGCGGCACCGGACAGTTGCAGCGCGTGCAGATAGCAGTCGAAAAGCTTCGTGCTTCCGGAAGGTCGTAGCGCGAGATCAGCTCCTCTCCCGAGATCCATTTGAACTGGTCGAGAGCCACGGCGATGTTCGTCGCCCGCACGGTGCCCGTCGCTTTCCGGCAGCGCGAGCAATAACAGTGGGCAAACCGGATGAATGGAGGTCTCACCTCATAGCGAACCGCTTTACAAAGACAACTTCCCCGCAGCGCTTGATCGGACATGACGACCTCCTTATCCGCTCGCTATTCGGCAGGCGAGTTATGCTCCTATTTCAGCTTATGGCCGCAGTTCTCGCAGAATGCATCTTCGGGCGCCGCGGTCGATTGACAGTTCGGGCAGTGTGCTCCCGACTCGGGCGCCGCCGTCCTCGCCTGCTCGGCAGCCTGCCTGGCGTGCTCGGCCGCATCCAACGCGCGGTGTTTCGCTTCATCGGCTTTCGCCCTGGCCTGAACGAGTTGGTGTTTCAGCATGCGCTCCGCGCCGGCGGTATCTACGCCCTCGGAAACGCCGAGATAGACGAGGTTGATCCCCATCAGTTGCACCTGGAGCGCCGCGGAGAAACAGAGCATCGCCAATACGATGGTATCCAGCACAACAGCCAACATGGGTCCGCCCTCTCCTTGCGTGAGAAACATCAGCGCGGCGGGGTTCATTAGCATGGCCATGCCGCCGCCTAAATTTGTGCCGATAACGCTTGTGGCCAATGCCGTCATCGAGAAATATCCCGGAAGAACGACCCAGCCGATCACGCCTAAAATGATGGCGGTCACAAACGCCATCACGATCAAATACAGCACGGTCACGATGGATCGCTCCTTTAGAATCGCGACGGCTTTGGCGACCGCCTGCGTGACCGTATCGCCGTCCCACAGTGCCGGCATCACAAGCGCCATGAAAATCGACGCCATGAAAGTCAACAGCCCGGCGCACAGCACGAGAATGGGATGGGCGACAAACAGCAGCAACGGCCCGACGCCGGGAATTTTACAAATCAGATAGACGAGGGCGGCCACGATCACGAACACGAGCGCGGTGGCCAATAAACCCAGCGCGATCAACCAGAACTTGAGCAGGCAGATGAGGCCGAATACCAGCGCATCGGTCAACGACCGAGCGGGCGCGAGGCGCGCCCTGTCCAGGAGCATGATGCCCGCCGCCGAAACGCCAGTCCCGGCGATCAGCGCGTAGAGGAGCCAACAGAAAAACAGAAACCCCATTCCTATGAAGCCGGGGGACTTGCCCGCAACGTATACCCCGAAAAGGAGGAAGGCGCCGCCCGCGAGAAACGAAATAAAACTGACCACGATGCCGCGCCAGTGGGTGAGTCCCTCGGAGGCGCGGGCGAACATCAACAAATCCATCGATTTCAAATGCGTGGCGATTGCCATTCGGGTTCTCCTTTTTGCGGAGGTTTATAATGGCCGGCTGCGGGGATCTAACGACATTGTCCGGCGTACCCTGGAAGGACCAACGCCGCGCTGCCGCGCGGCGGAATGTTCCACGAGTCTTGCAGGGCGGCTCTAGCCCGGCCTTTCGACGAATACGGCGTCGCCGCGGCGAATAAACCCGGGCGGCTTGCCGCTCTTGGAGCGAACTTCCAGCCAATTTCCGGCGGCACCTACAATGTTCACTCTGACCCCTGGAGGAATGCTGGCGACGTTCCTGGAGGAGGCCGACGGTTGTTCGAAGACCGTTGTCTCACGGACGGTTTCATAAATTCCGGCGTCGGGCGTGCGCCGAGAAGCAACGGCAGGCGCCGGAGGCCGCGTGGCGGATGCCGGCGGCGGGGAAGGACGCTGGCCGCGAGTCGCCGCGGATCTTCCCGGACTCTCGCTTTCAGGAGCAGACGAGCCGACCGTTGCCGCGGATCTCCCGGGATACTCTTCCATGGGAGGGGGCGCTCCTACCGTTGCCGCGGACTCACCCGGATTCTCGCGCATGGGAGGAGGGGAGCCAACCGTTGCCGCCGACTTTCCCGGAATCTCGTCCGCGCCGGGACTCTCTTGCTTGCCCGACGGCCGCAGTAGGTCGGTTCCGAAGTAAACGCCGGCGCCGCCGAGGATGACGACAAGCGCGATGCCGGCGGCGATGAGGATCGACTTATCGATTCCATGACTTGTCCGCGCCGGCCTCGGCCGTGCTGCTGCGGGCGTTGCGTCGAACTCGGCGTCGCTGCGCATTTTTGCGCCGCAGTTTTTGCAGAATTTTTTCCCTTCGTCGATTTGAGTTCCGCATTCCGTGCAAAACATAGACGTTAACCTCCGTTTGCTAGGCTGCTTCCGGGATTGCGCGGGAGATTATCGAATGAAGACCGATCGTGTCAACCAGCGGGAAGGGGGGTGAAGGGAAAAGTATCCTTTTGGTTTCGTCAAATGGAGATATAGGACTACCCGGCTCGACGGAGACCCTACATCGTAGCCGTGATGGCGGCGATCGGTTCCGCTACTTCTTTTGGCCGTTGGCGCACTGAACTTCTTTCAATACGGCGGCATAGAGCTTGCCGATATTTTGCCCCCACTTGTTGCCGGAATTGTCGGACAAGCCGGTATCGAACACGCAGTGCGAGAGGAGAGCTACCGCTATATCCCTCGCGATTTCTTCGTCGGTTGGTCTATCCATTTCACCTCCATCAATCATAGTTTCGGATCAGAAGCTTGCGGCGGGATTCTAGTGTAGTGCCTCTTAAATTAAGGCACTTATCCTTCAAGCTTTCT
>CAYOJC010000186.1:0-3264 GCA_964404195.1 uncultured Syntrophobacteraceae bacterium
GTTTCGCCTGTCGAACTTAGGACAAGGTGTCAACAGCGTGAGACACTACACTAGAGCCGGATCAAAAATATAGATTAAGCAAGCGAGAGCACTGCTTCGAGGTATTGGCCGATATCGAGCGCACCCGCAAGCCCATAGACTCGCGGGAAGCCTTCTGCGCACGAGAGGCTGGGCAGAACCGCTGGAGCATGAAAGAGCGCGGCGACCGTCCCATACAGCGGTAGCAGCGATATTCACCTCACCCCATCCCTCTCCCTCTGGGAGAGGCCTGTCCTGACTTTAGTCGAGAGCTGAGTGCCGGCTCGACTCTTCAATCTTGAGCCGGCGGAGAAGACACCGGCTTAGCTTCTTTGGCGGGAGCAATCTCTGCCCTTTGCCTGTTCTCAAAACCGGGGCTGATCGCCTTGATGAAGGCATTTCGCAACATTCCGACGAAGGCTTCCCAGTTACTATACTGCGGGCTGTCTATTCTTCCCGAGAGAGTTATCGTCGTGGCGACCTCGTTCCGGGGTTTGTTCGAAAGCACCCAGGCCAGGGTGCCGATGACTCCCTGCCTGAACTTTTGTCCGAACGATTTGTCCGCGTCTTTTTTGGCATCGTAAACATCCAGGTCCTTGAACAGCGGCTTGATGTATCCTTTGACCTGACCGTCTCGCACCGCGGCCTCGCCGTAAATCGAAAAGCTTCCCTGGTTCACGTCGAAATTGGCGGCGGCGAGCAGTAGAGGATTCATCGCCGTCATGTCGGCTCCATCGAGGCGAAGCTGGAGATCTAAATCGCCTCCTTGTTTCGCCTTCGGTTGGAAGGTCGCATGGACGACGGTTTGGCCGCTGCCCATGAAGTTTCCGGTAAACGTCCCGACGGCCTTCCCTTCAGCCTGCTGATTGCTGAGGTTTTCCAGTCTCAGGTCGGCGTCGGAAAAAAACAGCCGGTACTCCGGCGCCGCAGCTTTATTTACGTAGCCGAGCCGGCTTCTTAAAATGTCCACGCGGTCGAGCTTGATTAAAACCTCAGGCTTGTTGTTCAGGGCCTTTGCCGTGGCGGCGACATTCTCGGCAACCTGCTGCTCCGCGGCGGCGGTCTGCGCCATGTGGATGTAGTCTATCGCCACGCCCTCGATGGTGACGCGCTTTACATCGACGACTTTTTTGCTCGACGTGTACTCTATCAGCCCGTCCGTGGACAACAGGCCGTTGCGGATCGAGACGTTGTAGCGGTTGATGATCGGCCGGAAATAATCCAGTTCTATGTCGCTCAGCGAAACACTCCCCTTGACTCCCGGAGCGGGCTTCGCCAAAAAATCGGCGTTTCCATCGAATGCGATGTTTCCCCTATCGAAAGCCGCGGCCTTTAAGTGAACTTCCGACGGATAGACGTTTTCCTTGGAGTGGACGTTGCGGATATTTTCGGCTTGAAAGTTTAACTTCGTGAGACGCAACGGCTTGAACGGACCTTGGTCCACGTAAGTGACCTCGGCGTCCCGCACCCTGAACGAGTTCACCTTCAAAGGATAGATCTCTTCCAGCGCGTCCTGCCAGCCGCGCTCCGACGGAGAGATCTTTTCTTGAACTTCCTGCTTCGCCTGTTTGAGGTTGATGTTGAGCTTCGGCCGGTTGAACTCAAAGTCGCTGACCAACCTTCCATGGAGCAACGCGCCCCAATGCACGCTGGCGTGAAGCAAGGGTAGGTGCGCCACCGGCGGTTCGGGGTGCGCGTCCTGAACGATCGTCGTATCTATTAAATCCAGCGAGAAGCCGAAGGGCTGAAAATGAAGCGCCTGGATGCGGACGGTGTAGCCCTTGAGGCTGCTGTTGACGTTCTGCTCGATCGTTTGCCTCAATCGCTCGTCGAGAAAAAAACGGACGGAGACCGCCACGGCAAGGATCAAAATGCCCACGGCGACGGCAGTCCACTTAAAAGCTCGCCGGCCCGGGACCAGTGTTCTGAAAGAAGAGTGCATTCCCTATAAGGGCAGCAAGAACCAGACCAACAACGCGCTCAGCATTTCGCCGCCCAGGTGTACGTTTATCGCTTGTGGGACCTTTCCTACATAGAATTTTTTACGCACACCGGGGAATTTTTACGCGGTATTAGAACGGCTCGGGAACGCCAGGCGCATAATGCGCCGAATCAGCGCCTCGTAGCTGAACCCTGCTTTCATCGCGGACTCAGCAAACTCATCGCTGCGGTCCAGGTTGGGATTCGGGTTGGCTTCTAAAATAACGATCTCTCCCGCAGGAGTCACCCGGAGATCGATTCGGCCGTAGCCTCGTATGCGTAGCGCGCGGTACACTTTTTTACATATATCTCCGATGCGCTCGGCCATAGGATCGTCAATCCCCTCGGCGAAAATATTCCGGATGCCCCATTTTTTCCGATAAGCATCGTCCCACTTGGCCTTGAAGGTGGAGAAGCGCGGCCGTCCTTCGGGAATCTCCTCGAAGATCACCTCGCGAAGAGGAAATACCCGCAAGCGGTCGTTCCCCAGGATGCTCACGTAAAGCTCACGCCCATCGATGTATTCCTCGGCCAGAGCTTCCTGGTTCATGCGCTCGTGGATAAAGCGGATTCGCTCTTCGAAGGCCTGATCGTTTTCGACGAACGAATCCTGAGAAATTCCGTACGAGGCTTCTTCCTGGAGCGGCTTGATGAAAAGCGGAAAGTGGAGCCGCTTCGGCCTTCGGATCGTCGAGCCGGGCGGAAAGACCGCGGAGTCCGGCACGCGGATGCGATGATACGCGAGGATCTCCTTCGCCATTCCCTTGTTCTTGCAGAGCGTGAGCCCGGTGGGACCCGAGCCGGTGTACGGCACGTCGAGCATTTCCAAAAGACCGGCAACGTTGCGGTCGTAGGCCGAGCGGGCGTTGAAATGCTCCGTTAGATTGAAGACCACGTCGGGCGGATGGGCCTTGATCTCGTCGATGATGAGACCGGGGTCTTCGTAAACGCCGACGGTCCGAACCTCGTGGCCGAGCTTATTGAGCGCGTCGATCACGTGCGCCTCCGCCGCCCAATCGTCGGTCTTGAGCTCTCGGCTGAAATCCTGGTCCACCGGCGGCGTCCCCGCCGAATCGAAGAGCACCAGGACTTTAAACTTTCGTCTCGTTCCAGCCATGGCGGCGGAGTTAACCCGGATTATTCATTGCTGAACATCGATACGGGCCGGTTTCCCTCTTGGCGGCCTTTGCGCCTTTGCGCGAGTCGTATTGTCTTCCTTCGAGACCTTCGTGTCCTTCGTGGTTAAAATCCTCTCACCACGAAGAG
>CAYOJC010000187.1:0-2989 GCA_964404195.1 uncultured Syntrophobacteraceae bacterium
GTGACCTTGTGGAAAAAGGAATCAATGTAAAGCGAGGGGATGTCCTGGCTCAGTTCCTTGAGAAGCCTTTGGATCTCCTGCTGTCTTTGGGACTCCTCAAACAGCCGGGCGTTCTCCAGCGCAACGCCGATCACACTCGCGATCGCCTGTAAGAGGTCTACCTCGCGTTGCAAAAAAGGAACCGCTCGGGTCGTGGAGACACACAGGACTCCTGTGACCTTCGCTCCGGTCTTCATCGGGATCCAGGCAACCGAACGGCTTCGAGGTAACAAGGATCGCGGATCGTGCAGCTCTGGACGATCATGAACGACATGTGGCTGCCCTGAGGCGAAGACTTGCTCAGTGACTTGACGCGATACCGTACGAAGTAGACCTTCGATCTCCTCCTGGGACAACCCTCGGTGGGCGACCAGTGCGATCTCACCCGTCACTGGATCCTTGAGCCTGATGGACGCGCGTTCACGCCCTGTAATCTCTACGACCTTGTCCAGGGCGATCTCCAGCAGTTCGTCTCGGCGAAGCGACTGACTCGTCGCCTTAGCGATAACATTGAGCGCTTCCTGCTCCCGCGCTCTCCGCTCCGCAGCCTCGAGCAACTCGCGATTCTCCATGGCAACGCCCATGTGGCGGGCAATCGTCATGAGATGATCGCTTTTATCGGCGCTGAAGTGTCCGATCTCGCGGCTGGCAAGATGGACGATTCCACGGGTTTGCCCGGATACATTCAGAGGTAAAAAGGCGCACGATCGGAATCCCTCTTCGAATTGCTTCTTGCCCTTGAGCCGGGGATCTTTCGCAATATCTGCCGCGATGATCGGCTCGCCGGACGAGAAGGTGACGCGAAGAGCAGAGCCTTCGTCAAGATCTTGCGTGGTTCGTAGATAACTTGAGGAGAACCCCACGTGGGCGGGAGAGAGAAGGGATTTCGTTTCTTTGTCGAGAATACGAATGCCGGCCGCGTCGGCGCCGGTTGCCTCTTTAAGCCGTTCCACGATCTGTTGGAGCAGTTGGGTGGAATCCACCGAGGCCAAGGGAGCCAGGGCCGCATAAAGGGCCGAGAGATCCCGGGTTCGCTCGGTAATTTTTTTCTCCAAGCCTTGATAGGATTCTTTTAAGGCTTCGGCCATGCGGTCGGAAATGGGCACTTCTATTAACCTCTCAGGCGCACCTTGCTACGGCTTTTCGGCTCCACCAAGAGCCGCCGGATTTCTTTTAAACAAAACAAAGGACTGGGTGATCCTTAGTTATTTTTTCATGCATCTATTCGAATGCCGAGACCAAACTCTCTTTTTCCTCCGCCCATCTTTTCAACTGGCTCTCACGCAGCCGCCATTGACCCCCGACCTTCAACGCCGGGACATCTTTCTTTTGGATCATCCGCAGAATGGTCCGCTTGGACACTTGTAGAATCGTTGCCGCCTCGGCCAGGGTTAAAAACTTGAGTTCGGTCTGCTCACCGTTCATATCTGCGCACCTCCACGAAGGTGACAAGTGAGCAAGCCACATGCCAGGAAAGGTCAAATGTCTAACCGTCTGTTTTTACAGTCGTCCCGTGAGGACAGAGAATGAGGTTCGAGGTATCAGCGGACAATCCATGGCAAAAGCATTGACAAAAGTTGCTATAGCAGCCCAGTGGGGACAGGTATGAATAGGGGCTGACAGAAAGGGCGAAGGAGGCCGAGCGGATGAAATATTACGGGAAGGATTAAGCGGCTCTAACCGACATACGGCTTAGGAGAGGTGAGCACCGGCCGGTTGCGGCAACCATCTTAGAGCCGCTGGGGGTCGATGATCACCTTGATGGAGTCCCCGGCGCTCGCGACCAGCTCGAAGCCGAGCCCCGCCTCGGTCAATCCCAGCCGGTGAGTGATCATCTCGCGCACCCGCACGCGCCGGTCGCGGATGAGCTCGATCGCTTCGGTGATATCTCGAGGACTGGCCGCGTAGGAAGTCGTGATGGTGAGCTCGTCGCGCCACAGTTCGAAAAGCGGAACAGGCACCTTCACTCCCGCCGCCGTCGGCGCAAAGAAAAGAATCGTCCCGCCTCTTTCCACCGATTTAAAAGCCTGCTCGACCGCCGGCATCGTTCCCGCGCAGACGATGACCACATCGGCCAATCGCCCGTCGTTCACTTCGCGCAATCGATGGGGAACGTCTTCGGCGGCTTGAAAGACCGCGTCGGCGCCCAACTCGCGCGCCGCCTTCAGGCGAAAATCATTGACATCGGTAGCGACGATGAAAGCCGCATCGCGCGCGCGCGCCAACTGCACGTGGAGCAGGCCGGAGATGCCGCTGCCGAGTACGAGGACGCTTTGGCCGGAACCTACCCGGGCAAATCGCTGCGCCCGCACGACGCAACCCACAGGCTCGATGAAAGAGCCGTCTTCGAACGAGATCTCCTCGGGAAGGAGAAACGTTCCGAGCTCGACGTTGATCTTCGGCACGCGGATGTATTCGGCGAAGCCGCCCGGATCGAAATGGGTTGTGCGCAAGGTATCGCACACCGAATGATGGCCGGCGAGACAGTAGCGGCATTTCATGCAGGGGACGTGATGCGAAACGAAGACGCGATCACCGACGCGATAACCGCCCACTCCTTCTCCGACGGCCGCAATCTCACCGGCGATCTCGTGACCCAAAACCAAAGGTGCTTTCTGAATCCGGTACCACTCCATCACATCCGTGCCGCAGATGCCGCTCGCTCTCACGCGCACCAGCAGCTCGCCAGCGCCGATCGACGGAACCGCCATCTCCTCGAGGCGGACGTCACGATTGTTATAATACATAGCGACGCGCATGGTGTGTTTGGGGAGTTCCGGGTTTCGAGTTTCGAGTTTCGAGTTTGAAGATGCCATGGAACCAAGCGGCGAACAGCGCAGCTATAACGACCTGAATTTCGATCCTTTCATGTTTGATTTGCGCAAATAACTCATCAGAGCGCCTATCCTCCGACCAGTTTCAGTCGCCAGGGCGATTAAACGATCAAATT
>CAYOJC010000188.1:0-2783 GCA_964404195.1 uncultured Syntrophobacteraceae bacterium
CAGTGATGGGCCTCGTCATTGATGACAATGATATTTTTCTTGTTGCCCAGCTCTCGGCAAACGCGCCGGACCATCTGATCCGGCGTCTCGGTGAAAATACCTTTTTCGCCCTCGGCGAGAATCGCTTTGGTGAGTCTGCCCGCCGCGACCTTCTCGCGAAGCTTAAAGGCGTGGAAGTTAGTGATGAGGATTTTCGCCTGATCCAGCTTTTCCAGCATGTGGCTGGGGACAACGTCGCGCTGGCGATAGTAGTTGCCTGGGTCGTTGGGTAACAACACGCGGAGGCGGTCACGAATCGTGATTCCCGGCGTGATTAGCAGAAAGGTATCGGAAAAGCGCGCGTCCTGCGTGTTGGCGAGTTTATTGAGCGAGTGCCAGGCGATGAGCATGGCCATCACAACGGTTTTGCCTGCTCCCGTGGCCATCTTGAAGGCTGTACGAGGCAGGCCGGGATTCGCGGTGTCGTTGGCCTCACGAAGCTGGTTCTCAATCCAAGCGTCACCGTATTTATTGGCGACCTCGGTGAGGTAGATGGCCGTTTCGAGAGCCTCGATCTGACAGAAGAAGAGTTTGTTTTCGCGCTCTCGGTTGGTCCAGTATTGGAGAAGATTGGACGTTGTAGGCGTTACGCCAACGTAGCCGCCGCTGCGCCAGATGCCGACACGATCGCGGATTCGATTGACGATCTTGTTTTCTTCGATACGGTCCTCCGTCCATTCGGTGTCGAAGACGAGCTGCTTTCCCTTTTTCTTTGGGCGGGGAATCGGGACGAAGTAAGAGCTAACGCGACGGCCTTCAGCGGTGTCGTTGGTGATGCCTTCGTCTGTAAACCGGAAGTGTCGTTTCGGCTCATTGAACGCGGAGTTGAGAACAGGATTTTCGATGACGACTTGTTTCATTGGCCAGTTTTCAAGCTCGTTGTGGTTCCCCAGCAGGGTTCGATGGATTCTACGCGATTTGCGGGCGGGGTGGCAAGGAAGAAGTCAAATGCAGGAAATAGCCTTGCTTGGAGATCGGCCTAAAGACAGATCGCGTATGGAAGGTTCTTGCAAGGACCGGGGAAACGGGGTAGGAGACTCTCAACCCGATCAAGAAGGGAGTGGAGGATATGACCGGAACGATCAAGAAAATTATCCGAGATAAAGGCTTTGGGTTCATCGTTCCCGACGACGGCAGTGAGGACATTTTTTTCCATCGCAGCAGCCTTGCGCCTCGCGGACAGTTCGAAGACTTCAACGAGGGCGACTCGGTCCAATTTCAAACCCGGCGCGGGGACAAAGGGCCGGTAGCCTTCGACCTCAAGCTGCGCTAGACTGAAATCAGCGCGCATACGTCGGAGGGATCTTATGCAAACGAAGATTGTACCTGCCGCGTTGTTCGTTTTGTTTCTTTTCTTTTCATTCCCCGCATTCGGGCAAAACACGCCGACAATTTATGTCGGCCTGGTCTCGATTACTCCGTCCAACGCGTCGGTTTTGGCCGGTGTCGACGGCGGCTTTTTCAAGAAGTATGGGCTCGATGTTAAACCGATCATCATGTCGGGCTCGTCCACCGCTCTGGCGGCCATGCTCTCGGGCGAGTCGCCGATGATCAGCATCGCCGCGTCAGGGCTCATCAACGCGCACCTCGGCGGCAACGACGCGGTCCTCGTGGCCGGTGTCGTCAACTTCGCCCCGTATGATTTGATTGTCGCCAAAGATATTCAGCGACTGGAAGATTTAAAAGGCAAGAGGCTCGGCATCGCCCGTTTTGGCGGCTCGGCCGACTTTCTCGCGCGCTGGGGAATGGAAAAAAACGGGCTCAAGCCGGGCAGAGATGTAACCATCCTTCAAACCGGCGGCAACGCCGAGCGTCTCGCGGCGGTCTCTCAGGGAGCGATTCAGGCGACTTTGCTCGAGCAGGGGTTTGCCCATATGGCAAAAAAATCCGGCTTCCGCTCGCTATTGGATTATTCCACCGCCGGTCTCGATTATCAGCATACCGGGATCGCCACGACCAAATCTTTCATGGCTAAAAACCGCGACGTAACGAATCGTTTCATGAAAGCGCTGGTCGAGGGAATTCACCGGCTAAAGACGGACCGCGCGTTCGGCTTGAAGGTAATGGAGCGGCATCTCCGCGTTTCGGACGCCGATGTCATTCAGACGGCTTATGATTATTACGTGCCTAAGACCGCGACCGTGCCGTACGTTAATATGAAAGGCATGAAATTCGTCCTGGACACGATCGCCGAGACCAACCCGAAAGCAAAGAGCGTGAAGCCCGAGGAGATTGTAGACCATCGGCCGCTTCAAGAGCTCGAAGCCAGCGGTTTTGTAAAGCAGCTCGCCGCCGGCAAATAAATTTTTCATCCCGCCGAGGCGGACGAACCATGCACACCAACCGTCTCATCCACGAAAGCAGTCCCTACCTTCTGCAGCACGCCCACAACCCGGTCGATTGGCATCCGTGGGGCGAAGAAGCTTTTCAGAAAGCCAAGAGCGAGAACAGGCCGATCCTTCTCAGTATCGGCTACTCAGCCTGTCACTGGTGCCACGTGATGGAAAAGGAATCGTTCGAGAACGAACAGATCGCCGCATTGATGAACGCGAATTTCGTCAGCATCAAAGTGGACCGTGAGGAGAGGCCCGACCTGGACGAGATCTATATGAGTGCCGTTCAGATGCTCACCGGGCGCGGAGGTTGGCCTATGACGGTGTTTCTTACGCCGGAAAGGAAACCGTTTTTCGGCGGCACCTATTTTCCGCCCGAGGACCGCCACGGCATGCCGGGCTTTCCAAGAA
>CAYOJC010000189.1:0-2632 GCA_964404195.1 uncultured Syntrophobacteraceae bacterium
GAATAGAGAAACCTCGACGGATAAGTGCCTTAATTTAAGAGACACTACACTAGCTGCTCCGCAGCTCTTTCAGCTTGGCCTCGACGATCCTCCGGTACTCGGCAAGCTTCTCGGCGCTTTGAGCTTCGAAGCGGAGAACGAGCGCGGGCTGCGTGTTGGAGGCGCGAATCAGTCCCCAGCCCTCGGGAAACTGGATGCGCACGCCGTCCACGTCGATGATCGGATAGTGCCGGCGAAAATATTCTTTGGCGCGCTCGGCGATCTGAAATTTTTTGTCGTCGGGACAATCGACGCGGATCTCAGGCGTGGACACGCTCTTGGGCACATCCGAGAGGAGGGCCGACAAAGGCCGGCCCAATCGCGCTACAAGCTCGACCAGACGGAGCGACGCGTAAATCCCGTCATCGTAGCCGAAATATCGGTCGGCGAAAAACATATGGCCGCTCATCTCCCCGGCCAGCACCGCCTTGGTTTCTTTCATCTTCGCCTTGAGAAGCGAATGGCCCGTCTTCCACATGATCGGCTTGCCGCCGTGCAAAGCGATCTGATCGTAGAGTCGCTGAGAGCCCTTAACCTCGGAAATGATCGTCGCGCCGGGCTGGCGCTTGAGAATGTCGCGGGAGAATAGAATCAAAAGCTGGTCTCCCCAGAGGATATTGCCTTGTTCATCTACGGCGCCGATGCGGTCGGCATCGCCGTCGTAAGCGATGCCTAAGTCGGCCTTTTCTTTTTTTACTTTGTCGATCAGCATCTCCAAATTCTCCGGAACCGTTGGGTCCGGATGATGGATGGGAAACGTCCCGTCCATCGTGCACGCGATCTCCCAGACCTCGCAGCCGAGGCGGCGGAAAATCGGCGGCCCGACTGGGCCGCCCACTCCGCTGCCGGCGTCGATGACGACTTTAAGCGCACGGGCGAGAGACGGAACGTCACGCCATAGATGTTCCTGGTAAGGCGGGATAATCGCGTACGCTTCGCGTTTTCCCCCGGCGTTTTCCTTGAAATCTCCGCGCTCCATCCGCGCTCGCAAGTCCTGGATCTGCGCGCCGTAGAGAGTTTCCTTTCCGAGACAGACTTTGAAGCCGTTGTATTCGGATGGATTGTGGCTCGCGGTAACCATAATCCCGCCGTCCATGTCGAGATGAAAGAGAGAAAAGTACAGGAGCGGCGTAGGACAGACGCCGATGTCATAGACGCGCAAACCGGCGGAGAGCATGCCTTGAATCACCGCCTCCGCGTAGGGATCGGACGTGGCGCGGCAGTCCCGCCCTACGGTGACGCGACGCCCGCCTTTGTTGTAAACAGCCGTTCCGTGAACTTTGCCGAGAAGATGCGCGAATTCCGAATCGAAATCCTTTTCCGCCAGGCCGCGTATGTCGTACTCTCGAAAGATCGCTGGATTCATGATCTCCTCCGCTGCTTCATCCTTCGCGCTAGACGCGCCGCCAACAAGATGGCTTCTCTCATGCTGGTCGCATCGGCCTTGTTTTTGCCGGCAATGTCGTACGCAGTGCCGTGATCCACGGAAGTTCTGACAAACGGAAGACCCAAGGTCAAGGCCACCCCGCCGATAAAATGCAGCAGCTTGAGCGGGATCAGCGCCTGATCGTGGTACATGCAGATCACGGCGTCGTAGTCTCCCCGCGCCGCCTGATAGAAAAGGCTGTCGGCTGGCAACGGGCCGAAGACCCGGATTCCTCTCCGCTTCGCCTCCCGCGCCGCGGGAAAAATAATTTTTTTCTCCTCGTGGCCGAAGATCCCCTCCTCGCCCGCGTGCGGGTTGAGCGCCGCTAACGCCAGTCTGGGTCGAGCGCGGCCAAAATATTTCCTGAGCGCGCGATCCGCCAGTTCCAGCGTGACGCGAATTTTTCGACTCGTCAACGCTCGGCCAACTTTCATCAACGGCAGATGCACCGTTACCAGGACGACTTTCAATTTGTTGCCCAACAGCATCATCCGGCTCTCGGCCGCGCCGGCCAGCTCGGCGAGCAGCTCCGTGTGACCGGGATATCGGTGTCCGGCCATTTGGAGAACTTTCTTATTGAGCGGCGCCGTGGCTATGGCATCGACCTCTCCCGAGAGCGCCAGCTTCGCCGCTTCCGTGACGTAACGATAAACCGCAGCGCCGCAAGCTCGTGAAGGAATTCCCGGTCTACACTGCGCGGGAGAGAGAGAAGACAAAGAATGAACTACAATCGCATTGCTCTTGGGCCAGGGCCGGCCCTGCTCCCATCGAACCAGCTTGGGTTTGGAGGCGCCGGCTTTGAGGCCCCGCGAAAGAATCCCCCAATCCCCTATGACCAGCGGGCGGCAATTCCGCCTCACTGACGGATAGGCCAGCGCCTTAAGGACGACTTCCGGCCCCACTCCGGCGGGATCTCCCATGGTCACAGCTACAATGGGTTTGGCCATTTTACCTCTCGCTCCAAACAGCATACGCCCGCCGGGGGCGTCTCGAAGGGCCGATGCGTGGGACCAAGGATATCAAGCGTACACCGGAAATTCTCCCAACTCTCAGGTGAGCGTAACACAGGCGTATCGCATCGGCCCGGAGAGAGACCCTCAGGTCGGCGGATGGTAGTGTAGTGTCTCACGCTGTTGGCACCTTATCCTAAGTTCGACAGGCGAAACG
>CAYOJC010000190.1:0-2571 GCA_964404195.1 uncultured Syntrophobacteraceae bacterium
GCTCACGATGCTTATGACCGGGTACGTGCCCATGCTGCTCCATCCCGACGCCAAGCAGGTGGCGGTGATCGGGCTGGGCACCGGCATGACGGTCAAAGCCGTGGGCGCGTTTCCGGTAAAAAAGATCGACGTGCTCGAGATCGAGCCGGCGATCGTCGAAGCCGCGAAATTTTTCGACGAGAAAAACGGCAAAATTCTCGACGATCCGCGCGTGCGCGTCATCCCGAGCGACGGCCGCAATTATCTGATGGCCGTTCCGCGGCTCTACGATCTCATCATCTCCGAGCCCTCCAACCCGTGGATCGCCGGCATCGCCAGCCTATTCACCAGAGATTTTTATGCCGTGGCGCGGCAGAAGCTCGCTCCCGACGGCGTTTTCACGCAGTGGATTCACGATTACTCCATGTCGCCGGACGATCTGCGCATGGTGCTCCGTACTTTCGCGGAGTCGTTCCCCCACGTCTCGTTCTGGAACCTGCAGGAGAGCGACTTTCTGCTCATCGGCAGCCTGAAGGAACAGCAGTTCGATTATCCCGGGCTGGAAAAAATTACTTCCGGCAACGACACGTTTAAAAACGACCTGCGCGACTTGGGACTCTCGGAGCTCTACGCGGTGCTGGGTTTTTATCGCATGGGGAAAAAGGAAATCCTGGCCGTCTCCGACGGCGCCGAGTTCAATACCGACGACAACGCGCGGCTGGAGTTCTCGGCGCCGCGCAGCCTGGGCAAGAGCACGTCGGACTTGAACCGCAAGATCATCGATCCCTTCGTGACCGAGCCACCGTGGAAGGGAGATCCGCCATGGGCCGCGCCGGCGCGGCACCATTATGGATTCGCCGAGGCGCTCCATGCCAGCGGCTGGAATGACACCGCTCTCGCCCACATCGATCGCGCGATTGCGCTCGAGCCGCGCAACGCCGATTTTCTATTGCTGCGCGCGCAGATTCTCGTCGGTAAAGAAAAAACCGCCGAAGCGGCGAAGGTGGCGGAGGCCGTGCTCGCATTGGACCGGACCAAGGTCAAGAAAATCCTGGCTCTGGCCGAGGATCTGTACACGAACGAGGCCAAGGGCGTTTATCAGAAAGCGATCGCCGCCGATTCGGGAGAGATCATTCCGTATCTCGGTCTGGGAAACATCGCGCTGCTCAAAAATCAAGTCGGCGAAGCGGAATCGTGGCTGCGGCTGGCGGAAAAGATAAAGCCGCGGCATCCGGCCGTGCTCTTTAATTTGGGCAGGCTCGAACTGGCCAAGCGAAATTATTCTCAGGCGGTCGCGCTGCTCGAAGCCTCGCGCAAAGGAGACCCGCCGGAAGAATCTTCGGCCGTCTTCGGCGCGCTCGGCGCCGCCTACGTCGGCTTGCAACGTTGGAGCGACGCGGCGGTCGCGCTGCAAGAGGCCCTGAGGGGGCAAAGGCGAAACACGGAGTGGCGGCTTCTTTATGGGGACGTTTTGGTCAAGCTCGGCCGAACGAAGGAAGCCGAGCTCAAATTCAGGGAAGTGCTAGCTCTGGAACCCGCCAGCGCGGAAGCCTGGAAGAAGCTCGGAGAGTTGAACAGGAAATATTGAGAAGGAGGGAGGCTGTCCTCCCTCCTTCCGTTCCGACTCAAGCCGGAAATTAACGCGAGCCCAGGGACTTCACCCGGACATCCCCGCCGCCTCTGTCGTCGAACTCCACCTTGACCTTGGTCCCCTCTTTCAGGAGATCGGCCTGGTCCTTGGCTGCACCGCTGCTAACCTTGGCCTTTTGCTCCCAATCCTTGCCCTTGATAACGATCTCTCTCGACTCTTTGTTGTAGCTCGAGACAGTGCCGTTCTTTTCCTCCGCGAAGGCAAAGGCCGGAAGCGCCATCACCGCGATGGCGATCGCCACGATCTGTTTTCTCAACGTCATTATTGTTCACCCCCTTCCCGTTTTTGACTACTGTCCATTTTGACGCTTCAGTCTATGTTTTTATTCAAACGTGTCAAGACCCCGAGACCGGAGCGTCCGGCTCCGTTTCTATTGACAATCGCGCCGGGGTTCATTAAGTTTGCAAACAAAGCTGGCCGGTCTGGTGACTTGCCGGCTTTTTGGATTTGACCCGCGAAGACTTCCGCGCGGCAGACGCATTCGTAGAAAACCAATATCAAAGGCAGGGCCATGGCGAGGACGAAAAAGAAATCCGCTACGACACGGGCGAGGAGCGGCAGCTCGCTCGACGATCACAACCATGAAGAGTCCGAAGAGCAGGGACTGGCGAGCGACGAGGTCGGCAGGCTCAAGATTAAAAAAAGTTACGAGGAATTGCTCGGAATCCGCGTCGAGAAGTTGAAGGGGCGCGTGCTGAATCGAGAGAAGATCAACAAGAGCATCGACGGCGTCTACTTCATTTGTTTTTCCTGCAAGAAGGTCTCTCACAACCTCGACGAAGGACTGGTCGAAGATCCGCAGAATCAAGCCAACTATTGCGGCGCCTGCGCCAAAGAGAAGGGCATCAAAGCCGCGGCCTCTTAAATTTTGGCTCTTCAGGCTTCCGTGTGGATAACCTGTCACTATCACCTTGATTTCGTTCACCACGAAGATCACGAAG
>CAYOJC010000191.1:0-2441 GCA_964404195.1 uncultured Syntrophobacteraceae bacterium
GTCCGACCTGTCACTATTTTATGGGCGGGGTCAGGGTCGACGGCGACACGACGGCGACGACCGTGCCGGGGCTTTTCGCCGCCGGGGAAGTCGCCGCCGGGCTTCACGGTGCGAACCGATTAGGAGGAAATTCTCTGTCGGACCTTTTGGTTTTCGGCCGGCGCGCCGGGTTATACGCGGCGGAGTACGCCAAAAAATTCTCCGGCCGGATCGCCGTGAGCACGGATCAGCTCGGCGGCATAGCCCAGGAGCTGCTCGCGCCCTTCAACGGCAAGGGCGGAGAAAATCCCTACAAGATCCACATGGAGCTGCAAGACTGCATGCAGAACCTCGTGGGGATCATTCGCAGCGAGAGCGAGCTTAAGAAAGCGCTCGGCGAGATCGCGCGCTTCCGGGACCGGCTTTCGCGGGTCAGCGTCGAGGGCAACCGGCAATACAATCCGGGCTGGCATCTGGCGCTCGATCTCAGGACGATGCTTACCGTCTCCGAGGCCTGCGCGCTGTCGGCCATCGAGCGCAAAGAGAGCCGCGGCGGTCACACGCGCGAGGACTATCCGAAAACGGATGCGAAACTCGCCAAGGTCAACATGGTGACGAGAAAAAGGAACGGCTCGATCGGCGTCACTCCGGAGCCGCTGCCCGAGATGCCGGAGGAGCTTAAAAAATTACTCGAGGAGCAAAGGTAATGGCCGGCCAGGAATTCATGATGCGCGTCTGGCGCGGCGACGCGAGCGGCGGCGCGTTCAAGGAGTACCGCGTCCCCGCGGGCGAGGGCATGGTGGTGTTGGACGTGATCCACGCCATCCAGGCGACGCACGCGGGCGATCTGGCCGTGCGCTGGAACTGCAAGGCGGGAAAATGCGGCTCGTGCAGCGCCGAGATCAACGGCAAGCCGAGGCTCATGTGCATGACGCGGATGAGCAGCCTCGACACGAGCGAGCCGATCACGGTGGCGCCGATGAAAACTTTTCCGATTCTGCGCGATCTCGTCACCGACGTGAGCTTCAACTTCGAGATGGCCAAGCGCGTGCCGGCTTTCAAGCCCAAACCGAAAGAGGCGGACGGGACCTACCGGATGCAGCAGGAAGACATCGACCGCGTCCAGGAATTTCACAAGTGCATCGAATGCTTTCTCTGCCAGAACGTCTGCCACGTGATCCGCGACCACCCCGAAAACAAGCATCACTTTGCCGGGCCGCGGCTTTTCGTCCGATACGCGGCGCTCGAGATGCATCCGCTCGACACGAACGACCGGCGCGAATTACTCAAAGAAAGAATGGGGCTGGGTTTTTGCAACATCACCAAATGCTGCACCGAAGTCTGCCCCGAGCACATCAAGATCACCGACAACGCGATCATTCCTCTCAAAGAGCGAGTCGTGGATGAGTACTACGATCCATTGGCCCGGCTATTTAGGCGGGCGCGGTTTTTCTAAAAGCCAAGGCTGTGACTTGAGTTGTAATAAGAGGCGGACCGATGAGAAACGGAAAAGACCCTAGAAGAGATATTCTGTGCAAGATAGAAAATCATGAGAGCCTCGCCTTTGTTGATCTCAGAAATTTCTATCTCTCTTGCATGGATTTTTCCAACCTGGATCTTAGAGGAGCCAATTTCGAGGGTTGCAAACTTGCTCAAGTGATTATGGACGGAGCCGATCTTAGCGCGGCGAACTTTTCGAGTACGGATTTAACGAGCACGAGCTTAAAGAACAGTAATCTTTCAGGCGCTCTTTTTAAGGATGCCATCGTGGGTGGGGCGGATTTTTCGGGAGCGGAGGGACTATCCTCGGACGTAAAGAAATATCTGAACTCTAAAGGAGGCATCGGTCTGTAATGGAGGATATTTATCTCGATAACAACGCAACGACGAAGATGGATGATAGAGTCTTCGTGGCCATGCGACCCTTTCTCACCAATCATTTTGCTCATCCCTCCAGCTCGCATCTTCTAGGAACTAGAGTTCGCGAGAAAATTGAGCAAGCGCGAGACTCGGTCGCTGTGCTTCTTGGCACAAGCCACCCTGATGAGATCGTCTTCACCAGCGGGGGAACCGAAGGCATCAATACCGCAATCAAGGGAGTTTTGGCTGCTTCACCAGCGCGGAACCACATCGTTACAACGAAAGTGGAGCATATCTCGGTCCTCAACGTCTGTCTCTACGAGTCAAACCATCACCGCCGAATTACTTACTTATCGGTGGATAGGCACGGGAGATTAGACCTGGAGGAGCTAAGAAAGTCTCTTACCGAGTATACGGCCATCGTTTCTGTCATGTGGGCAAACAATGAAACTGGGGTTATCTTTCCGATCGAGGAGATTGGAGAGATTGTCAAGGAACGAGGGATTATATTTCACGTGGATGCCGTCCAGGCCGTAGGCCGTATTCCCATTATTGACACTCGCATAACTAATGGATATCCATTGTAGAATTTGCTATCTTAT
>CAYOJC010000192.1:0-2192 GCA_964404195.1 uncultured Syntrophobacteraceae bacterium
TGACTTTCTCTTCCTTCGTGCTCTTCGTGTCCTTCGTGGTGGCAGACTCCGTTTCACCTGTCGAACTTAGGATAAGGTGTCAACAGCGTGAGACACTACACTAGACAAGGCCAACCGTAGGTAAAGAAACTGAAATAGCATGAGAAACGACATGAGGAGGTACAGCATGGCCGCCAACGTCCGACACTGATAGGGTCAGCGGGACCCTGGAGCTGGCCGTAAGAAAATGCTAAAATAGAGCCTTACCAAAAATGCTCCCGAGAAACCGCATATGAATACATACATTCTCGGCGTCTCCGCGTACTATCACGATAGCGCCGCGGCGTTGATCAAAGACGGTCACATCGTGGCGGCCGCCCAGGAGGAACGCTTCACGCGAAAAAAGTTCGACGCCGGATTTCCCATCCACGCCGTCCGCTATTGCCTTCAGCAAGGCGGCATTTCCCTGGGGGATCTCAAGTATTTTGTTTTCTACGACAAGCCGCTCATCAAGTTCGAGCGCCTGCTGGAAACCTACGTCGCTTTTTCTCCCAAGGGAGTGAAATCCTTTCTCTCCGCCATGCCCGTGTGGCTGAAGGAGAAGCTCTTGCTCAAGAGTGTGCTGCAAAACGAACTGGTCGCGCTCGACGGCGTCAAGAAGCCGGAGCTTCCCCCCGTTCTCTTCGGCGAGCACCATGAGTCGCACGCGGCCTCCGCCTTTTATCCCTCGCCGTTCAAGTCGGCGGCGGTTCTTTGCATGGACGGCGTGGGCGAATGGGCCACGACCTCCGCGTGGCTCGGCGACGGCGACACTCTGACTCCGCTATGGGAGATTCATTTCCCCCATTCTCTCGGGCTGCTCTATTCCGCGTTCACTTATTACACCGGATTCCGGGTCAACTCGGGCGAATACAAAGTCATGGGGCTCGCGCCCTACGGCAAGCCCAAGTACGCGCAGGCGATCTACGATCACCTGATCGACCTGAAGGAGGACGGGACTTTCCGGCTGAAGATCGACTATTTCAATTACTGCACCGGGCTCACCATGACCAACGGCAAGTTCGACGAGTTGTTCGGCGGGCCGCCGCGCAAGCCGGAAAGCAAATTGACCCAGCGCGATATGGACCTGGCGCGCTCGATCCAGGATGTCACCGAGGAAGTCATGCTCCGCCTCGCGCGCAGCCTCCAGCGCGAGACCGGCGCGGAAAATCTCTGCATGGCGGGAGGCGTCGCGCTCAACTGCGTCGGCAACGGAAGAATTCTGCGCGAGGGACCTTTTAAAGGCTTGTGGATTCAACCTTCGGCGGGCGACGCCGGCGGCGCCGTGGGCGCCGCGCTCACGGCCTGGCACAAGCTCGAAGGCAAGCCGCGCGCCGTCCACGGCGCGGGCGATGCCATGCAAGGCGGCTATTTGGGACCGTCCTACACGAATGAAGAAATCGAAGAATTTTTAAAGATTAAAGAGGCGCCTTACAAGCGGCTCGGCGACGAAGCGCTTTTTGATCTCGCGGCGGCGGAGCTGGCGGCGGGAAAAGTAGTGGGCTGGTTTCAAGGCCGGATGGAGTTCGGCCCGCGGGCGCTCGGCGCCCGCAGCATTCTCGGCGACGCGCGCAATCCCAAGATGCAGTCGGTGATGAACTTGAAGATCAAGTACCGGGAGTCGTTTCGGCCCTTCGCGCCTTCCGTGTTGCGCGAGCGGGTCTCGGATTATTTTGCCATGGATACCGACAGCCCCTACATGCTTCTCGTCGCGCCGGTTGTGGAAAAACGGCGCATCGCGCCGAGCCAGGAGCAGCAGTCGCTGTGGGGCATCGACCTCTTGAACGTGCCGCGCTCGGAGATTCCCGCGGCGACCCACGTGGATTATTCCGCCCGCGTTCAGACCGTGCACGAAGACACCAATCCGCGCTACTACAAGCTCTTGAAAGCGTTCGAGGCCAAGACCGGCTGCCCGGTGATCGTCAATACGTCCTTCAACGTGCGCAACGAGCCGATCGTCTGCTCGCCCGAAGACGCCTATCGCTGTTTCATGCGCTCGGCGATCGACGTTCTCGTGCTGGAAAATTGCGTCCTGTACAAGGAAGATCAAAAACCGCTCGAAGGCGACACCAACTGGCAGGAAGAATTCGAGATGGACTGAGAGTGTGTGAAAAAATTCGTTCATGGTTCGACAGGCTCACCACGAACGGGATAACATCGATGGAAGTTCAAGC
>CAYOJC010000193.1:0-2077 GCA_964404195.1 uncultured Syntrophobacteraceae bacterium
ACGGCGGCATCGCCTGCACCTTCCGCAAGCACTGGCAGGACATGCAGGTGAAGACGGTTCAGCACGGGCGCGGCGAGCACGGCCCGAAGAGCCGCGTCACCGGCGAGCTCGTCTGTGGGCCTGAAACGTTACCCGAGCCGGAACTAATAAAAAACCGCACGGACATGTGGGCAGGTGTCCTCAAGAATCCGCTGACCGGCCCCTATTACCAGGAGCGCACGGGCGACCTGTCGAAGGTCACGGTGCCGCTGCTCTCCGCCGCCAACTGGGGCGGACAGGGCCTGCATCCGCGCGGCAACTTCGAGGGCTACACGCGCGCGGCGTCCAGGCAGAAATGGCTGGAGGCGCACGGCGGCTCGCACTGGGCGCCTTTCTACACCGATTACGGCGTGAAGCTGCAGAAGCGCTTCTTCGACTATTTCCTGAAGGGCAAGCAGAACGGCTGGGACAAACAGCCGCGCGTCACGCTGCAGGTGCGGCACCCCGGCGAGAAATTCGTCGAGCGCCACGAGAACGAGTGGCCTCTCGCGCGCACGAAGTGGACGAATTTTTATCTTGATCCAACGGCGCGCAGCCTGGTACGAGAGCCAACCAAATCCACGGGCAGCATTACTTATGACGGTCTCGGCGAAGGCGTCACGTTTATGTCTGCGCCGCTGGATAAGGAGACCGAGATCACCGGCCCGTCGGCGCTGAAGCTGTGGGTCGCATCGGCCACCGCCGATGCGGACATCTTTGCCGTGCTACGCGTATTCGACCCGCAGGGAAAGGAAGTCGTGTTCCAGGGCGCGCTCGACCCGCACACGCCGATAGCGCAGGGCTGGCTGCGCGCCTCGCAGCGCAAGCTCGATCCCAAGCTGTCGCTGCCGTACCGCCCGTTCCACACGCACGACAAAAAGCAACCGCTCAAGCCCGGACAGGTGGTCGAGCTTGACGTCGAGATCTGGCCGACCTGTATCGTGGTGCCGAAGGGCTACCGCATCGCGCTCACGATCCGCGGCAAGGACTACGAGTGGGAAGGCGAGGCGACGACGCTCTCCAACATGAAGAACCCGATGCGCGGCTGCGGGCCGTTCGTCCACGACGACGAGGCCGACCGGCCGCAGGCGATCTTTGGCGGCAAGGTCACGCTGCACATGGGGCCGCACCGTCCGTCCCATTTATTGCTGCCTGTCATTCCGCCAAAAACTGGTGACCAGTGACCGGACGAGCGCTCGATCCACAACCGACGATCCACGCCTCTCGATAAACGGCGGGGCTCCTGTCAGATCTCAAAAAAACCCCCTCCGTAGAGGGGTTTCAGGCGGATCGCCGGAAACCGGCTTGCGTCACTTCAGTTGCACGATGTAAATCACCTGATCTACCTTCCCGATGTTCTTGGTTTTGTAGGCCACCTTGTCCGGCCCCTCGGCATACACATCGCCTGGTTTCCGCTGGATAGCCTCTTTCTTGCCGTCCGCGTAGATGCGCTCCTGTGCGCCACCACTCAAGACTCGCACGACGCGAAAGTAGTTGCGCACCCGGCTTTCGGATTCGCCTCCTGGCTTGGTCGCGACTTCGGTTACCACGACCTTGTCGTTCTCGAAGAGCTTCTTGCGCCCGTAACTCGCCGAGCCCGATTTTGCCTTGGATTCGGCTTTCGCCTTGTCCTGCGCCATCGCCGGAACCGCGGTCATCCCCGCCAACATGACAGCAGAGCCCAGGCGGCCTATGAAGAGACGCTTTGATGTTTGCATGACTCCCTCCTATATGGACTTCTCTTGTGAATGGCCCGAACGCGGTGAACCGCTTCGAGCCGATGCGCTCGGAATCCGAGGAGTGGCCCGGTCTGACCACGTGGATTTCTGCGGGCCGATCTCGACAGGCGAGCCGGAACAGTGTAATCCGATGACAACCGCATTGTCTTCGTCATGGATGGTCGGCCCGAATCTGATTTTGAATCAGCCGCTTGACTTATGAGCAGTCGGAGCAGTCTCAGCCATAACTCCAGTAAGGAATTTGTCGGATTTGAGGCCGACAAATTCCTAGGGAAGCTCTGCATAAGTTTGGTTTTGTCATTCCCGCGAAGGCGGGAATC
>CAYOJC010000194.1:0-1617 GCA_964404195.1 uncultured Syntrophobacteraceae bacterium
GCCCACGCGCAGCAGCCGAAGAAAATCCCGCGGTTAGGGTATCTCTCGGCGTACGACCCAGCTACTGAGTCCGCCCGTTCCGAGCTATATCGGCTGGCACTGCGCGAGCGTGGCCACATAGAAGGACAGAACATCGCCATCGAGTACCGATATGCGGAGGGGAAGATCGATAAGTTCCCGGAGCTTGCCGCCGAGCTGGTGCGTCTCAAGGTCGATGTCATCGTGGTATCAGGAGGGGCCGGAACGATCCGGGCGGCCAAGAATGCGACCAAGACGATTCCCATCGTTATGGTGGGCACTGGGGCCGATCCTGTCGAGGCAGGCCTAATTGAAAGCCTTGCCCGTCCCGGCGGCAACGTCACCGGCATCACTCTCCTTTCCAGAGAATTAGGCGGGAAGCGGCTGGAGCTGCTCAAAGAAGCCGTTCCGAGGCTCGCCCGTGTCGCGGTTCTCTACGACGCGGCCATTCCGTCCAATGTACTAGAGGTCAAAGAGGTTCTCCCAGTTGCGGCGCGTGCGCTAAAGTTGACTATTCGATCTTGGGAGGTACGAGCTGCGGACGATTTCGATAAGGTTTTTGCTGCGATGAGCAAGCAGCGCACGGATGGACACTACGTGCTCGGCGGCCCGCTAATGGCTACTAACCGAAAACGGATTGTGGGCTTTGCGTTAAAGAGCCGGTTACCGTCGGTGTACGGCAGAAAAGAAGCTGTAGATGCCGGCGGGCTCATGTACTACGGGGCAGACGAAGCGGACAGCTACCGGCGCGTCGCATATTACGTGGACAGGATTCTGAAGGGAGCCAAACCCACCGAATTGCCTGTAGAGCAACCGACGAAGTTCGAGCTGGTGATCAACCTGAAGACGGCGAAGCAGATTGGCCTGACGATTCCGCAGTCGATGCTGTACCGGGCGGACAAGGTGATTAAGTGATTTTGGATGTCGAATTAAGGAGCTGCGATTGAATTAAATTCTCCTACTATCCCATCTAACGACATTAGATTGCTTTTTTCCCTGAATTGGAGCTTCAGTCCCAGCAGAAAGTATTTTTCCCTTCGGTTAAAATGTCGCGTAAGTTTTTTGCGACGCTTATATGACTTTTCTTTACGGAATCTTTCCGCCCCAGATCTCTTTCAGAAATCCGCTCTTCTCCAGATCCTCTGCGAAGCGATTATCGAAAATCTCCGACGCCTTCCGGCGGATGTTAGTCTCGGTTTGGCGCGCAATCTCCACCGCATCCGCCACCTGGGAAGCGGGCACGAGCATGCGCCGGTTCACGATCGTCTTGGCGTAGGCGTCGTAGGAGGACTGGAGCACTTCGGGGTCTTTCTGTTTGAGGGCGTTTCCGACCGATGCCTTGGCCTTGTCGGGATTCTTTTCCACGAACTGCACCGCCTCGGCCATCGCCGCGACGAACTTCTGCACCAGAATCGGCCGCTCCTTGATCACTTTGCCACTGGCATGGAGCGAACTGTAGATAAAGGGCAGGTTCAAATCTTGCAAGCGGTAGATCATGTTGAAACCGTCTCTCTTTCCTCGCACTTCCAGCGGCGGCGTGACGATGATGGCCTGAATAATGTCCTGAACCATAGCGTTGTAGCGCTCGGACTGGCTGCC